>CABRZT010000010.1:0-44831 GCA_902475595.1 uncultured Collinsella sp. | reverse complement strand
GATCGTATGGTCGCCGGGCTCGATAAGGCCGGTTGCCCGTGCGCCGTTCAGGTGGAGATCGTCGAGGAATCGTCGACCCCCGGTGGCGGCTCGCTGCCTACCGTGGAGCTGCCCACCATGTGCGTGGCCGTCTGCCCGGTCGACGGGCGCCTGTCCGTCGACGCGCTCAAGCGCTCGCTTGTCCAGGACTTCGACACGCCGGTCGTCACGCGAACTTCGCACGATCGCATTTTGTTTGACGTCCGTACGCTTGTGGGCGACCGCGATATCGAGACGGCGGCATCGACGCTCGTTGCATGCGTTGAGAAGGCGATTGCTCGATGAGTGAGGTTCAAGCGCTGGTGGAGTGCCCCGTTATCGTTGGCACGGCGGGCCACGTCGACCACGGTAAGTCGGCACTGATCGAGGCGTTGACCGGCAAGAATCCCGATCGCCTGGAGGTTGAGCGCCGTCGCGGTATGACCGTGGAGCTGGGCTTTGGCGAGCTGGCACTGCCGAGTGGCAAGATCGTCGGCCTGGTCGACGTGCCGGGCCACGCGCATTACCTGCGCGCCATGGTGCAGGGTGCGACAGGCATCGACGTTGCCGTGCTGGTGGTCTCTGCCGTTGAGGGTGTAATGCCGCAGACGCGCGAGCACGTGCACGTGCTGGAGCTGCTGGGCGTCACGCATATGGTGGTGGCGCTGACGATGTGTGACCTGGCCGATGCCGAGATGACCGAGCTTGCCGAGCTCGATGTCGATGACTTTTTGTCGGGTACCGTGTTTGCGGGCGCGCCGATTGTGCCCGTGTCGTCTAAGACGGGCGAGGGGATCGACGGGCTGCTTGCGGTGCTCGACGAGCAGGTAAGTGCCTGCTGGGATGCCTGCCGCAACCGTTCCGAGCGCACCGATGCCGCGCCGCGCCTGCCGATTGACCGCTGCTTTACGATTAAGGGCGTCGGCACTGTCGTAACGGGAACGCTGCACGATGCGCCGGTTGCGGTGGGCGACGAGCTGATGGCTTTGCCGTCGCGTACGGTCTGTCGCGTGCGCGGGATTCAGGTGCATGGCGATACGCCGCGCGCGCTGCCTGGTCAGCGTGTGGCGCTCAACCTAGTTGGTGACGGTGTCGCGGCGCTTGACCGTGGCGAGATGCTGGGCGTGGCGGACCGCTTTGGCCAGACGTTGCGCTTTATGATGACGTTTACGTATTTGGGTCGCGAGGGCGCCAAGCCGCGCGTGCTCGAGTCGGGCGCGCGCGTGCATGTGATGGCCGGCACGGCCGAGGTCGTCGGCCGCATCATGCTTTTGGAGGGCGAGGCTCCCATGGCGGTGGGCGAGACCCGTACCGTACAGGTGCGCTTGGAGGAGCCGCTGCCGCTGCGAGCCGGAGACCATGCCGTGGTGCTGTCGTATTCGCCCGTTATGCTCATTGGCGGCGGGCGTGTGCTGCTTTCGCGCTGCCGTCGCTCGCGCGAGCTTTCGACGGGGGAGCGCGCGCTGCTTGCTGCGCTTGAGGCCGGAGATGTTTCGGGTGCGGTGGATGCGTGGCTGGCGCTGCAAGCGCTGCCGGTTGCGGCGGCTGATGTTGCCGAGGCTTTGGATCTTGGTGCCGGCGAGGCCGATGCCGCACTGCGCGGTTTGGTGGCGCAGGGCTCCGTTCGCAAGCTTGCCATGGGTGATGCGGAGCTCTTGGCGGACACCGTGGTGCTCGACGCCGCTATGGATGCGCTGGCGGCGACCCTGTCAGCCATGCACGCGGCGGCTCCCAAGGAGACGGGCTTTACGCCTGGCGCCGTTGCCCATGCTGCGTGGCCTGCCGCTGATGAAGGCGTTGCCTCGGCTCTGATTGCCGAGGGCTGCTCGCGTGGCGTGTGCGCCGCCGAGGGCGCCGAGGTATTCGATCCGCATTCGGCCGCCGCGGCGGCACGCGTGGTGCGAGAGGCTTGCGAGCGCATCGTCGCGCTGCTTGACGAGGCTGGCCTGGATGCACCGACGCTTCCCGAGGTGGGCGAACAGCTGCAGCTCGGTCGCGACACCATGACGCGTGCCCTGCGCGAGCTTTCGCTCAATCGCTCGATCGTTAAGGTCGAGCGCGACGTTGCCCTGTCTGCTACCGCCGAGGCCCATGCGCGTGAGCTCGTCGCCGCCGCCATTGAGGCAGCCGGCGGCGCAGCCACCACGAGCGTACTGCGCGAGGCCCTGGGTGTGTCGCGCAAACGTGCAATCAGCATCTTGGAGCACCTAGATGCCGTGCGCTTTACGGTGCTCGACAAGGAGGCCGGCGGCCTGAGGTCCCTACGCTAGGCCGGTCACCCGCTCCCGCCTCCTCAGTTGCGGTGAAATAGTTCCTATTTGGAGGCTTTGGCAGCAAATACAGGAACTATTCCACCGCAACTTCTTGCTCGTCTTTTTGGGATGGAGCCGTTTCGGTTTGGTAAAATACCTCCGCACTTGGGAACGGATGGGCTCCGGTGGGCTCCGCGGTCCTCAAAACCGTTGCGAGGCGTGCAAAACGTCTTGGATGTGTTCGATTCACATACGTTCCCGCCATACGCTACCAGCGCTTTTGTGCTCGCGGTCTTGCTGCGTGCCGCAAAGGCGCTGTTTTGTTTTTGCACGGGCTTTTCGTAGCGCCGCTATTTCGGTGGCGGTATTTGGCTTCGTGTGCCGGATTTTGAGCATGCCGATGGGGGTGGTTTGCCGTATGACTACCGTAAGACGGACCGATCTTTCTTGTGTCGTCCAGGCGGGCGGGTTGTCGTCGCGCATGGGCTGCGATAAGGCGCGCATGGCGTTTTGCGGTGAGCCGCTCATCGAGCGCGTACTGGGTCGGTTGGCGCCAGTTGCCGGTGAGTTGGTCGTGACGACGTCGCGTCCCAGCGAGCTTGCCTACCTTGAGGAGCGCACGTTTGGCGGCCTGGTGCCGCGAATAGTGCCGGACCTTGAGGGGTCGGCGGGCGCCATGCGCGGCATCGCGAGCTCGCTGGCTGCGGCTCGGCTTCCTCATGCGGCTATCGTCGCCTGCGATATGCCGTTTGTCTCGCCGGAACTCATCGGCGCGCTTGCCGATCGTGTTGAGGCCGAGGCGCTCGACGTGTGCGTGCCGCGCGAGGAGCGGGGGATTGAGCCGCTTTGCGCCGTCTGGCGCCGTGACGCGTGTGCGCCGGTTGCCCAAGAGCTGCTCGCCTGCGACCGCCAGCGCATTCGCTGCCTGATCAATCGCGTTCAGGCCGGTTATATGGATGAGCCGCAGATTGTTAAGGCCGCGGGCTCGACGCTCTGCTTTGAAAACGTCAATACACCCGAGGAGTTTGCGGCGGCCGAGTTGCTTGCCTAGACGATTGGAGTTGCCATGTCTCACGATATTTGTCCCGACACGGGAGAGCCTTGCACTTGCGATGGTTCCGAGCCCTGTACCTGCGGCTGCGGTGGCTGTGGGCATACTGCGGAAGAGGAAGCGGCCGCCGCGGCGTATCGTGAGGCACACCTCGAAGGCCCATCCGGTGATGCCCTCGACCACGAGCGCAAGATTATCGTTTCGTTCGATAGCACCTTCGATGTGATGGAATGCGAGCAGCTGTGCCTTGCCGCCGGTGTGCCCGGGCGCATCATGCCGCTGCCTGGCTCCATCACCGCCGGCTGCGGACTGTGCTGGGCTATGCCGTTCTCGGGCGATGCCCTCGCCGCCTTCCGTGCCGCCACCGAGGGCCACGTAATCCCCGCCGACTACCATCAGCTCGTCCTCTAACCACCAAAACCACCACAAAGGTGCCTGTCCCCAATGTGGTGGTTCGGAACATGTGGACGAAACAGCTTTGAAACACGCGATTTGCACGTTGGGTGCTCAAAAACGCTTCTACCTGCATCGTAATCAAAACGAAACATCTGCTCGTCGGCTTATGCGTAACTTTCCCGCAACAGTGCGATATTATCCATACTCGATAAAGCTCGCGGCGCATGGGGCGCCTCGAACGATACTTTTCTTTTCCATCAATTGGAGGAAGCATGAGCTACACGCAGAAAGTTCTCGAAGAGCTCAAGGCCCGCTATCCCGAGCAGCCTGAGTTCATCCAGGCCGCGACCGAGATCCTCGGCACCATCCAGCCGGCGCTCGACGCCCACCCCGAGTACGAGGAGGCCGCCCTGCTGGAGCGCCTCGTCGAGCCCGAGCGCATCGTCATGTTCCGTGTTCCCTGGGTCGACGATCAGGGCAAGGTTCAGGTCAACCGCGGCTATCGCGTCGAGTTCAACTCAGCCATTGGACCCTACAAGGGCGGCCTGCGCTTTAACCCGACGGTCACCCTGGGTATGCTCAAGTTCCTGGGCCTGGAGCAGATCCTTAAGAACAGCCTGACCACCCTTCCCATGGGCGGCGGCAAGGGCGGCTCCGACTTTGACCCCAAGGGCAAGTCCAACAACGAGATCATGCACTTCTGCCAGTCCTTCATGACCGAGCTCTATCGCCACATCGGCCCCAACACCGACGTTCCCGCCGGCGACCTGGGCGTTGGTGGCCGCGAGGTTGCCTACCTGTTCGGTCAGTACAAGCGTCTGACCAACGAGTGGACCGGCGTTCTCACCGGCAAGGGCCTCTCCTTTGGCGGCTCGCTCGCCCGTACCGAGGCCACCGGCTACGGTCTGGCCTACTTTGTGGACGAGTACCTCAAGAGCCGCGGCGACTCCTTCGAGGGCAAGAACGTCGTCGTTCACGGTTCCGGTAACGTCGCCATCTACGCCGTCCAGAAGGTCTCCCAGCTCGGCGGTAAGGTGCTGGCCTGCTCCGATACTCACGGCTGGGTCGAGGATCCCGACGGCATCGACTACACCGTGCTCGAGCACGTCTACAACAAGAAGCGCTCCGGCCACGACAAGGGCGTTACGCTCGCTATGTACATCGACGAGAAGCCTAACGCCACGTGGCACGAGGGCGACGGCCGCGGCGTGTGGCAGCTGCCCTGCGACATCGCGCTGCCCTGCGCTCGCGAGAACACGCTGCTGCTCGAGGACGCCCAGGCGCTCGTCGCCAACGGCTGCAAGGTGGTCGGCGAGGGCGCGAACATGCCTACGACCATCGAGGCCACGAACTACTTCCAGGAAAACGGCGTCGCCTTTATGCCCGGTAAGGCTGCCAACGCCGGCGGCGTGCTCGTGTCCGGCCTGGAGATGAGCCAGAACGCCGAGCACCTGTCCTGGACCTTCGAGGAGGTCGACGGCAAGCTCGAGCAGCTTATGCGCGGCATGTTCCACAACGTGGACGACACCGCCAAGGAGTACGGCCAGGAGGGCAACTTTGTCATGGGCGCTAACATCGCCGGCTTCCTGAAGGTCGCCGATGCCATGCTCGCCCAGGGCGTCTGCTAAATCTTCGCTTGATATGGCATGTGATAAGGCTCTCAGCCATTCCGGCTGGGAGCCTTTTTCTGTGGTGGTGAGGGTCGTGCGCCCTCGTTTGGTACACTTAGAAACACTGGACAAGTGAAGAGATGGGGGAGAACGTGCTCAAGTTCGGTACCTACGTCCGTGTTGGAAACGCGGCCGAAGCCTATGAGCTCTTGCAGAAGAACCGCAACAACAAGATTGTGGGCGGCGGCATCTGGATGCGCCTGGGTTCGCGTCGCGTGGCGACGGCGATTGACCTTTCGGCCTGCGGACTCGATCAGATCGAGGAGACCGAGACCGAGTTTCGCATCGGTGCCATGTGCACCCTGCGCCAGCTCGAGCGTCATGCCGGGCTCAACGCGCTTGTCAACAATGTCTTTGAGTTCGCCGTCCACGACATCGTGGGTGTGCAGCTGCGCAATACCGCCACGGTGGGCGGCAGCATCTACGGTCGCTTTGGCTTCTCGGACGTTCTCTCCGCCTTCCTCGCACTCGATTCCTATGTTGAGCTGACGGGCGCCGGCCGCGTGCCGCTCGCCGAGTTCGCGGACATGGGCTACGTGCGTGACGTGATCGAGCACGTCGTGGTCGTTAAGCACGATTACCGCGCGAGCTATGAGGCTGTGCGCAAGGCCGCGACCGACTTCCCCTCCTTAAACGTCACCGCCGTCTGGTGGGATAACACCTGGCATGTCACCGTGGGCGCCCGTCCGCTGCGCGCGACCTTGCTGCAGGGCGAGGCGTGTGGCCTGGTGAACGAGCAACCTTCTGAGGACGAGCTGCGTGCCCTAGCGGCATCCGTGCGCGCGCTGAGCTACGGCACCAACCTATGGGGCTCGGCCGACTACCGTCGCCGCATCTCGGCCCCGCTCGCCATCCAGGCCGTGCGCCGCGCCGCCGGCATCGAGCTTTCTGCCGCGCTTGCCCGCGAGCTCGAGACCGTGCAGGTCCCCAAGTTTGCCACGGACGAGTATTCCTGCCGCCGCGTGCCCGGCGTCGATTCTAGCGAGGTGCGCTAATGGCTGCCAAACTCATCGATCTTTCCTTTACGCTCAACGGCCGTAAGGTCAAGGTTCAGATTGCCCCCGACACCATGCTCTTTGCGCTGCTGCGCGAGCAGGGCTGCGCGTCGGTGCGCTGTGCCTGCGAGACCACCAACTGCGGCCTGTGCACAGTGTGGCTCGACGGCGACCCGGTGCTGAGCTGCTCGGTTCCCGCCGCGCGCGTCGAGGGCCGCTCCATCACTACGCTCGAGGGCCTCAAGGCCGAGTCTGAGGCGCTCGCCCGCGCAATGGCTGCCGAAGGCGCCGAGCAGTGTGGTTTTTGCGCTCCCGGCCTCATCATGAACGTGCTGGCGCTCGCCCGTGCCGCCAAGGAGGACCCGAGCCTTGTTGCCACGCGCGAGGAGCTCTCGCGCCAGCTCGCCGGCAACCTCTGCCGCTGCAGCGGCTATGAGAGCCAGCTGCGCGCCATCGTCCGCTTCCTCAACGAGTCTGGCGTGCAGGTGGGCTTCGAGATGCCCGAGCTGCCGGTCAACGACACCAGCTGCGACGGCGTCGCGTACAAGCAGATTACCCACAAGCAGCCCAAGAAGGACTCGAAGGCCCTGCTCGAGGGTCGTCCCGTCTACACGGGCGACATGGTGCCCGCCGGCGCCCTGATCGTTAAGCTCAAGCGCAGCCCGTATGCCCGCGCCAAGATCCGCTCCATCGATACGTCGCGCGCACTGAAGGTGCCCGGCGTGGTGGGCGTCTACACCTACGAGGACGTGCCCCAGCGCCGCTTTACCATCGCCGGCCAGAGCTATCCGCAGCCGAGTCCCTACGACCGCTTGATCCTCGAGAACCTCGTCCGTTACCAAAACGAAGAGGTGGCGATCGTCGCCGCCGAGACCGAGGAGGCTGCCGACAAGGCGCTCAAGCTCATCAAGGTCGACTATGAGGTGCTCGAGCCGCTGCTCGACTTTACCCAGGCACTCGATAACGACATCGTGGTCCACCCCGAGGGCGATGTGACCTTTATGTTCCCGCAGGGCGGCGACGTCCCGCGCAACCTGGTGTGCAGCGGTACCAGCGATTTTGGCGACTTGGACGAAGCCTTCGCCCAGAGCGACATCGTCTTCACCCGCACCTACACCAGCCAGGCCACGCAGACCGCGCCCATGGAGACCTTCCGAGCCTTCGCGACGACCGACGCGTTTGGGCGTATCTCGGTGACCACCTCCACGCAGGTACCCTTCCACGTGCGCCGCATGGTCGCGCAGTCGCTCGACATTCCGCAGTCGCAGGTGCAGGTCATTAAGCCGCGCATCGGCGGTGGCTTTGGCTCCAAGCAGACGGGCTGCTGTGAGATCTTCGTGGCATTCGTTACCCAGCAGACCGGCCGTCCGAGCTATTGCTGCTACACCCGCGAGGAGACCATCACTGCGGGCAATTCGCGTCACCAGATGCAGATGACCGTTAAGCTGGGCGCCATGAACGACGGCACCATCACGGCCATCGACTTGCATACGCTGTCCAACGCCGGCGCGTATGGCGAGCATGCCACCACGACGATCGGCCTTTCGGGCCACAAGAGCCTGCCCATCTACAACCATGTGAAGGCGAGCCGCTTTAGCTGGGACGCCGTCTACACCAATACCAACCGAGGCGGTGCGTATCGCGGCTACGGTGCCACCCAGGGCCAGTTTGCCGTGGAGAGTGCCGTCAACGAGCTCGCCGACATGCTGCACATGGATCCCGCCGACCTGCGTCTTAAGAACATGGTTCACGAGGGCGAGATTATGCCGCAGTACTACAACGAGAAGCTCAACGCCTGCGCGCTCGACCGCTGCCTGCTGCGCGCGATGGACATGATCGGCTGGCGCGACAAGCCGCTGGCCGTGGACCTGGGCGACCGCGTGCGTGCTCTGGGCTGTGCGCTCACCATGCAGGGCTCGGGCATTTCCAACGTGGATATCGCCGGCATCGACATGCGCCTGGAGGAAGACGGCTTCATTACCATCGGCACCGGCGCCACCGATAACGGCATGGGCGTCGACACGATCCTGGCGCAGATTGCCGCCGAGGAGCTGGGCGTGGAGAGTTCGCTGATCGTGGTGCGCGGCGTAGACACCGACGTGTCGCCGTTCGACGCCGGCTCGTACGCGAGCTCGGGCACGTACGTGACGGGCCTGGCAGCCAAGAACGCCGCGACCGAGCTGCGCGAGAAAATCTGCGCCAAGGCCGCCCAGATGTGGGACGTGGACGCCGCCGACGTGGTCTTCGACGGCCAGTACGTGCGCCTGTCCGACGAGCGTGCCGCGCGCGAGCAGAACCGCTACCTCACGCTGCGCGACTTTGCCAACCTGTGCGTCAAGAACATTGCGGGCGGCGACGCGCTCACCTCGCATGCCTCTGCCTGCCTGCCCGTTTCGCCCCCGCCGTTTATGGCCGGCATTGCCGAGGTCGAGGTCGACAAGGCCACCGGCAAGGTGACTGTGGTGGACTACGCGGCGGCCGTCGACTGCGGCACTGTGATCAACGAGGCGCTCGCGCGCGTCCAGGCCGAGGGCGGCATTGCCCAGGGTATCGGCCACGCGCTCTACGAGATTGTCGAGCACGACGACCGCGGTCGCCTGCGCACCGGCAACTTTATGAGCTACAAGCTGCCCACGCGTCTGGATATCGGCAGTATTCGCGTGGCCTTTGAGCCGAGCTACGAGCCGACGGGCCCGTTTGGCGCCAAGTCGATCGGCGAGGTCGTCATCAACACGCCGCTCGCCGCCGTGGCCTCGGCCGTGGCGCACGCCACCGGCCACCAGGTGCGCTCGCTGCCGATTACGCCCGAGAAGGCCCTGCTGGGGGAGTAGCGGGTCAGCGAACAAGTCGTTATGGGCGGGGCGGGGCAACTCGTCCCGCCTTTTGCACTCGTGGTGAGGTCGTGAGCCTGTAAAAGGTGTGCGTGCGCTTGTCGTTCGTATCTGCTATCATTCCTAGTCTGTGCGCTCATGCGGGCGTGGCGGAATTGGTAGACGCGCCAGATTTAGGTTCTGGTGGGATTCCCGTGAAGGTTCGAGTCCTTTCGCCCGCACCAACGCACCCGCGTCGGCTTATGCCCTCGCGACGCTTTGTTGCATAAAGGTACCAGCACCTCAGATAAGCTGGGCAGTATGAGGAGGAACGTGTTGAACATCACCGCTTCTGACGTCAAGGACGCCAAGCTCACCGCTACGGTCACCATCCCGGCCGCCGACGTCGACGCCGCGATCAAGAAGGCCTACAAGGACACCGCTAAGAAGTACCGCTTCCCGGGCTTCCGTGCCGGTAAGGCTCCCCGTCCGGTCATCGACTCCGCTCTTGGCGCCGAGGCTACCCTCGCTCAGGCCACCAACGACCTGATCGCCGCCAACGAGCCCGCCGTCCTCAACGAGCTGGACATCGTCCCCACCAAGAGCGGTGACTACAAGGAGCTCGACCTCGCCAAGGACCACGAGGACTACACCTACACCGTCGAGTTCTCCCTGCGTCCCGCCGCTGAGCTCTCCTCCTTCGACGCCGTCGAGATCGAGATGCCTCCTGCGGAGGTCACCGAGTCCGAGATCAACAACCAGGTTGAGATGCTCCTCAACTACCGTGCCACCTTCGAGGACGTCGAGGGTCGTGCCGTCGAGGCCGAGGACTACGTCACCGTCGACCTCAAGGCCGTCGAGAACGCCGACAACTTCGCCGCCGAGGGCCGCATGCTCATCGCCGGTAGCGACAGCAACCCCAAGGAGTTCAACGAGGCCCTGATCGGCGCCAACGTTGACGACGTCAAGACCGTCACCTGGACCGACGAGGTGGAGGAGGGCGAGGAGGCCGAGACCCACACCGTCGAGGTCACCGTCAAGGGCATCAAGGTCCGCAACACCCCCGAGCTCACCGACGAGCTCGTCAAGTCCGACTTCGGCTTCGACAGCATCGATGCCATGCGCGACGCCATCAAGATCGAGATCGAGCAGGACAAGGCTTCCCGCCTGCCGGCCGAGAAGGAGAACCGTTGCGTCTCCGCTCTCGCTGAGCGTCTGCAGCTCGACGAGATGGACGCCGACTACGAGCAGTCCGTCTTTGAGGAGCTCGGCCAGAACTTCCTGTCCAACCTCGCTGCCCGCGGCATGACGCTGGACACCTGGCTGCCCGCTTCCGGCCTGACCATGGAGCAGTTCATCGGCGACCTGCACAAGCAGGCCAACGACGTTGCGCGTGAGTCCCTGGCTCTCGACGCCCTCGCCCGTGAGCTCAAGATTGAGGTCACCGAGGACGACATCAACGCCGAGTTCGAGAAGGCCGGCGTCAAGGACGTCGAGGCTTCCAAGGCCGAGTTCATCGCTGATGGCCGCATGCCTGCCGTCCGCGAGTCCATCCGTCGCTCCAAGGCCGTCGACCACCTGGTTGAGAACGCCAAGGTGACCGAGGTCGACGAGACCGCCAAGGACGCCGAGTAATTCTCGCCACCTTGCCCGCGAGCGCATGGGTGCGCCCGTGATGGGGTAAAGTTATACACCGGTTATCCGGTTGCTTCGTACGGTGCCAGCCAATGCATAGCATGCGGGCACCGTACGTTTATCTAGAACCACTATTGGTCCGTAAGAGAAATGGAGATGCGTATGATCGCTAAGTTCGATTCCGCCCTCGTGCCATACGTTATCGAGCAGACGCCGCGCGGCGAGCGCAGCTACGATATCTATTCGCGCCTGCTCAACGACCGCATCATCTTCTTGGGCGAGGAGATCAACTCCGTCAGCGCTAACCTGGTCGTTGCCCAGCTGCTGCATCTTGAGAGCCAGGATGCCGAGAAGGATATCTCGCTCTACATCAATTCGCCCGGTGGCGAGGTCTACTCCGGCCTGGCGATTCTGGACACCATGAACTTCATCAAGCCGCAGGTCTCCACCATCTGCGTCGGTATGGCTGCGTCCATGGCCGCCGTGCTGCTTTCGGCCGGCGCTAAGGGCAAGCGTTTCTGCCTGCCGCACTCCAAGGTCATGATTCACCAGCCCAGTGGCGGTGCCCAGGGTCAGCAGACCGAGATCGAGATCGTGGCCGAGGAGATCAAGAAGACCCGTCGCGAGCTCAACCAGATCCTGTCCGACGCCTCGGGCCAGCCCATCGAGAAGGTCCAGGCCGACACCGAGCGCGATAACTACTTGACCGCTGCCGAGGCCCTCGACTACGGCCTGATCGACCGTATCGTCACCTCGCGCGACCTCGCCGCGAAGGACGCCTAGGATGGCCGGTAACATGCAGGACAACTTTGACGAGAACGGCAACCCCATCCGCTGCTCCTTTTGCGGAAAAGAGCAGGGCCAGGTTCGTCGCCTCGTAAAGGGCCCGACCAACATCTTTATCTGTGACGAGTGCGTCGCCGCCTGCTCCGAGATCTTGGAGGAGTCGCTGGCTTCGGACTTTATGGACGCCGCCCGTAACGGCAAGCTGCCGGGCTTCCTCAACGACCACGGCCAGGCTGCATCCCAACCCGCCGTGGACCCCGAGACCGAGGGCTTTGAGCTCGAGGACGACCGCCAGGTCATCACGCACGTGCCGACGCCGCACGAGATCTATGACGAGCTTTCGGCCTATGTTATGGGTCAGGAGGACGCCAAGCGCGCCATGTCGGTTGCCGTGTACAACCACTATCGCCGCGTGATCGAGGGCGGCGCCGCGGTGTCTGCCTTTGACGACGACATGGGCTCGCAGTTCGACGACGATATGGACGAGGTAGAGCTCGCCAAGTCCAACATCCTGCTGCTCGGTCCCACCGGTACCGGCAAGACCTTGTTGGCCCAGACGCTCGCGCGCATCCTCGAGGTGCCGTTTGCCATCGCCGATGCCACCGCGCTTACCGAGGCCGGCTACGTGGGCGAGGACGTGGAGAACATCCTGCTCAAGCTCATCAATGCTGCCGATGGCGACATTGAGCGCGCGCAGGTGGGCATCATCTATGTCGATGAGATCGACAAGATTGCCCGCAAGGCCGAGAACCTCTCCATCACCCGCGATGTTTCGGGCGAGGGTGTTCAGCAGGCGCTGCTTAAGATTCTTGAGGGCACGGTGGCCAGCGTTCCGCCCACCGGCGGCCGCAAGCATCCCCAGCAGGAGCTGCTGCAGATCGACACGACCAACATCCTGTTTATCTGCGGCGGTGCCTTTGTGGGTCTGGATAAGATCATTGCCGATCGCGTGGGCAACAAGGGCGTGGGCTTTAACTCCGAGATCGCCGGCCCCACCTCGGTCGACGAGAACGACCTACTGCGTCAGGTGCTCCCGCAGGACCTCAACGCCTTTGGCATGATTCCCGAGTTTGTGGGCCGTACGCCCGTTGTCACCCAGACGCAGGCGCTCGACGAGGACGACCTGGTGTCGATCCTGACTGAGCCCAAGAACGCCGTGGTGCGCCAGTACCGTAAGATGTTCCAGCTCGAGGACGTCGATCTTGAGTTTGAGGATGCCGCCCTGCACGAGATCGCCCGCATGGCGCTCGCCCGCAAGACCGGCGCCCGCGGTCTGCGCGCCATCTGCGAGGACGTGCTGCAGCAGACGATGTTCGACCTCCCCAGCGAGGAGGGCGTTTCCAAGGTCATCGTGACCGAAGCCTCCGTAAAGGGCGAAGAACAACCCCAGCGCATCTACGGGTAAATCGCTTGAATCCAGGCCCCGCGGCAACCACCGCGGGGCCTGCCATTTAGGGACAGGTTTATTTTGGTCGGTTTTATATGGGCAAATGTCGTTTCCCCTGATAAAACCTACCAAAATAAACCTGTCCCTTTTCGGCAGGTATGCCTGTGCTATTCTGTGAGATTGTCAAGTTAGTACCTTCAGACTGAAGTAATCGATACCTAAGGCGTGTCCGCCTGCTTGGTTTTCGTAGATTCCGCACGAGCCGAAGAGCACTTAATGTGCTCTTCGTGCGAGTCAGGACCTGACCGAGCGAAAACCAAGCAGGCGGACACGCCGACGGGCAAGGGAGAGATATATGGAAGAGATGCCCAAGAACTACGATCCGTCGACCAACGAGCCGGCGATCCTGCAGAAGTGGCTCGACGGCGGCTACTACAAGCGCCGTGAGGGCGTGGGCGACTGCACCGTCACCATTCCGCCTCCCAACGTGACCGGCAAGCTCCACATGGGCCACGCCACCGACGACTCCATCCAGGACGCCATCATCCGCATGGCCCGCATGCGCGGCAAGTCCACGCGCTGGGTGCTGGGCACCGACCACGCCGGTATCGCTACGCAGACCAAGGTCGACAAGAAACTCAAGAGCGAGGGCATTAGCCGCCTGGAGATCGGTCGCGACAAGTTTGTCGACGCTTGCTGGGATTGGACCCACGAGTACGGCGGCATCATCGTCGAGCAGATCAAGCGTATGGGCTGCTCCGTCGACTTCGACAACGAGCGCTTCACCATGGACGAGGACTATGCCCAGGCCGTGCGCAAGGTCTTCTGCGACTGGTACCACGACGGCCTGATCTACCGCGGCAAGCGCATCGTCAACTGGTGCCCCAACTGCACCACCGCCATCTCGGACGACGAGGCCGAGTATAAGGACGAGAAGGGCCACCTGTGGCACCTGCGCTACCCGCTGACCGAGCCGGTCAACGGCCAGGACTACATCGTCGTCGCCACTACGCGCCCCGAGACCATGCTCGGCGACACGGGCGTCGCCGTTTCCCCGAAGGACCCCGAGAAGGCCGCCTTCGTGGGCAAGACCGTCAAGCTTCCCATCGTCGACCGTGAGATCCCCATCTTTGAGGATTGGCATGTCGACGCCAACTTCGGTTCCGGCTTCGTTAAGGTCACCCCGGCCCACGACCCCAACGACTACGCCATGGGTCAGGCTCACGACCTGCCGCAGATCAACATCTTCGACGAGCACGCGGTGGTCGTCGAAGGCTACGGCGAGTTTACCGGCATGACCCGTGAGGAGTGCCGCGAGGCCGTCATTAAGTGGTTCGAGGAGCACGACCTGCTCGATCACGTCGAGGACCTCGATCACTCCGTCATGCATTGCTACCGTTGCGACGCCGCGCTGGAGCCGTGGCTGTCCGAGCAGTGGTTCGTCGCCGTCGATAAGCTCAAGGGGCCGGCGCTCGACGCCGTCAACTCTGGCAAGGTCACCTTCCACCCCGCGCGCTGGACGCAGACCTACACCACCTGGATGGAGAACCTCAAGGACTGGTGCATCAGCCGCCAGCTGTGGTGGGGCCACCGCATTCCCGTGTTCTACTGCGAGGACTGCGGCTGGGAGGACGCCCTTACCGAGGACACCGACGTGTGCCCCAAGTGCGGCGGCCATCACGTGCATCAGGACGAGAACGTGCTGGACACCTGGTTCAGCTCGCAGCTGTGGACCTTCGCCACGCAGGGCTGGCCGCAAAAGCCGGAGCTGCTCGAGGGTCATCACCCCACGACGGCGCTCGTCACCGCGCGCGACATCATCGCGCTGTGGGTCGCCCGCATGGTTATGAGCTCGCTGTACTTCCTGGACGAGGTGCCGTTTAAGGACGTCGTCATCTACCCGACGATTCTTGCCAAGGACGGCAGCCGCATGTCCAAGTCCAAGGGCAACGGCGTTGACCCCATGGATCTCATTGGCATGTACGGCGCCGACGCCATGCGCTACAACCTGCTGACGCTCTGCACCAACAACCAGGACGTCAAGTTTGACGCGAACATCGACAAGAAGACTAAGAAGCTTATCGACAGCCCGCGTACCGACCAGGCTAAGTCGTTTGTGACCAAGATCTGGAACGCAAGCCGCTTCCTGCTCATGAACATGGAGGGCTACACGCCCGGCGAGCCCGTCGTGGAGACTCCGGCCGACGCCTGGATGTTCAGCCGCCTGGCAAAGGCCGTGAAGATGGTCACCGAGGGTATTGAGAACTACACCTTTGGTGACATGGCCCGCGGCGTGCAGCAGTTCTTCTGGAATGAGGTCTGCGACTGGTACGTCGAGGTCACCAAGGCCCGCCTGAAGGGTGAGGGCCGTCTGCAGGCGCAGCGCAACCTGATCTTTGTGCTCGATACCTCCATTCGCCTGATGCACCCGCTTATGCCGTTTGTCACCGAGGAGATCTGGGACAACATGCCGGCGAGTGTGCTCGACCTGGATGCCGAGGGCAACGTTGACCGCGCCGAGGCGCTCATGATCGCCAAGTGGCCCGAGCCCGCCGACTACGTTAAGTATGTTGACGAGGACGCCGAGCGCGCGTTTGAGCTGTGCCGCGCCGTCGTGTCTGCCGCCCGCGCCACCCGTTCGCGCTATCGCTTGAGCCCCAAGGTCGAGCTCGACGTGGTCGTGCGCGCCGGTGCCGAGGACATCGAGAAGCTCGAGAGCCTGCGCTCGACGATTGAGCCGCTGGCGAACACGGCTTCGCTGATCATGGGCACCGACGTTGAGAAGCCGGCTGCGAGCATCGCCGTGGTCGACAGCGGCGTCGAGGTCTTTGTGGTGCTCGAGGGCAAGGTTGACCTTTCGGCCGAGAAGGCGCGCCTGGAGAAGGAGATCGCCGCGGCCCAGAAGGAGCTCGCCGGCTGCGAGAAGACGCTCGCCAACGAGGGCTTTGTGGCTAAGGCCGCGCCTGCGGTGGTCCAGAAGAAGAGGGACCGTGCAGCTGAGCTCAAGGAGATCCTGGCGGCGCTGACTGCTCAGGTTGCTGACTTCTCGTAGGCGGTACTGGGGGACGCGGTTTGGGGCATTGCTCGCTACTGCGGACAGTCCTGCTCGCACGAAGGCCACATTAAGTGGCCTTCGGCTCGTGCGGAACTTGTATCGAGCAAAGCCCCAAACCGCTCCCAGTTCGTTTACGTGGTTGTCTGCGCCCGGAATGTTAGGGCCACTGGGTTGTGGCCTTGAGGTCGCTGCAAAGCGGTGTTTGGCTGATTTTTTGAACGCGAGGGGCTCATTCTTTTTGATGAGCCTCTTTTTCTGTTATGGGGGACTTTGGGTTATGGCTAAGCGTTCTGGGTCGTATGTCGTTCCTTTCTCGTTTGAGCTGCTTTCGTTTGATGAGGCTGTGGGGCTTGCTGCTGATACGGGGCGGATTTCTGGGGATGCTGGTCCTCTGCTTGAGACGGTTGTCGATATGCTCGATGAGCTGGGGCGTCCGGACGAGTACTTTGATTGCATTCAGGTTGCCGGTACCAATGGCAAGACTTCGACTACGCGTTTTTCGGCTGCCATTCTTCGCGGTGAGGGGCTCAAGACTGCGCTGTATACGTCGCCGCAGCTGGTGCGCTATCCCGAGCGTATGGAGGTCGATGGACGCGTCGTGAGCGACGAGGCCTTTGCTCGTGGCGTTTCTGCCGCCGTCGAGGCGGGACATCGCGTGAATGCGCGCCGTGTGGCGGCGGGGGAGCGCGCCTATTCCATCACGCCGTTTGACCTGCTGACGGCTGCCGCACTTGTAGTGTTTGCTGAGGCCGCGGTGGATGTTGCCGTGCTCGAGGTCGGCATGGGCGGACGTTGGGACGCCACGAGTGCGACCGATCCCGTCGCCGTTGCCATTACGGGCATTGGGCTCGATCACACACGTATTTTGGGCGATACGCTCGAGGCCATTGCGGGGGAGAAGGCCGCGGTCATCAAGCCCGGACGCTTGGTTGTGCTGGGCGAGGGCACGCATGAGGCGAGTGTTCAGCGCGTGATGGATGCCCGTTGTCGCGAGTGCGGCATAGTGCCGCTGGCGGTGAACCATGCCACGACCAAGGTGCCGGAGCACGTGGGCGACACGGTTGAGTTTAGCTGCACCACGCCGCGTGCAATCTATACGTCGAGCATGGTCAAGCCGGCCTATCAGCCGCAGAATGCCGCGTGCGCGATTATGCTTTGCGAGGGGTATCTGGGTCGCGAGCTCGACCACGATGCGCTGGATGCGTCGCTTATGGGCTGCCCCACGCCGGGCCGATTTGATGTACTGGGAACTGAACCGCTCAAGCTGATCGACGCCTGCCATAACCCCCAGAGCTGCGAGAACTTTGTGAGCGCGCTGGACGAGATCGATCCGTGCGTGAAGAACCGCCCCACGCTGCTGTGTGCCGCGCTGGCCGACAAGGACGTGGTAGGCATCGTCGACGTGTTGATCCCGGCTTTCCCGCGCGTGGTTGTGACCCAGACCGATTCCGATCGCGCCCTGCCGGCGGAGGAACTTGCCGCCCTTGTGGACGCCGATAAGCTCGCGGGCGTATACCCGAGCGTGTCCGAGGCCCTCGCTGCCTTCGATGCCGCGGGCGAGTCCTTCGTAGCAGCCGGCACCATCACCCTAGCCGGCGAAGTAGCCGGTCTGCTCCGCTAACCCATCCCCTCATCAGTTGCGGTGAAATACGGACTGTTTTACAAGCCAGAAGCCTCAAACGGTCCGTATATCACCGCAACTCAAAAGCAGCTAATTTGGGATGGGGCTTTTTGGCTGTCCTGTGCCCCGAGCTGACTCGCTTGCCACGAAATGGGCCCATCTACTACGTTTGACCGGTAACCCTCAACCATGCCGGGAATTACAAAAATAAAACTGCAGGTAGACGGCTTGCTGGTTTTCAAAAAAGACCCGCATGCTCGACCCATGCGGGTTAAACGTAGTAGATGGGCCGTTTTCGTGGCGCGGCGTAATCGCAATATGACAAAGGGGCTGTCCCTTTGTCATATTGGCTAGTCTAGGCGGACTGGATCGTGGGGGTAGGCGTTGAGAATCTCGACGCCGGACTCGGTAACCAGGGCCAGGTCCTCGATGCGGACGCCGGTGCGGCCGGGGAGGTAGATGCCCGGCTCGATGGAGAAGGTCATGCCCGGCTCTACGACCTGCTCGTTGACGAGCGAGACGTCACCAGGCTCGTGGTCCTGCAGACCGATCGAGTGGCCTAGGCGATGCGTAAAGTACTTGCCGTAGCCTGCGTCCTCAATCACGTCGCGCGCGGCACGGTCCAGGTCGCACATGCGAACGCCCGGTGCGATGAGCGCCTCGGCGGCCTCGTTGGCGCGGCGAACGATGTCGTAGACGCGTGCGGTCTCCTCGTCCGGCTCGCCCCAAAAGAACGTGCGCGTCATGTCCGAGCAGTAGTTGCGATGGCGTCCGCCAATGTCGAACAGCACCACGTCGCCGCGTTTAAGCTCGGTATCGTCGGGCTCGTGATGTGGGTCGCCGGCGTTGGCGCCAAAGCTTACGATGGGCGGAAAGCTAAAGCCCTCGCAGCCGTGCATGCGATACAGACCGAGCATCTGGTCGGCAATTTCGCGCTCCGTCACACCCTCGTGGACGAGTTTGATGGCGTCGGCCATCACAGCGTCGTTAGCGGTCGAGGACGCGCGCATAAGCTCCTGCTCGGTGGCATCCTTGTAGGTGCGTGCGGCGGTGACGGCAAAGTCACCCAGGAAAAACTTGCTGGCGGCGTGGCACTCCATAAGCGGCATCAAAAAGCCGGAGCGCATGACGGTGTCGATGCCGAGCGGTTTGTTCGGATCGACCTCGCGAACGATGGCGTCGGCCACGACGTCAGTATCGGTGTGATAGGCCACGCGGGCATTGTCGTACTCGGGCAGCTGATGCAGCGCGTTGACCAAGATCACAGGCTCGCTATCGCGTGTGAGCAGCACGCCGCAAAATCGCTCGAACATATCGGCATAAAAGCCGGTCAGGTAGTAAATCGACCACGGGTCGTTTACGAGCAGCTGTGCACCGGGGTGCTGAGCCTCGAGCGCATCGAGCACGCTTGCCACACGCTGGTCATCGACATGTGCCATACATCGTCCTTTCGCTAGGTTGCCACCATGGTAGCCCAACCCCGGCACATAGGGACGTTCCTTTTATGCCGGCACTTTGGGACACTCCTTAGCATTCCAACGTGCCCTCATAAGTTGCGGTGAAATACGGACTGTTTAGCGGCCTGAAGCCATTAAACAGTCCGTATTTCACCGCAACTGCGGAGGAGGACCGGGCGGATGGTGGAGTAGCTAAAAGTGCCTCGTCCCTAATTAGCTGCTTAGGCTGGGTCGATGTCCATGCTGGCGATGAGGTCGGTACCGGTGTCTAGGAGGTTCTCCAGCACGACGTCGCCCATGCGGATGGGGGCCTCGACGACCACGCCGCGGATGAGGTTCATGGCCTGGGCGTGGAGGGCCAGCGGGATGGCTTCGGCCGTGCGCACGGGCAGCAACGCCTCGTCGCCTCCGGATATGGCCACGGTGGTGGTGAGCACGCGCATGGGGCAGGTGAGCTCCTGATGTGCGAACTTATCGCCGCGCGGGCAGTTGTTGCCGGTTACGGAGCGCACTTCCACCACGGCGCCATTGGCTTCGCGCTCCACCTCTACGGTCAGGAGGCACTCGGTCGGGCAGGTGGTGCAGTTGAACTGCAGCGTTTCGGTCGCATTCGTGCTCATGAGCTATGCCTCCTCAACGGGATCGACAGATAGGATAATCTCGCTAGCACCTAGGTCGAGCGTATGCTGAATCACCTTCGCCGGCAGCGGGAAGCTTTCCATGACGCTTGGCTTAAATGCACGGACCTTGCCTGCGAACAGTTCCTCGCCGCCTGCCAGAATACGCACGCGGGCGGCGTCGACCGGTCGGCGCACGCGGAAGTTGAGTTTGGTGAGCGCCACAGACGTCATGCGCCCCGGCAGCGCGTAGCCCGCGATGCCGGCAGGGGAGACGGTGAGCTCGCAGTTCGGAACGGTGCCCGCGTCGGTCCCCAGCGCGTACGCCGCTGCAGCTGCGCCAGCCCTCTCGGACTCGGTCGTCACGTTGTCGGCCAGGTCGTGTACATGCAGTACGTTGCCACAGGCAAAGATGCCCGGCACGCCTGTCTGGAGACTCTGATCTACTACGGCACCGCGCGTGCGTGGGTCAAGCTTGACGCCAGCGGCAACCGAAAGCTCGTTCTCGGGAATCAATCCCACCGAAAGCAGCAGTGTGTCGCACGGAACGATGCGCTCGGTCCCCGGAATGGGCGCCAGGCGCTCGTCGACTTGGCTTACCTCGACGGCTTCCACGCGGTCGTGCCCGATCACGCGTGTGACGGTGGTGGACAGGTGCAGCGGAATGCCAAAGTCGTTCAGGCAGTTCTTCACATTGCGGCGCAGGCCGTTGGCGTACGGCATGAGCTCGTACACGCCCTCGACCGAAATCCCCTCGAGCGTGCAGCGGCGCGCCATGATAAGCCCGATGTCGCCTGAGCCCAAGATGACGGCACGCGAGCCGGGTTTGAGGTTTTCGATATTGATGTATCGCTGCGCCAGGCCGGCCGTAAACACGCCGGCGGGACGACTGCCGGGAATCTTGATCTCGCTGCGCGTGCGCTCGCGGCAGCCCATGGCAAGGACGATCGCGCGCCCGGTGAGCTGCAGCATGCCGGCAGGGCTCATGAGCGTGACGGTATGGACCGCGGCGGCTCCTGCGGTCTTGTCCGTATCCAGCGTGCCCACAGCCTCGCCCTCGCTCGAATCAATCCCAATCACCATGCTGTTCAGGAACAGCGCAATGTCGGTTGCGTGTACCTGGTCGATAAAGCGCTGCGCGTACTCGGGACCGGTGAGCTCCTGCTTAAAGTGCGAAAGGCCAAAACCGGGGTGGATGCACTGGCGGAGGATTCCGCCCAAGTGCTGCTCGCGCTCCACGATGGCCACGTGGGCGCCGGCATTATGTGCGGCAAGCGCAGCCGCCATGCCAGCGGGTCCGCCGCCGATGACGACCACGTCGAAGGCCTGCGTCGACACCGACGCTACAGCTCCGGCCTCCGCGCGTCCGTCGCGCATATCAAACGTCGCCATCCTAACGCACCCCCTTCAGCGGTCCCTCGACCAACCAAGATCCGGCATCCTCCAACAGCACCTCGCTGGGGTCGCAGCCCAACTCGCGAGCAAGGATCGCAACCACGCGGCTCTGGCAAAAGCCGCTTTGGCACCGACCCATGCCGGCGCGGCAGCGGCGCTTGACACCCTCGACCGAAACCGCACCCGGGCGGCGTCGGATCGCGGCCACGATCTCGGCCTCGGGCACCGTCTCGCAGCGGCAGACAATCTGTCCCCACGCGGGGTCGGACTCGATCAGTTCCTCCTTGCGCGCCAGCGGTGCGCGGTCAAAGTCGTCCGGTGCGTGGCGAATTGGGTTCCAGTCCGCCCGCTCGTGCAGCTCCACGCCCGCCCCACGCATCACAAGCTCCACGCGCTCGGCAATGGCCGGCGCGCTTGCCACACCCGGCGACTGAATGCCCGCCGCCTGGAAAAGCCCCGGCACCACGGCCGACTGTCCAATAAAGAAGTCGTTCGTTCCCTGAATGACCGGACGCCCGCCGGCAAATGCGCGCACCACGCGACGCGTGTCCAGATCGGGCACCAGCTTGCGCGCGCCGGTCAGCAGTGCGTTCATATCGCTCGCATAGGTCTGCGTGTCGCCCGGCTCGCGCACGGCAGCCGTCGCGGTAATCACGGTGTTGCCGTGCACGGTGCCCGTGACGATAACGCCCTTGGACACCGGCGACGGCACTGGGTAGAGTGGCATCAGCGCGCGCGGTTCCTTGTCCAGCACCACGATGTTGCCCTGGCGCCAGACCATCTGGAACTCCTCGGCGCCCGCTATATACGAGATGTCGGCGGCGCCGTTGCCCGCAGCGTTGATCAGGTAGCGGCAGCGTACGTTGCCAGCGGGGGTCGCCAGCGTAAAGCGCGCGGTTCCGTTATCCGAGTCGGCAACTTCAATTGCCTCCACCGGCGCAGACCGCATAAGCGTCACCCCGTTGGCCACGGCGTTCTCCAGCGCGGCGATGGCAACCTCAAACGGGTCGACAAACCCAGTCGAGGGGCACCACAACGCGCACGTTGCATCGGCACTGGCGCGCGGCTCTAATTCGTGGATGCGGCCGGGTCCGACGATCTACAGCTCGGGCACGCCGTTGGCAAGGCCGTTGTTGCGCAGCTTTTCCAGCTGCGCACGGTCCTCGTCGTTAAAGCCCAGCACCATGGATCCGGTGCGGCAGAACAGAAAGCCCAGCTCCTGCGCCCACATGCCATATAGCTCGCAACCACGGGCGTTGACCTGCGCCTTTACCGTGCCCGGCGTCGGATCGTAGCCTGCGTGCACCAGGCCTCCGTTGGCCTTCGATGCGCCCAGCGCAATATCGTTTGCCGCCTCGACCACGCAAATGGATAGGTCATAGCGCGCGAGCTGCCGCGCGATGGCGCACCCGGTAATGCCCGCACCCACAATCGCGATATCAAACGTTTCTGTCACGGTGCCTCCCAGACGAGTTGACAGGCCGTCAATAAAACTATCCTACGGTTTACGTGCCCCCAGCACGACGGCAATGCGGCGAACAGTCCCGCAACTGCCGCCAACGGCAGGCGAGGGGAGACCCGATAACGTCGACAACCTCGTCTGCCGACAACTACGGCAACCGTTCGTCTCGATCTGTAACAGTTAGACGAGGATTTGGGTCCCAGATGTTACAGTACTGACTTGAAAGAACGACAAAAACGAACACACTGCTTATCTGCGGGTTTAAGAACGGCAATAACGGCACAAGCGCGTAAAAACGGGTTAGCACACGCACTTGGGATAATTTGGGGATATGAAAGCCACGCGGGCGTGCACCCCGAATATCCCAATTTATTAACTCAAAGATCACCATGCCGCCCAGGGTCGTGATGTCGTCGGGCAGCTCGTAGCTCCTCCCGGTCATCCCTCTTCCTCCATTCCTATGCGGTTTCATCCGTGTTCCAGCCCATCAGGTCGTTGGGCGGACAACCAAGAACCTGCGAGATAGCCAAGAGTTTGTCGGCTCCAGGAATGTAATCGCCGCTCTCGTACTTCGCGAAAATGCTGACGTTCACTCCGAGCTTGGAAGCGACCTCAGCCTGAGAAAGGACAGCTCGGGCGCGTACGGCGCGGATATTCCCCGCCAGCTCCTTACTGAAATCCATTCGTTTCTCCTTAGAGACGTTTCTCTGTCTGTTGAATTAAATGACGAACAGTCTTATAACCCTATCAATCGAATAAGCAACATTTTTTTGCGTAAAGACATTTTTTGTTTACTATTCACTTAACGTAAAGAAAGGAGCGAGGATGAACCTTCGTCTAAGAGAGCGCCGAGAGGCCCTGGGACTAAACCAAAAGGAGCTTGCACAAAATGTCGGCAAGTCATTCCGAACTATTCAGTCTTGGGAGCGCGAGGAGAGCTATCCGAATGCAGAGCTCGTAGGTGCGCTCTGCGAAGTATTCAACACCGACCCCAACGACCTGCTCGGCTGGTACGAGGAGCATCCCGAGGACAAGCCGACGGCGCCGGCGGGCGCGGAGGGCGAGCTGATCATCTGCTACCGACGGAGCACCGAGAAGAGGCGCTCGAAGATCCTGGAGACGGCACGCGACCAGGCCGAGCTGTCCCGAAATCAGGCTGCAGCGCCTGAAGGCGAAGGGCAGGAAGCGGATCAAGTAAGGTCCGCGTAGGCATTCAACGGAAAGGAAGATATATGGAAGACCCTATCCAGGCCGAGATCGTCCTGTACCAGTCCGAGGGGACAAACGTGCCGGTGCAGGTACGCTACATGAACGAAACGCTTTGGATGCCCCAGAAGGAAATCGCCGAGCTGTTCGACAAGGACAAGTCGACCATCTCGCGCCACATGAAGAACATCTTCGAAGAGGGTGAGCTTGCCCGAGACGCAGTTGTTGCAAAAATTGCAACAACTGCCTCAGATGGCAAGACATATATGGTCGACTTCTACGCGCTCGATGCCATCATTGCCGTCGGATACCGCGTGAACTCGCTGCGCGCGACCCGTTTCCGCCAGTGGGCCACGGCGACCCTCAAGGAGTACATCACCAAGGGTTTCGTCCTCAACGACGACATGCTCAAGAACGGCCGGCCCTTCGGCAAGGACTACTTCGACGAGCTGCTCGCCCGCATCCGCGACATCCGCGCGAGCGAGCGGCGCGTGTGGCTCAAGATCACCGACATATTCCAGGAGTGCAGCTTCGACTACGACAAGGACTCGACCATGGCCAAGAACTTCTACGCCGCGGTCCAGAACAAGATGCACTACGCCGTCACCGGGCACACCGCGGCCGAGATCGTCCAGGGGCGCTCCGACCCCTCCAAGCCCAACATGGGGCTCACGTCGTGGAAGGGAGGCCCCGAGGGCCGCATCCACTCCTCGGACGTCACCGTGGCCAAGAACTACCTGTCCGAGGACGAGATCAGGCAGCTGAACCGCCTCGTCACGATGCTGCTCGACACGCTCGAGGACAGGGCCGAGCGGCACGTCCTTACGAGCATGGAGGACTGCGAGCGCCTGCTCGACGGCTTCCTGACATTCAGCGGGCGCGAGGTGCTCAAGGGCCTCGGCAACCGCAACAAGAAGACGGCGGACAAGATCGCCAAGGAGCGCTTCCATGAGTTCCAGAAGCTCCAGGACAAGGCCTACGAGAACGACTTCGAGCGCATGACGAAGCGTCTGAACGGCAAGGCGTGACGGGCACAAGGGCCCATCAAAACGCCAGTTGTTCCCCATTTTCGTGGGGTCGCGAAAATGGGCGACGGCTTGACCGCGCCGACGGCAAACGGTAATTTGGACAGCGGTATTGACGCAGGGACCCCACGGGGCCAGCGTCCAAAGGAAAGGCGGCTGTCCCCGAGGACAGTCGCCTTTCTTCGTCTATGAGCATCCCAACGAGAGGACAGAATTATCCACCGAGGTGATTCGGATATGGAGACATGTGATGGAGCGTAAAACAATAACCTTCAAATTCGAGGGCGACCTGGAAGGGGTCTCAGTCGGCACGTTCACCGCGGCGCTCCTCGGCTACTCGAGGGCCGTACAGGCTTCGGCAAGAGAACTTGATCCGAATGCGGTCATCGACGTCGAGATAACCGCAACTCGCCCCGGCTGCCTGGAAGCCATTCTCCAGGCGGTCGTAAAAGACCTGCCAGGCATACTTGGGACGCTGAGCCAAACGAGCGATCAGCTCGAGCCGGTGCTGAGTGCCTTCAAGGGCTATCTCGAGCTCCGCCGGTTCCTCGGCAAGAACGGAGCACCGAAAAGCGTCGAGCGCGTTGGCGACGGCATCTCGGTAACCGCTGGCAACAACTCAGTCATCAATATCACGCAGAACGTCTATAAGGTCAGTGGCTCCAATGAGGTCGACTCCGCTGTCTCGTCAATGTTCGGCGCGCTCGCGGACAACGAGAAGATCGGCGGCCTATCGATAAGCGGAGACGGTGTCGACGGCTTCGAATCTTCACGAGACGACTTCGAAGACATCAGGACGGCGCCCAAGTGCGAGACGGAGCAGGAGCGCGACGTCATCATGAAGGGTCAGCACCTCAACGTCGCGAAACCCGTGCTCGAGTACAGCGACAAGCGCAAATGGGAACTCTACTGGAACGGCCAGAAGCTCTCGGCGAACATGGGGGACTTCGACTTCCTCGGCCAGCTCGCGAGGCGTGAACGCACGTTCGGCATCGGGGACGACATGATTGCGGACCTGTTGCTCCGTCAACGACGGAACGAGATCGGAGCATGGGAGAACAAGTCCGTGAGGATAACCAAGGTCCATGACCTCAGACCCGCTCCAGAAGACCAGAAGCTTCTATAGCAAACTGCGCTAGAGCCCAACCAAGCCGTCAAAGCGCTTTTGACGACTCCAGACATAAAGAAACCCCACCGCGCACGGCTGGAACCTTGGCGCGTTGGGGTGATAGCAAGGATGCCGGAGTAACACGGAGATAGCTCCGGGCAACCTTGGGACATTATATGACACGCAAGCAGAGGCGCCGCGCGTGGGGCTCAATCACCGAGGCCAAGCGTGGCAAGAAATACATCCTCCGATGGCAGGAGAACACGCCGCGCGGACGCAAACGTAAGACCATGACGGTATACGGCACCTATCGCGAGGCATGCGCCGAACTCGACCGCATCCACGTCGAGCGTGCCGATGACAAGCCGGTGCCGACCATCGCCCAGGCATACGGCACATGGCTCGAGCCGACCATGGCGGCACAGGTCGCGGCGGGCACGCTCGCGCCGAACACCCGCAGCCTCGTCACAAGGTCGTGGCCGAACTATGTCGGCCCCGCTGGGGCTCGATGCCGGTCGACCAGCTGCGCCCCGTGCACCTGCAGGAATGACTCCTGACTCTCCCCGCAGCAACGGCAGACACTGCGCTACTCACCCTGCGCAAGATTTACGGAACCGTGTCGGGCTTTGTCGTGCTGCCCATCGACCCATTTGCCGCAACTGTGAAATACACCATGCCCACCCGCAAGACGCGCGAGCGCTCCAAGCGCCTGTATACGCTTGCCGAGGTAAGGGACATTCTGGGACGCCTGCGCGGAACCTCGCTCGAGGCGCCGTTCATCATAGCGTGCTTTGGCTCATACCGGTCGGGTGAGCCGCTGGGCATCTGCACCGACGAGTTTCTGCCGTTTGCGATGGAATCCACAACGCTCGCAACGGTCGACCTCGTGCGCGAGACGGAGCAAGCAGGCATCGAGCCCACGGCGGACGGCGTACTCAAGACGCGGAAGTCCATACGCACAGTCGTGGTGCTGCCGGATGCCGCCGGGCGCCTGCTCGAAATTGCAGACGAGCGCCGCGCGGCAGGCTCCGAGTGGCTAGCAGATCGCGGGGACGGACTGCCCATGAACCGAGGGATGTGCAATCATAGATGGAAGAAGTGGTGCGCAGCCGAGGGTATCGAACACATCCCGTGGTCGAACCTTCGCAACTCGTGGCGAACCATCTGCGAGATGGAGCTGCACATGCCCTGGAACCTCATGGAAATGTTCATGGGACACTCCCTGCCGGGCGTGTCGGGGCGACATTATATTCGTCCCTCCCGTGAGCAGGTGGCGCGTTCCGTTTGCGACACAGTTGGGATAAATTGGGATATTTCCCAACAAACCAGCAGGTAAAATGGGCGCGGTTAATAGTGGCAGATTTAGATGAACCAATCAGTCGATTTCGAATGTCTAAATCTGTAACAGTTAGACCTGTTTATGCTGAGTCTCTGTTACAGATTGAGACATTCGGTCCGGAAGTTTTCCTTTGTCTCAATCTGTAACAGTTAGCTGATGATTTGGGTTGTAGATGTTACAGATCAAGACAAACCTTCCGGCGGATTTTGAATGTCTCGCTCTGTAACAGTTAGACAAGGATTTGGGTTCCAGATGTTACAGATTGAGACGTTAGTCTGGTGGGTCCTCTGTTTGTCTCGTTCTGTAACATCTGGACCCGTTTAAGCTTAGTAACTGTTACAGATCGAGACGTTTGCCAGGCGGCCCCTCCGTTTGTCTCGTTCTGTAACAGTTAGGACCGGATTTCGGTCCTAACTGTTACAGATTGAGATGTTTGTGTCCGCGCCAGCCCCGCCCCTGGCCGTGGTCCCATATAAACAAACCCCGTGGTAAACTTGACCGTACTGTAAATATTCCGAAAGGTACACCCCAATGTCCAAGTACATCTCTGAGCTCATGTCGCCGCAGCTTATGGGCGTCGTCTATGCCTTCGTTGGCTTTATCATCGCCCTGTATGTGCTGTCGGTCGTCTATGTGTTCATCGACGCTCGCCGCCGCGGCGCCAGCGCCTACGTGGCATGGGGCATCATCGCCCTCATCCCGTTTGTAGGCCTCATTGCCTACCTGGTCCTGCGCCCGCACTCCTACGCGTCCGACCGCGAGGAGCAGGAGCTGGACATGGCCTTGCGCGAGCGCCAGCTTGCCCAGTACGGCACCTGCCCGCAGTGCGGTGCGCCCATCGAGAAGGACTTCGTCGTCTGCCCGGTGTGCGACACTCAGGTTCGCAACGTTTGCCCCAGCTGCCATCGTCCGCTCGACGCGCACTGGAAGGTCTGCCCCTACTGCCGAACTCGCATCCAGTAACGCATCCATCGTCGGGCCGGCCGTAAGCCACGGACGCCGCGCGTCACGCGCAAGCCGCACGCGCGCCCCACACCCCGCCCCCACACGATGAAGCATGCGTAGAAAATCGCCCGCCGTGCCATTAAGGTGCGGCGGGCGCTTGTATACCAAGGCAACCTGCCTATAATGATGCAAGTCAAAAACGCCGAGCGCATCGCACACACTTGCATCAGGCATCCGAGAGGAGAAAACATACCCATGAAGGCACTCTACAATGACGGTTCGGTGGCCGAGCTCCCGCAGGACGAGGTCACGCACGTCATCCGCCACTCCGCCGCGCACATCATGGCGCAGGCCATCAAGCGTCTCTATCCCGAGGCCGACTTTGCCTACGGCCCCGCGACCGACAACGGCTTTTACTACGACGTCGACCTGCCCGAGGGCGTCAAGATCAGCGAGGACGACTTCCCCGCAATCGAGGCCGAGATGAAGAAGATCGTCAAGGAGAACCTCAAGTTCTCCGTGTACGAGAAGCCCCGCGCCGAGGCCATCGCCCTTATGGAGGAGCGCGGCGAGAAGTACAAGGTCGAGCACATCGGCGACCTGGACGACGACGCCCGCATCACCTTCTACCAGCAGGGCGACTACATTGACATGTGCGTCGGCCCCCACATCTGCTACACCAAGGCGCTGAAGGCCTTTAAGCTCACCGGCGTCTCGGGCGCCTACTGGAAGGGCGACAAGGACAACAAGATGCTCACCCGCATCAACGGCGTCGCCTTTGCCACCAAGGAAGAGCTCGACGAGCACATGCACATGCTAGAGGAGGCCAAGAAGCGCGACCACCGCAAGATCGGCCGCGAGATGAACCTCTTTATGATGCGCGACGAGGCCCCCGGCTTCCCGTTCTTCCTGCCCAACGGCATGATCCTTAAGAACACGCTGCTGGACTACTGGCGCGAGATCCACCACAAGGCCGGCTACGTTGAGATCTCCACGCCGCTTATCATGAACAAGCAGCTGTGGAAGACCTCGGGCCACTGGGACCACTACAAGGACAACATGTACTCCACCGTCATCGACGACGAAGAGTACTGCATTAAGCCCATGAACTGCCCGGGCGGCGTGCTGGTGTACGCCTCCAAGCCGCACTCTTACCGCGAGCTGCCCATTCGCGCCGGCGAGATTGGCCTGGTGCACCGCCACGAGCTGCGCGGCGCCCTGCACGGCCTGTTCCGCGTGCGCTGCTTTAACCAGGACGACGCCCACCTGTTTGTGCGTCCCGACCAGCTGACCGACGAGATCGTGGGCGTGGTCAACCTCATCGACTCCGTGTACCAGAAGTTTGGCTTTAAGTACCACGTTGAGCTTTCCACCCGCCCCGAGGACTCCATGGGTTCGGACGAGGACTGGGCTCGCGCCGAGGAGGGCCTGCGCACCGCTCTGGAGAAGTTGGGCATGGATTACGAGGTCAACGAGGGCGACGGCGCCTTCTACGGCCCCAAGATCGACTTCCACCTGGAGGACTCGCTCGGCCGTACCTGGCAGTGTGGTACCGTCCAGCTCGACTTCCAGATGCCGCTCAACTTTGATCTGGAGTACGTGGACGCCGACGGCACCAAGAAGCGCCCCATCATGCTGCATCGCGTATGCTTTGGCTCCATCGAGCGCTTCATTGGTATTCTGATTGAGCACTTTGCGGGCAAGTTCCCCACCTGGCTGGCCCCGGTGCAGGTCAAGGCACTTCCCGTCTCTGAGAAGAGCCGCGACTACGCCCACGAGGTGTGCGCCAAGCTGGAGGAGGCCGACATTCGCGTGGTCTGCGACGACCGCGACGAGAAGATCGGCTACAAGATCCGCGAGGCCCGCAGCATCGACCGCGTGCCCTACATGCTCATCCTGGGCGAGAAGGAGGTCGAGGCCGGCAACATCTCCGTCCGCGATCGCTCCAACGAGACCGTTCAGATGAGCGTTGACGAGTTTGTGGCCAAGGTGCTCGAGGAGATCAAGACTCGCGCCTAAGGCAAACTACACAACAATTAACAAAGGCGACCGTCCACATAGGGCGGTCGCCTTTTTTCTTACCAAAATAAGAAAAGCCGCTGGTTGAGCGGCTTTTTTGTTGCACAAAAAGGTACAGGTTTTTGTAGGGGCGTATGGAGATGTACCTACTGGCAGTACATTTTGCGTAATCTGGGCAAACGCTGATTAATTGCTCGTATAATGTCGTCTATCGAAAGATACAAAAACCTGTACTTTTGCGACTGCGCCTAGCTGCGAGCGAGAAGCCTGTTCTAAACGCCCCTGCATTTGCGTGCATCGCAAAGCTAAAAGAGGGGGCGAGAACATGGAACAGACGGCACGGCGCCAAGAGCAGCTGCCGGGCGCATTTAACGGCGCCACAACCAATGGCCAGCGCGGCCGCGTCCGCTGGTATCTGGTCCACACCCCCAATGGAAAAGAGCGCGAGACCTGCGAAAAGGTCCGCTGCATTATCCCGCACGAGTTGATGCAGGACGCTTTTGTGATGCAAAAGGAGTTCTGGTTTAAGCGGGACGGCGCCTGGTCGCTCCAAACCAAACCCATGTACAAGGAATATTTCTTCGTCGCTACGCACGATGCCGCTGCGCTCGATAGGGCTTTGGCCCAGTTGAGCTTTGGCTGCCGCATTGCCGGCAGCAGGGAGCGGGCCTATGCACCCATGCCGGACGATGCGCAGGACTGGTACCGCAGCGTGCTCGACGACGACGGCGTAGTGCGCAACAGCGTAGCCCGCATAGAAGACGGCGTATTGCACATAGAGCAAGGCCCGTTGGTGGGGCAAGAGGCCCGTGTAAAGAAGATCGACCGTCATAAGCACTGGTGCCTGGTAGACGTGGGCGAAGGCGACTCCGCTTTTAGGGAGCTGCTTCCGTTGGACGTGCCCAGTAAGACGTAAGGGAGACGTTGCATTGGCAATTCATTCGCAATTTGAATTCATCGATGGCGGATCTCTGGAATCGGGGACGTGGATTTGAACTTGACTGCTAAAGAGATAACTGAGAGTGGCGCATCCATGGGGGAGACGCTAGCTATTCAGAAGATACAACCGAGCGGTACGCTGGCTTACCGTTTTTTAAAGAGGCTGTTTGATCTTGTTTTCAGTCTTTGCGTGAGCGTGGTACTGGTAATTCCAGTGGCAGTTGTTTGTGCGTTCATTTGCCTTGAATCTCCCGGCAACCCGCTGTACGCACAGGATCGCATCGGCAAGGGCGGTAAGACTATCAAGATTCTTAAGCTTCGCAGCATGGTCGCCGATGCCGGCAACGTGCAGAAGTACTTGAGCCCTGAGCAGCTGCGCCAGTGGGAAGTCGAGCGTAAGGTCGACGACGACCCCCGCATTACTAAGGTGGGCCAGTTCATTCGCAAGTGCTCCATCGATGAGATGCCGCAGTTCCTCAGCGTACTGAACGGTGACCTTTCCGTCATCGGTCCGCGTCCCATTACAAGAGACGAACTTGAGCAGCACTTTTCGGACGAGGAAAAGGCTGAGTTGCTTTCTGTCCAGCCCGGCATCACGGGTTTATGGCAGGCAACCGACCGCAATGCTGCGACGTTCGAGAGCGGTCTGCGTCAAAAAATTGAACTTCATTACGTGCACAATCGCTGCTTTCGCATGGATTGGAAGTGTTTTACTGGCACCTTTGGCGCCATGTTCGGCAAGAAGAGGACGGGGCGTTAGATGGCTAATCCAATTCGTGTCGCACAGATAGTCGGAAAGATGAATGGCGGCGGCGTTGAGGCCGTCGTTATGAATTACTACCGTCATATCGATCGCAGTAAAGTGCAGTTCGATTTCCTTGTCGATTCCGATTCGACTCTTGTGCCCCGCGAGGAGATTGAATCGCTCGGTGGCCGAGTCTTCGAGATTCCGCCCTATCAGCATGTAATTGAATACCAGCGAGAGCTCCTCCGTCTCTTTAGACAAGAGGGCTGGAAGATCGTGCATAGTCACATCAACGCTCTTTCCGTCTTTCCGCTTCGCGCGGCAAAGAAGGCCGGCGTTCCTGTGCGTATCGCCCATAGCCACTCTACGAGTGGCAAGGGTGAGTATGCCAAGAACGCCCTTAAGACCGTGCTGAAAACCCAGGCAAATCGATATCCCACGAATAAAGTTGCCTGTAGTGAGTTTGCAGGGAAATGGCTGTTTGGCCGCAAAACGTCATTTTCTGTTATGAATAACGCCATTGATATAAGCCAGTTTTCTCCTAATTCGGATACTCGAATACATGTTAGGAAACAGCTCGGCATTGCAGATGATACCTTCCTTATTGGACACGTCGGAAGGTTTGTCGATCAGAAGAACCATGACTTTCTATTAGCTGTTTTTAGAGAGGTTCTTTCCCATGAGCCAAATTCAGTGCTCGCACTTGTGGGAAACGGGCCACTGCTGGAGCATGTTAAAAAGATGTCAATTGATTTGGGCATATCGGATTCTATCTTATTTCTAGGGATTAGATCCGATGTTGCAAGTTTATATCAAGCTTTTGATGTCTTTTGTCTTCCAAGCAAATATGAAGGACTTCCCGTTGTTGGAGTTGAATGCCAAGCTAGCGGAACTCCAATCTTGGCATCGGATGCAATCACATCTGAAATCAAATTGACTTCCCTTATGGAGTTTGAGCGGCTGAGTTCTAGCCCTCAAAAATGGTGTGAGCATTTGATCTCCATGAGGAAGATAGACGCTGATCAAAATGATTCAGAGGGCTTGAAGGCTTTTGATGTGTCTGCTGCTTCAAAACGTCTCGAGGATTATTACTCCCACTGTCTCAAAAAGGTGTCGCCTAGTAAAGCGATTGCAGATAAATAGAGGTTTGGAGAAAACCAAAACTATGAAACTGAGTTTTATTGTTCCTATTTATAACGTGGAGGATTACCTCCTCGATTGTTGTAAAAGTATCTTAAATCAGGTTGACAGTACTTGTGAAGTGCTTCTTGTGGATGACGGCTCGACTGATAGGTCTTCGCAAATTGCTGATGATATTGCACGCGAACATGATCGTGTAACTGTTATTCATAAGGAAAACGGTGGCTTAGCTTCTGCTCGAAATACAGGATTAGATGCTGCTTCAGGAGATTACGTTGCGTTTGTTGATTCGGACGATCTAATTACTGAGAACTGCCTCCCCGCTATTCTCCATGAGCTTGAAGATACTAAGCCTGATATTTTGTTTCTGGATAGCTGCAAGCTATACCCTGACGGAACTAAAAAATCAATCGGCTATCATATTGATCCCGGTTCCATTAATCGAAAAAGTAAGAGCGAAGTTCTTTGCTACTTGTCTGGTCTGCCTAAGTTTCCTGACAGCGCATGTATGAAAATATATAGACGTGCATTTTTGTTTAACTGTGGGCTTAGGTTTCCTGAGGACGGACGTGTCTCAGAGGACCTAAATTTCGTAATGAATAGTCTTCTTGACGCTGAGACTTATTCTGCACTTGATTTGAATTATTACGAATATCGTCAAAATAGAGCGGGCTCTATCACTGATGCAGTTGGTCTCAAGCATTTTCAAGGCCTCCAGCAGTTTATCGAAGATGCTATTCCCGTTCTTTGTGACTCTGACTATAGGCCCAAGAATAATGATTGTGCTTGCTGTTTAAGCTTCGTTGCGTATGAGTACTCAATTATGTTGTGGATGCTCAGTGCAATTCCGGGCTCAAAATTAGACGAAGCCGTCGCTTATTTAACGAACTATCGATGGCTTATGAATTATGCGGGTGGAAGAAGGGCCCAAATGACTCGTACCGCGCTGAGTCTTTTGGGGGTACGGAAAACATCTTCCCTGCTTAGCATTTTTATGAAAGTGAGGCGAAACTAATGAAAGCTGCTATTGTCACGCTTCATCGGGTTTACAACTACGGTTCTGTTTTGCAGGCATATGCAACCCAAAAGGTATTCGAAAAGCATGGCTGCGAGACGAGCATTGTCGACTATATAACTGAGCAGCGAACGCTAAAACGTATCTTCTTCAAACCTCCTGCTGATCCTAGCATCAAAGGCGTTAAAAGAGTTGTCTATCAAATTGCTAAAATTGGCTCGCTTGCACTTAAAGAACTCACTTTTGGCTCATTTGTACAGAAGACAATGCGGCTTACAAAGCGATATGTGACCGCCGACGATTTAGCTGTAGATCCTCCCCGCGCCGATGTCTATGTGAGCGGAAGCGATCAGGTTTGGAATAGTAAATATAATGAGGGGATTGACAGGGGCTTTTTCCTGGATTTTGTTCCTTCGGGTCGAAAGAAAATTTCTTTTGCGTCTAGTTTCGGCAAATCTGCACTCGACGAGTGGGAAAAAGAGCAGACGCGTTTCTATTTGAGTCAGTACGCTGCCATTTCTGTTCGTGAGGATTCTGCTGTAGAAATAGTGGAGGACCTTGGTGTGCAGGGCGCTGTGCAGGTCATTGATCCAACACTACAGCTTACTAAATCGGAGTGGCAACCACTTGCGTCTCCTCGTTTGGTTAAGGAGCCCTACTTGGCTCTTATGCTTCTTTACAATGAAGACAATGGCGCGACGGAAATTGCTCGTCAAATTGCCGACGAGAGGGGCTTGAAGCTCGTTAAGATTTCATGGGAAATGAAAAAGCCCGAGGCTGTTGATAAGTTGTTTACGCATAGGTCCCCAGCAGATTTTCTATCCTTGTTTTCCAATGCCGATTTTGTTGTGACCAACTCGTTCCATGGACTTGCATTTTCTCTGATTTTTGAACGCCAGTTTTTGGTTGTTCCTAGAAATGAGTTTAACTCCAGAATTGATTCGCTTCTCAGCCTAGTTGGTTTGTCGGATCGACTTGTAAAAAAGCCTTTAGACTCTAATCAATCTTTGCCTGTCATTGATTATTCGCATGTAAACAAGGCGCTTAATGCTGCGCGCCTTGATGCGGATAGATATATCGACGAGGCGTTGGGTGAATAAATGTTTAATGTATTACACGTGATGTATGGGGCTGATGCCGGTGGCATTTCATCAGTTATTCTTAATTATTACAGACACCTTGTAGAACATGGCTTTCATTTTGATTTGGCATTAACTTCAGATCAAATTGGTCTTAATGCCAAGCGCTTTCGTGAGCTAGGTTCCCACATATATCGACTTCCTTCGAAGAGCGAGGGAATTGGTGCCTATGAGACAGCCTTAGCCAATCTGCTTAAGGACAATTCCTATGATGCGATTCATGTTCATGAAAATGAAACCTCTTACGTTGCCCTTCGGGTTGCTCGAAAGTGTGGTGTGCCTGTTAGAATCGCGCATTCCCACACTACATCACCGTGTTATTCATTTCGCGACCATTTAAGAAGGGTTTCCGGCTGTGTTCTAAATGGCCGTTATGCTACATGCTTAATCTCCTGTGGGAAGCTTGCCGGTGAACGCGTTTTCGGTAAATGGCGTTGGCGAATGGGGAAGGTGCAGTTTTTGCCCAATGCCATTGATACTGGTTCATATACATTCGATCCGTCCGTTAGGCGCGCCGTGCGTCAGGAGCTTGGGTTCAACGAGGAATTCGTTGTTGGTATGGTTGGTAGACTGTCTAAACAAAAAAACTATCCTCTTGCTCTGAAAATAGCGAGCACTTTTGACAAGAATTGTAATGTGCGATTTATTGCGGCTGGAAACGGCGAGCTTGAGAGTGAGATATCCTCTGCAATTGAGGCATGTGGATGCGGCGATCGATTTAAGCTCCTTGGAAGACGATCTGATACCGCAAGGTTGTATCAGGCGTTTGACGCGTTCATGTTGACTTCTCTGTATGAGGGTTTTCCGGTTGTTGGCGTTGAGGCTTCGGCTTCGGGGCTTCCCCTTCTTGTTTCTCAAACGATTACGCCTGAGCTTAAAAAATGCGGCGAAGTGTCTTATTTGCCGCTCGATCGTCCTGATTTGTGGGTGGATGAGATCAAAAGACTCTCAATGATTTCTCACGATTTGCCGAGGACTAACCGGGCTAAGGCAGCCGGTTTTGATCTTGAAGATTGCTGGAGAATTCTTGCCGGGATTTACTGCGGGGAATTAAATGTCTAGTTTTGCTTTGAAAAAACGCGGATTAAATTCTGCGAGGCGTTCGTTATCGGTTCTTTTTTTGTTTCTGCTTATAAGTTTGATTTATGTGACATTTGGCAATCTTCTAGCAGGTGCTGGCCGAATTGTTCCCTTTAGAGATCAGTTGAAGATGGCAATGTCCGCAGTCGGATTGTGCGTATTGCTTCGCCTTTCTTGTCGTGCAGACCTTGTATTTGGCAAGGACATGCTCGGACTTTTATTGGTGTTTGGTATTGTAATTTTGGTACCAACTTGCTTCTATTACCTCAGCGGGTACGTTAGTTTTCAGTACGGTTTGCTTCAAATATCCTTATCCATTCTATGGATTGCTGTTTTCGCTCTATCCTATTGGTCTGGATATAAGAATCCCTTTCTACTTGAACGACTTGGATGGATGGGCCTTGCAGTCCCTATTGTTTTTGTGCTCTTCGCCGGAGTTAGAACCCATATCAATGAGATTGGTTGGACAGAATCTGTAACTATGGCGTACTACGCCCTGTTTCTGCTGCCTTTTGTCTTACTGTTGCACAATAAAACAATTCGTTGGGTATTTGTTGCAATAATTTTCGCCACACTTCTCCTGTCTTCTAAGAGAGGTGGATTCATTGCTTTTTTCCTGGCTCTTATTGTTTATGCCGTGGTTGAGTGGCAGATGGCTGGAAAGGGAGATCCTAAAAGGGTCCTGCTTATCCTTGGTTCTGTAATACTTGCGATGGCTTTCTACTATTTTTTCACTTCATTTACAAAAGCAAACAATCTGGCAATGTTAGATCGTCTTGAAAATCTTGCAAATGATGGTGGCTCGGGTAGACCGGATGTCTGGGCTTGTGTCTGGAGAATGATACTAGCTTCTGATCCAATGTCACTTCTTATTGGCCATGGTTTTAATACGGTATATCGAGCTTCCCCTATGGGCCTTAGCGCTCACAATGACTTTCTTGAAGTCATTTATGACTATGGCCTTATTGGGTTTTTACTTTATTTGCGACTTTATTATCACGTCTGGCAATTGTATCTGCGTGTCAAGTCCGATTGTTCTCAGCTCGCGCCGGCATTCGCAGCATCTCTGGTGCTGATGATTTTCATGTCGTGTATGGCGCACTTGATTATTTACCCAACTCATTTTTTGCTTCTGTGTATGTTTTGGGGCGTTATTGCCGGCTATCTTAAATCGAAGGGATCTGTGAGTCCTCGTGGATATATGTAGTGATTTAGTCAGCATTATTGTTCCAGCGTATCAGGCTGAAAAACATCTGAAAGAGTGCGTTTGTTCTCTTTTGAACCAGACTCACCGCGCAGTTGAAATAATTGTTGTTGATGATGGCTCGACCGACGGAACTTCGGCGATAGTTTCAAGAATGGCGGATTCTGACAATAGGCTGCGGCTTATAACGCAGAAGAACGGCGGCGTCAGTTTTGCGCGAAATCATGGTATTGCTGCGTCCCGTGGTTCTTACCTGATGTTTGTAGATGCCGACGATTGGATTGAACCATTTGCTGTCGAGACGCTCTTGGCTGCTATAAAAAATAACGGAACTGATGCTGTCTACTGCAGTCAGTACTATGACAGCAACGGAGTTTTATGTGCCAGTGAAACCTGTATCTCCAGATTCGACAGTATCGATGCGTCCGTATTACTTAAATATCAACTGGACTTTCGCTTCATTGCCTGTCCCTGGCTTTGCCTGATGAGTAGGGATGCGGCTGCGGGGTGCGCATTCCCAGAAGATGTGCATATTCTAGAAGACTGGTTCTTTAACGTTGAACTTCTAAATAATTCGCGCTTCATTTCAGTAACTGATACAGCTTTTTATCATTATCGCTCTACTGAGCAAAGCGTAAGTCGTTCTGCCTTGAATGAAAAAAAGTTTAGCTGTATGGAGCTTCCAAATAAGGTCGTTTCGCTCCTTGATCTTCAAGGCGAGAAAGCTAACTCATTGCGTTTGCGATTGAACGTTGGCTTAATCCGGCACCTGTTAATCGTCGCTGCCGCTTCCGGCTTCGCCGATGAATACTGTCGTAAGAAGATGGCGAACTGGGCACGATCGACGGTAGGTGAAGCGTTTGCTTCGCCCGAATTGCCCCTTAAGCTTAAGAGTTATGTGCTTCTAGGTTCAATTTCGCCGCGTTTGTTTGCATTTATCTTTCACTTTAAAAGGAAGGCGTTCCATGACTAAAGCTGGCATTGTTACATTCCACTGTGTTCCCAATTATGGGGCCGCTCTTCAAGCATTTGCTCTATCTGAGAAGTTAAAAAAGTACTACGACGAAGTTAAAGTTATTGATTATTGTCCTGGCTGTCTTTTGTCTGACTACAAAACGTTTGATATATCTGGACCTAAAGCGTTCATTGGCAGCACTCTTACTGCGCCCGCTTGCGTTCGTAAGAAAAGAAAGTTCAAGCGTTTTGTCTCAGAGAGGATGGACTTGGAGCCGTGGCCTGCTACTGACGAGGTCCTCCATTCGTTCGATTCTGTCTTCTGCGGGAGCGATCAAATTTGGAATTCGGAAATTACAAAAGGAATCGATCCCATGTACTTTGCCGACCGGTTCCCCGGGAGCGTCATTAAGGCATCGTACGCTGCCAGTATAGGCAAATCGGCTCTATCTGATGCGGACTGCAAAGCTATGCTGCCTTTGGTTTCAAGGCTTAATCGAATTTCCGTTAGAGAACCAGAAGCAGCGGGCTTGATTGAGAAATTGACCGGTAATAGGCCCGAGGTGGTTGTCGACCCTACCATCCTTGCGGGTAAAGAACTATTCGCTCCCATTGTAAAGTCTCTCCGCGATAGGCCTTACGTCCTTTATTACCAACTGGCAAGGAAGGACAACCGCGCTCTATCTTTGGCCGATAAAATCGCACGTTATAAAAATCTCGATCTTGTCGGACTGAGCGGCAACAGAGGGCTGCAAATTGGAAAAAGCCATGACGTTATTTGCGATGCTGGGCCTGAAGAATTCGTCTCCCTCATCGCGGGTGCGGATTACGTTGTTACCGACTCTTTCCATGGGACCGTCTTCTCTCTTCTATTCCATAGGCCGTTTGCGTCCATTCCTAAAGCCACCCGAGGTGGGAGAATTACCAACCTTCTTGATATTGCTGGTCTAAGGAATCGCTATACGGATCGTTTTGATAGAGATATTTTGCTAAAGGATATCGATTGGGGAAACGTCGACAATTCGCTTGCTCGCGAACGCGAGGCGTCTGAACATTTTGTCACATCTATTTAGGGTGATTTCTAATGATGGCTCTATTTACCAATAAGCGAGATTGCTATGGGTGTGGTGCTTGCGCTTCCGTGTGTCCGCGTGGCGCCATCAAAATGGTCCATGACAAGCACGGCTTTTTATATCCCGTTATTGACCCAGAGAAGTGTATCGACTGTCATCTTTGTAATCGTGTTTGTCAAATTGGCAATGAAGTTGACCTCCTGACACCATATCCCAAAACAACATACGCTGTAAAAAACGAGGATGAAATTCGGTCTCGATCGTCTTCGGGAGGAGCTTTTACTGCTCTGAGTGATAGCATACTTAACAGCGGCGGTCTAATTGTGGGTGCTGCTTATGACGAGTCGATGTGTGTTCGGCATAGAGTGGCTGGCGAAGTTGCTTCTCGTGATTCAATGCGTGGAAGCAAATATGTCCAAAGTGATATCTCTAATGTCTTTAATGAGTATAAAAATCTAAGTGGTAAGAAGGTTCTGTTTACAGGGACCCCATGCCAGATCGCTGCATTTAAGCAGGTGGCAAAACTGCTAAAAGTGAATTCCTCGAATTGGGTTTATGCCGACCTGGTGTGCCACGGCGCCCCCTCTCCGACGGTTTGGGGCGACTATGTGAGGTCTCTTGAAAAAAAGCAGGGATCTCGTTTGGTTTCATATTCTTTCCGTAATAAAGATGCTGGATGGCGTGGCTACCATATTCGAGCGGAGTTTGAAGATGGATCCGTTTTACTGGATGATAGTTCCGAAGCGCGCGGCTTTGCTGTTGTATTTTCAAAGAGTCTCGGGTTGAGGCCGTCGTGCTATCACTGTCCTTATTCGCGCATGCAGCGAGTGGGCGATTTGACGATTGCGGATTACTGGGGAATTGAAAAGGATGATCCTGAGTTTTCTGACAACGTCGGAGTATCCATGGTCTTCGTGAATAGCGAACAGGGCGAAACGCTACTTACTGACTCAAGTGAGCGCTTAACTCTTAAGGAAGAGACTGAGACTCCTGTTCAAAGGAATCTGCATAATTCCACTGACTATCCGCAGTTTGATTACGATTCATTTTGGACAGCCTATGAGAATGGCAGTTGGGGCGGGGTAGCTTCTCGTTTTGGTTATGTCGGTAAATCAGGAAAACTGTATCGCCTTGTTGACAAGGTAAAAACAAAGGTGAGGAGGGCATGAGTTTCACCTATGGGCAAATATAAAAAACTTGGCAAAAATGTCGGTCTAATTACGATCGGGAACTTCGCGTCCAAAATAATGTCATTCTTCATGCTGCCGCTCTATACTGCCGTGTTGTCAACGGCAGAGTACGGTACTGCGGATTTAATGACGACGACAGTTAATCTTCTCTCACCTTTCTTTACGCTTCTGATCAGTGAGGCCGTAATGCGATTTGCCCTAGATCAAGATGTGGATAAAGGGCAAATATTTACCATCGGGCTGATTGTGACATGCGGCGGCTTTATTGCCATGTGCGCTGTTTCCCCGCTTGTTCTTTTGAGTGAGGACATGGCACCGTATCTAGGCTATTTTCTTGCGTACTATTTCTTTACATGCCTTCATCTTCTTGTCTCTCAGTTTGTTAAGGGAATTGAAAACGTTGCGATTTATTCAATTAGCGGCGTGTTTCAAACCATTGTTTTCATTGCATTAAACTTGGTATTTCTTTTAGGTCTACACCTTGGTGTTACGGGCTATATGCTTGCCATGCTGGTGGGCGAGGCCACTACAAGCGTTTTACTTTGGATCGGTGCTGGCCTTAACGGCTTTTTGGTTAAACCAGCCTCCATTGATAAGAATTTGTTTAGGGATATGCTTCGCTATTCTGTTCCGATGATTCCCAATTCGATTAGTTGGTGGATTAGCAATTCTTCGGACAAATATTTGTTGACGATGTTCGTTGGGGTTGGTGTTACGGGTGTGTACTCTGCCGCTCAGCGTATACCTTCCTTGTTTGCCACCGTTTCAACAATTTTTATGAGTGCATGGCAGATTTCGGCCGTAGAGGATTTCGGTTCTCAAGAATCGAGACGGTTCTACAGCAACATTTATAAACAGTATTCCACGTTTAATTCTCTCGTTGTTGGTGTGCTGATTTGCGGCTGCGAACTTCTGGCAAGCATTCTCTTCTCTAATGACTTTTTTAATGGCTGGGTTCTTGTTCCGGTGCTGTTGATTGCTTTCGAGTTTTCCGCTATGTCTGCTTTTTTGGGATCCATTTACACTTCAGCTAAGAGAACCAAGATGTTGTTTGTATCAACAATGTTTGCTGCTGTGCTTAACATTGTTTTGAATGTGATGCTGATACCTTCGTTGGGTGCCATGGGGGCTTCTTTGGCTACTCTCGCTAGCTATGTTTCAATTTGGGCATTGCGTCTTTGGGATACGAGAAAGATTATTCGTCTCGATATTGAGCTTGCATCTGATTTAATTTCATACTTTATCCTCGCTGGAATGTCTATCGTGATGATAGCGCGCGTTTCGCACCGTTTTCTTATTGCACTTGCCCTTCTCATTGTCATGCTATTTGTCAATCGTCGTGTTGTCATGAAATTAACTGAAGCTTGCCTTTCAGTTCTTAGGTTAGCTCTTGGAAAGGCTCATCAATAATGGAAACCCCATATAACTCTAAAGATAAATGCTGCGGGTGCGGTGCGTGTCTGCGGGTTTGCCCAAAAGACGCAATTTCTTTTCGCAAGGATTTGGATGGATTTGTCTATCCGAAAATTGATAGCTCTCTATGCATCGATTGTGGGGCATGCGTTAAGAAATGTGACTTTGGCAAGACTAAGAATTCCCATAATTCCGTGTCGCCAATGGCTCTGGCTTTTGTTAATTCCAATAAGGATGCGTTGCACGGCAGTGCTTCTGGAGGAGCTTTTTCTGCACTTGCAAAACATGTTCTCGATAATGGGGGCGTTGTCTATGGCGCGTCTTGGGGCAAAGGAATGAAGCCCGAACATGCACGTATTGCCGATTGGTCCGATATTTCTAGAGTTCAGGGCTCAAAGTATGTTCAAAGCGACTTAACACCGATTTTATCTAAGTTAAAACAAGACGTATCCGAGGGGTCTGGTGTTCTGTTTTCTGGTACTCCATGTCAGTGTGCTGCTGTAAGGTCTCTGTTTGGACGTAAGACTCCTGATAATTTAATCTGCGTTGAACTTATTTGTCATGGTGTACCGAGCTCGAAACTTTTCCTTGATTTCGTTGAATATCTTGAAGTCAAGGTGAATGGAGAGATCGTAGACCTCAGATTCCGTGATAAGAATAGGGGTTGGGGCGCTCTACTTGCCGTTGATTTTAGAACCTCAGACGGCAAAGTTAGAACGCGTTACTTTAAGCCTGAAGAGGTCTATTACTACTATTACTTTTATCAAGGTATGTTTTTCAGGGAATCCTGCTACTCTTGTCCTTATGCAAAAAGAGAACGATATTCTGACTGGACGATAGGCGATTTTTGGGGCGCAGCAAAGTATTGTGAGAATATTGACTCTTCAAAGGGCGTTTCAGTAATTATTGCTTCAACGGATAAGGGCATTTCGCTTGTAAATGAGCTTAGGAACGATGGGGTAATTAAAGAGGTGCCGATGGATGATGTTGTGCGTGAAAATGGCCAACTCGTGCACCCATCGGCTAAGCCGGATTGTTACAACGAGCTTATGGCTGAGTATCGATCTCTAGGGGCAGCGGCTTTCGCTTCGAAATTTGAAAAGAATAATTGGAAGCTTGTTTTCAAGGGACGCCTAAAGAGAAGCATTCCGCTCTGGCTAAAACAGGCTATTCACTCTGTAGTGTCGAGAAAGTTGGCGTAGAGCCCGATCCGAAGCGAGTCGGCTCGGTGTCCTAGAATCCGGAATATGGTTGATATCCTATGCCGGCTCGACCCTGTCCGCAAGCTCGAGGCCGGACTCGAGCATCTTCCTGGCTTCCGCCTCAAGCCGCGCCCGCTTGACGGGACCGTCGATTCCCCGAGTGCGCCCGTCGTCGTAGAGCTCGTTCATCCTTACCTCCGAGAAGTACCTGGATCTCGGCCGCGGCGGCCACGAGGGCGCCGTCGACGCGCTGGTAGCGCACGAGCACGTCCTCAGGGAAGAAGCTGCCGGAGCGCAGCTTGGGGATGCGTAGCGTCAGCGTGCCGACGCAGGTGGTGAGACCGCGCTTCCGGTGGCCGTTGTCGCCACCGCACAGCTGGTCTGCCTCGGCGTCCATCACGGCGTTCACGTCTGCTCGGTGAGTCTGCGAAACAGCTCCTGCATGTCTATGTCGCCGTCGCCGAAACGGGGCATGGCGTGCATGTCCGGCGTCGGGTCTAACAAGATTTCCACAGCGGTCTTCGTACTTTCTCAGAACCTGTTGTTGTGGTGATTTGAGATTCTAGAACGAGGGCCGTTCTTCGTTAAACGGGCGCAGGGGCGTCACCCTTACACCAACATTTTCGACGCGATCCGCGTTGGTGTGTCAACATTGCATGTTCCTAAGCTGTACTTCGGCACTTTGATTTTCAATCTACCGTTCAACGAATAGTATTCGACTGCTGCACTCTTCTAAAGTGTCGGGGAGTAATATTGTTTCAGGCGTTCACTGCCTGGCGCATGACGTTAACATCCACTTGTTGACCATTGAATTTGGTCGACTGATTATTGGGGGTTGTCATGCCGCTGTTAGCGTCGGATTATTTTAGCCAAATATAGTCGGCCGAGATTGACCAATCCCGGCCGACCCATTTTAGCCAACACGCCCGCATCTATGACTTTCCTATCGCTTCCCTACATCCCCTCGGGCTGGATCCCCCTCACCTTCACCGCCTGGGGGACGGCCTCCACCGAGTAGGTGTCAAGCCCCCTGCCGCGGTAGCTCGGGCCCCGCATCACGAACACCGACGCCTTGTCGAACAGCCTGTCGAGGGCGCAGAGGAGCGTGTCGTCCCCCGTGAAGAACTCATCCCACCCGCTCGGGGCGATGTTGCTCGTTAGGACCATCGCGTTCGGCCCCTCCTTCTCGTAGCGCCTGTCGACGACATCGAAGAACAGGTCGGTGCACGGCCTGTCGTAGACACATCTCCCCACCTCGTCAACGATGAGGCACGACGGCTTGACGAGCGAGGAGACGACCCGCGAGGTGTTTCCCCGCTGGACGGCCTTCTGGAACCTGTCCCTGAGCTCGGTCGCCTTTATGTAGTAGGTCTTGAGCCCCCGCATGCAGCACTCGCGCCCGTAGGCCTGCGCGAGGTGCGTCTTCCCTATGCCGCCGGGCCCGACGAAGGCGACGTTGCGGTGCGCGTAGAGGTCGGCCAGCGACGG
>CABRZT010000009.1:0-45993 GCA_902475595.1 uncultured Collinsella sp. | reverse complement strand
TTGAAATCGCGCTCGACACGCTAGACGTTCAGGAGTCCGAGAAGGGCACGTCCGCGAGCCTCGTCCGCGGCATGGCCCACGAAATCGCTGCTCTGGGCGTTGAGCCCCAGGGCTTCGACTTCGCCTTCACCTGCTCTGTCCCCTCGGGCGGCGGCCTTTCCAGCTCTGCTGCTGTCGAGGCGGCATACGGTCGCACCATGGAGACGCTCTGGGGAGCACCCGCCATCGAGCCCGTCGCGCTCGCCCAGATGAGCCAGCGCACCGAGAACAACTACTACGGCAAGCCCTGCGGCCTGATGGACCAGGCCGCCGTTTGCTTGGGCGGCCTCGCCTACATGGACTTTGAGGATCAGGCCCAGCCTAAGACCCAGAAGCTCGAGCTCAACTTTGAGGATCACGGCTACGCGCTCGTGCTCGTCAAGGTCGGCGCCGACCACGTGGCCGCTACCGACGACTACGCCGCCGTTCCGCGCGAAATGCAAGACGTCGCCGCCGAGTTTGGCAAGGCACGCCTGTGCGAGGTAAACGTTGCCGATTTTGACGCCAAGCTCCCCGAGCTGCGTGCTAAGCTGGGCGACCGTGCCTGCCTGCGCGCCGTTCACTACTGGTACGAGAACGGCCTGGTCGACAAGCGCTGGGCAGCCCTGAACGCCGGCGACATCGACCAGTTCCTGGTCCTGACACGCGAGTCCGGCGCCAGCTCTGCCATGTACCTGCAGAATGTCGTTGCCAAGCTGGGCTCCGAGCAGCCCTCGATGTATGCCCTGGCACTGGCCGAGCACGTGCTCGACGGCCGCGGCGCCGTCCGTATCCACGGCGGCGGCTTTGGTGGCACCATCCAGGCCTTTGTGCCACTCGATCTGGTCGACACCTTTATCACCAAGATGAACAGCTGGCTGGGCGAGGGCTCTGCCCGTCACTACGCTATCTCTGACAAGGGGGCTTACGCGGCATGGCTGTAATGACCGACGCGCGCGAGGCTGCGCAGAACCTGATCGAGTACGCTATCCACCGATCGATGATCGGACAGGACGACCGCATCTGGGCCTACAACACCATTCTGGAGTGCATCGGCGCCACGGGCCCCGCGCTCAACATGGCCTGGGCGCTCAAGACCGAGAAGATTTCGCTCTTGCACCCCGATACCCTGCCCGATTTTGACCTGGAGGGCACGCTCGCCGCGCTTTCCGAGGCCGCCGTTGCCAACGGTGCTGCCGAAGACACGGTGTCGGGCCGCGACCGCATCGCCATGCGCATCATGGGCGCGCTCATGCCGAGGCCTTCGGTTGTAAACGAGGAGTTCAACGGCCGCATGGGCGTCAACGAGCCCCGCGCCGCGACCGACTGGTTCTACGGTCTGTGCTGCGACGCCGGCTACGTGCGCCGTGCCGCCATCGCGCGCAACATCAAATGGCGCACCCCCACCAACTGGGGCGACCTGGAGATCACCATCAACCTGTCGAAGCCCGAGAAGGACCCGCGCGACATTGCCGCAGCCGGCGCCGCAAAGAACACGGGCGAGAAGTATCCCGCCTGCCAGCTGTGCATCGAGAACGAGGGCTATCCCGGACGCTCCGCCGCAGCCGACGGCGGCGCCCATCCCGCCCGCCAGAACCTACGCGTTATCCCCATTCAGCTCAACGACGAGCGCTGGGGCTTCCAGTACAGCCCGTACGCATACTTTAACGAGCACTGCATTGCTATGAGCTCCGAGCATCGCCCGATGCACGTCGACCGCAAGGGGCTGACCTGCCTGCTCGATTTTGTGGACCTGTTCCCGCACTACTTTATTGGCTCCAACGCCGACCTGCCCATCGTGGGCGGCTCGATTCTGTCGCACGACCACTTCCAGGGCGGCGCGCACGAGTTCCCCATGATGCATGCCGCCGAGGTCTCGCAGTTTAGCGTGCCCGGCTTTGACCAGGTCAGCGGCACCGTGTTGCAGTGGCCGCTTTCGGTGCTGCGACTGCGCTCGCACGACCGCACCCAGCTGCTCGATGCTGCCGAGAAGATTATCCTCGCCTGGCGCGAGTGGACCGACGAGTCCGTGGGCGTTATCGCACACACAGCCGACGGCGTAGCGCACAACACCGTAACGCCCGTCATCCGCCGCGTCGACTCCCGCGGCAACGCCGGCGGCGAAATCTACGAGGCCTACCTGGCGCTTCGCTGCAATATCACGACCGACGAGCATCCGCTGGGCGTATTCCACCCGCATGCCGAGTACCACCACATTAAAAAGGAGAACATCGGCCTGATCGAGGTCATGGGCCTGGCAATTCTGCCGCCGCGCCTGGTTCCCGAGCTTGGCGCTGTCCGCGAGCACTTGCTGGCGGCCAAGGCCGATGCCAGCTACGACCTTGCCGGTGCACTCGAGGGCGATGATCTATGCCGCAGCCACGCCGCATGGGCCGAGGATGTCTATGCCCGCCGCGCCAACGAGCTTACGGCCGACAACGCCATCGATATCCTGCACGAGGAGGTCGGCGTGGTGTTTGGCCACGTGCTCGACAACGCCGGCGTCTTTAAGTGGGACGAAGCCGGCCGCGCCGCCCAACAGCGCTTTATCGACTCACTGTAGCATACAGGTTCGAGCCTCATCAGCGGCCACGACATAACCGCCCACACGACAACGGCGCCCGCCGGCAACATCGCCGACGGGCGCCGTTTTTGAGTGTAGTCATTGGGGTCATTCTTAAGGGGCGTTCTTAAACGACTAGTCATTAAAGAGCGTCCCCAATGACTACTTGCGACCAAGGCAACGCCGGTGTCTTGGCAACGACAGCGAAAACGCCCCTAAGCGAGCAAGGTGACGTGAAAGAGGAGGGCATTGACCTTCTGGTCATGCCCGACGATTGAACGTCAGATTGCCGCTTAGGGGCGTTTGCAGCGTCGCGCCGTTACGCGGTTTGGTAAAACCGCGTAACCCTACAGTTCAGTCACGACAACGCTGTTGTAGACCTCGTCCCAGCGATCCATGACCAGGTGGCCGGTCTTGGGATCCATGGCGTTGAGCTTGCCGCAGGTATTGGCGGTCTTGAGCACCGTGACGTCGTCGGCACCAGCAGCAATCGCATGCGCAAAGCCGGCGATGGTCGAGTCGCCGGAACCCGTCGCGTTCACTGCCGCAATCGCGGGCGTCTTGGCGCGGAACGCACGACCCTCATGGAAGCCCACCGAACCGGCAGCGCCCATCGAAACGACAACCCAGGGAATACCGGCAAAGCGGCCATCGGCGGCAAGCGCCTCGCGCAGGGCATCGACATCATCGGTCGTAAAGGACGTACCCAGCAGGCCGTTAATCTCGGTCAGGTTGGGCTTTACGAGCTCAGGCTTGGCATCGGACTCCAGCGCGGCCTCCAGCGATGCACCCGAGGTGTCGAGCAGCACCTTGGCGCCCGCCTCCTCGGCGATCTTGACGAGCTCGGCATAGTAGCCGGCATCGACGCCGCGCGGCAGCGAGCCCGAAAGCGTCACAACGTCCGCCTTCGCTGCAAGCTCGGCGAACTTGGCCGTAAAGGCCTCGAGCTCGGCCGGGGCGATCTGCGGGCCGCTCTCCAGCAGCTCGGTCTGGTTGCCCTCGTGCAGGATATTCAGGCAGATGCGCGTCTCACCGGCGATGGGCACAAAGTCGTTCTTGACGCCATCGGCATCCATGAGCTCGGCCATATAGGCACCCATGTGACCGCCGAGCAGACCGGTCGCGAGCACATCGTCGCCCAACTGCAGCAGCACACGGCTCACGTTGAGGCCCTTGCCGCCAGCGGTCTTTTCGGGCGTCACACGGTTAACATCGTCGATGATCAGCTTATCGAGCTGATAGCGCGTATCAATCGACGGGTTCATGGTAACGGTCAGAATCATATTGAACTCCTGTTTCCGGGGCACGACACGCGCAGCCCCAAACATACGATAGCTCGTTAAAGGATCTCGATCTCAAAGCCGCGGGTGACGGTCTCCCCCGGCTTGGCCACCAGGCAGCCGCGCTTGTGCTCCAGAATATCGTCCTCGTCGGAGCAGGTGGACAGGCCGCCCCACGGTTCCACGGCCACAAAGTCGCCCTCGGGCTTGCTCCACACAATCAGGTACGGCATATCGGGGAACGTCAGGCGCACGCCCTTGTCCTCGGTCTTCTTGGTCAGCGTAACCACGCGGCTCTCGAGCACGTCGAAGATGGTCTCCGCGAAGTCAAAGAGTTCATGGGTAAGCGGCAGGTTCTGGCCGATCATGGGGTTCTTGCTGCGATGCTCAACATCAATCAGGCCCGTCGAGGGAACGGCAGTACAGAGCTCGGTGGCCTCACGCTGTTCAAAACGGAGCTCGTAGTCGTCATAGGACTCGCCCTCGTCGAGCGGACACTTAAAGCCGGGGTGACCGCCCACAAAGAACGGCATGTCCTCGGTGCCCTCATTGGTCACCTCGTACGACACGGCCACCTTTTCCGAATCAATCGTGTAACGAGCAACGATCTTAAACGGATACGGGTACTGCTCGAGCAACTCGGCATGGTCGGTAGAGCTTAGGCTCAGCGCAACCATGTTGTCGCTCTGTTCCTCGAGCTTCCACTCCTGTTTGCGCGCAAAGCCGTGGCGGGCGAGCTTTACCTCGCGGCCGCCCATGGTCATTGCGTGACCATCTCGAAGGCCGCCGCAGATCGGGAAACAAATGGGTGCCTGGCCCGACCACACCGCCGGGTCGCCCTGCCACAGGTACTCACGGCCGTTGGCCGTAATAGAAGTGAACGACCCACCCGCCGTGCTCAGTGCTACGCGAATAGAACCGTTATCAAGAACAAACTCCATAGGAGCCTTCCCTTTCTTACGACAGCCCGCCAAGTCAATAGGGCTGATAGAAAACCGGCCCGCGCCCCCTCACAGAAACGCGAGCCGTCAATTGAAAAGCTGCAGAATGCCGGGTACCACCAAAACGAAGCACACAAGCTCAGCAAGCAAACGTGTTATCGGAGCAGCTTACCGAACCAGAAAGCTTCGCAACAACAGCGGTAACCCCACAGGTACCCCCAACGTCAGCGAGAAGCCAGCTGGTGAGGCAAGGTGCCGTGAAGCAAGGCGGCATTGACCTTCTGGTCATGCCGTCGAAGCTGAACGGCAGATTGCCCGCCAGATGGCTTCGCAGCGTCGACCCGTTACGCGGTTTGGTAAAAAACGCGTAACCCCACTAGTCGTGATACTCGCCGCGGTCCCACTTCTCGAGGAACTCGTCAAAGAAGTGCGGGTCAGACTGAGCCTCGGCGTCGGCCTTATTGCAGGCATCGATCTTGGCAATCAGGGCATCGTGCTCGGGAGTCTTCTCGTAGGGCTCCTCCAGGAAGGCAAGCATGATATCGGCCATCAGGAACTCGCCGGTGATCTTGCCACCAAAGCCCACGATGTTGGCGTTGAGCTCACGACGGGCATACAGGGCAGAGGTCATGTCGCGGACCAGGGCGCAACGGGCGCCGGGGACCTTGTTGACGGCGTTGGTGATGCCGATGCCGGTGCCGCACAGGGCCACACCAAAGTCGGCCTTGCCGCTGGCAACAGCCTCGCCCACGGCCTTGCCGTAGATGGGATAGTGCGTACGGGTGTGGCTGTAGGTGCCGCAGTCGAGCACCTTGTAGCCAGCCTGCTCCAGGCGGTCGGCCAGATAGATCTTCTCGTCCGTAACGATATGGTCGCAACCGATTGCGATGGTCTTCTTCATCAGAACGTCCTTTCGTCTGAATTCACAAGTTGAGGTAGAAGTTCGAGTTCTCGGTGGCTCTCGTTAGGCCATCTTGTTGAGCATGTCGACACGGATCTGGTGACGGCCGCCGGCGTACTGGGCGCGCAGGAACTCGCGGGCGATCTTCTTGGCGACCTCGGTGCCCACAACGCCCGGGCCCATGGTGACCATGCGCGAGCCGTTGTGCTCGCGGGTCATGTAAGCGGAACGCTCGTCGGAAATGTTGGCGACGACCATGCCCTTAATCTTGACGGCGGCCATATAGGAGCCGACGCCGTACTTATCGAATGCGAAGCCCTGGGAATCCTTGTGCTCCAGCAGGTCCTTGGCAACGGCGGTCGCGGAATCGACAAAGTCCGCGGCAGGGGTCTCAGAATAGTCGACGACCTCGTGACCGTCGGCGATGAGCATCTCCTTGATGGACTCCTTCATCGACATACCGTCGGCATCGGAAGCGATTACAACCCTCATGACATCCTCCTTGAGAGATACGCAGGTGCGTAGTTTCTGTTTGGAAGTGTTGAATCGCGTTCAGGTCCGGGCATCTGAATGTGCGGTTCTTCACTGTTCATGTTTATTTGAACACATTCGAACACCGACTGCAACAATTTTTTGTTTGTCTTTGTTCTTTTTTGAACAAATACCGTTTACGGATGATTGCTGACCGTTTGGAATCGGGAAAAACCTAGCCTGCCACGTATTCATCAAACAAAAAGGGCGGCCGAGAACGCATCTCGGCCGCCCTTCGGCGGTATATCCCGGTATATACAGCTGTTTTAGTTACTCAGACCGTACGCTCTTCTTGGCGCGCTTGGACGGAGCGCTCAGAAAGCGGCCCGTCAAATAGTTCGCGGGACCGGAGATATCAATCCCCAACAGCGTGTGTCCCAGCCACAAAAACGCCGCGAGCACCAGCAATGGAATCACGCACGAGGTCACGATCATCACGATGACGCCTTCGATAAGGTCGGTCACCTGCTGCACAATTTCATTGGTCATCTGCTTGGCACCGCTGGTCACCGATGTGACGAGACCCGAGGCGCCGTCGGCAAGCTGCTCAAGCACATTCTTGGACTCTGTGGACTCGGTCTTTTTCTTGCTTGCTTTGGAGCTGTCGCTATCTGCCGCACCCGCAGCGTCAGCCGCCTTTTGCTCGGCTTGCTCGATGCTAACGCGATACGTTTCGTCGACCTTCTGCGACACCCAAACGCTTGCAGGCACCAACGCCATGCCAATTATGGCGACCACCAGCACACGCGTTGCCACGCGGCGAATGACCGTGCTCGTACTCCAGCGTCCGTGAATGCCAAGCGACACTGCAAAGAGCACCAGCGCAAACGGAATCAGGATGCCCAGACCAACCGACCACAAAATGGTCAGCAGGTATTTCTCGAGGTAGAGCACGGCAAGCACGATGCCCAAGTTACCCGAAAGCTGTGCGAGCTGCTCGGCAACCGGCGTTCCCGTATCACCCGGCAGTGCAGTGATACCCGCAGATAGGGCGACGCACGAGGTCGTGAGCGCCAAAACATTGCCCTTCTTTTGATCGATGACCTCGATGGTGGAGTCCCAAGTTTTGGTATCGGCGAAATGCGGACGAGCCACAAAGCCCGACAGCAGCGCCAGTACCACGAGCGCAACGATAAAGCCAATCTGCAGTTTTTTGTTTGCGCACACGACATCGGACAGACTGGGCTGCAGCTCGGTTACCGTCGTGTGCTCGGTTATCTGGACAGGACGTCCATGAGCCATCTCGTGCGCGTCTCTTTTTTTTATTGACCCGTTATCCGGCATTTGGATACCTCCTCAGTCCGGTCTGTATTGCGGATGGAAGTATACCCACCCATCGAAAAACCGAACGGGAGGGCGTGCAGAAGCTCCAAGACTGTCCCCAATGACTAGTCGTTTAAGAACGTCCCCAATGACTGTCTCGGGATGAGTTGCGGTGGAATAGGGATTGTTTTGCGCCCGTCGGCCCCTATTCAGTCCCTATTTCACCGCAACTTGGAGGAGGACAGAAAAAGCCCTGCTGCGGGTAGCGGCAGGGCTTTTGGAAGGGGACTTGGTTGTGAGGGCTCGTTAGGCGAGCTTGGCCTCGAGCTCGGCGATGCGCTTATAGGCATCGATGGTAAAGCGGGCCTGCTTCTCCAGGATCATAGTGGTCATGAGAGTGTCCTGAGCGTGAGCCATGATGAAGGTCATCTCCATCTCGCCGCCGCCGGCCTCCTGCGAAAGCAGCTTGGTCTGCGTGTCGTGGGCGCCGATAAGTGCATCGCTGGCATCCTTGTGCAGCTGTTCGGCCTTCTCAAAATCGCCCTCGCGAGCAGCATCGAGTGCTGCAAGCAGATCGGTCTGGGCGTCACCTGCGTATGCGACAATCTCGAATCCAACCATCGAGATTTCTTCTTTGGTTGCCATATTGCGTTCCTTTCACATATGAACCAATGGAGAGCATCGCGTCCGGGCATACGCGCTGCGTTCTGTATGGCAGAAACATTAACATTCAAACAAAAAAGAACAACGCAAAACATAATTTCAAGCTACGAACGGTCAATTTTCGCCCGTGAACGGTTTCCTAACCATTTCGAACAATATCAAACATGATTAACGGAAACCCAATCAGGACCGCCCCCTAACGCAAATCGCGCACCGTATCGCCCTCTACGAGCACGCCAGGGATCAGCATGTGCTCCACGCCAGACACAACGCCCTCGGCGCCGGCGATTTTGTCGACCGCCCACATGCCGACGCGCCTGTTGTCGAAGCGCACGGTGGTCAGGCGACGATCGGGCACGATATCGCCCAGGCTGTCATCAACACCCACTACGCTCACGTCCTCGGGCACGCGCTTTCCGCGCGACTCGAGCCCGCGAATGCAACCGTAGGCCATGGCGTCGTTGGAGGCATAGATGGCAGTACAGGCCGGATCATCCGCCAGAGCCTGGCCTGCGGCATACCCACTCTGAGCCGTCCAATCGCCACGAACGAGTCGCGGCGGCTCAATGCCATGCGCACACAATGTCTCACGCCAGCCTTCCTCGCGCTGCATGCCCGAAAGCGAGCGCTCGGGGCATGAGATAAAGTGCACGGTCTTGTGCCCCTGCTCCAGCAAATACTCGACCACCTGGCGCGAGCAATCGAACTGGTCGTTATCGACCGTTGAACAGAGCGGGTGCTCCAGCATCGTAACGAGCACCGTCTGCATGCCGGGCAGCGGCTCGAAGGTGCCAAAGTCCGCCGGCATGCGATTCATGATCACGACCATGCCGTCTACCGGCAGCGCGCTCATACGCGACGATGCGCTCTCGAGGGTATAGGGATGTCCATCTACTTTAGTGAGGGTAATGGCGTAGCCGTGCTTATCGGCGGCGGCAGCAAAGCCCTCCATACGGTCGAGGTTGCCGGTACCGGTAATGTTGAACATGGCGACGCCGACGGTCTTAAACTTGCCGCGGCGCAGCGATCGACCGGCAAAATTGGGGCGATACCCCAGCTCGCGCATGGCGGCACGCACGCGTTCCTTGGTCTCGGGGCGCACACTGGGCGAATCGTGCACGGTGCGCGAGACCGTCTGCTCCGAGACGCCCGCGAGGCGCGCCACGTCTTTGACGGATACCGATTTTTTAACAGCGGCCATAGGTCGATCTTTCTATGTCAACGATGCCATTGGTGGCACCCTACGCAGTCAAATGAAACGTCTTCAAGTATATCTAACGCCTCCCCCACCATACGCTCACCACCCAAAACCTACCGTTCACCGACATTTTTGCTTCCCCGAACGGCTTTTGTCGACCAAATGTTAACGTTGCCATCGTGCAAACACAGAGCCACCGGGCGGCTCAAACGTTTACGCATAAGGAATCGACGGTTCGCAGGCACAGGAACCACCGGTTCGCGTCTTTTTTGTGTCGCAAAATGGCAACGTCAACATTTTGGCAACCGAACGCCAAAAGCTACCATCGTTGCTAACCCACCGACTCTTAGGAGCATTGCATGGAGCAACTCATCGCCACCATCGAAAAGGGCCAGCCCTTTTTCAACGCGATCGCCCGCAACAAGTACCTCAAGGCGATCCGCGACGGCTTTATCTCCGTCATCCCCATCATCATCTTCTCGTCCATCTTCTGCCTGGTAGCCTCGGTCCCCAACATCTGGGGTTTCTACTGGCCCGATGACATCAACAACGCCCTGTGGAAGTGCTACAACTACTCCATGGGCATCCTGGCCATCGCCTGCGCCGCCACCACGGCCAAGCACTTCGCCGACGCTCAGAACCGCGATCTGCCCAAGAACAACCAGATCAACTTCATCTCGTGCATGTGCGCGGCCATCATCGGCTTCTTGCTCCTTTCGAGCGACACCATCGCCACGGACGCCGCCAGCGGCTTCAACACCACCTACCTTGGTTCCAAGGGCCTGCTGACCGCCTTTATCGCTGCGTTTGTGACTGGCATCATCTACAAGTTCTTCATTAAGCGCAACATCACCGTCAAGATGCCCGAGCAGGTTCCGCCCAACATCTCGCAGACCTTCAAGGACATCATCCCCTTCTCCGTCTGCATCACCGTCTTTTGGGTTTTTGACATCGTCTTCCGCGCTGCTTTTGGCTTCTGCTTTGCCCAGGGCGTCATCCAGGTGTTCCAGCCCCTGTTCACCGCTGCCGATGGCTACATCGGCCTCGCTGTGATCTACGGCGCCATGAGCCTCTTCTGGTTCGTGGGCGTCCACGGCCCCTCGATCGTCGAGCCCGCCATCGCCGCCGCTCTCGTTGCCAACATGACCGACAACCTGGCTGCGTTCCAGGCCGGCCAGCACGCTTCCGCTGTCCTGACCCAGGGTGCCCAGTACTTCGTCGTCTGCATGGGCGGCACCGGCGCCACGCTCGTCCTGGTCTTTATGTTCTGCTTCCTGGCCAAGTCCCAGGAGATGCGCGCCGTCGGTAAGGCCGCTATCGTTCCCGTGTGCTTTGCCGTCAACGAGCCGCTGCTGTTCGCCGCACCCATCGTGCTCAACCCCGTCTTCTTTGTCCCGTTTGTCTTTGCCCCGATCGCCAACATCTGGATCCTCAAGATCTTTATCGACTTCTTGGGCATGAACGGCTTTATGTACACCCTGCCCTGGACTGTCCCCGGCCCCATCGGCACCATCATGGGCCTGGGCTTCCAGCCGCTCGCCTTTGTGATGCTCGCCCTTATCCTGGTCGTCGACTTCGTTCTGTACTACCCGTTCTTCCGTGCCTACGACGCCCAGAAGTGCGCCGAGGAGGCCGAGATTTCCCAAGAGGAGCTCGCCGCCAAGAACGCCGAGAAGGCCGCCAAGCTCAGCGATGCCTTCCAGGGCAAGGCTGACGCCAAGAGCGTTGCCGCCGGCGCTGCTGCCGAGGCCGTGAAGGCCGACGCCCCCGCCGCTGTCGCCACTGAGGCAACGACCGCCAGCGACCTCAACGGCAAGCGCGTACTCGTGCTCTGCCAGGGTGGCGGAACCTCGGGCCTGCTCGCCAACGCGCTGGCCAAGGCCGCCAAGGAGCGCGGCATCAATCTTGAGACCGCTGCCGAGGCATATGGTAACCACGTCGACATGCTCCCCGACTTTGACCTGGTCGTACTGGCCCCGCAGGCCGCAAGCTACCTGGCCGACCTGCAGAAGGACTGCGAGCGCGTGGGCAACAAATGCGTCGCCTGCCGCGGCAAGCAGTACATCGAGCTCTCCCAGAACGGCGATAAGTCTCTCGCCTTCGTCGCCGAACAACTTTCGAAGTAAGTAACGCTCAGGGCCAGCCGACTATCCAAAACCGGCTGGCCCTTCGATTTAGACGATTGGATCATCATGTCCGTTAACCCTGCTAGCGTCACCAACCCGCCTGCGCAGTTTCCCGAGGACTTTGTCTTTGGCGGCGCCACTGCTGCCTACCAGGTAGAGGGCGAGACCCGCACCCACGGTAAAGGCAAGGTTGCCTGGGACGACTTCCTGGAGGCCCAGGGGCGCTTTTCCCCCGATCCCGCTTCGGACTTCTACAACCAGTACCCCGTCGATCTGGAGCTGTGCGAGGAGTTTGGCATCAACGGCATCCGCCTCTCCATTGCCTGGAGCCGCATCTTCCCCAACGGCACCGGCGAGATCAACCCCGAGGGCGTGCAGTTCTACCACGATCTCTTCGCCGAGTGCCACAAGCACCACGTTGAGCCGTTTGTCACGCTGCATCACTTCGACACGCCGCTTGCCCTCTTTGAGAAGGGCGACTTCCTCAACCGCGAGACCATCGATGCCTTTGTGGACTTTGCCACCTTCTGCTTTAAGGAGTACGCCGACCAGGTGACCTACTGGTTCACCTTTAACGAGATTTGGGCCGATGCCTCCAACACCTACATCGAGGGCACCTTCCCCGGCGGCGTCAAGGCGCATCTGGCCGAGGCCTTCCAGTGCGAGCACAACATGATGCTCGCCCACGCCAAGGCCGTGCTGGCCTTCCACAACGGCGGCTTTAGGGGCAAGATCGGCGTCATCCAGTCGCTGGAGTTTAAGTACCCACTCAACGAGAACGATCCCGCCGACATCAAGGCCGCCAACAACGAGCACGTGCTGCAAAACCAGTTCTTGCTCGACGCCACCTTCCGCGGCGACTACGCGCCCGACACCCTCGAGTGTGCCAACCGCCTGGCTGCCGTCTCGGGCGGCACCATCCAGATCCTGGACGAGGACCTCGAGATTATGCGCGAGGCAGCGCTCTACAACGACTACCTGGGCGTTAACAACTACCAGTGCCGCTTTTTGAAGGCTTACGACGGCGAGAACGACCTGCACCACAACGGTACGGGTGAGAAGGGCACCGGCCGCTGGCGCGTTAAGGGCATTGGCGAGCATGTGAACAAGCCCGGCGTCCCCACCACCGACTGGGACTGGATCATCTATCCCGAGGGCCTGTTCGATCTGCTCGTCTACATTAAGCAGCGCTACCCCAACTACAAGCAGATCTTCATCACCGAGAACGGCATGGGCTACAAGGACCCCTACAAAGACGGCTTTGTGGACGACCAGCCGCGCATCGACTACATCGAGCAGCACCTGCGCTGGCTGCTCAAGGCCATGGAGGTGGGTGTCAACGTGGGCGGCTACTTCCTGTGGAGCCTGCAGGATCAGTTCTCCTGGACCAATGGCTACAACAAGCGTTACGGCTTCTTCTACGTTGACTTTGAAACCCAGAAGCGCACGCCCAAGGCAAGCGCATACTGGTATAAGCACGTGGCGCAGACCCGTCGTCTGGACTAGCGGCTTGCGACGAGCGGTTGGCGGAGTTGCACCGCCCACATAACCTGTCCCCATTTCTCAGCCGGGGGCGGCACGTCACACGGCGAGCCGCCCCCGACCTTTTTGTTCAGGTCGGAAGCCGTTCGTCTCAATCTGTAACATCTAGCTGAGTTTTTTGGTCCTAGCTGTTACAGATTGAGACGAACAGGATTGCTCTTTCCGAAGAATCTAAATCTGTAACACGTAGCCCGCTTTTGACCGTCTACCTGTTACAAATCGAGACAAACGGAGTAGGACCTAACCCCGTATGTCCCTAACAGTCGAGCGTTCGACCAGCGTACTCGGCACATGAATCGCCTCGATAGACGAGCTCGCTCCAATCGCCGCCTCAAACGCAAGCTTACCGACACCGCGCAAATCAAATCGCAGCGTCGTCAGCCGATTGTGAGGAACAAGTCCCTCGAGTGCGTCGTCGATACCAACCACGCTCACGTCGTCGGGCACGGACAGGCCCGCGTTCTCGAGCGCGGCGATAACGCCCAGCGCCATCTGGTCATTTGCCGCAAGCACGGCAGTCGGCGCCTGCGACCCGCCGGCAAGCACCTCGGCCGCAATCCGCTCGCCCATGGCGTACCCACTGTCCGCACTCCAATCGCCACGCAGCATCGGAGCGGCATCGACATGAGCACGACCCAGCGTATCGCGCCAACCGGCCTCACGAAAACGCGAGGAAATCGAGTTTTCCGGACCCGCCACAAACCGCATATTCGAGTGACCATGTTCCAGCAGATAATTGGTCAACAGCTCGCACGAACCATACTGGTCGGAGTCGATCGTCGTGCAGCGCGGATGCGCATACATGGACAGGATGACCGTTCGCACTCCCGGCTGGGGAACAAACTCCTCAAAATCGGGAGCCATGCGGTTCATGTTGAGAATCATGCCGTCGACGGGTCGCTCGACCATGCGGCGCGAGGCATCGGCAAGTGCATAGGGCTTGTCGCCGCCCATCTCGATCATAGTGACGGCAAAATCGTGCTCGCGCGCCGCTTGCATGATACCCTCGAGCGTCGCCAGGTTACCGACACGTGTGATGTTGTACATGCACAGGCCAATAGAACGATACGACCCGCCGCGCAACGCCGCTCCAGCAAAATTGGGACGAAAGCCCAGCTCTTCCATGGCGGCCAGCACACGCTTGCGCGTCTTTTCCGTCACGTTGGGCATACCGTTGACCACGCGAGACACAGTCTGGCGGCTCACGCCAGCGAGCGCCGCAACCTCTGCCGCGCTCGCCGAACGACCATTCCTTGTCTGCTGATCCATGCCTTCCACGCTAACCTGCTTCCCAACTATTCCCCGCGCCCATGGCGCATCGTACATACATTGATAACGTGCTCATGATACCCGAGCCATATACCACAACATGAAAACTTCTGTCAATCAAAACCGCTTACCGAACAAATACAACCGTTCGCGGCTGTTTGAAGTTGTTTTGTTTCTATACATCCCAGCCGGATGTTAACGTGCTCATTGTCAAATGTTCACGTGCTCATTTTGGTTCTAATCATTTTAAGATAGTGTTTATCGGGCTTTTTCACCGCTGAACGCTAACCAGGGAGCCTCCTGAGCGCAAACGCACAATATCGAACAGCGAGACGAGAGGGTGTATGCATATGTCTTTGCTAAACCGCGTACAGCAGCTGCCGAAGGGCTTTGTTTGGGGCGCCGCAACCGCCGCGTACCAAACGGAAGGTTCCACGAAGGTGGCAGGCAAGGGTAAGACCATGTGGGACGATTACCTTGTCGCCCAGGGTCGCTTTTTGCCCGACCCGGCCAGTGATTTCTACAACCGCTACGAGGAGGATATCCGCCTTTCTGCCGAGCATGGACTCAACGCCATTCGTGTGTCCATCGCCTGGACCCGCATCTTCCCCAACGGCGACGATGCCGAACCCCTCGCCGAGGGCGTTAAGCACTACCACGAGCTGTTCGCCTGCTGCAAAAAGTATGGCGTCGAGCCCTATGTGTCCCTGCATCACTTTGACTCCCCCGCCGCCCTGTTCAACCAGGGCGACTGGCTCAACCGCAAGACCGTCGACGCCTATGTGCGCTATGCCGAGTTCTGCTTCCGCGAGTTCCGCGAGGTCAAGAATTGGTTCACCATCAACGAGCTCATCAGCCTCTCGCACTCCCAATACATCCAAGGCAACTTCCCGCCCAACCATCACTTTGATGTGACGAGCGGCATCCAGAGCCAGCACAACGAGCTCGTTGCCCACGCCCGCGCCGTCAACCTGTATAAGGATCTTGACGAGACCGAGCACCTGGGCGGACGCATTGGCATGGTCAACGTCCTGACGCCGGCATATCCTGCCACTGACTCGCCCGCCGACCAGCACGCCGCCGACCTGTACAACGCCTTCTACACCGACTTCATCATGGACGGCGCCTTCCTGGGTCACTACTCCGCGCGCACCCTCTCACTCATCAACGAGATTCTGCGTGCCAACAACGCCACACTTACGGTTGAGGACAGCGACATGGAGGAGCTCGCCAAGGCGGCGCCCCGCAACGATATGTTCGGCCTCAACTACTATCAGTCGGCGTTTATCGCCGCCTACGATGGCGAGTCAACCAACAGCTTTAACGGCACCGGAGACAAGGGCACCTCGTGCTTTAAGTTTAAGGGCGTCGGGCAGCAGGTCGATATGCCGGGTATCCCCACCACCGACTGGGATTGGCTCATCTACCCGCAAGGCCTCTACGACACGCTCAAGCACATCAGCGCCACCTATCCCAACCTCCCCGTCATCTATATCACCGAAAACGGCCTGGGCCACAAGGACCCCGAGCCCGACGCAAACGGCATCGTCGCCGATCCCGAGCGCATCGACTTTGTCGACCAGCACATGGAGAAGGTGCTCCAGGCGCGCGCCGAGGGCGTCGACGTCCAGGGCTACTTTATCTGGAGCCTGCAGGACCAGTTCTCGTGGGCCAATGGCTATAACAAGCGCTACGGCCTGTTCTACATCGACTTCGACACGCAAAAACGCTACATCAAGCAGTCGGCACTCTGGTACAAGGAGCTCGCCGACACTATGGCGGACGCGCAGTAGCGCATCGCCTCGCTTTCCCCCGAGGGGGAGCGGCCCCATGCGATACAAACCCAGCCGCTCCCCTCTCTCCCCCTGGGACCGACCCCGCCTGCACCCGGGCTTTTAGCAAGCGGGAGACCATATAGGTTTTCAACGTCCATGCCATTAAGATTTCATGCAAAGAGGAGCGTGAACTATGGAATCGATCGTTAAGTTCTTGGAGAAAGGTCAGCCGTACTTCGACAAGGTCTCTAAGAACATCTACCTTCAGGCCATTAAAGATGGCTTTTTGGCAGCAATGCCCATCATCCTGTCTTCTTCTGTCTTCCTGCTTATTTCAACCCTGCCGGGCGTTGTCGCCACGGTCGGCGGCTTTACGCTGCCCGACTGGTGGAACGTCGACGTCGTGAACTTCTGCAACAAGGTTTACAACTTCACGATGGGCGTCGTGGGCATCATGGTCGCCGGCACCACCGCAAGCGCGCTGACCGGCTCCAAGAACCGCCGCATGCCTGCCGGCAAGGCCATCAACGCCACGAGCACCATGGTCGCCGCCATGTGCGCTATGCTCATCTTGGCCGTTACCCAGACGAGTGCCAAGATCGACGGCGCCGATGTCTCGGTGTTCTTTACCGACAACATGGGCACCAAGGGCCTGCTGAGCTCCTTTGTCGCCGCATTTGCCACGGTCAACATCTATGCCTTCTGCATTAAGCGAGACATCACCATCAAGCTGCCCAAAGAAGTCCCCGGCGCCATCGCCCAGAACTTCCGCGACATCTTCGCCTTCAGCTTCTCCATCCTGTTTGTCGCCGTCATCGACGTTATCTGCCGCACCTGCTTGGCCGTCCCGTTTGCCAACGTCATCTCCACGCTGGTGAGCCCGCTGTTCGCCGCTGCCGATTCCTACGCCGGCCTCGCCCTCATCTGGTTCATGATCCCGCTGTTCTGGTTCATGGGCATCCACGGCCCCTCGGTCGTTAAGCCTGCCCTCAACGCCGCGCTGTTTGGCAACATCACCACCAACCTCGCCACGCTGCAGGCCGGCGGTCACCCCGCCCTCGCCCTGACCGAAAACTTCGGTAACTACATCGGCGAACTCGGCGGCACCGGCGCCACGTTCATTGTCCCGATCATCTTCCTGCTCTTTATGCGCTCCAAGCAGCTCAAGGCCGTCGGCAAAGCCTCTGTCGTGCCCGTGATGTTCGCCGTCAACGAGCCGCTGCTGTTCGCCGCGCCCATCATCCTCAACCCGTACTTCCTGATCCCGTTCCTGTTTGCCCCCGTGGCCAACGTCCTCATTGGTAAGTTCTTCATCGACTTTTTGGGCATGAACGGCTTTATCTATGCCATGCCGTGGGCACTCCCCGGACCGATCGGCACCTTCATCGACACCAACTTCCAGCCGATCTCTCTGGTCCTGGTTGTCGTCCTGCTGGTCGTTGACTTCTTGATCTACTACCCGTTCTGCAAGGCCTACGACAACGTCCTGTGCAAGCAGGAGGCCGAGACCCTGGCCGAAGAAGAGGCCGAGGAGACCAAGGCCGTCAAGACCGCTGCCGCCCCCGCCGTTGAGGCTCCTGTTGTCGAGACCGCTTCTGCCACTGAGGCCTCCGCAGCTCCGTCCGCCCTTAAGGGCAAGGATCTGAGGGTTCTGGTTCTGTGCGCTGGCGCCGGCACCTCTGCACTGCTCGCCAACGCGCTTAAGGAAGGCGCCGACGAGCTGGGCATCGACATTACCGCCAACGCCGGTGCCTACGGCAGCCACTACGCCATCATGGACCAGTACAACGTCATCGTCCTGGCTCCGCAGGTTCGCACCTATTACAACGAGATGAAGGCCGACACCGACCGCCTGGGCATCACGCTGCTGTCGCCCAAGGGCAAACAGTACATCGACCTCACTAAGGATCCCAAGGGTGCCGTCGCCTGGATCGAGGAAAACCTCGAGGCATAAGACGCTGACACCACCTGCCGCTTGCAGACAATAAATGGCCCGTGCATCGATGTGTGATGCGCGGGCCATTTTGTTTAGACCGCACCCGTCCTCCTGTTCATCTCAATCTGTAACATCTAGCCGAGTTTTTCGGTCCAAGCTGTTACAGATTTAGACGAACGGGCGGCCCGGGCCGAACAATCTCGATTTGTAACATGTAGACCACTTTTGACCGTCTAGTTGTTACAGATCGAGACAAACGGAATAAGCTGGACCGAATTGTCTAAATCTGTAACATCTAGCTGAGATTTTCGGCCCTACCTATTACAGATTTAGACGAACGGGCCGAGCACGTCTACGCCCGCAGGTCCTTTACGCTGGAACGCTCGACCAACACGCCCGACACAAGCGTGCGGCTTCTGGAGCTCGGGGCTTCTAGGCCCGCGACGACCTCGTTGAGCGCACGGACGCCCAGCTCGCGGTGGCGAAACTTCACCGACGTCAGAATCGAGTTGGGAATCGTCTTGTAAAGCTCGTCATCAAAGCCGATCACGGACACATCATCGGGCACACTGAGCCCTTTGTCACGTAAAGCCATCATCACGCCGTTTGCCATGCAGTCGTTAGCCGCGAGGACCGCCGTGCAATCGGGTTTATCGGCAAGCACAAGGCCCGCGGCATAGCCACTATCCGCATTCCAATCGCCTTGCAGAGGCTCGGGCGGCTCAATGCCACGCGCCTCGAGCGCCGCACGCCAACCTTTCATACGGCACTGGCTCGACAGCGACTCTTCCTTACCAGAGACGAAGTACACGTTCTTGTGCCCGCGATTCAAGAAGTACTCGCACGCCATACGAGCGCCGCCCTCTTGATCGTCACTGACGGTGGAGCAGGTAGGATGCTCCATCGGCGTAATAATCACCGTCTTGAGGTCTTTCGGCGCCTCAAAGCTATCAAAGTCATCGACCATCTGACGCAGGTTGAAGATCATGCCATCAACAGGCAGCTGCGACATCCTACGCGCCGCATTGGCAAGAGTCATCTTCCCACCTCCGCACTTCTTAATCATCGTGAGCGCAAAGCCGCGTTCTTCGGCGGCATCGGCGATACCGTCAATCATGTCCACGGCACCGCCCGACAAGTGGAACAGCGCCACGCCGATGCACCCGTAACGGCCCAACTTGAGCGAACGCGCGGCAAAGTTGGTTCGAAACCCGAGCGCCTCCATTGCGGAATGAACCTTATCGCGTGTCGACTCTCGCACGCTATCGGGCTCGTTGATCACACGCGAAACCGTCTTGAGAGAAACGCCCGCAGCAACTGCCACATCGTTCATTGAGATATTTTTCTTGTCCATCGTTGCCACTACTTCTCCAGTCGGTTTTGCATCGCTTGTTTTTTGCGTTCTAGCATACACTACCTGCCCGACTGACAAATCAGCCGTTTATCGGACGATATCGACCGTTCACCTGTAAATCCTTGTTGCTCTTCCAAAAATGTCTTACGTTGTCATTAGCGAAATGACAACGTTGTCATTTCGCAATGCCTTCCTTAAGCAGGAAGGTTTCCGGGCAGTCCTGACCATCCATCGACGACCAGTTCCATCCACATGCATCGCGCATCAAGTAGCAAAGGAGCTCTATGGACGCCATCGTAAAGATGCTCGAAAAGCATCAACCGTTCTTTGAGAAGATCTCGAGGAACGTCTACCTCCAGGCCATTAAGGACGGATTCCTTGGGTGCATGCCCATCGTCCTCACCTCTTCGATCTTTCTGTTGATCGCCACCCTTCCCGGCGTAGTTGGCATCACGTTGCCCCAGCCGCTCATCGACTGGTGCAACAAGCTGTACAACTTCACCATGGGCGTCATGGGCATCATGGTTGCCGGCACCACCGCCAAGAACTTCACGGCTTCCATGAACCGTCGCATGCCCGCCGGCAAGGTGCTCAACGACGGCTCCACCATGGTGGCCGCCCAGTGCAGCATGCTGCTGCTCGCTGTTACGCAGTTCACCACCAAGTTCGACGGCTCCGAGCTTTCTGTCTTCGATTGCACCAGCATGGGTACGCGCGGCCTGTTCTCGGCCTATATCGCCGCGTTCATTACCGTGTGGGTCTATAAGTTCTGCGTCTCGCGCGATCTGACCATTAAGCTGCCCAAGGAGGTTCCGGGCGCCATCGCTCAGAACTTCCGCGACATCATCCCCTTTGGCGGCGCTGTCATCATCTGCGGCATCATCGATGTAGTCGTGCGCAACCTCATGGGCGTTCCGTTCTCCGAGCTGCTCATCAAGCTGCTCTCCCCGCTCTTCACTGCGGCAGAAACCTATCCTGGCCTTATCCTTATCCAGGCAGCCACCGCGTTCTTCTGGTTCATCGGTGTCCACGGCCCCTCGATCGTCCAGCCGGGCATCGACCCCATCCGTCTTGCCAACCAGGCCGAGAACCTGCAGGTTCTGCTGGCCGGCGGCCACCCCGCCCACTCCCTCACCTTTAACATGTCGCTCGTGGGTGAGTTCGGCGGCACCGGCGCCACGTTCATCGTGCCGCTTCTGCTGATTCTCTTTATGAAGTCCAAGCAGCTCAAAGCCGTCGGTAAGGCCTCGATCGTTCCTGTTGCCTTCGCCGTCAACGAACCGCTGCTCTTTGGCGCGCCGATGATCCTCAACCCCTACATGCTCATCCCCTTTGTTGCCGCCGGCTGCGTCAACGTGAGTGTTGCCAAGTTCTTTATCGACAACGTGGGCATGAACGGCTTCTCCTTCGTGGTGCCTTGGGCTACCCCTGCCCCCATCGGCATCTTCATCACCACGAACTTCCAGCTTATCGCCCTGGTATTTGTCGCGATCATCATCTTGCTGGACGCCATCATCTACCTGCCGTTCTTGAAGGCATACGATAAGCTGCTCTGCGACCAGGAGGCCGAGCGCGCCGCCGAGCTGGGTCTCGAGTCCGATGGTGCTGCCACCATCACCGCCAGCACCTCTGCGCCCGCTGTCGAGCAGACCGCCGCTTCCGTCGAGCCGACCGCCGCTGCCGCCGACAGCAAGCCTGTCGCCGATCAGCCCGAGCCCGCCTCCGACGCATCCGCTAAGAAGGATGTCGACGGTCTGAAGGTCCTCGTCCTGTGCGCCGGCGCCGGCACCTCCGCCATGCTTGCCAACGCTATCAAGGAAGGTGCTGCGCAGACCGGAGAGAACATCGCTTCCTCCGCAGGCGCCTATGGCCAGCACACTGCCATCATGGATCAGTACGACGTTATCGTGCTTGCCCCGCAGGTCCGTAGCTACTACAACGACATGAAGGCCGACACCGATCGTCTGGGCATTAAGCTGCTCGCCCCGCGCGGCAAGGAATATATCGACCTTACCCGCGACCCCGCTGGCGCCATCAAGTGGCTCCGCGAGAACCTCGACTAGTTCCTCCCTCTGTTGGTGCCCGGATTCCCGGTTCGGGCACCTCTCCCTATTCGTATCCCACAGAAAGGATGACTCATGACCAACCCTATGCAGTTCCCCGACGGCTTTGTGTTTGGCGGCGCCACCGCTGCTTACCAGGTTGAGGGCGAGACCCGCACGCACGGCAAGGGCAAAGTGCCCTGGGACGATTTCCTGGCTGCTCAGGGTCGCTTCTCCCCCGACCCCGCAAGCGATTTCTACAACAAGTACCCGGTCGATATCGACCTGTGCCAGCGCTTCGGCATCAACGGTATCCGCGTCTCCATCGCTTGGAGCCGCATCTTCCCCAACGGCACTGGCGAAATTAACCCCGAGGGTGTCGCCTTCTATCACGAGCTCTTTGCCACCTGCAATAAAGCCGGCGTCATCCCCTATGTCACGCTCGATCACTTTGATACGCCCGAGGCCTTTTACCAGAATGGCGGCGAGGGCTTCCTGACGCGCACGACGATCGACGCCTTTGTCGAGTACGCCAAGTTCTGCTTTGCCGAGTTCACCGAGGTCAAGCACTGGTTTACCTTTAACGAGATTCCCGCGACCGCCGAGGGCAGCTTTATCGTCGGCAACTGGCCGCACGGCGAGAAGTACCGCCTGGACAAGGCCTTCCAACTCATGCACAACATGATGGTGGCCCACGCCAAGGCTGTTGTCGCCTTCCATGAGGGCGGCTTTGAGGGCGAGATCGGCATTGTCCAGAACCTGGAGCCCAAGTATCCCCTCGATCCCAACAGCGCTGCCGACTGCGAGGCAGCCCGCATGGCCGACGTCATCAACAACCGCTGGGTGCTCGACGCCACCTTCCGCGGCCACTATGCAGCCGACACCATGGTGGCTGCGACCAAGCTGGCCCATATCGCCGGCGGCGAGCTCGACGTCCGCGACGAGGACATCGCCGCGCTGACCGCCGCGCTCCCCTACAACGATTGCCTGGGCGTCAACACCTACAAGTGCCAGTTCCTGCGTGCCGCCGAGGGCGAAAACGACATCAACCACAATGGCACCGGCGACAAGGGCTCCTCGCGCTGGTTCCTCAAGGGCGTGGGCGAGTCATGCGTGCGCGAAGGCATACCCACCACCGATTGGGACTGGATCATCTATCCCGAGGGCCTCTACGACCTGCTGCTCCGCATTAAGAACGATTACCCCAACTACAAGAAGATCTACATCACCGAGAACGGCATGGGCTATAAGGACGACTTCGAGGATGGCTTTATCGACGACGCCCCTCGTATCGACTACATGCGCCAGCATCTCGCATGGATCCTCAAGGCAATCGACGGCGGCGTAAACGTCGCCGGTTACTTTGTGTGGTCGCTACAGGACCAGTTCTCCTGGACCAACGGCTATAACAAGCGCTATGGCCTGTTCTACATCGACTTTGAGACCCAGAAGCGCTATCCCAAGGCGAGCGCGTACTGGTACAAGAACGTCGCGGAGACCGGCCTGCTCATGGCCTAGTTTCCGCCGCATACCCCCTGTCGGCCGCATGCGAATCCCTCCACGGGTTCGTATGCGGCCTTTTTGTTTTTGGTGGGCCCGAGCGGATCATTCGTCTCGATCTGTAACATCTAACTGGGATTTTCGGTCTTAAATGTTACAGATCGAGACAAACGCCACAGGTCAATCCCTTTAATCTCAATCTGTAACATCTAGCCGAGTTTTTCGATCCCAACTGTTACAGATTGAGACGATTCGACGGTATCGTCCGCATGGACACACCGTGGTACAATTGTGTCCCAACGCAAAGGAGGTACCCATGTCAGCTTGTGTGCCCGTCCGAGATATGAAGGACACTGCTGCATTCACTACGCTTGTTGAGTCTGAGCGCGACGTCACCGTAACCAAGAACGGCTACGAGGCCATGCACTGCATCAGCAGCGACCAGTATCGCCTCATGCAAGAAGAAATCGCCAAGGCAAAACTGCTGTCTCGTATGATGTTGGCAGAAGACGAAATATCGCAAGGCGACTACAGCGATTACGAATCCTTCGCGGCTTCGATACGAGACAAATATGACCTATAACGTCGTAATCCTCAAAAGCGCGCGATATGAGTACGAGAGTATCGTCGGATACCTTGCCCAAATCCTCAAGAATCCGCGCGCAGCAGGCAATTTTGTCGCTGAGTTTGAATATCAGCTTGATCTGCTTCGCGAACAGCCGCTCCTACGGCCCCTCTCGCACATGCAAGAGCTGGCGGCACGTAATTACCGATCGTTTCCCGTCAACAACTACGTGTGCCTTTATAAGTTTGAGCACGAAACAATCTATATCGCCCATATCTTTCATCAGTCACAGGACTACGCCCGCCTGGTCTAGCCCATAAGCTGAATACTTGGCCCGAGCGCATTTGCGTGTCATATCGCGTCACGTTGACGCGTAAAATGACGTGCAAATGGTGTTTTTACTTATACGTGTCATTCTGCACGTCATATTGAAACGATAATCCCCGCGCCGGCAGGGGGCAGAAGTATCGCATGCTGCGTTAGCTAACAGATGACCTGCGTGTGCTCCTCGATGGCGGCGCGATCCTCGGCGGTAATACCCGGCTCGCACACCACGGCGTCCAAATTGTCCAGGCGGCAGAAGGTGTAGAAGTCGCGCTTGCCGATCTTGCTGGAGTCGGCGATGAGGTAGCGTGAATCGGCCTTGCTAAAGGCGAGCTGCTGGATGCGGCCCTCTTCCATGTTAGACGTGGACACGTCGCCGTCCAAAATGCCGTTGGCGCCGATAAACGCCGCGTCGATGCCCAGTGCACGCAGGGTATCCTCGGCCGTTGGTCCCACAAAAGCGGCGGTGCGGCGACGGTACATGCCGCCTACCAGGCACAGGTCACAGTCCTCGCGCGCCTCAAGCAGGTTAAAGACCGAAAGCGAGTTAGTCACGATGCGCAGGCGGCACGCCGGCAGCATCGAGGCCATCTGCTCAACCGTGGTGCCCGTACCCAAAAAGATGGTCGAGCCTTCCTCGATAAGCTCCACGGCGCGGCGCGCGATCTGCAGCTTTTCCTCGGCATGCTTGGTGCGCTTTTCGCTGTGCGAATACTCATGGCGCAACATAGCATGTGGACGGCCCTGCGCACTGCGGGCTCCACCGTGCACGCGTTCGATCTCGCCCAGGCTCGCAAGTTCCTCAAGGTCGCGGCGGATCGTCATATCCGAGACACCCAGTGCATCCGAAATCTCTTTAACCGAGACCGTGCCCTGCTCCTCGAGCAGCTGACGAACCTTATCCTGTCGCTCCGCTTTAATCACGATGAGTCCTCGCTGTTCTATGCGTGCATATCATTCAAACAGTAACGAACAAATTGTATCAGACCCGTGCGTGTCAAAAATGAACGCCCGTACAGCTCAATCATCACTTTTTTGAGAAAAATACCGCCTGCTTTAGTGGGGTGTAGTGATAATCTCGCCTGTTCGCGCTACAGTTTGTCGGAAATACCTCGATGTTAGGAACCAAATGATCACTTCCGAGCTTTTCGGCACCGCGCCGTGCGGTACCCCCGTTCATCGTTACACCCTCAACGGGCCCGAGATCTGCGTTCGCATTATGGACTTTGGCGCCACCGTGCTGGGCATCGACGTGCCCGACATCCCCGGCAACGTGCGCGATGTGGTGCTGGGCTTCGATAAGCTCGAGGATTACTTTGACAACCCCGCCTGCTTTGGCGCGACCATCGGCCCCGTGGCCAACCGCACTGCGGGTGCCACGATCACCATCGCCGGCACGGACTGGCATATGCCGGTCAACGAGGGCGTCAACAACCTGCACAGCGACCTTGAGCATGGCCTGCACAAGCGCGTGTGGGACGTTGAGCTCGACGAGACTCACAACGCCGTGCGCATGACCACCTCGCTTGAGGACGGTGAGCTGGGCCTTCCCGGCAACCGCACCTTTACGGCCGTGTTTACCGTGACGCGCACCGGCTGCTTCCGTATCGAATATGGCTGTGAGAGCGACCGCGCCACGTACGTGTCCATGACCAACCACACGTACTTTAACCTTGCCGGTCACAACGCCGGCATGGACTGTGAGCACTTCTTTGTTGCTAACGCTGCCCACTACCTGCCCATCAACGAGCAGAACATCCCCACCGGCGAGATCGCTCCAGTCGAGGGAGCCCCGTTTGACTTTCGCGAGCTGCGCCCCGTCGCGCCCGGCATGGAAGCCGATGACCCGCAGATTAAGCAGGCCCGTGGCTACGACCACTGCCTGTGCATCGATGGCTATCAGTACGGCCGCAACCTGCGCCGCGCAATGCACGTCGAGGAGATGTGGACCGGTCGTGAGCTGGACTACTACACCACCGCCCCGGGCGTACAGCTCTACACCGGCAACTGGCTGGACGACGAGCACGCCAAGGACGACGCCAACTATGGCTGGGGTGCCGGCTTTGCCCTCGAGGCAGAGATGTACCCCGACACACCGCACCAGCCGCTGTTCCCGCAGGGCATTGTGGGCCCGGGTCATCCCTACAGCAATGTGATCGAATACCATTTTATGAGGCACTAAGCCCACAGCGCAACATATCGCACAGCAACGCCCGCCGGCACACCGCCGACGGGCGTTTTTCATCTTTTGGGCTCTTTTTCGCTGTGACTGTATGAGTGACATATCAAAACTACGCCCATTTACTACGTTTAGCCCGGAATGCTCGACCATGCACCGGTTTTTGTTAAATTCGCGAGCCGTCTACCTGCGGTTTTGTTTTTCTCAGATTCGACATGCTCGGCGATAGCCGATCAAACGTAGTAAATGGGCATAGTTTTTGACAGGCGGCATCGCGCGCGTCCCTCGCAAGGGCAAAATGATCCGTTTTCCTCCGTCCCCAAGGGATCAGTTGAACAGATTGTCGATGGGATCGGGGGCGGAACTGGGGAGATAGCGGATTTCTAGCTCTATGCCGAGTTCTTGCAGCTCTTTGAAGGCGGCGATGTCCATATCGTCTACGGCAACGGCAGGCGTTGCAGAGCGTTTGCCCTCCCCTGTCTGCATATGGCCAATGCTGATCTTGGTTATTGGCACACCACCCTTAACCAGCGCGAGCGCATCTGCGGGTGAGGCCACCATGACCAGAATCCATTGACGCGGCGTTGCGGTATGAATGATGTCGATAGTCCTTTGCACCGAGAAAAACCGCGTCCAAACGCCTTCTGGCGCCGCCACCCTCATGGGCGCCCATTGGCGCGAATCTGCCGCGATCTCATCGTTGACGATTAGGACGAGGTTGGAACCCACGGCTTCGTTCCACAGCGCAACATCTTGCCCGTAAATGAAACGGTCATCGATACGCGTGAGAAGAATATTGGGTTGAGCCATCGCTGCCCCATTCTGCTTGAGAACCGTAAGAGCAAGACATCACGCCTCTAATATTAGTGCATTTAAAGTGAGAAAAGCCCTCAGAACACTTGCGCGGATGTGCGATGTCCCGTATCATAGACAGCCGTTGACGCCTCAGTTGCGTCACCACATGGCCGCCAGCGTAGCTCAGTTGGTAGAGCACCGCTCTCGTAAAGCGGGGGTCACCGGTTCGAGCCCGGTCGCTGGCTCCATTGCACAAGATAGCCGCCTTCGGGCGGCTTTTTTGTTGCCGATTTTGAGTGCGTGCGTGCCAATCCACGTATCGTAACGGCCTCAACTCCCCTACTCAAAAACAGAAAGCCCCGCCAACCGCAATCCCCAAAGGAACCGCGATCAGCGGGGCCCAAGCGCGTTCCTCCAAGGGATAACGCTCGCAAAACGAACAGCTCAGCCGAGCAGCGCGCTACTCCTCCCAGTAAGCATCTGCAAGCAGCTTAAAGCAGATCTTCTTGACCGGCTGTGCGCCATCGCCCGGGAACTCGAGCGTGGGCATGTGAGGCTCGCCGGCAACAAACAGCGCAAACTTGTCGTCAGCAAGATCGCCGGCGATCGAGGCGTCGGAATCGACCAGATCGTAGTCGTCCTTCTCGTCAAACTCCTGAACCAGCGTCAGGCTGCCCGTGGCAACCTTAAAGGCCTCGCGACCCTCGACGTCGATCTGCAGGTCGTGATAGCGCTGATGCGTCTCATAGTGAGCCTCGGCTTCGGGACGCGTCGTGGGAGCCATGACGTTCGCAAAGACCTTGTCGCCCAGAATCGGATGGCTGCCGACCTCGAGCTGCGCCGGGTCGTTCTCCTCGAGCCAGTCGATCAGCACGTCGAGGCCCTTGAGCATTCCGCGGTACTCCTCGATATCGCCCAATGCACCGTAAATCATCTAAATCCCCTCTCGGATCGTTTCTTTGGCGGCTACTCGGCAAACGCATTACCAAAGCTGTTGCCACCCACATGCGTCTCGACCAGGGTAAGGTCGGGATTGAACACGACAGTGTCGGCGTCGCGCCCCGGCATAATGCTACTGCACTTGTCGTCGACATGAGCTAGCAACCGATGCCGGGACCGCAGCACAAGCTCCTACAGCTCGGTCACGACAACGCCGTTGTAAACCTCGTCCCAACGATCCATAACCAAGTGGCCAGTCATGGGATCCATGGCATTGAGCTTGCCGCAGGTGTTGGCGGTACGCAGCACCGTCTCGTCGTCGGCTCCGGCAGCAATCGCATGTGCGAAGCCGGCAATGGTCGAATCGCCAGAGCCCGTGGCGTTAACGGCGGGGATATCGGGCGTCTTTGCGCGGAACGCACGGCCATTGTGGAAGCCAACTGAGCCGGCAGCGCCCATGGATACGACGACCCAGGGGATATCGGAGAAGCGGGCGTCAGAGGCGAGCGCGGAACGGAGCTCGTCCACATCGTGGGTGGTAAAGCTCGTGCCCAGAAGGCCGTTAATTTCGGTCAGGTTAGGCTTAACCAGCTCAGGCTTGACCTCGGACTTGAGCGCAGCCTCAAGCGAGGCACCCGAGGTATCGAGCAGCACCTTGGCGCCGGCGTTCTCGGCAATGCCCGTGATCTTGGCATAGTAGTCCGCCTCGACGCCGCGGGGCAGCGAACCCGAGATGGTAACGACATCGGCCTTGCTCGCAAGCTCGGCGAACTTGGCGGTAAAGGCATCGAGCTCCTCGGGGGCAATCGTCGGGCCGCTCTCGAGCAGCTCGGTCTGGTTGCCGGCATGAAGGATATTGAGGCAGATGCGGGTCTCGCCCTTGATGGGCACAAAATCATTCTTAATGCCGTTGGCATCCATGAGCTCGGCCATATAGGCGCCCATATGACCACCAAGCAGGCCGGTTGCCACGACATCGTCGCCCAGCTGGCCCAGGACGCGGGCCACGTTGAGGCCCTTACCGCCGGCGGTCTTTTCGGGCGTCACGCGGTTGACGTCGTCGATAATGAGCTCATCAAGCTGATAGCGCGTATCGACGGACGGGTTCATCGTAACGGTGAGGATCATTTCTAGCTCCTTATCTCGCAGGCTCCTTATGCCTTGCAAAACGAATTGGCTACATGCGACTACAGAATCTCGATTGTGAACGAGCGCACGATGGTTTCTTTGGGCTTGGCGATAAGGCAGCCGCGCTTGTGCTCAAGCACGTCATCCTCATCGGAACAGGTCGAGAGGCCGCCCCAGGGCTCAACTGCCACAAAATCACCCTCGGGCTTGCTCCACACAATGAGGTACGGGAAGCCCTCAAAGCTCAGGCGAACGCCCTTGTCCTCGCCCTTTTTGGAAAGCGTGACCTGACGGCTCTCGAGCACGTCAAAGATGGTCTCCGCAAAATCGAAGAGCTCATGTGACAGAGGCAGCGTCTTTCCCACCATGGGGTTCTTGGAGCGGTTGGTCACGTCAATCAAGCCAGTCGAAGGAACGGCGGTGCAGAGCTCCGCAGCTTCGTCCTTCTCAAAGCGCAGCTCGTAGTCCGTATAGGACTCGCCCTCATCGAGCGGGCACCTAAAGCCGGGATGACCGCCAATAAAGAAAGGCATGTCCTCGGTGCCCTCGTTGGTAACCTCATAGGAGACACGCACGGCGGCGTCCTCGAGCGTATAGCGGGCGACAAGTTTAAACGGATACGGATAATCGCTCAGCAGCGCGGCGTTATCCTCGGATGCCAGGCACATAGCCAGCTCGTTTGTGCTTTGGCTCAACAGCTTCCACTCCTGCTTGCGCGCAAAGCCGTGGCGGGCGAGCTTCACATGATGTCCGGCAAACGTCATGGCGCTGTTATCGCGCAAACCTCCGCAAATCGGGAAGCAAATCGGTGCCTGGCCGGACCACACGGCGGGATCGCCCTGCCACAAGTACTCGCGACCTCCAGCCTCAATCGAGGTAAACGAACCACCGGCCGTGGAGACCTTGATAGAAATCGAATCGTTGGAGAGAGCGTATTCCATTGTCCATCCTTTCGAACAACTGCTTTTTGCTCGCAAGAACCCGTCTCGGCCCTGACCAAAGGACAAACCCGCACGTTCATCGATGCGTCCGGTTTCCCAGCCATGCAACGGGGTACCATACAGACATTGATGCAATTACAGCTGAAAGGCCTTCTTATGCGAACCATCATCCTTTATGCCTCACACCACCACGGCAATACGAAAAAGCTCGTGGACGCCATCGTCGAGGCGCACCCCGAGATCGATACCCTCGACGTGAAGTCACTCGGTAAAAACGAGTACCCCGACCTGCACGAATACCATCTGATCGGCGTCGCCACGGGCATTTATTACTCCGAGATCGACAAAGATATGGCGCGCGTGCTCACGAACGTACTGCAGCCGCAGGACAAGGTGTTTGGCCTTATGACCTACGGTGGCAAAAACAAGTGGTACGGCAAGGATATCGATGGCATCTGCCGCATGAGACAGGCCATCTTTATGGGCGTCTACGGCTGTCCCGGCTTTGATACGTGGGGGCCGTTCAAGCTCGCCGGCGGCGTCCAGAAGGGGCACCCAACTGCCGAAGAGATTAAGGGAGCCGTCGATTTCTTCGACAAAATCGAAAATGAGTACGGCGACATCATCGTCGAAGAGTATGCCAAGCGCGAGAAGCGTCTAGCATACGAAAAGGAGCATCCCGCGGGGGGTCTTGTGGCCGGCGTCAAGCGCACGGCAAAGAAGATCGCTAACAAGCTGTAACTGTTAAGGTGCTTTTGAGCGTTTAACCCATACGGCGGGTCCGAGCAGATTCGGGCCCGCCGTCTTTTTCTATCGCTACTCGGTAAAGGCGTTGCCGACGCTCTGGCCGCCAACATACGTCTCGACGAGGGTGAGCTCATGGTCGAACACGACAAAGTCGGCGTCGCGACCCGGCATGATGCTGCCGCACTTATCCTCGATGTGTGCAGAGCGAGCCGGCACCTCAGTTGCCATGCGAATGGCGATATCGGCGCTGGCGATGCCCCAGTCGACGATGTTCTTGACGCCCTGGGCAAGCGTGAGCACCGAGCCGGCAATGCTCTTGCCGTCGGCGAGCCAGCACAGGTTGTCCTTCATGATGACGTCCATGCCGCCACTGGTGTAGCTGCCCTCGGGCATGCCGCCGCAACCCAGGCAGTCGGTGATGAGTACCGTGTGCTGCCAGCCCTTTGCCTGCAGCAGCGCCTTGATGGCGGCAGGGTTTACGTGCTTGCCGTCACAGATGATCTCGGCGTAGGTCTCGGGCGTAGACATGGCAGCACCCACGACACCGGGCTCACGGTGATGCAGACCGCGCTGGCCGTTATAGGTATGCGTAAAGCAGCTGGCACCGGCATTGATAGCGGCGATGCACTCATCGTAGGTGGCGTCGGAGTGACCGATGCTGGTCACCACGCCCTTGGCGTTCAGAGCAGCCGCATAAGCAGCGGCACCGTCGCGCTCGGCGGCCATGGCGCTCTTAACGATGCGACCGCCCGCAGCCTCCTGCCACTGATCGAAGACCTCCTCGGAGGGATCGATAAGATAAGCGGGGTTCTGCGCGCCCACGTGCTTCATGGTAAAGAAGGGGCCCTCCAGATAGATGCCCTGAATGCGAGCACCGCAGAAGTCAGGGCCGCGACCCTCGTCCGCCTGGGCGATGGCGGCGCAGGCATCCTTGATCTGCTCGACGCCATCGGTGAACGTCGTGGGCAGCCAGCTGGTGGTACCGCGACGGGCGAGCTCGGTCGAGCTGATATCAATGCCCTCGGGATCGTTATCGGTAGTCGAGTGGTTATAGAAGCCATGGATGTGAGTATCGACCATACCCGGTGCGATCCACGATCCCGTGTAGTCCTTGATCTCGCAGGAGGGCTCGTCGGCCTGCCAGGCGCCAAAGACGCCATCCTCGACCATAAGATAGCCGCCCAGTTGCGGGCCTGCCGGCAAGAAGAACTTGTCAGCCTTAATTGCGTACGTGCTCATATGCACTCCTTGCTTCTAAAGCAGTTGACTGTAGTGATGCTTATACCCAGCTCACGTAAAACAAAAAGCGCCCGCCCGCCGTTATGAGCGGACGGGCGCCCTTACAGGGGGACGCGATTAAGCGGTGAAGGGGTGAATCGTCACGCCCTTAACCACGCGGTTGACCGTGCCGGTGGGGCTCGGCGTATCGGGCGTGTTGCCCACGCGCACGGAGTTGAGCAGGCTGATAGCCTGGGCAAACATCACGAACGGCAGGGCAAGGTAGCCCTCGGGAAGCGCCTCGTATCCCTTAAAGGTGAAGGACTCGCCCTCGTAGACGGTAGCGCCATCCTGCTGAACGGCAACGGTGTGCTGAGCGATCTTGTCGCCACCGATCTCGTTGAGGATGTCGATGTCGTACTGACGGGTGTAGGCGTCGTTGTTGACGAACACGAAGACGAGCGTCTTATCGTCGACGAAGGACTTAGGTCCGTGACGATAGCCCATGGAGGTGTCGTAGGAAGTAGCGACCAGACCGTGAGCGAGCTCGAGGATCTTGAGCTGGCTCTCCTGGGCAAGGCCACCGAAGGAGCCAGAACCCAAGTAGGTCACGCGGTTGAAATCGCCAGCGAGGTAATCGGCGATCTCGGGCTCACGGGAGATGACCTCCTCGCCCATCTTGGCAATCGTCTCGACCCACTCGGCCTTCTGCTCGTCAGAGGCAGTGTCGAAAATAAGGGTGGAGAGCAGGGTCATGCAGGAATAAGAACCGGTCATGGCGAAGCCCTTGTCGTTGGCGCGCGGAATGAGCAGCGTCAGCGCGTTGGGATCATCGGCAGACTCGACGGCGAGCTTGCCCTCGGGAGCGCAGGTGATGTTGAGGAACTTGACGTTGTGGACGAGCTCCTTGGCAACGGCAACGGCGGCAAGGCTCTCGGGGCTGTTGCCAGAGCGGGCAAAGGAAACCACGAGCGTGGGATCCTCGGCGCGCAGGAAGTCGCGCGGGGCGCTCACGATGTCGGTCGTGGCGATGGGCTTAAAGTCGTAGAGATCAGTGTTGCCAGCGTGACGCAGGTACGGGGCGCAGGTATCGCCAACGTAGTCGGACGTACCGGCACCGGTGAAGACAACGGACAGACGACCCTCGCCCATAGCGCGAGCCTCGGCCAGGAAGGCCTCGATGGCCTCCTTGTTCTCGCGATAGATGTTGAGCGTATCACGCCAAAGCTCGGGCTGCTGAGCAATCTCGGCCGTGGTGATCTGGGCGCCGAGCTCGGTGAGCTCCTCGACACTCTTCTCGAACATTTCTAATACCTCTCTCTAGAAGTAATCCTCTGACGTGCAATTATACACTTCGGTTGGTTATCTGGTAGTAACCAGTTAAATGCAAAGAATCACCATATGGAAACGATGCGAGCACTAGTTACTGCGCTGGTGGTAAACCTTGTATTTAAACTGATCGGCACGAGCAACCGAGAGTGTGTACTCCACTACCTCGTTTGACTCGTTATACGTAGTCCTGACCAAATCGAGCACAGGCGAGCCCTCGACAATTCCCAAAAGGTGGGCATCGGTGGGACGGGCTATGCTCGCATAGAACTCCTCTTCGGCCACGCGAATCTTTTGCTGAAAGTCCTGCTCAATCACATCGTAAAGCGGCTTACGCTCCAGCAGCGGTCGCTTTAGGGACAGAAATTGACGAACCGGTAGATAGCTGCGTTCGACCATCATGGGCATGTTGTCGGCAGAACGAAGGCGCTTGAGCTTAAAAATGCGATCACCGATGCGCAATCCCATATGCTCGGCCAGATTCTTATCGGCCTCCATCTCGCAAAACTCGAGAATCGTGGTCTCGGGTTCTCGACCCATCGCGCGCATCTGCTCGGTAAAGCTGTAGGACTGCATAAGATTGGTTGCTTTTGCCGAACGGTCGGTCACAAAGGTACCGCGACCGTGCTGCCGAACCACCAGTCCTAAACGCTCCAGTTCCTGCAGAGCCAGGCGTACCGTAGTGCGCGAGAGACCATAGCGCTCCGAAAGTTCGCGCTCGGAAGGAATCATGTCACCGGCGCGATATTCATGGTCAATCTTTTCGGTCAGAATATCGACCAGCTGATCGTACAGCGGTTGCTTACGCGCTCCGATCGCCATTCTATCCTCCCTTTTGCTCGAATTCGGCTAACTACCTAGGGTGTTATGCATTATCTGTCTGCCACACCCGAATCATTAAGAAAACAAAAGCCGCGCGCTCTTTCGAGCACGCGGCTTTTAACATACACATGGCTTAAGGGGTCGGGGTGTGAGCCGCGTAGGGACACACCCCTCAAGCTAGAGCCTTACCAGATGCTCGGCCAGAGACCAAGCGGGCCAGCGCCCAGGATGCCAAGGACGAAGAGCAGCAGAATGCCCTTGGTCGGGGTCCAGCTGTGCTTAGCGAACATGTAGTAAAGCAGCAGCGTAAGCATAAGCGGGACGAGCTTCGGGACGATAGTGTTGAGGGTGTCGGCAACAGAGAAGTTGACCGGATCCTCGGTAACGGTGCCGTAGGTCACGGACTCCATGCCGTTACCCAGATCGGTGACGCCGCACTCGACAGCGTTGCCGTCGGCATCGGAAGCGGTAAGGGCGTTGCCGTCCTTATCAGTCATGGCGATGGTACCGGCCTCAGCGGTCTCGGTATCGATGCCCTCCATACCGGTGAAGTTCTCGGCCTCCTTCTCGGAGACGATCACGGTAGTAGCGGAGAGGCCACGGGTGGTGCCGTTGGGGATCTGGAGGTTGATCTGGGTGCCACCCATGGTGACGACCAGGCAACCGACGACGAAGACGCCCATGATGGAAGCGGCACGCGTGAAGGCCTGCATGTTGGCGGTCAGAGCGTCAATAGCGCTGGTGCCAAGCTTGTAGGACCAGTTCATGAGCCAGAAACGCAGAGCGAACTGGACAGCGTTGAAGATCACCAGGAAGATGATCGGCGCAGCAGCGTTGCCGTTGATGGCCATGTTGGAGGTGATGCCGGCCGTGATAGGTACGAGCGTCAACCAGAACAGGGCGTCACCGATACCACCGAGCGGGCCCATTGCGGCGACGCGGACGGCGCGGATCGTGGGGATGTCAACCTTGTTCTGCTCGAGCGAAAGCACGATGCCCATAACAAAGGTGACGAGGAACGGGTGGGTGTTGAAGAACTCCAGGTTGTGGCTCATGGAAGCCGCGAGGTCGTTCTTGTTGGTGTGGATCTTCTCCAGACCAGGGATGATGGAGTAGAGCCAGCCAGCGGCCTGCATACGCTCGTAGTTGAACGAGGCCTGCAGGAAGCAGGAGCGCCAAGCCATCTTGTTGAGGGTCTTCTGGTCGAGCTGCGGAGCAGGAGTGAGATCCTCGTAGTGCTCCGGGATCACATACTCATTAGATGCCATCTTCGAAGTCACCTCCGTCAGAAACAGCTGCACCCTTCAGCTCGGTCTGCTGCTGGAAGTCCCAGAAAGCGATGCCGAAGCCGATGAGAGCGAGGATGAGCAGAGCAGGGGTTGCCAGCGAATCGTTGGCAACGGTGATGAGCGCGAGGCCAAAGCCCATGAGGAAGAAGCCCCACATATCGCGGTTCATCATAACCTTGAGCAGGACGGCGAAGCCGACGAAGCGCATCATGCCGCCTGCAGCGGACAGACCGGTCTGCAGCCAAGTCGGGATGGCAGAAGCGATGGTCTGACCGATGGTAGCGCCAGCGATGAAGAACAGGGTGACGACGACAGCGAAGATCAGGCCGAGCAGAGCCATGGCGAAGTAGTTCAGGCGCTCGATGCCCTTGGTGTCCGCGTTGTGAGCCATGTTATCGGCCGTGGACATAAGCGGGGACATAAGCGTGAAGACCAGGGTAACGCCAAGCTGGCCAAGCAGAGCGAACGGAATGGCGAGGCCGACTGCCGCGTTGGGCTCGAGGCCCGTGGCGATAGCGAGAATGGCTGCCATGATGCCGCCGATGACGGCGTTAGGCGGCTGAGCGCCTCCGATCGGCATGTTGCCGATCGTCATGAGCTGATAAGTACCACCCACGAGAAGACCGGTATTGAGGTCGCCAAGGATAAGACCGATGACGGCGCCGGTGACGATGGGCTGATAGAGAGACTCGAGGAAGTCAAACTGGTCGATTGCCGCGATGAACGTGACGACGAAGACCAGAGCGATCTGGATGATCGAGTATTCCATCTTGCTCCTCCTTTCAAAATGAATGTACGCACTTTGGATATCACGTACAGAACGTCAGGGTTTCACTCCTGACAACGTGGATCACGAGGATTACGAGAAGAGCTTGCTCGTGTCCTCAACAGGCGTGCTCGGAACGCGCCTGATCTCCAACTCCACCCCCAATTCCTGCAGCTCTTTAAACGCAGCGACATCCTCGTCGTTAACTGCGACGGAGGTGGCGACTTGGCGCTTTCCTTCCGACATGTGCATGTTGCCGATGTTTACCTTCTTTATAGGCACACCGCCCTTGACGAGCGTAAGCACGTCTTCCGGTGTTTCGGCCACGATGAAGATCTTCTGGCGCGGGCTCGCCTTGCCAATGACGTCGATGGTCTTCTGCAGAGAGAAGAAACGCGTAGCGACGCCGGCGGGAGCGGCCATCTTCATGAGGTTCTGGCGCATGGTGTTAGACGCCACGTCGTCGTTGGCGACGAGGATGAGGTTGGAGCCCAGGGTGGAGTTCCACTGGGTGGCAACCTGACCATGAACCAGTCGGTTATCGATGCGGGTAAGAAGAATGTTGGGTTCTGCCATGTTGATCAGCTTCCTTTCGTTATTTGCTGACGACAGTTACTTGATCTCCTGAATCGCGTAACGCGAAACATCTACGACGGCTCCGGATCGGACTTTGATCTGGACCTTCTCGCCTTCGATGCCTTTGACGGTTCCGTAGATACCGCCGGCGAAAAGAACCTCTTGACCCGGCTTGAGCTCGGTGTGCAGCTCCTTGAAGTACTTCTGCTTCTTCTTCATGTTGATTTGCGACCAGATGGTGTAAATCAAGCCCATGATGACAAGCAGGCCTAAAAGGGCGACCGAGGAGCTCAGGACGTTGGCTCCGAAATCGGCCATTAGATGCCGTCCTCGTCGCCGAAGATATCCTCTTCCTCGGAGCCGGCAACGGATGCGACCGTCTGGGCGGTGACGCCCGTCTGGCCAACGGTCACGGCCTGCTCGCCAAGCTCGGCGAGCGTGGCATTGCCGCGGAGGAACAGAAGCTCAATAACCATGGGAAGGTTGGTGCCGGTCAGAACCTCGACGTTGTCGACATCCTGGGCAATCATCATCGACTGGTTGAACGGGGTGCCACCAAGCAGGTCGGTAAAGACGAGCACGCCATCGCACTCCTCGCGCATGGCGGTAATAGCGGCGCGGAGATCCTCACCGTAGGAAGCAGCCTGGTCGCCCTCAAAAGGAACGACGGTAAAAGCGGGCTGGTCGCCAGCAACCATAGCGATAGCGCTTGCGAGGCCGGGTGCGAACTGTCCATGACCGGTAAGAATAAAGCCAACCATTCAAATTTCCCTTCCGAAGGTGTGTACAATCTGAGTCCGATGATTTTCGGAAGCCAGCGGGCGCTCGCCCTTAAAGCTTCTTAGAAAGCGTTCTTTGAAGACCAGTGGTTTCTAAACTGGTAGTAACCACGTGACGTGTTGTTGTCACTATATCACCCCAGAAGAGGTCGCTTTCGTTGATTCATACGGTAAAACGTTTTTGCACCGCTCACGGTGATAAATCGACCGTTTACCGGTCGTTAACGCTTCTACCTGCGGTTTTGAAACCGTTTCGAAATGTTTTGGCAAAAGATCGGATCTTTTCCTGTGTCTAAACAACGCAGGGCGGCTAAAAATAGCGTGAAGAAAAATTGCAGGTCATTGTGAAGATATGTGAATTGGTCTTTTTGACTTAATACCAGTTAGAACCAGTTTTGAGATTATCGGTGAACGGTAGTTTTCGACCGTTCACCGGTTACTTGCAATCGTTTGCAGTTGTTTTCCCAGATGAATTAGGGAAGCGCGATGGAGCGCTTGCGCGGGCGCGAGGCCTACCCCAGTGGTTTCGGCAGCAAAAAGCCCGCTAGAACGTTGTCCGTTCTAGCGGGCTAAATCAGGCAGATCGGCTAGCGCGCAGTAGTGCAGGCAAACCTTACGCAAACAGGCCGTAGATGCTGATGTTGGCTTTGGCGTAGAGGCCGTTAGCATACTCGGTCCACTTGGAGCTGGCGCTCGAAGCCTGCGAAGAGTACTGCTGGTAAGCAGTGTAGTAGGCGGTCATGGCCTGCTTATAGGTAGCGCTATCGGCCGTAAAGGCATCGTCGGCAAAGGCCTTAGCGTAGGTGCCGTTCTCGTCCTTCCAGGTGCCCTTCGAGCTATCCCACTCGTCGCCGGCAAGGTTGATGATGTAGTCGGCGTAATCCTTGCTCGCGGTGTCCTCATTGCCGTCAGAAGGCTCGGTCGGAGCGGTCGGCATGCTTGCGGAGCTATCGCCCACCTTCTTCTTGTAGAGCTTCTGCAGCGTCGCGGACTGGCGGACGATCTGCTTGGCCTGGTCCTTGGACACGCCATACTGCGTGGCCATGGTCTTGTAGTCGGAGGTGCCGATGGAATCCTCGGCGTACTGCTTCATTTCCTTGGAAGAGACGGTAATGCCCTCGTCCTCGGCAGCGTCCAGCAGAATCTGGTTGCGCACGTAGGACAGGATAACGTCGGCAGACGGAGCGGTGTAGTTGCCATCGCTATCCTTGACGGTGTCGAGGCTGTACTGGCTCTCGATGGCCTCGCGCGCGGTGATGTCGCTCTTCTTGCCGTTGTAGCTATAGCTTGCCACGGTCGAATCGAGCTGGTCCTCGGTCAGGGTCGCCGAGCCGACACCCTTGTCGCCAAAGCCGCCATTGCCGATAAAGAAGCCGACCACCGCAGCGATCACGACTGCAACCACAAAGGCGGCAATCATCGTCTTCTTGTGCTTGGATACGCGATCGTCTTCATCGGAACCCAGGATATCGTCGTCCTCATCCTGGGCCTCGGGCATCAGATTCTCGTCAGCGGCATCCGCGGCAATCTGAGCCTCCAGACGGGCGTCCTCCTCCTCGGCCGTCGTGCCAGCGGCAATGTGCTCGGCAGACGTACCGGCGACCAGGTCGATCTTCTCGTCCTCGTCACCGTCGGGGCCTTCGCCGCGCTCGATGATCTGGATGCCGTCGATCTCGTCCTTCTCGTCCTTCTTTTGAATCAGACCCATATCGGTTACTCCTTGTTAGGAAACATAGTCCTCAATAGGATACGCCCGACAGAGCGCCGGGCGTATTGATTCTTAGGTTATACGCAAACACTTAAGTACAATTTAGGCGTTTGCAGCGTGCCTACCTTAGGCCAGGTGCGCGATAACGGCATCGGCAAAGGCCTGCGTGCCCACGGCCCCCTCGACGGAGCCGGTCTGGGCACGACGCACGTCACCGGTGACCTGCTCGCCCTCGTCGAGCGTGGCGGATACGGCGGCACGGATGCGATTGGCAGCGTCGTTCTCGCCCAGGTGATCGAGCATCATCGCAGCAGAAAGGATCTCGGCCGTGGGGTTGGCGATATCCTGGCCGGCGATATCGGGCGCGGAGCCGTGCGTTGCCTCGAAGATGGCGCAGTCGGCACCGATGTTGGAGCCGGGGGCCATCCCTAAGCCACCCACCAGGCCGGCGCACAGGTCGCTCACGATGTCGCCGTACAGGTTGGGTAGCACCAGGACATCGAAGTCGTTGGGGTTCTGGACCAGGCCCATGCAGGTGGCGTCGACGATCTTGTCGTTGAACTCGATATCGGGATAGTTGGCGGCCACCTCGCGCGCAACGCGCAGGAACAGGCCGTCGGTCGCCTTCATGATGTTGGCCTTATGCACGGCCGTCACCTTTTTGCGGCCGCAGCGGCGGGCATACTCAAAGGCATACTCCACAATGCGGCGGCTCTTGGCGATAGAGATCGGCTTAATTGAGATGGCGGAATCGGCGGCGAAGGTCTTCTGGCCCGAGCGTTCAACGAGCTGCGAGAGCTCCTCGACCTCGGCAGCCCCCTCATCGAACTCGATGCCGGCGTAGAGGTCCTCGGTGTTCTCGCGCACGATGACCAGGTCGACATCGCGAAAGCGCGATCCGTCGCCCGGCTGCGACAGGCAGGGGCGCACGCAGGCGTACAGGTCGAAGTGCTTGCGCAGGGCGACGTTAACGCTGCGGAAACCCGTGCCGACCGGCGTGGTGATGGGACCCTTGATGGCGACCTTGGTCTCGGCGACCGCATCGAGCACGTGCTGGGGCAGTGGCGTGCCAAACTCGTCCATGACGCCGGCGCCGGCCTCCTGGACGTTCCAGTTGATCTGGACACCGGTGGCCTCGACCACGCGGCGCATGGCCTGCGTAATCTCGGGACCGATACCGTCACCGGGAATCAGGACTACATCGTGCGCCATAATCTGTTACTCCTCGTTTTCGGCGTCGTCAGATTTTTTAACGCTAGCACGCTTCTTCTTTTTGGAGAGATCAAGGTCAAAGCGTTTAACAAGCATTTCGCAAATCTCGCTCGAACGGGCTTTGAGATAGCTGCCCTTGCCGTTCTCGGCGTCGAACTTAAGGCGCAGCGCGAGCTTCTCGGCGACCTCGGCGTCAATCTCGCCCTGGCCAAACTCGTACAGGCAACCGAGCATGTCGCGATACTCGAGGTCGCCGTGGTAGCACTGGATGGCCTCGTCCAGGATGGGCCAAGCCTCGCGCGAACGCTCGACGCTCGTGGCGCCCCACACGCACAGCAGGCGGAAGGCAGCATAGCGCAGCGTGGAGGAGATCTCGTCGAACAGTGCGGTCTCGGCACCCTCAAAGGCATCGCCCAGCTGCTCGGGGCAGGTGGTGGCGAGCGCCGTCAGGGCATCGAGGGCCTCCCAGCGGGTCTGAGCCTCGGGGCGGTCGAGCGCCTCGATCAGCGCGGGCACGCAGGGCACGACGCGCTGCGGATCGCGCTCGGCAAGCAGGTGCAGCACGCGGGCGGCAAACTGGCGGATGCGGCGCGTGGGGCAGCCGAGTTCCTTGACCAGACGGTCGACGGCGTTCTCGTTCTTCTCTGCCAGCTGAAGCTGTGCCAGCTCCTCGTCGGTGAGCTGTTCGTCTTTGTTTTCTGCCATAGTTACCTCTTCTTACTATTTCTTAGCGTGCTTGCCAGCACCCTTGCTGTCATCGGTGACCGAGATGAGCTGTCGATCGGCCGCGCCATTGCGACGCGCACGGCGGCGTTCCTCGGCGTCGCCCGCGTCGGCGGCGGCACGGTGAGCCTTGTTGACGTTAAAGACCTCGTCGTGCTTGCGCCACGGACCGACGGACTCGCCAAAGCTCATCTTAAGGCCGGCGATAAAGCCGCCGAGCCAGCCGATCGGCGCAAACTGCACCAGCGGGAACAGTGAGAACACCCAGGTCAGCAGGACGACTGCCGCCGCTCCCGCAAAGTTGGCAATCCAGTAGTCGCGCTTGGTGATGACGCGCTTTTCGCACGCCCACTGGCCGCACAAAAAGCCAATGTAGATCGCAAAGAGAAAGAGCACCAGCGCAAGCACCACGAACGTCCAGCTCATGGGCGCTACTCCCCGTGATGGTGGCCGCAGCAGCACTCGTGGCCGTCATCATGGCCGTGGCCGCCGCAGCACTCGTGGCCCTCGTCGTGGTGGTGGCCACAACCGCACTCGTGATCGTCGCCATGCTCGCCGCAACCGCAGCCTTCCTCGTGAGCGCCATGCTCCTCGGGACGATACTGCGACCAGTCCAGACCGGCGGCGATGGCGTCGGCCTCCTCCTTATAGAGGACCGTGACGGCCTGGGTACCCAGCTTGGCACCACCGATGGCGTCGAGCATGTCGTAGAGCGTAAAGGCCACGTCGGCACCGGGCAGCGCAAGCTCGCGGTCGTCGGCATAGGCGAGCGCCAAGCGCAGGTCCTTGATAAAGTGCTCGACCATAAAGCCGGGCTTGTAGTCGCCGTCGAGCGCCTTGGGAGCCAGGCTCTCCATGGCGCCGGACTTGCCGGTGCCGCCCAGGATCATCTGGCGGGTCTTCTCCAGGTCAAGGCCGCTCAACTCGGCAAATGCCATGGCGTCTGCCATGCCGACCATGCAGGCGCCCAGCGACACCTGGTTGGCGAGCTTGGCAGCCTGGCCCTTGCCGGCGCCGTCGAAGCAGCAGATGTTGGCCGCAAAGGTGGCAAGGATGTCGCGGACCGGCGCGATGTCGCTCTCGGTAGCGCCCACGATAGCCGTGAGCGTACCGGCGATAGCGCCCGACTCGCCGCCGGTGACGGGGCAGTCAAACGCCATGCGACCAGAAACCTGGGCGGCCTCGGCAATGTCACGGGCAAGCTCGGGCGAGCTCGTGGTGAGGTCGATCAAGACCGCGCCGGGCTTAGTGCACGAGAGCAGGCCGTCGCCCGCCAGGTAGAGTTCCTCGACCTCGGAGGGATAGCCCACCATGGTAAAGACGACATCGGCGTTCGCCGCGGCATCGGCCGGCGTATCTGCCCAGACGGCGCCGCGCTCGATAAGCGCCGCCGCCTTGGACTTGGTGCGGTTGTTGACCGTGACGGGATAGCCGGCGTCCAGAATGTGGCCGGCGATGGGGGCACCCATGATTCCGGTGCCAATGAATGCGACGGAGAGCTTGTTTGCCATGAAACCTTTCCTTTTGGGTTGAGTGTTGTTACCAGGTTGAATACTCGGTGCCAGCGTTTGGGCTGTGAGTCGAGGGCGATTACGGACGCAGCGCTTGCCTACTGACCGCGCACGCGGCGGGCGATACGGTCGGAAAGCGACGCCTTGTCGGCGCGGTTCTTACCCCAAAACGCGCAGCCCACCATGCCGGGGCCCACGTGCGAGCCGATGGTGGGACCCACGGAGCCGCGAATGATCGTGACGTCGGCGCAACCCTCCTCCTTGCGGATGGCGGCTTCGAGCCAGTCACCATCCTTTTCGGCATCGGCCGTCATGATGGCGATGGGCATGGTGCGATCGGGCACGTAGTTCTCGCGGAACGACTTGAGGATGGACTTGAGCGCCTTCTTGCGGCCGCGGTTGACGCCGATCAGCGACAGCGAGCCGGCCAGGTCGTAGGAGAGCTCGGGCTTGACGTCGAGCTTTGCCGTGAGCTGCGCCGCCGCGGGCGGAATGCGGCCGCCGGCAGCCAGTGCGTCGAAGCTCTCGAGCGTAAAGTAGCCGTGGACGTAGGTCTTTGCCTCGTTTGCCCAATCGACCAGCTGCTTGGCGGTCAGTCCCGCCGAACGCTGGCGCACGGCCTCGAGCGCCAAGAGCGCGCCGGTCGCGCAGGGCAGAGCGTTGTCGACCACGTACAGCTCAAAATCGGGATACTCGGCGCGCACGGCATCTGCCGCCTGGCACGCGGAGTTGTAGCTCGACGACAGCGCCGAGGTAAAGCACAGGTAGACCGTGGGCGTGCCCTCTTTGGCGCACTCGGTAAAGAACTCGATATAGCGACCGAGCGACACAGCCGAGGTGGACACGCGGGCACCAGCGCGCATGCGGTCGTAAAACTCCTTGGGCGTGATGCTCGACCAGATGTCATCCGTGCGCTCCTCGCCATCGATAATGAAGGGGAAACCCAGGATATCGACATCGAGGTTCGCGGCGACCTCGGGGCTAAAGTCGCAGCAGGTATCGACGACGATGCGGCAACGGTCCGAATGACCGGTAGATGCGGCCTTGTCCATCAAAGCGACTCCTTACGTAAAAAGGCGGCCACCCGCATGGGATGGCCGCCAACCGTTAACTCATGCAAGTTAACGTATTTTACTCGTCAAGTGTTTCGATGCGGGGCTTGATGATGCCATATCCACCATTCTTACGGTGATACACCACATTGATAAGGCCGGTCGTCGCGTTCTCGAACACGTAGAAGTCGTGGCCGAGCAGATCGGTCTGCACCAGCGCCTGCTCCTCAGTCATCGGGGTGACGTCGATAACCTTCTCGCGGACGAGCAGGTCGTCCTCCTCCTCGGGCAGCAGCAGGTCGGCCAGATCCTCGACGCGCTCGACCGGCGCGACATCCGCGGCGCTGGCACCGCCCTGGCGGTTGTCCACGACCTTGGTCTTGAACTTGCGCAGCTGGCGGGTGACCTTATCGGCGGAGAGGTCGATGGCGGCGTACATATCTGCACCGTGCTCGGCAACGCGAATCACCGAACCGCGGGCACGAACCGTGACCTCGACGATTGCCGGGTTGGGGTTCGAGGGGTTCTTCTCATAGCGAAGTACAACGTCGACCGTCATGGGCTCGATATCGAAAACCTTGAGCGCCTCGCCGATCTTCTCATCCACATGCGCACGCAGAGCATCGGTTACCGTCGTCTTGCGTCCAGAAACCTTGATATCCATACGTGGCTCCAATCTGCCTCGGGGACTTACCGTACTGGCTATGTACCCATTGCCGTGTATTTAATCACGCGGATTCCTAAAGACCCGAATAACGATTGCTTGATACCGCATACCGAAGTCTCGCACTTTTCTGTGGCAAAGTGCGCTATAGGAGGGAGCCGACAGATTTGTATTTGGTCCCGAAAATTAGCTTTGACCTGCTGGTTTTATAGGGATGAAAAAGCCGGACTCCCCTATTGGAGAAGCCCGGCAGTGCGTGTTGAAACCGTGAAGAAGTGTCCTTTCCAACGTATAGGAGACACCACCCCTAGCAATAACTAGCTATTGAGTTTGTTAATGTCGTCGTCGGTGATGGTGCCTTCCTGGCTGGACGAGTTGTCCTCGGAGGATGCGGTCTCATTGTTGGAATCGGAGGACTCGCTGCCGGAGGACATGGTCTCACTGGACTCAGAGTCACCCGGCTGCACGCTAGCGCCCGAAACCGTCTTAGTGGTGAGGTCGTAGGGCATCGTGCCATACCAGACGCAGTGGACTGCCTCGAGCGTACCGTCGACCGTGATGTCGTCGAGGGCGTCGCTCACGGCACGGCACAGTTCGTCATTGGACGAGGCGCCCGCAACACCAAGCGTCGAGGGCGCCTCGAGCGCACCGACATAGGAGACCTCGCTCATCAGGCGTGCAAGGTAGCCGCCGGCCGTGGAGTCGCAGATCACATAGTCGACCTCGCCGGACTCGAGCGCCTCAAAGCACTCGTTGATGTTGGAGTAGGTCTTTTGGTTGGCGGTGATGCTCTGCTTAGCAAGCGCCTCCTGCGAGGCCGAGGACATCTGAACGCCCAGGGTGGACGTGTTAAGGGTATCGGTGGAAACGCTTAGCGACCCACCATCGCTAGTTTTACCGAACACGGAAGTGGCATCGTACAGGCAGGTGCCGAGCGAGCTAATGTCCCCGTCCGTGGAGTTAATCTCGCCGATAAAGATATCGGCCTTTTTGTCGCCGAGCGCGGAACCTGCCGAAGACGCATCGACAAAGGAGACCTTAAGGCCCATGCGGCTTGCGAGGGCGCGGGCGGCGTCAACCGCATACCCCGTGAGCTCGCCGTCGGCGTCCTGCATGGCCTGCGGCGCATCGGAAGTATCGAGGGCGACCGTCAGGGTTCCGGGAGTGACCAGGGCGTCGTCCGACACCGCCGGCGTGACGGTCTCGTACTCGATCTGGTCGATCGTGGGAGTCGTGAACGTAGACAGCGGGTTGAACGCGCATCCGCTCAGGCCCAAAACGGCAATGACCGCTGCGGTCCCAGCACCTAACCGAGCCGCGTGCATCAAGCTGCCCCTCACCATGTCCACTACCCTGCCTTCTGTGTCGTATACAATCCGTGCGTTGCGCGGAATATCAGATTGTTCCCACCAGCTGACCTGGTATTTGACCCCACACTTGCGCACCGGGGTGTTTGCTCGGGAGGCCGCAGCCACCTTCACGACTGACCCGCTCGCCCGCGAGGCGGTATTGCCCCAAAGAAAGTAGAACGGACGGTGCGGCTTACATCTAGGACGCGCCATGATCGCGCCGCGCACACGCGGTCGCTTACGTGGATCCCTTTGACCGCGTCTGTCTTGGACTAGGACGGGCATTTCGTCCGTCCGCAACCACAGCCTGGTAGGAACGAAGCGCATTATAGCTAAGTTCAAGCTAAAGTTTAAGGTTAGGGGCGTCATTCGCATCGCGAGTACAGATTTCGCAGGTCGGAGCGGGCTATTCGTGCCCCCATCAAAACCACCCCTAAAAGGGGTGGTTTGCTCTTAGGGTATAACCCTTGGATTT
>CABRZT010000008.1:0-46845 GCA_902475595.1 uncultured Collinsella sp. | reverse complement strand
TTTGGTAGTCGAGCGATCCCGCAGGCGAAGCCGAGGACCAGCGAGACGCCAAACACCTCGCCGCCGGCCGGGCCATGTCGCGGCACCAAAATAGCGCCCGTGCGCTCGATGGATTCGGATGCCCGACAGAGGCTCCTTATGGCTGCTTCCTTCCGGACCTGACCAGATTCGGAACATGTCGTCATCCGAACCCATCGAACGCGCTAGGCGCTCGGTATATCTTACCTGCTCCCGTCCGATGGGGCAAGACAGCTAATTTGGGACGGGGCTTTTTTGACTACTTTTTGACTGGTGGGGCATCAGGGTGGCGAAAGTAGTCAAGAAAGCCCGTCCCAAATAGACTGATCTGGTGCTGTGCCACGAAAAGGGCCTATCTACTACGTTTTGGTCACAGAGGTCAACCATAGCGTGCTTTTTCGAAAATCGGCAAGCTTTCTACCTGCGGTTTTAATTTCACAAATTCCGGGATGGGCGAGGGTGCCCGGTTAAACGTAGTAGATAGCCGTGTTTCGTGGCAAGCGGTCCGGCTCGAGACCCAAGGCAGCCAGCCTCGAATGGCCATTCACGAAGTTGCGGTGGAATACGGACTGAATTGGCACCTTAAAGGCAAAAACACTCCGTATTTCACCGCAACTTATCGAGGGGATGGGTTTTAGAAGCGGGCGAGGTCGTAGGATTGGGCGGCTGCCTCGCCGGCGCAGATGAGGTTGGTTGTGGCTTCTTGCACACCGAGCGCCTGGTCGAGGGGCATGGGCTTGCGGCAAATCGGCAAAACCAAGTCAATACCCTGCTCATACACCGTGTCCAGGTTGACGGCGCGACCGCCCACGACGGCGACCACCGGCTTGCCATATCGCTTCGCACGACGAGCCACACCCACCGGCGCCTTACCGGCGGCGGACTGCTCATCCATATTGCCCTCGCCCGTTATGACCAGGTCGACATCGCGCACGCGCTCGTCAAACCCCACGAGATCGAGCACCGTCTCCACGCCCGAACGCAGCTCGGCCCCGAGCGCCAGCAGCGCGGCACCCAGGCCGCCTGCGGCACCGGCACCGGGCACTCCGAGCACCGAGCCAAATGTCCGAGCACCCTCGGGCACGCGCAACAATCCCTGAGCCCGCACCCCGGTAATTGCCGCATCGAGCAGGCGACCGTAGCCGACCATCCAGCTGTCGTACCTGCGCAGCGCCTCAGCGTCATCCGTCGGCAGGCCCTTCTGCCCGCCAAACACCGCCAGCGCACCGCGGCGTCCCACGAGCGGATTCTCGACATCCGAAAGCACAACGATACGAGCGCCGCTCAGTGCACGAAGCGCTGACGTCAAATCGATACTCGACACGTGTTCAAGGCCCGCAAGACCGGGGGCGACATCGCAGCCCTGATCATCGACCACACGCGCGCCCAGTGCCTGCAGCATACCGGCGCCACCATCGTTGGTGGCGCTGCCGCCCAAGCCAATATAGATAGTCTTTGCCCCGGCACGAACCGCACGGAGCATCAGCTCGCCCACGCCATAGGTTGTAGCAGCCAGCGCCGACGACTCCGTGCAAGGCGAATACCCAATACCCGCCGCCTCGGCCATCTCAATTACAGCCGAGTCGCGCTCGTCGTCCACCAGCATCCGGGCAGACACGCGGTCGCCCAAGGGGCCTGCGACATCGCAGGTTGAGAGCTCGCCACCGCATGCGGCGATGGCATCGAGCGTTCCCTCGCCACCATCTGCCAGCGGCAGTGCACGCACCTCGGCATCGGGCCAAACGCGGCGCACGCCCTCGGCAACCGTCGCCTCCGCCTGCGCACTCGACACGCTGCCCTTAAAGGAGTCGATCGCCAGCAGCACACGACGGGGCCGGCGGCACGCAGGACCAAAGTCAACCGCCGTGCCAGCATCCTCGCCGGCACCTGCAAGCGCTGCGGCGTGAGCGGCGTGCGCTTCAAGATCGGCACCGCAACCGCAATCAGCGCCGCCCGCTCCGCGCAGACCGCCAAAATAGCTACTCAGCAGCTCGCGGCATTCATCCGCCAGTACGCCGGCGGTCACATTGAACCGATGATTCAGGCGCGAGTCGGCATTCAAATCGTATAGGGATCCCAGCGCGCCCGCCTTGGCATCAGCCGCGCCATACACGCAGCGCCCCACGCGCGCGTTAACCATAAGCCCCGCACACATGCAGCATGGCTCGAGCGTCACGTAGACCGTGCAATCGGAAAGGCGCCAGCGACCGAGCGACCGAGCGGCAGCGCACAGGGCCGCGAACTCTGCATGAGCCGAAGGATCCTGGTCGAGCTCGCGCCGATTGTGCGCCCTCGCGACGATCTCGCCGTCGCGCACCACTACGGCTCCGATGGGCACCTCGCCCACCGCCGCGGCGGCTCGCGCCACCGCCAGCGCCTCGCGCATGAACTTCTCGTCGATTTCGGTGATCGTCATCGTTCGCCTTCCCTGTTGCAAATTCAAAACGATGCTATCATTACGACTCACGGAGAGATGGCAGAGCGGTTGAATGCGGCGGTCTTGAAAACCGTTGAGCGCGAGAGCGTTCCGGGGGTTCGAATCCCCCTCTCTCCGCCACTCCTAGTGATGCACCGGTGTCATGGTCCGCTCAAACAGCGCATCGACCACGTCGGCTATCTCAGGTCGACGCTCAAGATCGTGGCCCGATTCCCACCATATCGTGAAAAGTCGAATAATACCGCCGGCGACAAACTCAGACGTCGTCTCGAGTGACACGGGGGCCAGGGCATCCTCGGCAAGCACGTTCATCACACGCTCGCGGATGGAGCGGGCAATGCGGTCGCAAATAACGTTGGTCAACATGCCCGACATGCTGCTTGCCAATATGTTATCCATGAGCTGCTCGTGCGCCAGAATTAAATCCATGGCATCGTCCAAAATCGCGTGTCGAAGCGCGCGCACGTCCTCGGCAGACACTGCGCCGGCCTCATCGGGCTGTTTTTGCGGCAAGCCCGACATGAGCTCATCGATATAAAAGGCAAAGTAATCGTTCTTGTCGCGAAAGTGCTTGTAGAACGTCGTGCGGCGAATCATGGCGCGGTCGCACAGCATGGCAACCGTCAGGTCCTCAAACCGATGCTCCTCGAGAAGCTCGGTGAAGGCATCGAACAGGGCGCGGTAGGTTTTCTTAATGCGAAGGTCCACTGGTATCGCCATCCTCAGGGCAAAGACAACACTCGTCAATCTGTCGCATATCTTACACCTGTACCTCGCGCGCTTTGCCCCGGTGCCAACCCCGCCGAAAACACAACGCTTACCGGAAAGTTCGGCACGACAAAACGTTGCGGGTATACTAGTAGCGTTATACCAACGGCAGCTGGCGCATGCCGCCGCGGCCATTCGAAACGGAGACATCATGCTTCCCGTCATCATCGGCATCGTTGTTGTCATTGTGATTGTCTGCGCCATCGCCGGCATCTACAACAACATGGTCACCAAGCGTAACCGCATCGATAACGCCTGGCAGAACATCGATACGCAGCTGCAGCGTCGCAACGACCTGATCCCCAACCTAGTCGAGACCGTCAAGGGCTACGCCAAGCACGAGCAGGAGACGCTCTCCGCCGTGATCAGCGCGCGTAACACCGCCGTCAAGGCCACCACGCCCGAGGCCAAGATGGAAGCCGACAACGTGCTGACCGGTGCTCTGCGTCAGCTCTTCGCCGTAGCCGAGGCCTATCCCGATCTTAAGGCAAACACCAACTTTACGCAGCTGCAGGCATCGCTCGAGGATACCGAGAACAAGATTAGCTATGCACGCCAGAGCTACAACGATTGCGTGCTCAGCTACAACAACGCCATTCAGACGTTCCCGGCTGTCATCTTTGCCGGCATCTTCCAGTTTAAGGAGCGCCAGGGCTTCGAGGCCGCCGAAGCAGCCCGCCAGGCCCCGACCGTCAAGTTCTAGTAGTTTGACAGCGCATCCTTAATCGGCCAAATGCATAAACCGCCCCGTCGAATTCATACTTCGGCGGGGCGGTTTCCTTTTTCGCGAAGGTCCCCCTCTAAGCGCCGTGCATTTTTAGGAGTATTCAACATAACCAAGAGCTTCGGGCGCCACGATAAATGCCAAAGACCGCGAATGTCCCTGCAAATCAAACGCTGTCAGCCCATAACCCCGCCCATCATTCGTAGAAAACATCGAGAAATCCCGATTTTTTGCCCGAGGTCGGTATGCAGGGGCCTTCGACTGCAGAATACTCGCAAAAATGCACGTCGCCACCACCCCCACATGACGCGAACCAAAACAAAAGAGCGGCCTAAAAGGCCGCGCTTCATCTTTATTCAGATCCATATTGCCCGCAACGGCAGCGCCGAGGTAACGCTGGCCCGAGGGCGACCTTCCTTTCCGGCGCACTCCGCAGGACGAAAGAACCCCCGCCGCACGTAGTGCGCAGCGGAGGTTCTTTCATGTCCGAGGACGCGCCGGAAAGGAAGGTCGCCCTCGGGCCGGACAGCTAAGACAGCTTACGCGACGGTGTAAACCCAGTTGTGCTTGTCCTCGACAGCACCGGACTGGATGCCAGTCAGGGTCTCGCGAAGCTTCTTCATCACAGGGCCGATCTCGGTGTAGCCAGCCGGGAAGGTCACGGTCTCGTCGGCGCCGTAAACCTTGTTGTCGATCTCGCCGACCGGGGAGATGACGGCAGCGGTGCCGCACAGGCCGCACTCGACAAAGGTACCGGCCTTGACCTCGGCCCACTCGACGGGGCGCTGATCGACGGTCATGCCCAGGTCCTGAGCAACCTGAACGAGCGAACGACGGGTGATAGAGGGCAGGATGGAGTCGGTGTGCGACTGCGGAACGACGAGCGTGCCGTCCTCCTTCACGAACAGGACATTGGCGCCACCGGTCTCCTCGACATAGGTGCGGGACTCGGAGTCGAGATACAGGTTCTCGGCATAGCCCTCGCGATGGGCCTCCATCGTGGGCTTAAGGGACATGGCGTAGTTCAGGCCGGCCTTGATGTTGCCGGTGCCGTGCGGTGCGGCACGGTCATACTCGGAAACGCGCAGCTTGACGGGCTTGAGGCCGCCCTTAAAGTACGGACCGACCGGGGTCACGAGAATGCGGAACGTGTACTCAGGAGCGGGAGCCACGCCGATCACGTCACCGGAGCCGATCATAAACGGACGCACGTACAGGGTCGCGCCGGAACCGAAGGGCGGAACCCAGGCGGCGTTGGCAGAAACGACCTGCTTGACGGCCTCAACGAACTTGTCCTTGGGGAACGGGGGCATCTCGAGGCGCTGGGCAGAGTTATACATGCGCTCGGCGTTCATGTCGGGACGGAAGCAGACGATGCTGCCGTCCTCGGCGGTGTAAGCCTTCAGGCCCTCAAAGACCTCCTGGCAGTAATGGAAGATGCCGCCGCACTCGGAGACATGCAGGGTGTGGTCGGTGGTCAGGCCACCCTCGTCCCACTCGCCGTCCTTCCAATGGGCCTCGTAGCTGTAATCGGTCTTCATGTAGCCAAAGCCGAGGCTACCCCAATCGATATCCTTCTTCTCGACAGTCATATGTCGCTCCTTACATACACAGTTGCATACTCGCGAACCCGCACGCAAGGACCGAGGCCGACCGCGTCGCAACATCGCACGCCCGGAGCGTAGAGCCGGACGGGACACGCGAGCAGCATCAAAGCCGATGGCACGTCGATTCGCATGCACGAGATTGTACTCCGCTCGCGCGTCTGATAAAACGCTTTTCTTTAACTAAGTAAAGTATTTTCATTTGACCGAAGCTGAAGAGGCCCGCCACCGTAAACGGTGACGGGCCTCAACTGCACGGTTTGCGCGCTGGCTCGAGCTACGCGTTCTTTTTGCCCAGCTTAGCCTTAACCAGACCGACCACGGTCGGGATGATCGACACGGCAACGATGCCAACGATTAGCAGCTCAAAGTGCTCCTGCACAAAGGGAATGCCACCAAAGAAGTAGCCCAGCAGTGTAAAGAGCGTCGACCAGGTAATGCCGCCCAGCACGTTAAAGATGACAAAGTTGCGCCAGTGCATGCCGCCCATGCCGGCGATAAAGGGCACAAAGGTGCGGATAAACGGGAAGAAGCGGCCCAGGAAGATGGCCAGGTGACCCCACTTGTCCAAGAAGTCCTCGGACTTTTTGATGCGCTCGGGCGTCATGGCCTTAACCTTGCCCGAAGCGATGATCTTTTTGCCAAAGAAGTGACCGATCATAAAATTGCACTGATCGCCCAAAATGGCAGCGGCCCATGCGGTAGCCAGAAGCGCCACGATGTTAAAGCCGCCATTGTGGGCAAAGAAACCCGAGGCGAACAGCAGTGAATCGCCGGGAAGGAACGGGAAGAACACCACGCCCGTCTCGATAAAGATGATCAGGAACACGCAGCCGTAGGCCATAAGCGGGCCGGCGGCGATCCAGCTGGCAATCGCGGTGCGCGGATCCTTAAGCAGCTCGGCGATAAAATTGATGAAACCCATGAAGTAAAACCTCTCAGTTGTGGGCGCGGATACGTCCAAGTTGACCAGTATACGGTTGCGGCGCGAGCACGGGCCAAACCCCTCAAAAGTCTTACTTCATTACCAGCAAGTTTGCATAACTGACACCTGTCACGCAAAGCCGCCAAGATTGTTCTTCCTAATTCCTAGCGAATCGCTATACTTTATTGAATCGCATTGCCATGGCGCTAAGGGAGGGCGGCCGGTGAGCTTTATCAATACCATTCGCGAGGACATCAAGACCGTCCAGGCGCAAGACCCCGCCGCGCAAAACGGTCTGGTCATCTTCCTTTCCTATCCTGGCCTGCACGCCAAGTGGAACCACGTACCCGAGCATTGGCTCTGGGAGCATGGACATCGCTCGCTCGCCCGTGTGCTCTCGCAAATCACCCGCCACATCACCGGCGTCGAGATTCATCCCGCCGCACAAATCGGCAAGCATTTCTTTATCGACCACGCCATGGGGGTCGTCATCGGCGAAACCACCATCGTGGGCGACAACTGCGTGCTCTACCAGGGCGTTACGCTCGGCGGCACCGGCAACGAGATCGGCAAGCGCCACCCCACCCTGGGCAACAACGTCACCGTGGGCACGGGCGCCAAGGTGCTCGGCAACATTCGCATCGGCAACAACGTCAAGATCGGCGGCAACTCGGTTGTCGTCAAGGACGTGCCCGACAACTGCACCGTCGTGGGCGTGCCGGGACGCATCATCAAGCGCAACGGCTGCCGCGTGTTCGAGGAGAGCTTCGACGCCAAGCAGCATCGCGAATACATGCCCGACGACGCCGCCGAGCAGAGCGCCCTCAACCGTCAGGGCATCACCGAGAACGCCCGCCGCGTCAAGGAACTCGAGCGAGAGGTGGCCGAGCTCAAGGCCCTCGTCGCCAAGCTCGTGGACGAACGCTAGAGGCTGACGACCACCGACAACATTGACGCCAACGCAAAGGCGCGCCAGAGGATTCACCCCCGGCGCGCCTTATTTGTGATGTGACATGTGGGACTGTCCCTTTGTCACATTATGCGAACTGGCTCAGATAGAGGTCGGCGTAAGCGCCCTCGGCTGCGAGCAGCTCCTTATGCGTGCCCTGCTCGATAATGTTGCCGTGGTCCATGACCAGAATCAGGTCGGCATCCACGATCGTCGACAGGCGATGCGCGATCACAAAGCTCGTGCGCCCATGCATGAGCGCGTCCATGGCACGGCCGATGGCAAGCTCGGTGCGCGTATCCACGCTCGACGTCGCCTCGTCCAGGATGAGAATCGCCGGGTTGTTGAGCAGCACGCGCGCAATGGTCAGCAGCTGGCGTTGGCCCTGGCTGATGCTTTCGGCATCGTTGGCCACGCGCGTGTCGTAGCCCTGCGGCATGGTGCGCACAAAGAAGTCGACCTGCGCGGCACGAGCGGCGGCCACAATTTCGTCGCGCGTTGCCTCGGGGCAGCCGTAGGCGATGTTTTCGGCAATCGTGCCATCGAACAGCCAGGCGTCCTGCAGCACCATGCCAAACTGCTGCCGTAGCTCGCCGCGGTCCATGCGGCTCGTATCCACGCCGTCGAGCGTAATACGCCCGCCGTCAATCTCGTAGAAGCGCATGAGCAGGTTGATGAGCGTCGTCTTGCCTGCGCCCGTGGTTCCCACCACGGCAATCTTCTGGCCCGGCTCGGCGGTAAACGACACGTCGCGCATAAGCGGCTTGTCGGGCGAATAACCAAAGCGCACGTGCTCAAAGGAGACGCGGCCCTCTACGCGACCCGGCAGCTTGGCGGCCTCGTCCGACAGCGGATCGGCTTCCATCTCGGGCTCATCGAGCAGGTCGAACACGCGCTCCGCACTCGCCAGCGCGCTCTGCAGCGAGTTAAAGGTAAACGACAGCTGCGTCATGGGTTCGGACGCCTCGTAGATAAACTGGAAGAACGCCTGGAACACGCCGACGGTCATGTGACCGGCAACCAGCATGCTGCAGCCCACCAGCGCGATCACGATCTGCGCCAAACGGCCGATAAAGCGCACCGCAGGGCCGACGGCATTGATCATAAAGTCGGCCTTGGTGCTCACGCGCGCCAGCTCCTCCGAGGCCTCATGAACCTCGGCAGAACTCTGGCGCTCGCGGTTAAACGCACGGATCACCAAACGGCCCGAGTAGCCCTCCTCGACCGCGCTCGTAATCTTGGACACCCACTCCTGGCGCTCGCCCGTCACATCGTGTGTGCGGCGCGAGACGACCTTCGTCACCAGCAGCGACAGTACCGTAAAGAACAGAAAGACGAGCGTAAGCTGCACGCTGAACACGAACATCACGCTCACAGCACCAACAACCGTGCCGATCGACACGAGCAGCTGCAGCAATCCGCGCTGCATGCTCTCGGACATCTTGTCCAGGTCGTTGGTCGCGCGGCTGACGACCTCGCCGGGACGATGCGCGTCAAAATAGGCGAGCGGCAGACGGTTGAGCTTTTGCGCGATGCGGTTGCGCAGGCGCAGGTTGAGGCGTTCGGCCACGCTCGACATCAAAAAGCTCTGGAGCGCGTAGAACGAAGCAGCGGCCGTCCAGATCATAAAGTAGACGAAAATGGTCTTGCCGCAGTTCTCCCAGGTGATGCTGAAAGTGGTATCGTTGGCAAACGCCACCTGAATGTGGCCCCACAGCTCATCGATCACGCGGGCGCTATATGCCGGCGCGGCGGTGTTAAAGATGACATAGAACACAATGCTCGCGAACACGATATAGAAGCGCCAATGGTCGCCGGCAGCCTCACTCCACAGGCGGCGCACCGTCGCCCAGGTATCCCGAGGCGTCTCGTCCTCGTCTTCGTCGTCCACGTCGCGCATACGCTCTGCCTCGGCGCGGGCGCGCTCGTCCTCGGCACGTTCGTTTTCCTCGTAGAGCGCTTGGCGGCGAGCCTCGCGCTCGGCTGCAGCCTTGGCGGCGTCATCCAGCTCGGTCGACATGGCAGCCCGCTCGACCGCTTCCTCGGCAGCGTCCGCAGCGGCGGCATCGACAAGGCCGCCCCGCTTCTTGAGCTCCTCGGTCATGCTACTCACCTCCCTTCATCTGCGATTCCGCGATGGCGCGGTACACCTCGCAGGTTTCCATAAGCTCGCCATGCGTGCCCAAGCCCACAACCTCGCCATCCTTGAGCACGACAATCTGGTCGGCGTGCAGAATCGTCGAGATGCGCTGCGCGATGATGAGCACCGCGGCATCGCGCGTCTCGTCTTGCAATGCATGGCGCAGGGCCGCATCGGTCTTAAAGTCCAGGGCCGAAAAACTGTCATCGAAGATATATAGATCGGCATGCTTCATGAGCGCACGGGCGATTGCCAAACGCTGGCGCTGGCCGCCCGAAAAGTTCGTACCGCCCTGGGCAACCGGGGTATCGAGCCCCTGCGGTTGGTCGAGTACAAAGGTGCTCTGGGCAACCTCAAGCGCGTGGAGCATGTCGCCCTCGGTCGCGCCTTCGTTACCAAAGCGAAGGTTGCTCGCCACCGTGCCCGAGAACAGCCACGCCTTCTGCGGCACATAGGCAATGCGCCCGCGGATTTCGTCTTGCGTAAGCTCGCGCAGGTCCACACCATTCAGGCGAATGGAGCCCTTGGTGGCATCGTGGAAGCGCAGCAGAAGCTTTGCCACCGTCGATTTGCCCGAGCCTGTCGAGCCAACGATCGCAGTCGTCTGACCGCGATGGCAGGCAAAGCTCAGGTCGCACAGGGTGTCCTCGTCGGCATCGTCAAAGCGAAACGACATGTGGTCGAACACGGCCACCGCATCGGCTTCGTCTTGGGGCTCGCGCGCCCCGTCATCCAGCGTGCGCTCGCCATCGACGATGCTCGGCTCAATCTCCAACACCTGCTGCGCACGGTTCAGGCACGCGGCAGCACGCGGAAGCGTCAGCACCACCATCTGGGCCATCATCACAAAGAACAGGATCAGAATTGCATACTCCAGCACCGCCGAGATACTCGCAATCTGCATGGCGTGGGCGCCTACGCGGTTGCCGCCCACCCACAGCACCGCCACCTCGGCGATGTTCATCAAAAAGAAGCTGGAGCTGTCGAGGCCCACAAACAGGTGGTTGACCTTGATGGCGTTGGCGGCGTAGTCGCTAAACACCTCGTCCAGGCGCCGCTCCTCGTGACGCTCCTTGTTAAACGCACGGATGACGCGCACGCCCACGATGTTTTCGCGCAGCACCACGTTCATGCGGTCGATAAAGCTCTGCAAGCGCATAAAGATCGGAGCCGCGTTGGCAACCGTAAAGACCGCCGCCACCAGCACAATCGCAACGACTACGCCCAGAAGCGTGCCCATGGCAGGATCGATAAACCAGGCGAAGATGATGCCCGCCACCGCCAAAAACGGCACGGGCAGCACCAGCTGAATCGTCTGCAGAATCGCTTGCTGAATCACGTTGATGTCGTTGAGCGAGCGCGTGATCATCGATCCGGTGCCAAAGCGCTCAAAATCGCTGGCCGCGAGCTCGAGCGATTTGTCGTACACGGCATTGCGGATATCGCAAGCCACGTTGGCGGCCAGGCGCGCCGAAAGATAGCAGCCCAGCACCGTGCCGCCGCTAGCCATGCTGGTCGCGATAAACATGTATAGGCCGTTGCGTAAAATGTAGTCGACATCGCCCGTGGTAATACCGGTGTTGACCATGTTCGCCAGCATCGTGGGCACCAGCAGCGTGCCGATGTTGTCGATTAGCAGCACCAACAACGTCACCGCGACAAGCCCTCGATATGGCTTTAGAAACCTCATTAACAGTCGCACGACTCCCCCTCACCTTGATTCTCGGCTTGGCTCTCGGCAGCGATATGCTGCTTAAAGGCATCGCACTCCTCGCCGAGCACCTGAGAGAATTTGCCGACCAAGCGCATAATCTCGCGCTGCTCACATGGCTCAAGCGCGCCAAAGGCTCGCTGTTCGGCCTTGAGTGCCGGCAGCGCATAACGCTCGGCAAATCGCCTGCCCTCTTCGGTCAGGCTCACAACCTTGTTCTTACGACTGCCTTCGGCAAACTCCAACGTTGCGAAGCCCCGCGCCGTCAAGGTTTTAATTGCCGAGTTGATGGTCTGCTTGCTGTAGAACCATTCGCTTGTCAGACGGCTTACGGCAATACTGCCGCCCGCCGTGCTAGTGTCGACGAGCATCCAATAGGCGCAGTCCGAAAGGCCGCAGGCGCGCGAGAACTCCGAATAGATATGGTCGAGTCCATTGAGCAACCGATCGAAGTCGACCAGCGTAACCGCACTATTCATCTATCCCACCATTCAATTGTCCGATTTTTGACCAATTATGTGTCTCTAGATTAGTCCGAGTTTTGACTATCGTCAACAGGCTCTCCGCAAATGCGTGCATTTTTATGGCCTATCGGCAGAAAAAGACCGCCGGCGCGGGGGCGGCGCCAGCGGTCACGTGAAAATCGGGTTTTATTGCCTGTTAAGCGGCGACGGCCTCATAGACCGTAGCGCCCGAGAAGCTGTCATGCAGGCTCTTGCCGGCAATCCACGGCAGCTCGACGACCTCGCAGACCGTGTTGACCAGCTCGGAGCAGTCAGTAAAGTGGCCCTTGTCGTTGAGGGCCTCGCAATCCTGAACACGCCAATAGCCATCGGTGTGCGTGATGTAGTACTCGTGATCGTTGATCGACACGAAAGCGCGCGTCTTGGAACGCAGCAGCTTCAGAAATCCTTCGAAATCGGTCTCGACGACATCTCCAGCCTGGAACATGATGTTACCTCCTGGCCCGGCGCCACCACGGCGCATTGATAAACGTTGGTACTCCTTTAGTAAAACCTTTATCAGAGGTTATGCGTTCGTCATTTAGGCAAGTGGTAAAAAACCGCAGGGTAGACGGGATAAAACGTTTAACCATCCCATTCGTTTGTCACATTCTGAAGGTACTTTTATGCAAACCTACTTTCCCAATTGGAATCTATCCTTTTGGCCGGGCAATTGACCGTCTATCGTTTGAGCCCGACGGGTATGAACGGGGCATCTGCAACGCCACCGCAAGGAGACACCATGGAGACTATCGAAGCACTCATTCACCGCCGCAGCTGCCGCAACTACAGCGATCGTCCCGTCGAGGCCGAAAAGCTTGCACGTATTATCGAAGCCGGCCAATATGCACCGAGCGGCATGGGCCGCCAGCCGGTGACGTTTGTCGCCGTCACCGACCCCGCGACCGTCGAGCGTCTCTCGCAGCTCAACGCGCAAGTCATGGGCAGCAACAGCGACCCCTTCTATGGCGCCAAGACCGTTGTGGTGGTGCTGGTTGACCGCAGCGTGCCCACACATCTGGAAGACGGCTCGCTCGCCATGGGCAACCTGCTCAACGCCGCCTATGCACTGGGTGTCGATTCGTGCTGGATTCACCGCGCGCATGAGGTCTTTGACTCGCCCGAGGGCCTGGAGCTGCTGGCCAGCTGGGGCCTGCCCGCCGACGGCAGCCTGCGCGGTATCGGTCACTGCATTCTGGGCTATGCCGAGGACACGCTACCCGAGGCAAAGCCGCGCCGCGACAACGTGGTGTACGTTAGGTAGCGCAGGAGTGTCCCAAACTGCCGGCAGAAAAGGAACGTCCCCTTCTGCCGGCAAGCTATGTTGATATTTGAGTAGTCGTCGTTTCGTTCGTGTGGGCCGTTTCGGCGTCGTCGCCTTGCTTGTCTTCGTCCTTTTGCGCATCGGCGATGGTGGAGGCCGCCGCAACGATACCGCGCTGGGGCGCGACACCCGTCTGGGTCTGAGCGCCCTCGATAACTTCTGTGCCTGCATGCGCGAGCTCGGGCGATTTAAACACTGCGTCCAAGTTGGCGCCACCGCCGGCGTAGCCAAGCGCAGCGAGTGCGATGACGATCACTGCAACGACGGCCACGATCGGAACATAACGATGCCAACCAGCCGGATTGAGTCCACTGCGGCGAGCCGCCCCGCGGCTGATGTAACCGAGCGTTCCGTCGTGCTTGAGTTTTGAGCCCACCACGCGTTTGCGGCCCCACAGCGAGGACTCTGCCTGCATTGCCAAGCGGGCGCTTGCCGAAGGATAGCCATATTTAGTGCGCTTGAACGAGCCATCAAACCCCGAGGCGTGTTTACCCCACGTCACCGATGTCGTGCGTCGGTTGACCGGCGCGGCACTCCGCCTTCTGCGGCTCGGTTTTGAAGTCTCAGCCATATGCCCTCGCACGCCGTAACCAAATCGAAACAATAACGCTTTGGACTGTAGCACACGCGTCGCGCGCGGTCACGGGCGCCTCGCTCAACGGTCATCGTCTTTCAGCAAGCGCCACAGCGTTGTACGGCTTATGCCCAGCACCTCCGCCGCACGGGTTCGGTTGCCGTGGAGATGGTCTACAACCAAATGCGCGATATCTCGCTCGGTATCGGCCAGCGGTCGCAGGATATACAGGTCACTTTCGAGCGTCGGGGCGCCAAAGGTTGCGGTTTTAATCACGTCCTCTTGGGCGAGTACTTCCTCCGCCACAGCGCGGTCCACCGTGCCCGCCCCCACCAATATATACAGTCGTTCCGAGACCTCGCGGAGCTGCAGATAATTGCGCGGCCAGCGGTAAGCATCGAGCGTCTTCGTCGCCGCGGCAGACAGCGTGGGCGCTGCCGTCCCAAATGCATCAGCGAGATATTCCAAATAGCGCGCAACCTTCGTCGACGCGGCTCCCTGCTCGGCGATTGCCGGCGCTACACTCACCGCACAGGCGAAACGCTCGGTCACAAAGGCGGCTTGATCACTTTCGCCGCCGCCCGGCATGTCATTCGCTGTCAGCACCACATGGCAGCGCGTCGCCAACGCGGTGTCGGTCATCGTGGAAACGAGCTCGCGAAGGCGCTGGGGACCAACCGCGTTCCAGCCCTCAATGCAAAGTGTCAGCCCCGTTTGGAACAGCGGCGATTCGGAGCTTTTGAGCACGTGGCGCCAACCGCGATCGGTGAGTTCATCGAGCGCGACGGAAACAAAGGGCTGATCGGCAAGAGGACCGTCCAGATAGAGGCGCTTGGCGATCTCGACCTGACCCGCTCCCAGCTCGCCCTCGAGCATAAGGGGCACACCGCGCGCGTAACTCTCGGCGACCGGCGCGGCCACCGCAGCGGCACCCTCAACGATGCCGTACGCGCTCGATTCGTAGCGGGCCTCAACTTCGTCGGCGTTGAGCCACTCGATGCCCGCATGCGCCGCGGCGCCGCGCACCTCGCGGACCACGACGACCCAAAGGCCCCCGCCCTCTTTGTCGGCGGAGCGAACGGTCAGGCTCAGGCGCGTACCCGCACGCCCCATAACCAGACGCGCGCCGTCTCCTATACGATCGAGGCGCTCAGCGACAAAAGCCGCCACATCCCGCTCGAGCGCCGCGTCATTCATGGTCGAGATCGCGACGTCCCCACGCGCATCGATTGCCAATGCCGAGGCCCCGGCGGCAGCTAGGGCATCGGTCAAGATGTTCAGTTTGGCATCGCTATCCATGATTTGCCCCTGTCCGCGGCGACATGCAGCCGCCGACGGTCGCACGACCGAGTGTTTCAAAATTGAACGATATTGCTCATCAAACACTATAGGGCAGAAAGCGCCGTCCTGCGAGTATAGGTGTTGCCCCGCATCGCCATCCTGGCGGGGCGATAAGAGCTCTTCGGGACTTATAAACCTGCGGACAAGCCATACCCGCAAGAGCTCCTATCGCTCCACCGTGAGAATGCGCTCGCCAGCACGCAGCACGCAAACAAGCTACTTCTCTACCAGATTCCCAGTACGTGTTGCATTCCCAAACTCATGCACGCAATGCCAATCCAGCAGCAAAAGCCCAGCGCGATGGGCTTGCCGCCCTTTTTGACCAGCTCGACGATATCGGTATTAAAACCAATAGCCGCCATGGCCATCACGATAAAGAACTTCGACAGCTCCTTGATGGGCGCCGTAAAAGACGCGGGAAGCTGAAGCACCGTGGTGATTACGCTCGCCAGCACAAAGAACAGCACAAACATGGGAAACGCGCGCTTAAGCGAGAACGTGCTTTTGGCGTCGCCGCCGGCCTTGCGCGCCAGATGCATCTGCCAGCATGCGAGGACCAACGTGATGGGGATAATGGCCAGCGTTCTGGTGAGCTTGACCACCGTGGCGCTCTCGAGCACATTGGCGCCGGGATGCATGCTGTCCCAGGCGCTCGCCGCAGCCGTTACCGACGAGGTGTCGTTGATGGCGGTACCGGCAAACAGGCCAAAGCCCTCGTTGGTCAGCCCGAGCATGCCGCCGAGCGTCGGAAACACGAGCGCCGCGATAACGTTAAACAGGAAGATGACCGAAATAGCTTGGGCAATCTCGCGATCGTCGGCATCGATGACGGGCGCGGTCGCGGCGATGGCAGAACCGCCGCAAATCGACGAACCCACACCTATAAGCGTCGCGATCTTACCCGGCACATTCATGACGCGGCAGAGCACAAAGGCGATGACAAGCGATGTCGAGATTGTCGCCACGATAATCGGCAGCGACTGGGCGCCCTTGGACAGAATCTGGGAGAGGTTCATGCCAAAGCCAAGCAGGATAACCGCGTACTGCAAGACTTTTTTGGACGTATAGGTGACGCCGGCGGCGAGCTGTTCGCGACGATTCTTGGGAAAGACGAGCGCCAGGACCATGCCAAAAAGGATGGCAAATACCGGACCGCCGACCACCTCAATTTGTTTGCCGAGCAACGTCGCGGGAATGGCGATGATCAGGCAGAACAAGACGCCTTTCCAGCGCTCGCGTACGATATTTGCCAGTTGCATATGGGATTCCTTCTTTCTATTTCACGTTTGCGACGGCTTATGATACGGCAACATTGAGCGCAGCCTTGCGCAAACACAGACTAAGATGCCGCAATAGTTCTCAGGCAACAGCCGAATTGCCCACCGCGGAGAGCTGATTCGCGGCATAATTAACAACTGACATATGAGTTTGATAGAACAGTTGCGAGGCGCTATGGAAGAATCGATGCACGTCGGCGAGCAGGAAACGAGCCTACAGGACCAGTCCTACCACACCATTCGACGCAAAATCGTCTACCTGGACTACAAGCCGGGCGAAAAGCTGGGCGTCAAGCAGCTTTGCGACGACCTAGATATGGGGCGCACCCCTGTGCGCGAGGCTTTGGTTCGTTTGGCGCAGGAAGGCCTGGTGCGCACCGTGCCCCAGAGCGGCACCTACGTCTCGCCCATCAACCTCACCCTTGCCGAGAGTGCCTGTTACATCCGCGAGCATCTGGAAAAGCAGGTGATCGTGGAGTGCTGCGCGCGCGCCACGTCGGCTGGCATCGAGCAGCTCGACCGCGCCATCGTGCTGCAGGAAAAGGCCATGGCCGAAGAGGATCGCATCGGCTTCTTTTTGAGCGACAACCTCATGCATCACATGATTTTTAGCATCGCATGTCGCAGCACCGTGTGGTCGTGGCTCGAAGAGACCAATGCCGACCTTGAGCGCTTCCGCTGGCTGCGCGCTGCCACGCAGGTTCTCGACAATCAGGACATCGTGAACGAGCACAAGCAGATTCGCCGCGCTATCGCCGGTCGCGACCCCATCGAAGCGAGCTTTTTGGTCAGCAAGCACCTGCACATGATGTTCCGCAACCAAACCGAGGTTCTGGACCAGTTCCCCGAGTACTTCGAGACCAGCAAGCTCCGCTAACCTGCCAAAAAGGGACAGGTTCATTTTGGCAGATTTTATCTGGGCAAATGCAACAAGGCCCGGCTCCGCTGCAACGGAGCCGGGCCTTAGTTGTTAGAACGACGGAACCAACTACTCTACCGTGACGCTCTTGGCGAGGTTTCGGGGCTGGTCGACGTCGCAGCCGCGCAGGATGGCGACCTCGCGTGCGAGCAGCTGCAGCGGAACGCTCGCCGTGATGGGGCTGAACACGTCGCGGACTGCCGGCACGCGGATGATGCAGTCGGCGATCTTGTTGATCTCCTCGTCGCCCTCGGTGGCAACGACGATGACCTTGGCGCCGCGCGCCTTGCACTCCATGAGGTTCGACACGGTCTTGTCGTAGGTGGCACTCTTGGTGGCCACAGCGATGACAGGGAAGCCCGGGTCGATCAGGGCAATGGGGCCGTGCTTCATCTCACCGGCGGCGTAGGCCTCGGCGTGCAGGTAGCTGACCTCCTTGAGCTTGAGCGCGCCCTCGTAGGAAATAGCGGCGCCCATGCCGCGACCCACGAACAGTGCGGACTGCGCGTCCTTGCACAGCAGGGCGGCCTCATGCACGGCCTCGGTTTGGGTATCCAAAATCCACTGGATCTGCTCGGCCGTATCGGAAAGCTCGCGGAACAGCATGCGCGCCTGCTTGGTGGTCAAGCGGTACTTGACCTGCGCCAGCAGCAGGGCCAAAAGCGTAAGGCTCACAACCTGGCCGATGAAGCTCTTGGTCGAGGCGACCGCGATCTCCTTGTTGGCCTTGGTGTAGATAACACCGTCGCTCTCACGCGCTACGGGGCTGCCCACCACGTTGGTGATGCCGAAGACCTTGGCACCCTTGATACGCGCGTCGCGAATGGCGGCAAGGGTATCAGCCGTCTCGCCCGACTGGGATACGGCAACGACAAGCGTCGTCGGCGTAATGATGGGATTGCGGTAACGGAACTCGCTGGCCGCCTCCACCTCGGTGGGGATGCGAGCCCAGCCCTCGATGAGATTCTTGGCAATGAGGCCAGCGTGATAGCTGGTGCCGCAAGCGATCACGTAGACGCGATCGATGTCGTTGAGCTCCTCGAGCGAAAGGCCCAGCTCGTCAATATCGAGCTCGCCAGCAGGCGTCATGCGGCCCACCAGCGTGTCGCGCACCACGCGCGGCTGCTCGTGAATCTCCTTGAGCATAAAGTCGGGATAACCGCCCTTTTCTGCCATGTCCAGGTCCCAGTCGATGTGGGTGACCTTGGGCTCGATAACGTTGCCGGCCTCGTCGGTGTACTCGACGCCTGCGGGCGTGAGCTTGGCAAACTGGCCGTCCTCGAGCACCACGACGTCGCGGGTTGCGTCGATGAGCGCGATGACGTCGGAGGCGACATAGGCGCCGGTCTCGCCCGCGCCGACCACGATCGGGGAATCCTTGCGGGCCGCGGCGATCACGCCGGGCTCGTCAGCGCACACGGCGGCCAGACCATAGGCACCGACCACGTGGGTGCAAGCCTCGCGCACGGAGGCCATCAGGTCGTGCGTCTCGGCATAAGCCTCTTCGATCAGATGCGCGAAGACCTCGGTATCGGTCTCGCTCTTAAAGTGGTGGCCGCGGCCCTCCAGCTCTTCGCGCAGCTCGGCGAAGTTCTCGATGATGCCGTTGTGGACGATGGCGATACGACCGTCGCAGCTGGTGTGGGGGTGAGCGTTAACGACCGAAGGCTTGCCGTGAGTGGCCCAACGGGTGTGGCCGATACCGCAGGTAGCGTCGCTGTCGATGTTGGAAAGCTCGCTCTCCAGGCCCGCGACCTTGCCCACGCGGCGGATGACGTCGAGGTGCGCCGCGGCGCCCTCGCCCACCTCGAGCGCGACGCCCGAGGAATCATAGCCGCGATACTCCATACGCTTGAGGCCCGTGACCAGGATGTTCTTTGCAATATCAGAGCCGGTGTAGCCGACGATTCCGCACATAGGATAAATCCCTTCGTTCGCGTGACTGCAAGACGTCCACGCACAGGGGGCGCTGAGACGTATAACGTTCGAGTATTGTACTCACGCAAACGCAAGCTGATATACCAGAAGTGGTACCTCAACTTAGATACCACCCGATGCACACACGTCCAGCCGGTCCAAACCACCACAAAAGCGCCTGTCCCCCTTCGTGGTGGTCGCGTTGGCAACAGCGTTTCCCCAGATAAAACCTGCCAAAATAAACCTATCCCTTTTTGGTTGGTTTGGGATGCTACAATCTGGCTTGTACTTGAAACGCATCAAAGGGGCCGCTATGGCAAAGGTAAAAATCAGCGACGTCGCGCGCGAGGCCGGAGTTTCGCTGGGCACGGTTTCCAACGTGCTCAACCACCCCGAAAAGCTGCGCCCCGAAACCCTCAAGCTCATCAACGAGACCATCAATCGCCTTGGCTACCTGCCCAACCAAAGCGCTCGTCAGCTCGCGGGCGGCGCCACCAAGTCCTTTGGCCTGGTGCTCCCCCGTCTCGATCACGGCTTTTCGCTCCAAATCGCCAGCGGCGCCCACAACGAGGCCCGCAAGCACGGCTACGACCTGCTCATCGCCAACGCCGATAACGACGATATTCTCGAGGACCATTACCTGCGCTACTTTATGGGCACCCAGATGTCCGGCGTCATGGTTCAGCCCATGGCATCCCCCGACTGGCACCCCGTCATGGCCAAGATGCCCGTGCCGATCGTCCACCTGGACATCCATTGCTCCGAGCCCGGCTACTACGTAGCGGCCGACAACGAGGCCCAGGGTCGCATCATTGCCGAACTCGCCATCGCCCGCGGCGCACACCATATTGTCGTCGTCGGCCGAGCAGCATTTATGCAACTCACCCTGCGCGTCCTTGGCATTCATAAAGCGCTCGCTCTACACCCCGATATCAAGATCGAAGTCATCGACGCCGGCGAATGGAATACCGCCGCCGACGGCTACGGCATCGGCGCCCAAATCGCCGCGCGCCCCGCCGACGAACGCCCCGATTTTGTCGTCGGTCTGACCGACGTGCTGGCCTCGGGCGTTATCTCGGCGCTGGTCGACAAAGGCATCGCCGTCCCCGGGGAAGTACGCGTAGCAGGTTGCGATGGCAACCCGCTCGCTTGGAGCGGATCGGTCCCGCTCACTACGGTAGCGCCCCCGGGCTACGAGATTGGCCGCAAGGGCGTTCAATTGCTCATGGAGCAAATCGAGAACAAGGCCCCGGCAAAGACCAAGCACGTCCACATCGGCTCTGCCGCGCGCACCGTCACCGCAGTCACCGCCGCCGAGGATATCAACCGCCAAGAACTGGTACGTCCGTTCCTACTGGAGCGCGCCAGCACCCAGGCAAGCACCCAGACCGACGCCACGGCCATCAACCTCGGTGCGTATCTGTAGCACGCCCGCAAGTATGCTATGTCGCCGCTTAAGCAAAAGGGGCCCGACCATTGCCGGGCCCCTTTTGCTTAGGCGCAAACGTGGGCAATTGCTCGTTTCAACGCCGCAATTGTCTAGCGCGCGGCTTTAACTGCCGCCGAAAGGTCGAACAACGTATCGAGCACGGCCTCGCAGCCATCCACCACGTCCTGCGGCAGCGGCACGATATCAGGAACGGCAAAGACGTGGCATCCGGCCGTAATGCCCGAGACGCAGCCGTTGCGCGAATCCTCGACCACGGCACATTCCTCGGGAGCAAAGCCCGCGCGCTCGCAGGCGAGCAGATACATCTCGGGGTCGGGCTTGCCGTGCACGACGTCCTCGCCACACGTTACCGTTTCAAACTTGTCAAAAAGACCGACCATCTTAAGGTTGCGCTCGGCCGTAACGAGGCGCGACGACGTCGCTAGACCCACGTGATAGCCCGCAGCCAGCAGCTCGTCTAGGCACTCGGCGGCACCGGCCTTAAGTTCCAGTTCGGTCTTGACTATCTCGTCGCGAATCTCCTTGTGGCGACGATAGATCGCCTCGGTGGTTTCATGGCTGCCGTAATGCTCATCAAGGATGTCCATAACATCGGGCAGCGTGCGGCCGATAAACTGATGGATCAGCGCTTCATCAATCGCGAGCCCCAGCTCAGCGGCGCCTGCCTTCCAGGCCTTAATCCCCAAACGCTCGGTATCGACCAGCGTTCCATCCATGTCAAAAATAACAGCCTTGATCATATCGGTCCCCCATCGACTCTCGCTGTCGCATTGCCGCAACTCTACCGCATTTGGCAACTTGTATATAACGTATATACCATATTGCACTTTCGTTACACAGATAGAAGTCTTATGGCAAGTAACGCATTAGGATTATAGTTTTCGATCGAGTACTCAACGATAAGGAACGTTTCATGATTTTAGACACCACGGCACCCGCAGAGGAGCTTCAAGACAAGCTATCGGCGCTCGAACAGCTGCTTTTGGCATACGGGCGCGTGGCCATCGGGTTTTCCGGCGGCGTTGACAGCAGCTTTTTGGCCGCCGTGTGCGCCCGCATCATGCCTACCAATACCCTCCTCATCCATCTCACCACGCCGCTCATCGGCACGCCCGAACAGACTTCGTTTGAGCAGTCCGTTGATGGACAGGCCAATGAGGGGCCGCATTTTAAGCTCCCCGTGCTCAATCTTTCGGTGGATCAGCTGCAGCTCCCCCAAGTAGCCTGCAATGACGCCAATCGCTGCTACCACTGCAAGCACGCCGGCTTTACCGCCATCGTCAACCACGCCAAGTCGCTCGGCTTTCCCACCGTCATCGACGGCAGCAATGCAAGCGATCGTGGTGACTACCGCCCTGGCATGCGCGCGGCAAAAGAGCTCGGGGTACGCTCCCCTCTCATGGAGGTCAGCTTTACCAAGGACGAAGAGCGCGAGCTGCTGCGCGCATGGGGCTATCCCGTTTGGAACCTGCCGGCGGGAGCCTGTCTTGCCACGCGCGTCCCCACGGGCGAGGAGCTTACGCGCGAGAAGGTCGATTTAATCCGTGCCTGCGAGGACTACCTACACGATCTTGACCTGGCGCAGGTTCGCGCGCGCTCGGTCGGCGGCTGCATGCATATCGAGGCCGCCCCCGCAGATGTCACCAAGATTGCCGCCCTCGGCGGCAGCGCCGTCGATGCCGAGGGCAAAACCCCGTTGCCCGCCGTCATCGAGTCCGCGCTGCGCGAGCTGGGCTGCGGCCACATCTTCCCCGAGGTCACCCCCTACATCCACGGCGCCATGAATCTTTAGGTTACGCCGTTTTACAAACGGCGTACCTGCTCGGCGCTGCGCGGACTCCGGGCACGGCAATCTGACGTTCAACTTCACGGGCGCGACCAAAAGGTCAGCGCCCGCCTGTTTCACGTCACCTTACCGCACCCGGAGCCCACTCGCTCGCATATGCTCAACCTGGACTGTGTTAACTGACCTGCCAAAAAGGGACAGGTTTGTTTTGGCAGGGTTTATCTGGGGAAACGCAAACAGGGCCACGACGCCTATATGGCGTCGCGGCCCTTTTCCTTGGAGAAGGATCGATTGATTGAGCGGGATGACCGTTCTAGCCTTCGAGCCCGCTATTGATGAGCTCGGCAATCTCGGCGGGATCGGTGCTTTCGCGCACCTTGTCACGAAAACCGGCGTCCATCAGCATCACGGCAGCCTTGGAGAGCAGACGCAGGTGCGTGGTTCCAGCTTCGCCGGCGGGCACGTACAGCGCGAGCGCAACATCGACGGGCACCCCATCGAAGCTTGGCCATTCAACGGGCTCGGCCAGTTTAAGCACGGCAACGCCCGGCGTGTAAATCGCGTCACTTTTGGCATGCGGAACGGCAAAACCGGCGACAAGGCCGGTCTCGGCCTCGTTCTCGCGAGCAATAAAGGCAGCCTCTACGGCAGATGCGTCATCGGCGAAGCCGAGCTCGATTGCCTGCTCAGACAAATAATGCAGGGCGTCCTCGCGCGAGGCGGCGGTATACCCGATCGTCACTTGGTTGGCAGATACAAATCCCATGGAAACCTTCCTTACAACACAGACCTGACCGCAGCTTCGATGCCGTCGGCATCCAAACCGTACTTGTGCAGCAAATCGACCGCAGGGCCGGACTCGCCGTACACATCGCGCACGCCGACGCGTCGCATCGGCACCGGATGCTGTTCCGCGAGCACCGAGGCCACGGCCTCGCCAAGACCACCGATAATCGAATGCTCCTCGGCGGTGACCACACGTCCGGTCTTCTTGGCGCTGGCAACCACCAGGCGCTCATCAAGTGGCTTAATCGTGTGCATGTTGATAACCTCGGCGTCGATACCATCGGCAGCGAGCGCCTCGGCAGCCTCAAGCGCCTCGGCGACCATAAGGCCACAAGCGATGATGGTCACATCGGACCCCTCACGCACGACCACGCCGCGACCAATCTTGAACTCATAGTCCTCGCGGTCGTTGATGACCGGTGTTGCCAGGCGGCCGAAGCGCATGTAAACCGGTCCCTCAAACTCATAGGCGGCGCGCACGCAAGCGCGAGCCTCGATGTCATCGGCGGGAACGATTACCGTCATGCCCGGGATCGTGCGCATGAGCGCGATGTCCTCGCAGCACTGATGCGTGGCGCCGTCTTCACCGACCGAGATGCCCGCATGCGTGGCACCGATTTTGACGTTGAGGTGCGGATAGCCGATGGAATTACGCACTTGCTCGTACGCGCGGCCGGCGGCGAACATGGCAAAGGTGCTCGCAAAGGCGACGTGGCCCGTGGTCGCAATGCCGGCGGCGAGCCCCATCAAGTTGCTCTCGGCAATGCCGGCGTCGTAGAAGCGCTCAGGGTGCGCAGCCTTAAACTTACCGGTCTGCGTAGCGGCGGCCAGGTCGGCATCGAGAACCACAAAGTCATCGTGCTCATTGCCCAGCTCAACAAGGGCCTCGCCATAGCTGACGCGCGTGGCGACTTTCTTGATGTCTGCCATTAGAGCTCCTCCCCTGCTGCCGCAAGCTCGGCCATAGCCTGCTCAAACTGCTCGTCGTTGGGCGCCTTACCATGCCAGCCCACCTGGTTCTCCATGAAGGAAACGCCTTTGCCCTTCACCGTCTCGGCGATAATGGCGACGGGCGCGCCATCCACCTCGCGAGCGGCGGCGAAAGCAGCCGCAATTTGCTCCATGTCGTTGCCGTCGCCCAGCTCAATCACATGCCACTTAAAGGCGCGGAACTTATCTGCGAGCGGCATCGCTGAGTTAACCTCATCGATCGTTCCGTCAATCTGCAAGCCGTTGTGGTCGACGACCGCCACAAGATTGTCGAGCGCATGGTTACCGGCGAACATGGCCGCTTCCCACACCTGGCCCTCCTCGCACTCGCCATCGCCCAGAAGCGTGTAGACACGGTAGCTGTCGCCCCAGTGCTTGGCAGCAAGCGCCATTCCAACCGCAGCGGAAATGCCCTGGCCGAGCGATCCGCTGGACATGTCGACGCCCGGGGTGTCGTTCATATTGGGGTGACCCTGCAGACGGCTGCCAATATGACGGAGCGTCTCGAGTTCCTCCTTGCCAAAGAATCCACGCTCGGCAAGCACGGCGTAGAGGGCGGGGGCGCAGTGGCCCTTAGAAAGCACGAAGCGATCGCGGTCGGTGCGGCGTGAATCCGCCGGGTCGACATCCATCTCTGCAAAGTAGAGATAGGTCATGATGTCGGCAGCGCCAAGCGACCCGCCCGGGTGTCCCGACTTGGCCGCATGAACCGCCGTCACGACACCCTTCCTGACCTCGTTGGCAACCTTCGCCAGCTCCTGATTGGTCATGGGGATTTCCTCTCTTGAGCACGCCGGCCCGGCATAACAAATGCTGGGCCGACAGAACCATCGTTACTGTGCCTCGACGACCTTTTTCCAGTCGGCCTCAAAGGAGGCAAGGCCCTGGTCGGTCAGCGGGTGATGCAGGCATTTCTTAAGAGCAGCCATGGGGACGGTCGCAATATCGGCACCGAGCAGCGCCGCCTGGGTCACGTGATTGGGCGTGCGGACGGATGCGGTGATGATCTCGACGGTGTCGTCGACGTTCTTGCCAGTCCAGTCATAGTTCTTGATGCAGGTCACAACGTTGTCGAGCTGCGAAATACCGTCCTCGGCGATGTCGTCGAAGCGTCCCACAAACGGGCTGATGTAGCGAGCGCCGGCGTTGGCGGCCATAAGGGCCTGCGTCGGCGAGAAGACGAGCGTCATGTTGACGCGCACGCCTGCATCGGCCAGCGCGCGGCAGGCGGCGAGGCCGGCCTCGCAAACGGGGAGCTTGACCACGATGTTGGGAGCCAGGGCGGCAAGACGCTTGCCCTCCTCGATCATGCCCTCGGCAGTGGTCGCGGTGGACTCGGCGGACACGGGCAGGCCTTCGCAGAGCTCGGCGATCTTGAGCATGTGGGGCTCAAAGTCGGCCAGCTTGCCGCCGGTCTTGGCATACAGGGACGGGTTGGTGGTGACGCCGGCAAGGCAGCCCCAGCTCTTAGCCTCGGCGATCTCGTCAAGGTTGGCGGTATCGATAAAGAACTTCATGGTGCAAACTCCTTCGGAGGAATCCAAAACTCAAAAAATAGGACAAAGGGGGCGTCCCTTTGTCCTATGTGCCGGGCCTGCGGCTGGGACATGCCCCAGGCCCGGCGTCGCGTAGGAAAAACTACCTAGTCCTCGAGGGCCTTCTCGATGCGGCTCGTGACGCCCTTGAGGTTAAGACCGACGACGTACTGCTTGATCGGGCGCTTGATGTGCTCGATCACAAAGCGCTTGCCGTCGATGTCCTGGGCAGCGAGGTTGCGATAGAGCTTCTCGACCTGCTCCTTGACCTCGGGATCGTTGAACGCGTAGTGGCCGGAGACATCCAGAATCTTCAGGCTGAGCTCGTCGTCGGCCAGAATGTCGTCAACCTGCAGGTTGACATCGTCGCCGGTCATCCACTTGCGCCAACGCTCGGTCTTGATAGCCTTGACCAGCAGCGTGTGATACAGGTCGGAGGGATCATCGCACAGGCCGTTGTCGACCAGAATCTGCTCGGTAGCGCAGAGCTTGAGGTAAGCGCGGGTCTCCTCGGTGCCGTACTGAGGGGCGACATTGGAGGCCGTCACGTGAGCCGGGATGTGCTCGAGCAGCGTCGCGTCATCCAGATAGTCGGCGTTGTGCTCCTTCAGGCCCACGCCGTAGCGCTTAGCCATGTCGGCGAGCTCGCGGGCATTCTTAAAGTTGTAATGACCGACCTGCTCGGTCCAACGGGTGAGCGTACCGGTCTGGCCGACGATAAAGGTGGGCATGGGGCAGCCGCGCTTCTCGAGCTCGGGCTGCAGCTGAGAAATGAACTCCTCGTACTTATCGGTAGAGGTCAAGCCGCCATTGGTCTCCTCGGTACCGACCTCATAGGCAACCTCGGGCAGGTTATGCTCGCGACGGTACTGCTCAAGGTAGTCGATAAGATCGATCGTGCGACGAAGCACCACGTCGAGCGGAATAACCTTGCCGATCTGATAGGGGTCCTTGGTGGGGTCGACCATCAGCAGGTCAAAGCCTGCCTCCATGTCGGCGACGAAGGACCTGCGGGCGAGCTCCATGGCCTCGTCCTCGGGCAGGTGGGCGTTACGCTCCTCGTCGCGCTGCCACGGACCGCCGTGATCGCGGCACAGGTAGTACGGACCGGTGTAACCCACCTCGTCGGCGACCTTCTTGATGTCGGCGGCAAAGCGCGTCTGGTCCCAACCGTTGACGTAGCCGGCGCCCATCTCGTCCATATCGACCTGGTTGCGGCTGGCGATAAACATGGGCGGGAAATCCTCGTCCTTGGCAAGCTCGAACACGGCCTGAATCAGGTTGGGGCTCATGGGGCCAATGCCGACCATGGTTGCGTGATCGCCGCTATCCTGCAGTTTGAGCATGCCCTGAACGGCCTGGCGGATGGTGAGGTTGGACATTTTGTTCTCCTTCTCCAGAGGATTTTTGACAAAAGTTCCCTGGGACCCAGATGTGGGCCCTATCAGTACGGATGGATTTTGTTGTGTAGGGGCGGTTGTGCGGAGTCAAATCCATCCCTCCGCACAACCGGAGTCCTTAAAGGTTTACTTGGCCTGCTTATCGAGCGTGGGCTTCATGGCAATCAGGATTGCAGCGGCGACCACGGCGCCAATCACGATGTCCAGGCAGAACAGCGCGACGTTGTTGGTGGCAAGGGCGACGATAAAGCCACCGTGCGGGACGTAGCAGTCGATGCCCTGGAAGGCGGCAAGCGCCGCACCCACGGCAGAGCCGATGCAAATGCCGGGAAGGGTATGACCGAGGTCCTTGACCGCGAAGGGGATAGCGCCCTCGGTAATACCGATGCAGCCCATGAACAGCGCAGAGATGCCCATCTGACGGTCGGCGTCATCGAACTTGTTCTTGGCGATGAGCGCAGCGAGGCCACAGGCGATCGGGGGAACGGCGACGGCGACGCGGAACATACCGTTAGGACCGTAGATACCGGAGGCCATGATGGCCATGGTGAAGGTCGAGGCGGTCTTGTTGATGGGGCCACCCATATCGAAGGCGGTCATAACGCCAATGACCAGACCCAGGACAACGGCGGAGCCGCCCTGCAGGCTGCCGAGCACGCCGGTGAGCCAGTCCATCACAAAGCCAAGCGGCGTGGCCAGGATGTAGATATAGGCCATGCCCAGGACAAGCGAGGTCAGAATCGGAATGATCAGGATGGACATGATGGTCTGGATGGTGTTGTTGACCTTCCAGGTCTTCATCCAGCGGACAAAGTAGCCGCAGATAACCGCCATGATCATGGCGCCCAAGAAGCCGGTCGAAACGCTGTTGCCGTTAGGGGTAACGACTGCGTTGTTGACCAGGTAGCCCAGGACAAAACCGGGGGCGAGTGCGGGCTTGCCGGCCATCGAGTAGGAGATGTATGCCGCAAGCACCGGGATCATCATGGAGATGCCGGCCATGCCGATGGTGTTAAGACTCACCATCAGCGGGTTCGTAACCTCCATGCCGTTGGCGCCGGCGGTACCGGATGCCAGCGAGAAGGCGAGAAACACGCCGCCGATAACGACGATGGGGATAAAATAGGAAACGCCGGTATTGAATGCATTGAGCAGCGTCTTACCAGGATCGGCAAAGATAGACTGCTTGGACGCCGGTGTCGGGGCCTGCGGGGCAGCGGAGACGGCCTTCTTCTCTGCCTTGGCCTCGGCCTTGGGCGCGTCAACGGCGCCACCCGTCGCCTTGATGATCTCAACGGCCTGGTCGATGATCTTTACCGGATCGGCGATTACATCCGAGGTGCCGACCTTCAGGAACTTGCCCTCGGCCATCTTCTGCTCAAAACGGTCCTCGTTCTCGACACCCACGTCGACGGACTCGAGCACCAGGTCGGCGGAGTCCACGTCTTCCTGCGTCAGCTCGTTCTCGATACCCAGGCCACCCTGAGCCTCGACTTTGCACTCGATGCCACGGGCGGCGCATTCATCCTGAATCGCCTTCTGGGCCATATACGTGTGGGCGATACCCACGGTACAGGCGGCAACGCCTACGATCTTCATTGCTTCCCTCTTTTCATAGAGTTGCGTGCGCAAGACACCGTTTGCGGAGGCCTCCGGAGCATCCCCTGCCGTTTGGACTTGCTGTCTTTTCGACAAGACCAATATAGGTGCTCGTTTTTCTTAATGCCAGCTTATTTCGGTAAACGCGCAGGTCAGAGCATTGGTTATGCGATTTAGTTATGCGTTTAACCAAAAATGAATCCTGCGATTTTACCTTCGATTTCAAAAGTCAAGAAGTATTTGATTTTCTCGGTAGACGGCAGATGCGCATGCCGGTTACAAATTTCGACCCCACCCGTATACCTCATTTGTTGCATACTCATATGAAAGGAAAGGGTCGCTCACCGAAGCGTATCCCTCACCAAGACTCAAAGTCATCATGTTGGAAAATGCTCATCTGTCGGAAGGAGTCGCTGTGGCAAAACAGCGCGTTACGATCGCAGACGTCGCTCGAGAGGCGGGAACCTCGACGGCAAGCGTCTCGTATTACCTCAACGACAAACGAGAAAAACTTAGCGAAAAGACGCAGAACAAAATCGCGCGCGTCATTAAGGAACTCGGATACGTTCCCAATGCCCAGGCGCAAACGCTCACCGGAAAACAAACCCGCGTCATCGCCATCATCATTTTGGATAACACCAACAAATGGGCGGGGCTCGTTCTCAATGGCATGGAGCAGGTCATGCTCCCCGCGGGCTACCAGACGGTCGTTTGCACGAGCAACTTTAACCCCGAGACCGAGCTCATGTACGTCGACAAGATGCTCTCGCTGGGCGTCGATGGCTTTATCATCCAACCCACGGCAAATTTCAAAGCCGTCCACGACCGCATTAGGCGCGCCGGCAAGCCGGTCGTCTTTTTCGATGCGGCCATCTATAGCCCAGGTACCAGCTGGATCAAGACCAACCTTTACGACGGTGTGTACAACGCCACGCAGGCACTCCTCGACGCCGGTTACGAAGATTTCTTTTCCATTGCCGCCAACATGACCGAAATGCGCACCCGCATGGAGCGTTTTCAGGGGTATGCCGAGGCGCTGGCAGCGAACGGACGGCTCTACAAAGCCATCCCCATCGATCACAACAAGCCGTCAATCAACGAGCTCACCGAATACTTTAAATACAAGCTCAACCCCGCCAAGCGCACGCTCATCTTCGTGCAAAATCAGTGGGCACTCCCCCGTGTCTACAAGGCGCTGCAGCCCATGGCCCATCTGCTTCCACAGCAAATCGGGCTCTTGGGACTCAACTGCGAAGACTGGACTAATCTCACCACGCCGACCGTCTCCACGATCATCGAGCCCGTCGACCAGGAAGGTCGTGAAGCAGCCGAGATGTTGCTCGCCTTGCTCGATGGCAGCAGCGAACCCGGTGAGCAGCGCATTCTCGAATGCAAACTCAATTGGCTCGGTTCCACCTCGATCTAGCCATACGTCAAATATGAGGCAAATGAATCAGTAGCGTTTGTCCCAAATCTTAAGTATTTGTTCGACAGAACGGCCCCTGCCGGCTCCTGCTAGACTGATAGATTCCCAACCGTCCATCCAGGAGCCTCAATGTCGCGCAAGTCCGCCTACAAGCAAGTACTTTCCATCGGCACCGCCGTGGTGCTGGGGTTTGCGCTGTTCACAGGGTCGCTCGACGGGGCGCCCAAGCTGTTGTCGCCGCAAAGCGATGAGCAGGCAGCGGCTCTGGCCGAAAAACAAAGCGAGAGTCCCAGCCGCACCGACGACGAGGCAGACCTGGTTGCCCGGCTCGAATCGGGAACAGCGAGCTCCTCGGACTCTCAAAATAGCCAAGACTCTGGCGATGGCTCCGATTCCGCCGCAACCGACACCGGTGACGACGCTTCCGCGGACAGCGCCGCCACCCCCATCGACGAGGTCGAAAACCCCGATCTCGACCGCGCCCGCGGCGTATATCTCAGCAGCATTCCCGACTACGCCGGCAACCCCTATGTTGCCCTGCGCGCCGACAGCACGCACCCGCTCGGCACACCGTCGTTCACGCTCGATGAATACGAGCGCGCCATAGAAGAGGGTTGCTTTAAAAAGTTCTCCAAGCTCGACAGCTTGGGCCGCACCCGCAAAGCGCTCGCCTGTGTGGGCCCCGAATCACTCGGTCAAGGCGAGCGCGGCGATATCTCGCGTATCCATCCCGCTGGATGGCGCCAGCAGCGCTACGACTTTATTCCGGGCCAGAGCCTCTACAACCGCTGCCACCTTATCGCCTGGTCGCTCTGCGGCGAAAACGCCAACCGCAAGAATCTCCTCACCGGCACGCGCTATCTCAACGAGACGGGCATGCTACCGTTTGAAGAGCAGATTCTCAACTATATTCGCAATACGGGTAACCATGTGCTCTATCGCGTCACGCCCATGTACAACGAAGAGGAACTTGTCTGCCGCGGCGTGCGCCTTGAGGCGCAATCGGTCGAGGACCACGGCAAGACCCTCTGCTTCCACGTATATTGCTATAACCTACAGCCGCACGTGCAGATCGACTACGCCACCGGCCGCAACCAGACATCCGGAGACTAGTGCCGACCGCGCCGCCCGTAACCAAAAAATGATCCGTTTTCCTCCGTCCCCAAGGGATCAAATAAGGCCGCCCCGGTTACCCAGGGCGGCCTTTTCGTCAGCACCTACATTGCAGGCAAAACCACACGTTACTTGGCGCGGCCCTCCTCATAGCGCTCGACGAGCTTGGCCTGAACGTCATAAGGCACCTGCTCGTAGCCGGCGGGCTTCATGGTAAAGTCGCCCGTGCCGCGCGTGATAGAGCGCAGTCGCGTCGAGTAATCCGTCAGCTCGGCTAGAGGCGCCTGGGCGATGACAACGGTGTCGCCGCGCTCATCGGTCTCCATGCCCGTCACGCGACCGCGCGAGGCCGAGATGTCGCCCATCACGGCGCCGGCGTAGCTCTCGGGGATAGTCACCGTGATTTCCTCGATGGGCTCCAGCACCACCGGGTCGGCATCGGCGCACGCCTTGCGCAGACCGATGCGAGCCGCCGCGCGGAACGCCATCTCGTTGGAGTCGACGCTGTGATACGAGCCGTCGTACACAGCCACGCGAATGCCCGTGAGCGGGTAGCCGGCAATGATGCCGTCCTTCATGGTCTCCTGGACACCCTTGTCCACGGCGGGGATCAGCGAGCGCGGAATACGGCCGCCTACGACCTCGTCCACAAACTCATAGCCATCGCTCGTGCCGTCGGGTCCAATGAGCGGCTCAACGCGCAGCCAGCAGTCGCCATACTGACCGGCACCGCCGGTCTGCTTCTTGTGGCGGCCCTGGGCACTCGCCGTGCGGCGGATGGTCTCGCGATACGGAATGCGGATCGGAACGCTTTTGGCCACGACCTTGGTGCGATCCTCAAGGCGATTAAGCAGGACCGAAACCTGCGCCTCACCCACGGCGGAGATGATAGTCTGGCCCGTCTCCTCGTCACGATCGATGCTCATGGTCGGATCGGCCTTGCACGCCTTCTCGATAAACGTATAGAGCTTCTCCTCGTCGCCGCGGTTCTCGGCCTCGATGGCAATGCGGTACTGCGAGTTGGGGAACTTAAACGCCGCCGCCTCGACCTTACCGGTAATGGAAAGCGTGTCGCCCGTCTCTGCCGCCAACTTGGGCGCCACGATAATGTCGCCGACATAGGCGTGACCGACCTCGGTCATGTCGCGGCCGCACATCACATACAGGTGAGCCAGACGATCGCTCTTGCGGGTACGCGCGTTGACTAGCTCAAGGCCCGGCTCAAGCGTGCCCGTCAGCACCTTGATAAAGCTGATGCGACCCTGCTGCGGATCGGCCAGCGTCTTAAACACAAACGCCACCGGACGGTCATCGTCACTCGAGATCTTAAGCGAATCGCCGTCGATAAGCGGCATCTCGCCGTAGTCGGTCGGCGCCGGGAAGTACGTCGCGATGTCATCCATCAGCGAGTTGACGCCCTGCTCCTTAATGCAATCGCCCGCAAAGACCGGCACAAAGATGCGCTCGGCGATCGCCTTCGACAGCAGGCCTTCAAGCTCCTCCTGCGTTAGCGTCTCCTCGCCTTCCAAGTACTTCATCATCAGCTCGTCGTCAGCCTCGGCCACCAGCTCGCACAGATGGTCATGGGCTTCCTCGGCCTGGGCACGATACTCCTCGGGAATCTCCGACTCAACGGCTTCGGTACCATTGCAATGGCGCGCCTTCATGCGCACCAGGTCGATGATGCCGTCAAAGTCCTCGCCCTCGCCCCAGGGAAGGGTCACGGCGCCCAGGCGCGTGCCAAAGCGCTCCTGCAGCAGGTCCATGGTGGTCGTAAAGCTGGCCTCGGAGCGCGACAGACGGTTCACGAACACCGCACGCGCCAGGCGCAGATCCTCTGCCGCATACCAAAGCTTGACGGTCGTAGGCTGCGGGCCGGCCTCGGCGTCGACCACAAACAGAGCCGTCTCGCAGACGCTCATCGCTGCAAAGGCATCGCCGATAAAATCGGGGTAGCACGGGGCATCGAGCACGTTGATGCGGGTGCCCTTCCAGTCGATCGGTGCGATGGTCGTCGAGATGGAGAATGAACGCTTGACCTCTTCGGGGTCATAGTCGAGCGTGGGCTTGGTGCCGTCGTGGCCGCCCAGACGGGCGGTCTTACCAGAAAGGTGGAGCATGGCCTCGGCGAGTGAAGTCTTGCCCACCCCGCCTTGGCCTACGAGCACCACGTTCCTTACATTGCCGGTCTTGGGAGCACCCATGATGACCTCCTTGCAGGGTCGCGCGCAATGCGCGACGCCAACGGGGAGAGTTCGCGGTCGGTGCCGTCCCGGGAGCAGCATGGTCGGCAACCGAGCCGACTCACCCTCCAAATGTCCTATGCCACCACCCTACCCTCACGGGCGGCTGTCCATGCATACCTTTCGGCGCACGTATGAATACGGGCGGCGAGAGGAAGGGGAACGCATGCGAGGCGATTATTGGACCCCGCCGATGCAAATAAAATGCCGCCGCGGGCCGTAAGACCTGCGGCGGCTTCGCCTCAATTAATAGTTGAGCAAATAGCTGAGCCTACCCCTCGATACGGCTCAAGAACTCACGGGTACGCTGCTCGCGCGGATGGTCGATGACCTGCTCGGCAGGACCCTCCTCGACAATACGACCGCCGTCCATAAAGACCACGCGGTCGGCGACATCGCGCGCAAACTGCATCGCGTGGGTCACGATTACCATCGTCATATTCTGCGCCGCCAGGTCCTTAATGACACGCAGCACCTCGGCCGTCAGCTCGGGGTCGAGCGCCGAGGTCGGCTCGTCAAAGAATAGGATTTCCGGATCGAGCGCCAGGGCGCGGGCAATACTCACGCGCTGCTGCTGACCGCCCGAAAGCTCACACGGCACCTTGTTCTCGTTGCCCGTCAGCCCCATTTGCGCAATCAGCTCGTGAGCGCGGGCTTCCGCCTGCTCGCGCGGACGCTTAAGCACGCGAATCGGCGCATCGGTGATGTTTTTCATCACGGTATAATGCGGGAACAGATTGTAGTTCTGGAACACCAGACCAAAACGCGAGCGCGCTTGCTTGGGAACATCTCCCTTCGCATATATCGCACCCGATCCCGCATCCGTCGCAACCGCAAGGTCGCCAAACGAAAGCGAGCCGCCGTCGAGCGTCTCGAGCAGCGTGGCGCAGCGCAGCAGCGTGGACTTACCGCCACCCGAAGGTCCGATAATCGCCACGACCTCGCCGCGCTTGACCTCGAGCGAGATATCCTTGAGCACCTCATTGCCACCAAACGCCTTGCGCGCGCTTTCGATTTTCATCACCGAATTAGTCATGATAATAGTCCAGCTTCTTTTCGGCGGCGCCCAACAGCATCTCGACCACGAAGTTGAAAACCCAGTAGATCAGCGCCGCAATCGCAAACGGTACCATGCTCACCTGCGAGGCAACCAGGGCCTTGGCGGTCGAGAACATCTCGCCCACGCCAATAGCAAACGCCAGCGACGTGTCCTTGACCAGCGTGATGATCTCGTTGCCCATCGCCGGCAGAATACGCTTGGCGACCTGCGGCATCACGATATACAGAAACGTCTGCATGCGCGAATAGCCCAGCACCTCGGCTGCCTCGTATTGACCGCGCGGAATGGACTGCAAGCCCGAGCGATAGATTTCGGCAAAGTAGCCGGCGTAGTTGATGATGAACGCCACGACGCATGCCGTCCATTTGGAATCGGGCGTGAGCGAAATGCCAAACACGTAGTACGGGGCAAAGTAGATGGCAAACATCTGCAGCATGAGCGGCGTACCGCGCATGACCGAAATGTAGATGCGCGCAATCCAGCGCAGCGGCGCGACCTTGCTCATGCGCATAAACGCCACGGGAATTCCCAGGGGGATCGACCCGAGCAGCGTCAGCACAAACAGCTGCAAACTGACCAAGAACCCCTGGCCAAGCATCTGCATCATGACTTGAATAGACATTATTTCAAAACCCAGTTGTCGAAGGATAGACCGTAATCTGCGTACTTGTCGCACAGGTCCTTGACCGTGCCGTCCTCGTAGAGTGCCTTGAGCGACTCGGTCACGGCGTCGGCCGACTTGGTGTCGCCCTTCTTAAAGCCGACGGCATAGTGCTCGCTGGACAGCGGCTTATCAAGCTGCGTATAGGCATCGGGCTTTGCGGCAAGCTGATACTGAGCAATCGAAAGGTCGCACGCCACAGCATCGACCGCGCCACTCTCGAGCTGCATAAAGGCCGTGTTGTACTCGCCGATGGTGTCGAGCGCGGCAAACGTCGCCGCCAGATCCTTCTGATCGCCCTCGAGCACGTCCTGAGCGGCGGAATCGGTCTGGGTGATCACCGTCTTGCCGGCAAGATCATCCCAGCTCTTGATGCCCGCATCCTTCTTGACCACGAGCACCTGCTCGTTGAGCATGTACGGCTCGGAGAACGTGTAGTCGTCCTCGCGACCCTCCATGGTAAAGCCGTTCCAGATGCAGTTGATGGCGCCGGAGTTGAGCAGCGTGTCCTTGGCATCCCAATCGATGGCCTCGTAATCGACCTCCCAGCCCTGCTTATCGGCAACGGCCTTGGCAAGGTCGAGGTCAAAGCCCGTGTACTCGCCGTCATCGCCCACAAAGCCGTACGGAGGATAGGACTTGTCAAAGCCCACCACGAGCTTCTTGGACTCGGCGGCGCCCTTCACGTCCTTGGCCGCGGCAGAGCCGGCAGCAGAGCCCTTGCCGGCACCACCGCCGCAACCGACAAGACCAAGGCCAAGCACCGTGGCGAGCGAGCCGGCTAGACCAACAAACTGACGACGAGACATATCGGTATTCATGGTATCCCCCTTAATGGCACTTTAGTTAGGTAAAGTGAGGCATGTAACGTTCAGCATCATACACTTTACCTTGATAGAGTACAAGGGAGGGTTTGCCCGGCGTGGGCGGGGAGCGGCGCGTAATTAAGTTTCCTGCTCTACAGTCCTGCGCAAGACGGAAAGCACATTAAGTGCTTTCCTTTGCGTGCGGAACTCGCGATAAACTTAATTACGCGCCGCTCCCCGCCCACGCCGGGCAAACATCGTTGGACTTATTACTGACATGAAATGGGCGCTTGCATATCGTCTGCTAACTTGGCACGGTACAATGCTTTCAGATTTCAATTTGTACATTAGTGGGGTTAATTCATGGCAGAATCTCGTGCGGAGCGTAGGGCTCGTCGTGCTTTGATCGAGGCGGCTGAGGGGTCGGGGGAGAAAAAATCTTCTAAGAAATCCAAGTCGTCTCAGGACGCGAAGGGAAAGGCTAAGGCCAAGCACCCCAGCTCTCGTCGGAGCGGGGATAAGGCATCTCAGGCTCGCCCCAAGCGTTCGCGCAAGGATCCGGTTTCGTCTGCGCGTAAGGTTGTGGACCCCAAGTCTCCCTGTTCGATCATGAAAGCTTGCGGTGGGTGCACGGCGCTCAATCGTCCTTATAAAAAGCAACTGGCAGCTAAGCAGGCTGCTATAGAGGAGCTTTTTGCCTCGCTTTGCGAGCGTGAGGGCATTGCTGTCGATCCTATTCGTGGTATGGGTGTCACCTTGGGCGACCCGGGCAAGTATCCTGCGCCGCGTGGTTTTCGTCATAAGGCTGCCACCCCCTTTGCTCCCGGCAAGGAGGGCACTGTCCGCTGCGGCTTTTTTGAGCGCGGCACGCACAAGATCGTCGCCGTTCCCGAGTGCCCTGTCGAGGCTCCCGGTGCGCGCCAGATCCTTAACGGCATCGCGCGTGAGGCAGAGCGCCTGCACATTCCCGCCTTTAACGAGGACAAGCACCTGGGCTTGCTTCGCTATGCCGTCGTTCGCTGCGGTTGGCGCACCGACCAGATCATGGTCACGCTCGTGACCGCCCAGCGTGACCTGCCGCATGCGCAAGAATTCTTCGAGGCCGTCGCTGCACTCGATCCGCATATCGTCACCGTTGCGCAGAATATCAACGGCCGCCCCGGCAATGCCATCCTGGGCGAGGAGACCCGCATCGTCTATGGCGCCGAATGTATGCGCGATCAGCTGCTCGGCTGCGAATTCGACATCTCCCCCACCGCGTTCTATCAGACTAATCCGCAACAAACCGAACTGCTCTATCGACTCGCCATTGACGGCATGGATTTGCAGCAGGGCGACGTACTCATGGATGCCTACTGCGGCAGCGGAACCATCGGTCTGTGCGCCGCAAAAGACGCCCAGGACAAAGGCGCCGGCATTATGTTGCTCGGTGTTGAGCGCAACCCCGCCGGCATTGCCGACGCACGTCGCAACGCCGAGCTCAACGGCCTTATCCGCAATGCGTGGTTTATGGCTGACGATGCCACTGACTATATCCTCGATGCCGCCGATAACAACGAGCGTGTTGACGTTCTCTCCATCGATCCGCCGCGTGCCGGCTCCACACCCGAGTTCCTCGAAGCCGCTTGCGCGCTCAAGCCACGCCGCATCACCTACATCAGCTGCAATCCCGTCACCCAAGAGCGAGACTTGCATCAGCTCCTCGATGGCGGCTACCGCCTGCTCAAGATCACGCCGGTCGACATGTTTCCCCATACCGACCACACTGAGACCGTCGCGGTCCTCGAGCGCCGCTAAGCCGCCTTAGCAGATTTCTGACCATATCCCAAAAACCTACTGGCAACAAGAAAGGGGCGGCCCGCCTGAGCCGCCCCTTTCTTGTTGCACATTGAGCCTCGCTACATCCTCTTGCGCAGGTCGCACACGCCTGCCGCCGCCATCTCGCGCAGCAGCGTCTCACGGTCGCGCGTCACGATCAAATCCAGCGGGAAATGAATCTCGTCGAGCATCTTGCGGGCGTGATCGAGCTTGCCAATGGCCATACCAATGTGGGCATCGGTCGACACACCAATACCTACGCCCAGCTCGGCGCAACGCTCGGCAATCTTGCGGCATGCGCTCCAATGCTCGGTATCGGCACCGTGCTCAAGACTATGGTTGTTAATCTCGATAATCTTGTGCTTGGCCTTGGCCGCCAACAGCACCTCGTCGATATCGAACGGTACGCCCGAGCGTCCCGTATGCCCCAACATGAACACCTTGGGATGTTCCAAGGCATTGATATACATCTGGGTCGTTTGAGCCAGCGTCGCGCCCTCGGCAAACTGCGGATTATGCACGCTTGCCACCAAATAATCCAAATTGCGCGTCACCAATTCGAACAGTGAATGCTGACGACTGTACGAATCGCCGGCGATATCAAGGTCGACGGGAATATCCTCGCCAAACAAGCTGCCGTCCAGCGAAACGATATCGGCCTCGGCGCCGCGCAGCACCAACACACCGCTCCAAATGCGCGGCCAGATATCCTGATTGATAAAGAACTGATAACTGCGCAGGTCATTGGGGCAGGCCGTAACCATCGAGCTCAGGTGGTCCGCAGAACCAAGCACCTGCAGACCGCGCTCGGCTGCCCAATAGACGTTCTCCTCAATGGTTGAGTATGCATGCGCGGAGAACAGCGTATGAGTATGAATGTCACAAGAAAGAAGGTAGGGCATCGGGTCTCCTTATCCGGTGTGGCCGTCGCGTATATTCATTGTACGCATAGCTTTCAGCAGTCGTAAAACCGCTCCATCCCAACGACACAACGTCCATGACAACGGGGCTTGGCCTAACACCAAACCCCGTTTCACGTAAAACATTGTAAGCAGAGCGCTTTACTTTTAACGATACTCGTCCGCCAACTGTTTCCAAGCGGGTAGCGAATTGATAATCGTTTCGTAACTCACGCAATAGCCCAGGCGGAACCAACCAGGCATGCCAAAGCTGTCCGAGGGCACCGCAAGCAGCTCATACTTCTTTGCGCGCTCACAGAACGCATTCGCATCGGGCTCCAGCGCCTTCACCCACAGGTAGAATGCACCATCCGGCTCAACATAGGTGTAGCCGTACTCCGTCAGTGCGTCGGTAAGCGCGGTGCGGTTGCGCGCATAGGCCTCGACATCGCTCGGCTCATCAATGCAGTCGATGATCACACGCTGGAAGAGGGCCGGTGCGCACACGAAGCCCAGCGTGCGGGCGGCACCGGCAACGGCCGGCATAAGGCGAGCAGCCTGCGGATTGGTATTGGGGACCAAAATCCAGCCCACGCGTTCGCCCGGTAGCGAAAGAGACTTGGAATACGAGTAGCAGACGATGGTGTGCTCATAAATCGAGGGAACCCAAGGCACCTCGGCGCCGTAGACAATCTCGCGGTACGGCTCATCCGAGATGAGCATAATCGGATTCTCGGGATCGCGCTGAGCGTTGGCCTCGCGTAGAACATTGGCCAGTCGTGTCAACGTGTCGCGCGTATATACGGCACCGGTCGGGTTGTTGGGCGAGTCGATGATGACGGCAGTCGTCTTATCGGTGATCGCCTTGAGCACGTTACCCACGCTCAGCTGGAACGTATCTTCATCGGCGAGCGCCTCGACACACGTACAGCCGGCTTTCTCAATCCAAACACGATACTCCGGAAAGTACGGGGCGATAACGATGACCTCGTCACCCGGATTGGTAACGGCGTTGAGCGTGCAGGTGAGCGAGGCCGCCGCACCTACCGTCATAAAGACATCCTTACCCTCATAGCTCGTGCCAAAGCGGCGGTTGAGCGATTCGGCCACAGCGGTACGACATTGCGGCAGGCCCGGTGCGGGCGTGTAGCCGTGCAGCTGGTCGCTCGGCAGCTCCAGGGCCTTCTCAATGGATTCAGCCACGGCAGCAGGAGCCGGAACACTCGGGTTGCCCAGCGAAAAATCAAATACGTTATCCGCACCGATCTGTGCCTTGCGCTCAAGACCATAGCTAAAGATCTCGCGGATGATAGAGCTTTCCGCGCCGCGAGCAAACATGGTTTCGTTGATCATCTGTTCCCCTTTCGCATAGGCGGTATTGTACGCTTTAGTTGAGCAAAGTACCGCAGTAATGTTGATTGGGGACAGACTTAAATGCGTGAAAACGCTCATTTAAGTCTGTCCCCAATCAACAGACGGCCCCATATCGGCCAAAAGGAAAAGCCTCCGCAGGTTTCCCCGCGGAGGCTTTTGTTACAAGGGCTATTTGTCGTCGTCGGCGTTGACGGCATGGTCATCGCCGGAGTCATCGGATGCGGCTTCGGCATCCTCCTGCATGGCCGCCTGCGCAAAGGCCGCGGCATCAGCCGCCAGCTCCTCCTCGCTCATGCGAGGCGCGCGCTTCTTGGTCGGCATGCCGGCCGCCTTGGCATTGCGCTCCTCCTTGGCCGCCAGGATATCGCCCTCGCGCTCAAGGTAGGCATCCCACTCGTTGTCGAGCAGGGCGTTCACGGCGTCGCCTTCGACGGTCTCGCGCTCAAGCAGCACCTTCGCCATCAGATCGAGCTGATCGCGACGGGCGTCCAGGATCTCGACCGCACGACGATGGGCCTCACGCATAATGCGCTGAACCTCGATATCGATGCGGCGCGCCGTCTCCTCGGAGTAATCCTGGTGATCGGCGTAATCGCGACCAAGGAACACCTGATGTTGCGCCTCGCCAAACACTTGCGTGCCCAGCTCCTCGCTCATGCCCAAGCGCGTGACCATCTCGCGCGCCATCTTGGTTGCGCGCTCCAGATCGTTGCTCGCGCCCGACGTAATGTCATCGCACATGAGCTCCTCGGCAACGCGACCGCCCAAGAACACGGCGAGCTCGTCGAGCATCTCGTTCTTGGTCTTGAGGAAGTGGTCCTCCTGCGGAAGCTGCAGCGTGTAGCCCAGAGCCTGACCGCGGCTGACGATCGAGATCTTGTGGACCGGATCGGAGTGCTCCAGGATGTGGCCCACCAAAGCGTGACCGCTCTCGTGGTAGGCAATCGTGGTGCGCTCGGCCTCGGTCATCACGCGACCCTTGCGCTGCGGTCCGGCAATCACACGCTCCATCGATTCCTCGACCTCGTCCATCGAGATCACGGAACGATGGCGGCGGGCAGCCAGCAGCGCAGACTCGTTGAGCAGGTTCGCCAAATCGGCGCCAGTAAAGCCAACGGTCATCTGGGCGAGTTTCTCAAACTTAACGTCCTCGTCCATCGGCTTGTTCTCGGCATGCACGCGCAAGATCTGCTCGCGGCCCTTCACATCCGGACGGTCGACCGTAACCTGACGGTCAAAACGGCCGGGACGCAGCAATGCCGGATCCAGGATGTCAGGACGGTTGGTCGCAGCGATCAGGATGACCGACTCGCTTTCCTCAAAGCCGTCCATCTCGACCAGCAGCTGGTTGAGCGTCTGCTCGCGCTCGTCGTGACCGCCGCCCAAGCCAGCTCCGCGCTGACGTCCCACGGCATCGATCTCATCGATGAAGATGATCGACGGGGCCTGGGACTTGGCCTCCTTAAAGAGGTCACGCACACGGCTGGCGCCGACACCTACGAACATCTCGACAAAGTCGGAACCCGAGATGCTAAAGAACGGCACGCCCGCCTCGCCGGCAACGGCCTTGGCCAGCAGCGTTTTACCGGTGCCCGGAGGGCCAACCAGCAACACGCCACGCGGGATCTTGGCGCCCAGCTTGCGATAGCGATCCGGATCGCTCAAAAAGTCACGGATCTCCTCGAGCTCCTCGACTGCCTCGTCCACGCCGGCAACGTCTTCAAACTTGACCTTGGGGCGTGTGGCCTCGTTGGTCTTGGCGTTGGTCTTGCCAAACTGCATGTTCCTGTTGTTGGCGCCCATCATCTGGCGCATAAAGTAGAACATGATGGCGATAAGGGCGATCGTCGGAAGCACACTCATCGCCAAGTCGCCCCAAAAATCGGGATCGTTGGTGTTGACGATGTACTTGGTATCGGGGTGCTCCGACATGAGCTCGGCAAGCGAATCGGAGCCGACATAGGTCGAGGAGAAGCTCTTGAGCTCGCTCGTATCGCCCTTGTCCTTCTTCGTCTTCCAGTAATGACCCGTCACGCTTCCGTCTTGAACCGTATAGGTCAGATCTTCGACGCGATCCTGCTTGATGGCGCTCACCATCTCGCTCGTCGCGAGCTTAACGGTATTGCTAGAATTGGCAAAGCCGGAGCCCATGTTAAAGAAGGCGTAGCCCAGAAGCGCGCAAGCCAAAATAAAATACAGCCAGCCCGTACGCGTGGGCTTCTTGCCTCCGGGCATCCCCGGGATCTTAGGCTCCCGGGGAGTCTGGGAATTGTTATCGTTATGGTCGTCGGGCATCTTACGAATAAACCTCCGGTTTCAAAATGCCCAGATACGGAAGGTTACGATAGCGCTCGGCATAGTCGAGGCCGTAGCCCACCACAAAGGCATCGGGGCAATGGGTTCCAACATACTTGGGCGTGATGGCCGAGGTGCGGTCCTCAACGTCCTTCCACAGGAAGGCAGCGACCTCCAGCGAAGCGGGCTTGCGGCTCTCGAGGTTCTTCATCAGGTACTTGAGGGTCAGGCCCGAGTCCAGAATGTCCTCGACGATCAGCACGTCGCGACCACGGATGTCGATATCCAGATCCTTAATGATACGCACGATGCCCGAAGACTTCACACCGTCGCCATAGCTCGAAACAGCCATGAAATCGATGTTGGTCGGTAGCTCAATCTTGCGCATCAGGTCGCCCATAAAGACAACGGCACCGCGCAGAACCGCGATCAGCACCAGATCCTTACCCGCGTAGTCGCGAGTGATCTCCTCGCCCAGGCGAGAAACGATGCCGTCGATATCCTCCTGCGTAAACAGAACCTTCTCGATATCCGGATGTTGAGAAGCCATGACAACCCTTTCTTGTGCTTAATCGCCCACACACCGCCGTATGGACGCGAACTACACATTCTAGCAGCGCACGGGGTATATTTTCCAGCCCGCGCACCATCAGCGCGGGAATACCGTCAACGCCGCACAGAACAGCTGGTGCGAGGGGCTAATCCGCGCCAACCACGCGAAGCAGATAAGCCACACGCGTCGCCGCCGTGCATTTAAAACGCTCGTCCGCGCGAACGCCCGCGACCCATACTACGGCACCTCCCGGAGCCGTTCTTACCACGGGTACGCCAGGGCGGTCTGAAACAGGAATGCGCGCCTCGTTCAACAGGTCTGACACTTTCTTGCTTCGGCCGTTCATCCCCAACGGACACATTACATCTCCCGGCACAGGGCTATCCACCCACAGGCGCGCCGATCGTGCCTCGGCGGGAATCTCCCCGCGCGAGCCGGCTAGCATCCGCTCGCTATCGCGGTCGGCAAACCCCAGGGCCGCCGCATCCACCAAGGCCGCAACCTCTCCGGCAGCAGCAAGCTCGCGGGCACGGTGCACGATATCGCACCCCGGCTCCACAGCCATCGGCTCTGCTGTCAGCAGACGCCCCGCCCCCAACGGCAGACGACCGGGAACGGGGATCCAGTCGGCTACTAAGCCCTCGCGCGCCGCCGGGGCCTTGAGCGCCAACATGCCAAACTCCACACGGGCATCAATTCCCGCAGGAAGCGTAACCGAGCCCAAGCCCGCAGCGACGCAGGCGAGCACGCGCTCCACATGTCGCATCTCGGGACGAGCGTCCGGATCGATGCGCTTAATCGCCAGTCGCACGATGCGCCGCGCGATTACCACCTCGGCCGCAGCCAGGCGCCTGGCATCGAGCACCAGCGCACCCGCTGCCTCTTTGCGCAAACAGCTTCGAAACGCCTGTGCCGAAAGCTGAGACAAAAACGCGTCCTCATCGCCTAAGATCTCGCAGGCGGCGCCAATCGTCTTGCAGACGCTCGCGTTGCGCTGCGCCACCACCGGCATTACTCGATGGCGCACGTAGTTTCGCAGATACGAGATGTCCTCATTGCTCTCGTCTTCACGCCACGGCTGACCATGTACCTGCAGATAGCCCACCAGCTCGCCATGAGTTAGGTCGAGCAAGGGACGCACCACGATATTCCTCCGGCGAGGAATGCTCGATAGGCCAGCAGGCCCTGAACCCTTAATCGCGTTCATCAAAAACGTTTCCGCGCGATCCGAAGACGTGTGCGCGGTGCAGATACGAGCCGCCGTTCGCGGCGCCCCCGTCTGGGCGCAGAGCTCGCGAACATACCTCCGCGCCGCGGCATAGCGCACCTCGCGGGCCGCGGCCTCAATATTGCCCGACTCCCCATCAAAATAAGCGTGCTCCACACACAGCGGTAAACCATATTGCGCGCAGAGCTCACGCACAAAGGCCTCGTCGCCATCGGACGCCTTGCCACGCAGATGATGGTTTACATGCAGCACATGCAGGCGCTCGCGAGCAATGGGGGCAACACCGCGTCCGTCTTGGATATCCAGCTTTGATGTGCACGCCATAAGAAGCAGTGCCGTCGAGTCCGCGCCGCCTGATACCATGAGCACGACAGGAGCTGCCTGCTGCCTCGTCCGGGTCTCATCGACTGCCCCAGGCACGGCATGGTGTCCGTAATGCTGTGATACCGTTGGCATTCGCTTCCTCCTTTATTCGTCCGCACCCATTGTATCCTTTGGAATCTTATGTCTTGCCTGCACCTTCATATCCTCGGCAGTGGCTCTAAAGGCAACTGCGCACTCATCGAGGGCCCGCAGGGGCTCATTATGGTCGATGACGGACTGTCTCGCCGCGAGACATTAAAGCGCATGGCAGAACTGGGGCTCTCGGCAGACAACGTCTCGGCTCTTCTCATTACTCATGAGCATAGCGATCACATCAAGGGCCTCGATATCTGGTGCAAGCACTGGCACGGCCCCCTCTTTGCCAGCAGGGGCACTCTTTCGAGCAAAGAAAATCTTTCGCATCTGCCTGTCGAGGAATTCGATCCCGGTGACACCCTATCCATTGCCGGCATCCACGTGCAAACCTACTCAACGTCACACGATGTCATCAATCCAGTCGGCTATCGATTCGACACCCTCGATGATTCCATCGGCTTTGCCACCGACACCGGAGAGCTATCGAGCCAAGCCATGAACACCCTCGAAGATTGTCGAGTCCTCGCACTCGAAAGCAACCACGATGTGACCATGCTGCGCGAGGGAGAATATCCCCGCTTTCTTCAGGAGCGCATCCTGTCTGAAAGGGGACACCTCTCCAATGGCCAAGCCGCCGAAGCCGCGCGCGAACTTGTTACCGATCGCACCGAACAGCTCATTGCCATGCATATCAGCCAAGATAACAATCGTCCGAGCCTTACCGTCAAAAGCTATGCCAAAGCTCTGGCCGCAACCCTGGATGACGAGGTCGGCAGCTCCGCAACCCTTCTCCAAGGATCGCGAAAACTCTCGATACGCCCTGCGAGTCAGTATCAACCGGCAACCATTCAATAGACTGTCCTAGACAGCAAAAGGGGCCGAGAATCGCTTCCCAGCCCCTTTTGCTGTCTTTTAATAGCGCAGAACACCAACGAAGTTAGTCAATGGAGATCTTCGTAACGTTCTTCTTCTCGACGATCTTGGGAACCGTAACGGTCAGGATGCCGTCAGCGTACTTAGCCGAGAGGCCCTCGCTCGAAGCGTCCTTTAGATACACGCCACGCGTCGCGCTGTACGAGCTGAACTCCTTCTGCAGGAAGTTCTTGCCCTCGTTCTCCTCGCCTTCCTCGACATTCACGCTAATGGACAGACGGCCCTCGTTAAGCTCGACATCGATATCGTCCTTGGCGACGCCGGTCAGATAAGCCTTGACCTCATAGCCGTCGCCCTTATCCTCAACGTCAACGGGGAACGCCTTGGAAGCAATCGAGTTGTTTGCAAGGTCGGTCATATCATCAAACAGATCGAACAACGAGCTAGCAGAAGGACGAACGCCAAAAACCGAACGATAAGGAACCATGCTTGCCATGTTTACCACTCCTTTTAAGGACTGCCGAGTCATCTTCTAGGTGACTGGGGCTTCTTTTGACGCTCTTATATATGCCCACCCAGTGCTCATATATACATCGACTATAAAGTTTTTTGAGTCCAGCACTATAAGCATATCTAAGTGTGTTTGACTCAGGTTTTAATAAGGTTAAGGTTCTTTGAACCAGAGCTTAAATAACAAGTATGTTCGCAGCTACAAATAGCAAGGGGCTTACAATGAGCGCGTACACGTTGTTGGTAACGAGCTAAAGGGCATCATGGACGACCAAAACCAGAACAAAATGTTTATGCCGACGCAGGGGGAAGATACTTCCACGCAGCCGCCGCGGTTCCATCGCCCCCACATCTCGCAAGAGCCCATTAATGATCCGGAGCCCGAGTATGTGACGAGAAATCGATATCAAACGCTCGAGGATGCCCAAACGGGACGCAAACATATGGGCGTCGCCTCGGGAGACCCTGTATATCTGAAAGACGCACCATTATCTAAAAACAGCGCAGCTAGTGATGAGCCGATGAAAGCATCCGCCGCTCATCAACAAAGAGGTCCTCGACCAAAGCAAACCTTGACGCATTCGGCTCGCTATCTCGAAACGCCAAAACAGGGAAAATCAATCTTCGTTTCATCAAGTAAACGACGCAAGCAGCATCGACTGACAATCCTGCTTTTGATCATTGCAGCCATAGCAGTTGCCCTTGTTATTCGTTTTATTTTCTTTAAATAAAAGCTCAATACCAAAAAGAATTAAATCGTCTGGCGTAAATGAGTCATTTATGCCCGGTAAACGCAAAAAAGGGGGAGGCCGCGAGGCCTCCCCCTTCTCAGTTCAAGCGTACGGCTCGG
>CABRZT010000007.1:0-51712 GCA_902475595.1 uncultured Collinsella sp. | reverse complement strand
CGGGTGGTTTCTGATGCGGCGCGCTGCGCGCCCCGCACAGGCTAAAGCCCGTAAACGCAAAAGGCCTCGGCTCGCACCAAACGAGCCGAGGCCTTACTGTTTCACCAGATAAAACCTACCAAAATTAACCTGTCCCTTTTTGACAGGTCGGAAGCTAGAGGCGGTAGGGAGCGCCGCTACGGATGATGGATTCGCGCACCAGGACATCCATGGCGTCGAGGGTGATCTCGGGCATCTCTCGGTACTTTTGCAACACCGAGAGCTCGGTGCAGGCCAGAATGACGCGGTCGCAGCCGCTACGGGCGAACTCCCACATCACGCGGTCGAACTTATCCATATCGGGCTCACGTCCGGCCTTCACATCATCGTAGATAAGCGACATCACATCGTTCTGACGTTTCTCGCTGGGATAGACAACCTCAACACCCGCAGCCTTACATTCGCGGCCGTAGACACCCGCGCCCACGGTTCCGTCGGTGCCCATGATGCCAATCTTGTGCACCGGCTCGGCCGGCATACTCAGGTTGGGGTCGAACTCGCACTCCCCCATCACCGCACCGGCCAGAGCATAGCGCACCGACTCACGCGGCATGTGGATAATCGGCACCTTCGTAAACGACTGGATCTGGTCGTAGAAGTAGTGCGACGTGTTGCAGGGAATGGCAATGTGCGCACAGCCCAGCGACTCGAGTGCCTGGGCACACTCTTTCATGGTCGCCAGCAGCTTGGCATGCTCGCCGGTCTTAATGGCCAACGTGCGGTCGGGCATGGTCGACTTGGAGAGCACCACCATGTCGATATGTTCCTGATCGCAGGCAGCAGCCGTATGACGCACCACTTGGTCGTAGTAATACGACGTGGCCTCGGCGCCCATGCCGCCGATAACTCCCAGCTTTTCCATCGCCGCCTCCTTGGTGACGCTTGCGCAATTGCGCGTATCATACCCGCGCCCGCCCGATGCAAACCGGACGGGCGCCGCGCTCATCTACTTGTAATACGTCTTGAACAGCTTAAAGTGGCGCAGCTTGGTGTGCCACATGCGCAGCCAGCGGTTAAAGACAAAGTCGCCCTTCATAAACGAAGGGTCGGCGCCCTTGCCTTCCTTGTCCAGGCGATGCACCTTAGCGCGCAGCTCGGGATCCTTGACGTACTTGTCGACGACGCCCATGGGGACGACCATCCACAGGGCCTCGTCCTGAGCCGTCACAAACTCCGGCTCAAACGGACGGTTGAACACATACTCGTCCACCACATACTTGGCAACGTTAAAGCCGCTGTTGGTAACGTAGTAGTTGCTGCGGCCCTGGCGCGTGTTGAAATCGAAGAACTTAAACGAGCCGTCGCGCTCGTCGTACTTTACGTCAAAGTTGGAATAGCCCACAAAGTGAAGGTCCTCGAGCAACTTGCGCACGCCGCCCATGAGCTCGTCGTTGGGCTCGGTAATGATACAGGCATGGTTGCCGACACCGTGGGGCTGATGCTCCTCGAGCAGCACGTGACCCAGGCACATCATGCGCACCTTGCCGTTGCGGTCGGAATAGCTAGTGAGCACGCGCATGTACTCGTCGTTGCCGGGCACGCGATCCTGCAAGATCAGATCGTCGGTGTAGCCGCTGGCATACGAATCGCGAATGACCTGTTCCAGCTCGGCGCGGTCGGCAATCTCATAGGCCTTCTTCTGGCCCTCGAACTCGTGCTGCCACCACATGATGCCGTCAGAAGGCTTCAGAATCATCGGGTAGGGAAAATCGATCTGATCGAGCACCTCGGCAGGTGCCTCGCCTTGGTCGTTCAGCATCGCCATGGTGAAGGTAAAGGTATGCGGATAAGGCACGCCATGCTTCTCGCACAGCTCGTAGAAGATCTCCTTCTTCTGGCACTGCTCGAGCATGCTATAGGGAGCGTAAGGCGCGACGATGTTATCCGCCAACTCATGAGCATCCTTGGCCTGAGCCACGAGGGCAACATAGTTGTCGCCACAGCCCACAAGGACAATCGTCTTGTCGGCATGCGCTTGGGCAATGCCGTTGACGGTTTTGAGCATCACGGGCATGGTGTCGATATCCACGTTGGGCGTGTAGTCGATAATCTGGCTGCGGTACGCGGGACCCGTCTGATACTTGCCAAAGACCAGACTCTTGACCTGGTACTCCTCGTAGAAGGCGCGCGCCACCGAATAGGCGTTGATGTCGCCACCGAGCAGCACGGGAATGAACTCGCGCTCTGAAAATTGCAATGCCATGGAAACTTCCTATCATGAACTGCCCACACAACGGGCGGTCTTTGCGCAACTGATTTATTCTAGCGTGCCAAGCCGCCGGCGCCCAAAGCTCCACCGTATCTATGGCAATCAACGTAATCGTCCAGCACGAAGGCCAGCACGAAGACGGCGCTCACCGTTGTATGACAACGGGCAATGAACCTACCATTGTTGTAGGATTCAACATGTTGCCCGCCCCGTCGAAAGGTGCACCGTGCCCCAGGCTCATCCGATCAACAACCCCATCATTGACGCCGCCAAGCGCGAACTTGCGGATCGTGCCCAGACGGCAGTTCCCCTACGCACCGCAAACGATGCTTACAACGGGCCTGCCCGTATCGTCTCAATCAACACGTCGGAGCACAAAGGCACTCGCAAGTCGCCCGTCGCCGATGGACGCGACACCGTCATCGAGCAATTTGGCCTCGCTACCGATGCGCACGCCGGACATTGGCACCGCCAGGTCTCTTTTTTAGCCGCGGAGTCCATCCAGACGGCGCAGGCACGCGGGCTCGACGTACACGAGGGTGACTTTGGAGAGAACTTCACCACGCAAGGCATCAATCTACTCTCGCTCCCCTTGGGAACGCAGCTCAAGATTGGCAACGATGTCCTGGTCGAAATCAGTCAGATCGGTAAGGTCTGCCACATCCGCTGTGCCATCTACTATCTCGCCGGCGACTGCATCTTTCCCCACGAGGGCGTTTTTGGCGTGGTGCTAAAGGGCGGAGAGGTCCATACCGGCGACGAAATCCAGGTGGTCAAGCTCGGCGACGGCACTTGCTCGTTCACCCCCGCCGAGGCGCTCGAAGAGATTGAGCAGGCTCGCCAGGAGGGCACGCTGTAGTTGTAAAACCCCACGTTGAGATAGCTTTTACAGCCCAAAGTTCCTCTTAAACAGGCCCCCGTAACGTTAAAGTTGAACTCTATGGTTTCTCAACAATTCATCATAACTGCAGGTCAAAGCCAAAGCCTCAAGTTCAACTTGACCCTTTGGAACCTTTAAGGTTCAAGTTGAGGTCGAAAGCAGTAGTAGAATACACCTCGAACCATAACCTACGATTGATTGCAGAGGGACTGGATGCAGCATTCGAATCATCGCACCGCAGCGCTCATTGCGTCGAAGCCGGCTCGTATCATCACGAGCGCCGCGCTCGCTGTTGCGCTGACGGCCACGCCGATGCTCTCCCCCGTTGCGGCGTATGCCGCCTCGCAGGCAACGCAGGACCAGCTTTCCGCAGCCCAGCAGAAGATCGAAGCCGCCACGAGCGCCTACAACGACGCCCGCACCAAACTCGATGACCTGCAAAAGCAGATTGACTCCAATGAGGCAAGCATCGAGGAAATCGAGGCCAAGCTTCCCGAGCAGCAGGCCAAGGCAAGCTCCGCCATGCGCGATCTGTACAAGTATCAGAAGGGCACCAATCCCATCGTGAGCTTCCTGGTCAACGCGCAGAGCCTGGGTGAGTTCATCACGACCTGCAAATACACCAACCAGATCACGAGCTCGAGCGTCGACGAGATCGAGCAGCTCAATAACATGCAAACCGAACTCGAGCAGAACAAGGCTGAGCTCCAACAGGCCAAGTCTCAGCTTGAGGCGGAGCAGAAAAACGCCGAGGATGCGCTGGCGCAGGCCCAGCAGCTCCGCAGCGAGGCACAGGCAAAAGCCGAGCAGGAAAATGCCGCCGAGCTTGCCAAGCTTGAGGCCGATAAGGCCGCTGCCGCCGAGAAGCTCTCGGGCGAGGGCGTAAGCGGCAGCAATTCCAGCAGCCAGGCCACCAACACCAACACCACCATCGACACCACGGTGAACAACGCCAATGCCGGTAGTTCCGATTACGATTCGTTCATTAATGAGTGGACGAGCCGCATCGACAATTATCTCGCCGGCTCCCCCATGGCAGGCCAGGGCTACAACTTTGCCGTCGCCGCTTGGAATACCGGTGTCGACCCCCGTTGGTCCCCCGCCATCGCCTGCATCGAGAGCACCAAGGGTGCTTATTGCGCCAATTCTTACAACGCCTGGGGCTGGAGTGCACGTGGCGGCGGTTGGCGCAGCTTTGGCAGCTGGAGCGAGGGCATCTCCGCCCACGTTGCCTATCTGGGCGCCAACTACGGCTCCACCCTTACCCCGGCTGCGGCCAAAAAGTACTGCCCGCCCACGTGGCAGGACTGGTACAACAAAGTCGCCGCTCAAATGAACCGCATCTAAGTGCAACTACAAGGGGCCCCAACGGGGCCCCTTTCTTTTAGGTAGCGGAGGTATCGACGACGCCGGTCGCATTGGCAACCGCGACTATGACGATCATGCATAGGAGCAGCACACCCAATGCCTTGAGCCAGAGTTTCGCGAGTTTCTTGCCGCGATAGCTGTCGAGCAGCGCGAATCGCCGACGAAGACGGCGCTTATCGAGCAGCGCAAAATGCATAAGCACCATAAGGCCATCGACAAAGAAAAAATACTCGATTATGAGAAGCCACGTCGGGTAGCTTTGGTTTGCTCCGGTGGGATGAAAGACGGCAAAGTGACTTCCGGCAAAGAACACAAGCAGCGAGAAGCAGACGAGCGTATTCCAAATGCGCCCCAGAGACTCCGGAACGCGAGAGAGCAGACCGCATGCAGCGGAGGCGGCAGGGCCAGGAGGCCCTGCGGGGTTCTGGAGCCCTTGGGGCGTCAACACCGTCTCCGAGGCCGGAGTACGGACAGGCGCAGGCGCAGAAGGCCGCACGGGGCGACTCAGATCGTATGCCGCGCGCGTCGCCCGTCCCAACGCTTCCGCGCTCGCAAAACGCTTGGCCGGGTCGAGCGCCATCGACATGCAGACGGCATCGGCAAGTGAAGTGGGAATGCCGCGCGCCTCGCATTGCTCGCGCATGTCGAGCCCTGGCTTAGGGTCGACTCCCGTCAAGCAGAAGAACAACAGGGCGCCAAGTGCGTAGACGTCGCTTCGCACGCTCGTCTGCCCAAACCCATACTGCTCGGGCGGCGCATAGGGCCGTGTCCCAAACTTGACGGTGTCGGCATCGGCGCCATCGCGCCATACGCGCGCGATCCCCAAGTCGATAATCACCAGCGATGAAAATGTCAGGCCGTCATTAGGCGTATAGTTGGCACCTGTCACGATGATATTCGACGGCTTGAGGTCGCGATGGATCTCCGGCGCCGACGTCTCCCCCGCCATTGCAAAACCGGCATGGAGCTCACCCACGGCGTCGCAAAGGGCAGGATACAATTCACGCGCATAATCGGGGGTGGCTCCCAGACGGTCCACCAGCGCCCCGAGTGTCTCCCCTTCGATGTATTCCATAACCACGTTGAGCTCGTCGCCCACACGACGACAATCGACGATTCTGGGCAGGTGCTCAAAACGCCTGCCTGCCCGCTGAGCGGCAAATAGACGCTCGTATGCCCCTCCGATTTGAGCCGAAGCATCGATGCGTTTACGGACAAAGGGGCCGAGCGAACCACCGCCGGTTCCTTCAAAGTACACGAGCTCGGTTGTTTCAACGGACGAGCGCTTAAGTACACGCTCCACGCGATAGCTGTCGTCGCGATCGAGCGACGCCAGGTGCTCGACAAGCGCTGCGGTCAGCTCGTCATCGGAATATGTTGGGGTCTGAGTATCCATAGCCTCCATCATAGCGCAGGGCGCAGACACCCCATGGCATCCGCGCCCCGTTCGTTTGCGTCGTTGTTCGGCAGCTCCGCCAGCTCAGATATCAACCGCTAACTCACCGTCTCCTCGCCAAAGCGATACAGCTCCTCGTTGACCTTTTGGAGGCTGCACCCGCGATCGATACAAAAGATGATAATCGCATCGCGGCGGTCCTTGCAGTTAAGGACGCTTACCCCGGCAGCCGTCAGCGCACGGTTGGTCTCTTTGAGCGTCAGCGCCATCGCAAAGGCAATCTGCAGCACCTTATTGCGGCTCGGATGCCGCGCACCGGTAAAGATCTGATACCCAAAGGTCTCATTGAGATCGGCCATACGAACCACGCGCGAGCGCTCCAAGCCCTTTTCCTGCAGCAGCTGCTTCAGGTAGTCCGAAAGCGACGGGGCGGCAAAGTCGTGTTCTTTGATATAACCATCGATGTTTGGCGCGTCGAGAAGCTCATTGAGCAACTCCTCGGTCAGCTTTTTATCGGGCATACGACTTCACCTCCCCCAGTGCATGCAACATGCTAGAAACCGCTTACGTCCGAACGCTCCCAGCTAGCAACCTGGTCGGGAGACACCGTACCCAGCGCCTCGAACTTCCAGGAGCCGCCCGCCTTCAGATGATTGGTGTTTGCAAGAGCCGTTCCAACCTGGTTGCCATCAGCATCATACAGAACATACTCAATCTGAATGTAGCTCTTTTCCTTGTCCGTGTTATTGGTCAGCGTGCCCGTGATCTTATAGGTAAACTGATTGGAAGTGTCTTCAGCCTCGTCAGCAATGGTATACGGTTCTTGCGGTTCTTTTTGCTCCTCAGCCTGCTGTGTCGCCTCGGCAGGTTTTGCCGAATCGCTCGCAGACGAATCGGTTGAGTTGCCGCCCATAGAGCCCACGGCACCGACAATAACCAGCACCACGATGACGCCTAGGACAATCTTACCGATCGGCTTCTTTCCCTCTTTTGCCATTATTCATCCTTCCTACGATCCGGCTACCGTGCCGGCACACAGCACATCGTAGGAAGGATTAAACTTGAATTCATTAGCTGAGAGCTAAGGTTGCGGTAAACGGCCAATGCAGTTATCCAAACGCCGAGCAAACGCACTTTGCGCGACCGTCTGCCGGCAGCGCATCAACCCACCGTGACGGATTCCCCGGTAAAGGCACTGACCATCAACAGGACAAAGAACACCAGGTAGCTGACACTCAGCGGGTACGCAATGACCAGGAATACAACCCAGCCGACATTGGTTTTACCGTCGGCACGACGTTGCTCGCGGCAACGATAGAGCCAAATCGTCACGCCAATGGCCACAATCAGCAACACGAGTGCCGCTGCTGCCAACCCGGCAAGCGCAAACATCACGCCAATGCTCACAGCAATAACCGGAAGCAGCAGCAGGCCGCACCCGCACCCACCAGGACTATACACGGCAGTCTGTCGGCGCCTCATCATCACTCCAAGTCAAGCAATCGTTTGTAGACATTGAGGCCTTTGAGTAGGATTTCCTCGTCGAAGAGCATGGCATCGGTGTGAAGGGCGCTCATCGCATAAGCTGGACAGCCGTCTGCGTCGATCGGGTTTTCTTGCGCCTCTCGCATACCCGTGCCCAGCAGGAAAAACACGCCCGGCAGATGGCGTTGATAGAACGCGAAATCCTCGGCGATCAGCAGCGGTTCCTCCACAAGCTGCAGCCCGGGCAAGGCAGGCGCGACGCTGGCAAACAACTCGGGGTCGTTGTCGACCGGCGGATAGCCCTCGGCAAAGTTGAGATCATACGTGCAGCCCGTTGCGGCACAGGCATCGTCCAGCACGCGGCGCACGCCTTCGCGCGCCCGGTCGAACATGTCGTCCGTAAACACACGCAGGCTTCCGGCCACATGGGCCTCCCCCGCCACCGCGTTGCAAACCGTACCGGCCTGCAGCAGACCAAACTTACCGATACAGGGCTCGTCGGTGCCCAGCTCGTCCATCAGTTCGCGCTCGGCAACCAAGAACTTGGCAGCCGCCAGCGCCGCATCGTGCGACTCCTCGACCGGAACGCCATAGGTCTTAGCGATATGGATGCTCGTCCCGTGAATATGAATGTGTGTCTCACTCGAACGCGCCAGCAGCGGACCGGAACAACTCGCCAACGTGCCGGCAGGCAGATCGGGCCACACATGGAAGCCAAAAATGCGGTCAGCCCCATAGCGCTCGAACACACCGCTCTCGCATACCGTCTTGGCACCACCGGTCGTTTCCTCGGCCGGCTGGAACACAAAGAGAACGTTGCGCCTAATGGCGCCCGGCTGCTCGCGAATCGTACGGTCGACATACGTCGCGGCGGCAAGTGCCATGGCCATGTGTCCGTCATGTCCGCAAGCGTGCATCTTGCCGGGATGGATCGAGGCAAAGGCCGCTCCCGTCGCCTCCGCGATGGGCAGCGCATCCATATCGGCGCGAATCGCCGTGGCACGCGCGGCACCAACGCCAGCGTCGAAGAAAGCGCAGACGCAGCTGGGACACGGATGGGTCACCTCGCAAGCGAGCGGCGCCAACACGCCCTCGATATAGGCGATAGTCTGCGGAAGATCGAAATCGAGCTCCGGAATGCGATGGAGATCGCGGCGATAGCGACGGAGTTCTTGGAGCTCGGTCATAGAGAATCCCTTCGTGAGGCACATCTGTTGCAACTTATTGTGATACAGGATTGTGGCACACATGTTTCCAGCATATTGCTGCATTTTTTAAACGTTATATACGAATACTCTTGTTTGGTAAAGTGCAACGTGATAGGGTCTTTACCACTTGATAGAGGCGCGGGCACGAAGAGCCGCGGGCGAGCCGGCAGGCTTTGACCCCGTGGGGAGGCGAAACCCGCCGAACTGGGTTTTTCGGGCACGAACAACCTGGTGGGCCTGTGGGAAACACCCACAGGACTGTCTGCAGCAATGCGGGAGCGCTATCCGGACATTGGGTCCACGCTATGCGGATTCGATGCGCAGATGGCGCCGTCTGGATAGCGAGGTTTACGGGACATGGCATTGACCCCCAACGAGGCATATGCGGCCAAGCAGCCGTTTGTGGACAAGGAGACACTCGAGCATATCGTCGAGCAGTTCCCCACGCCGTTTCATCTATACGACGGGTCAGGCATCCGCCGCAACATGCAAGAAGTGAGCGACGCCTTTGCATGGAACCCGGGCTTTAAGGAATACTTTGCCGTCAAGGCCAACCCCAACCCGGCGCTCATCTCCATTCTCAACGAATACGGCTGCGGCTGCGATTGCTCGAGCTATACCGAGCTCATGATCGCCCGTTCGCTGGGTATCACGGGACACGACATCATGTTCTCTTCCAACGACACGCCGGCTGCCGACTTTGAGCTCGCCGACAAGCTGGGTGCCATCGTCAACTTTGACGACATCAGCCACATCGAGTTCTTTGAGCGCGTTGCGGGGCCCATCCCCAAGACGGTCAGCTGCCGCTTTAATCCAGGCGGTCTGTTCCAGCTCTCCAACGGCATCATGGACAACCCGGGCGACTCCAAATATGGCATGACCACCGAGCAGCTCTTCGAGGCCTTCCGCATGCTCAAGGCCAAGGGCGCCGAGGACTTTGGCATCCATGCCTTCCTTGCCAGTAACACCGTCACTAACGACTACTATCCCAAGCTCGCACGCATCCTCTTTAAACTTGCCGTGCGCCTGGAGCGCGAGACCGGCGCACATGTCGCCTTTATCAATCTGTCCGGCGGCGTCGGTATCCCCTATCTGCCCGAGCAGCAGGCCAACGATATTCACGCCATCGGCGAGGGAGTGCACGCGGCATACGACGAGATTCTGGTTCCCGCTGGTATGGGCGATGTGGCGATCTGCACCGAGATGGGCCGCTTTATGATGGGTCCCTATGGGTGCCTGGTCACCAAGGCCATCCACGAGAAGCAGATCTACAAGGACTATATCGGCGTGGACGCCAGTGCCGTCGACCTCATTCGTCCCGCCATGTATGGCGCTTACCACCACATCACGGTGATGGGTCAGCCGGACGGTCCCGATAAAACCGCAGCCACCGTCACGAACACGTACGACATCACGGGCAATCTGTGCGAGAACAATGACAAGTTCGCCATCGACCGCGAGCTTCCGCATATCGACATGGGCGACCTGCTCGTGATTCACGACACCGGCGCGCATGGCCACTCTATGGGCTACAACTACAACGGCCGCCTGCGCTCCGCCGAGGTCCTGCTGCGCCCCGACGGCTCGGCCGACCTTATTCGCCGCGCCGAGCGCCTGGGCGATTACTTTGCCACGCTCGACGTGCTGCCGTGCGGCCGCGAGCTGCTGGCCAAATCGCGCGCCGAAAGCGCCCGCCGTCGCGCTCAGGACGAGCGCCTAGTAGTCGCCGCCCAATGGAACAAACGCGTCCAGATCGCGGAAGCGAAGGAGAAGAACATGGATATCCGCAATCTCGAGGGCTCAATCGTCGCCCTTGTCACGCCGTTTAAAAAGGACGGCAGTGTCGACTTTGACGCGCTTGAGCACCTTATCGATTTCCACCTGCAAAATGGCACTGACGCCATCCTCACCCTGGGCACCACCGGTGAGAGTGCCACGATGACCGATGACGAGGACAACTCCGTCGTCGCCGCTGTGGTCAAGCATGTTGCAGGACGCGTCCCCGTTATTGCCGGCTCGGGCTCCAACTCCACGCAGACCATGCTCACCAAGTCGCTCACCTATCAGGGCCTGGGCGCCGACGGTCTGCTGCTCATCACCCCCTACTACAACAAGTCCAATGAAGAGGGTATCTATCAGCACTTTAAGACCGTCGCCGATGCCGTGGACATCCCCTGCATCCTGTACAACATCCCCGGCCGCTGTGGCTGCGGCATCAGCGAGCGCAACGTAGAACGCCTGGCCGCGCACCCCAACATCATGGGTATTAAGGAGGCCTCGGGCAACGTCGCCTACGCGGCCAAGATCGCCCACCTGCTGTCAGACGACTTCCGCATGTACTCGGGCGAGGACGCGCTTACCGTACCGCTCATGAGCCTGGGCGCCTCGGGCACCATCAGCGTGTGGGCCGATGTTCAGCCGCAGCTCGTGCACGACATGTGCCGCGCCTATCTGGACGGTGACGTGGAGCGCGCCCGCGATATCCAGATTGCCGGCCAGCCGCTCATCAACGCCCTCTTTAGCGAGGTCAACCCCATCCCCGTCAAGGAAGCGCTCGCCCAGATGGGCATGATCGAGGCAAACTACCGTATGCCGCTGTGCCCCATGGCAGACGACACGCGAGCCGCACTTACCGATGCTCTGAAGGGAGCTGGTCTACTTGATTAAGACCGTCATTATGGGAACGGGCCGCATGGGCTCGCTCATCCGCACTACCGCCGAAGGCATTGTCGACGCCGCCGGGCAGCCCGTTTTTGATATCGTGGCCCAGATTGGCTTCGATTTGAGCGAGCTCGAGAACGCACCGGCTGCCGACGTCATCATCGACTTCTCGAACGTCGCGACCTTCGACGCCGTCGTCGCCTATGTCGAGCGCACGGGCGCGGCGTTGGTCTCAGGCACCACAGGCTACACCCCCGAGCAGATGGACCGCCTGCGTGAGCTGGGCCAGAACACCCGCGTTATGCACTCGGGCAATTACTCCATCGGTATCGCAGCCCTGCGCCATCTGGTAGCGCAGGCTACACGCGAGCTGCCCGGCTTTGACTGCGAAATCGTCGAGACGCACCACAACCAAAAGGTCGACGCCCCCAGCGGCACTGCCAAGCTACTGCTCGACGCCGTCGTCGAAGCCGAGCCCGAGGCAGGCTACCACCCCGTCTATGGCCGCGAGGGCATGTGCGGAGCACGCGATCCCAAGGAAATCGGTATGCACTCGCTGCGCGGCGGCACCGTCGCCGGCGTGCACAAAGTAAGTTTCTTTGGCCAGGACGAGGAGGTCACGCTCACGCACCGCGCCACGAGCCGCCAGATCTTCGTCAACGGCGCCCTGGCAGCCGCGCAGAAGCTCGTCACCCGCGAACCCGGCTTCTATACGTTCGACCAGGTCATGTTTGCCTAACCAGGTATCAACCGTATCCACGCAAAGGAGAAACAATATATGAGTAACGCAGCCGAGATGGATGCACAAGAGCTTATCAACTACATCGCCACCGCGCCCAAAAAGACGCCCGTTAAGCTGTACGTGCGCGAGAAGCCGGGCATGAAGGTCCAGTGGGGCAATGCACACGTCTACGGCGGTCGTCGTGGCAAGACCGTCTTTGGTGACTGGGATGAGCTCAAGGCCATCCTGGATGCCAATGCCGACTCCATCGACTACTATGATGTGGAGAACGACTGCCGCAACTCCGCCGTCCCCATGCTCGACCTTAAGGGCATCAACGCCCGCATCGAGCCGGGCGCGATCATCCGCGACCGCGTCGAGATCGGCGACCGCGCCGTCATCATGATGGGTGCCATTATCAACATCGGCTCCGTCATTGGCGAAGGCTCCATGATCGACATGGGCGCCGTGCTGGGCGGCCGCGCCACCGTGGGCAAGAACTGCCACATCGGCGCCGGCACCGTGCTGGCAGGCGTTGTGGAGCCCGCCAGCGCCACGCCCGTCATCATCGAGGACGATGTCATGATCGGCGCCAACGCCGTGGTCCTGGAGGGCGTGCACGTAGGCAAGGGCGCTGTCGTCGCCGCCGGCGCCGTGTGCGTCGAGGACGTCCCCGCCGGTGCCGTCGTGGCCGGTGTCCCCGCCCGCGTCATCAAGATGCGCGACGCCCAGACCGACAGCAAGACTGGCCTCGAGGAAGGCCTGCGCAAGCTGTAGGGTTACGCGGTTTTCACCAAACCGCGTAACTAGTCGACGCTGCACCTTTGGTTCCGTCGTTCTAACGAACGACGGACCTCTCGACGCTGCAAACGCCCCTAAGCGGCAATCTGACGTTCAATCGTCGGTCGCGTACCGAAGTACGCTTCCCTCCTCTTTCACGTCACCTTGCTCGCCTAGGGGCGTTTTCGCTGACGCATGCTCAGTCTGCAACTCAATTCAGCTCCAAGCAAAAAGGCCGAAGTCCCGAAGGATTTCGGCCTTTGTTTTGTCTGCAGCTTACAAGCGCAGTTTATCGATTCTCAATTGACCCGATGTTTTTGAGCTCGATGGAGATGAGGCCGTTGGGCTCGTTGACGAACTCGATGTACTCGGAGTTCGAACCCATCTCGGCCGGGAAGCTGATCTCGATACCCGTGTCGGTACGAATCTTGTGATTGCGTACGGCCGCGCGTTCGACCTGCTTGCGCTCCACGGGCACACGCTCAGGCACCTTCTCCTCGGTCAGTGCCGCGCGCACGCTCTCCTTGATAACCGGTTCATCCTCAAAGACCTCATCGACGATATCCCAAGGCGGCAGCTCCTCGTCATCCTCAACCTTCTCGGCAACGGCAGCCTTAACCTTAGCGAGCGCTACGGCCGTATTGGCACCGTGCTCCTCGGCGACTTCCTCGACCACACGCGTCACGGTGTCGATGACCTCCTTGCCCGATACGCCCGTGTCGCACTGCAGCAGGCCATCGGGGATAAGCATACGGTCCTCGCCGGCAATCTTGCGCTTCTTGTCCACGTAGCCGATCTCCATGGTGCTTGCGCGCACGATGGCATAGCTCGGCACCTTTTGCGAGGGGTTCGGCAGAATGGCGTAGTGGCGCGCGATGTCGTTGCGTACCTCGCCCTCTTCGCGACCCACCTCGTGCATGAATGCCTGCTTAGAGCCCAGCAGCATCACGGCAAACCAGCGGGCATCCTCATCATCGTCAAAGTCCGCCACAAGCACGTCAGTGGACTCGGCTTTCTCGGCTTTGGTGAGCTCGGAAGAGATAAACTCCGCAATCTGCTGCGACAGGTCCACGAACTCACGCTCGCCAAAGAAATAGCCCTTGAGCTCACCGCCGAATGCGGAGTTCTCGGCAAACGTGGCGCGCTTGTTATCGGCAGAGGTGCGGGCGCGGCGCAGATGCGTGGTCACGAAGTTGCGCACGGTACGGCTCTCGATATCGAGCTCGCGCTGGCTCATAACGTTGACGGCAGAGTCAAAGTCCAGGATATGCAGAATCGCGTGATTGATTTTCATATACGGCATTCCGTTCTAGATTGATTTCGGCACGAACCAGTATAGCGGTCGAGCCCGCCCCAGGCGCATCGAAGATTGGTGCATCGGGGACAGGTTGCTTTGCACCAATGGCTAGCGCAAGAGTTCGGACTGCCAAGCCTCGAGCTGTTCTGTCAGGCTCTTACCGCTAGAAGGCATGCTGAACTCGGGACGCTTGGGCAGCAGCGCACACTTAAGAATTGCCACGATGGTCTGAGAGACAAAGCGTCGCGTATCCTTGTCAAAGCCTTGCGCAGCCTGGAGCATCACGGGCAGGCTCTCGCGCAGATTTCCTGCGATATCTGCAAACCGCTCAGCACCCGTAGCCTCAAACACGGAGAACAACGCATCTACAAAACGCTCGCGCTCGCTAGGCGACACTGCAAGCAGCATCTCGCGAATGGAGCCATCAACGTATCGAGCACCGGCGGACAGGCGCTCACAGTACACGAAGTCGCGACCATCAACCACCCAGCTAAAGGGATTGTGCTGCAGCAGGCTGAACTCGGTGCTCTCAACGATGGCATAGTCCTCCTGTGTCTCGAACATCATGCCAAAGATCGACGACCGAGGTAGCGTCTTGTCGATTCGACCGGAAAGATCGACAAAGGCGTTGCTGCTCAGAAACTCCTCGACGAAGCCCGGACCATCATGGGAATACGCCCGTTCGATTCGCTCGCGGGCGACATCGGAGCACATCGCCGCACCGTATACCGCAAGGTTTCCGCCCTTGGAATGACCTCCACACAAAAGCGGCCCGTCGACTGCATCCGCTGCCTCGTCCACATAACGCGCCGCTGATTCCTGGGCCGGCACAGGGCACCGGAAAGCCATGTTAAAGTCCTCTTTCCAGCCCACAATCGTGCTGTCGGTCCCCCGGAAGGAAAGATAACTAAACCCCGCCGGAAACCGGAACGCCATGGCTGCAAACTGCTCCGTCGCCACCATATCGCTCACGGCACGATAGCCGCAAACGTGCACGCCACGGTAGCGAGGGCTTGCTGCCACGGCCTCCAACAAGGCACGGCTTCCCTCTGGATTCCACAGATCGCCGACCATATCCCGATAGCACTCGGCGCGCAGCAGCTCGCGCACATCAAGCCCCTGCCAGCCCTCAAGCTCTGACATGTCCTGCGGCAGGCGCAAATACGACAACCACGCAAAGACGAGGCTATCCACCGCGCAGAACGGCCGCTCATCAAACGAGTCAAAGGCCGTCTGGGCATAGGTCAAAAAGTTAGGCGAATCAGACATGGCCCTCCCATCAACAACGGTGCAAGGGGGGACAGGTTGGTTTTGCAGCGTTTGCACCTCATTTGACGCAAACAAACCTGTCCCCGATGCACCAAAAAGGCGCCCGGGTCACATGGACCCAGACGCCTTCATTGTAGCCTGTTGCTTAAACGAGCCGAATTTAGCAGGAGAAGTCGACGCTGTCGATGATGTCCTTAAGGGCCTTAGCAGAGACGGTGAGTTCATGCTGCTCGTCATCGTTCAGCGGCACGGGGACGCGGCAGACGACGCCGTCGCGGCCAACGACGGTCGGCATGGAGATGGCAAGATCGGACAGGCCATACTCGCCCACCATGAGCGAGGAAACGGGCAGAACGGTCTGCTCATCGCGCATGACGGCAGTGCAGATGCGCTTAACGGCCATGGCGACGCCGTAGTAGGTGGCGTGCTTCTTCTCGATGATGGTGTAGGCGGAGTTCTTGACGTCCTCGGCGATACGCTTCTCGGCGGCTTCGTGCTCCAGGTGGCCGTGAAGCTCGCAGAAGGTGTTCAGCGGAACGCCGGCAACCTGAGCGCTGGACCAAGCGACAAACTCGGAGTCGCCGTGCTCACCCATGACGTAGGCCTGAACGTCGCGCGGGTCAACCTCGACGTGGGCGCCAAGCATCTGTTGCAGACGGCCGGTGTCGAGTACGGTGCCGGAGCCGATGACATGGCCCTCGGGCAAGCCGGACATCTTGATGGCGGCATAAGTCAGAACATCGACCGGGTTGGAGACGATGAGCAGAATGCCGTCGAAGCCAGACTTCTTAATCTCGGGGATAATGGACTTAAAAATGTTGACGTTCTTGTTGACCAGGTCCAGGCGGGTCTCACCGGGCTTCTGGGCAGCGCCAGCGGTGACGACGATCATGGCGGCGTCGGCGACATCGGAATAATCGCCGGCGTAGATCTTCATCGGCTCGGCAAACGTCATGCCGTGCGCGATATCCAGGGCCTCACCCTCGGCGCGGTTCTTGTCCACGTCGATGAGAACCATCTCGGAGAACAGACCGCTCTGCATCAACGCGAACGCCGAAGACGAACCGACGAAACCGCAGCCGACAATAGCGACCTTCTTCTCGTTAACCATTAGAAACTCCCATCTCTCTCCACAAACAAGCCGCCCGGGAACGACCCGAGCGGCTTGCCGTAATCCCAATACATCCAATCGGGACTTTGATTATGCTCCTATTCGCAGCCAAATATCGACCGCTTACCGAAATTATTTGCAGAATTCGTAAAATAACTGCACGAAATCGGTTTCGAGCTATTGACGAGCCGAAACAACTTTCTAATACAGGCCCGCCTCGCGAATGGCCTCGACAGCCAAAGCGATCTGGTCGGGCGGCAAGACCAGCGCCATGCGCACGTGCCCCTCGCCCGAAGGACCAAAGCTCGCGCCCGGCGTCACCACAACGCCGGCCTTCTCCATAAGCTCCTCGCAAAACGCCATGGAATCGGTGCGACCACCGGGAAGCTTGGCCCACACGAACATAGAGCCATGCGCGTTGGGACGCTCCCAGCCCAGGCCCTCAAGACCGTCGCACAGGGCATCGCGGCGCTCCTGGTACTTCAGACGCTGCGCCTCGACCTCATCGCGCGGACCGTTCAGACAGGCGATAGCAGCCTTCTGGATCGGGAAGAACATACCAAAGTCGATTTGGCTGCGCAGCTTGGCAAAGGCCGAGACCACGTCCTCGCGGCCGACCAAAAAGCCGATACGCGCACCGGTGACGTTAAACGACTTGGAGAGCGAGAAGAACTCAACGCCCACCTCGAGCGCACCGGGATACTGCAAGAAGCTTCCGCCCGGCTCGCCGTCGAACACGATGTCGGAGTACGCGTTGTCGTGAACAATCAGTAGATCGTGCTCACGCGCGAAGGCGATAATCTCCTCGTAGACCTCGGGCGTACCCACCGAGCCGACCGGGTTCGCGGGCAACGAAACGATCATGTACTTGGCGCGATCGGCCACCTCGGGATCGATGCCCGCCACATAGGGCAGGTAATTGTGCTCGGCAACCAGCGGATAGTACTCGAGCTTGGCATCGGCGATCTTCGCACCCGCCTCAAAGACCGGGTAGCACGGATCGGGAACTAGAATGGTGTCACCCGGATCGAGCAGGGCCAGGCCCAAATGACCCACGCCCTCCTGCGTGCCGTTGCACGACTGCACCATGGACGGCGTAATGCCCGAAACGCCAAAGCGACGCTCGTAGTAATCGCACACGGCTTGCTTAAGCTCAGGCAGGTCGCGCAGGGCGTACTTCCACATCTCGGGATCTTGGGCCGCCTGCGTGAGCGCCTCGACCACGTGGTCGTACGGCTTAAAGTCGGGCGTGCCCACGCTCATGTTGTAAATGGTCTTGCCCTGAGCCTTCAGCGCGAGAAGCTTGTTGTTGAGCGAGGCGAAGACCTCCGCGCCAAAGCGGTCGAGACGCTGTGATGCCTGCATGGTGCCACCTTTCGATATAAAAAACGCGGCGCTCCGACAAGAGCGCCGCGCGATACGGGCCATCAGATTGCAAAAGTGTAACGCTTGCAACCCCCGTATTGGTTCAATTTAGCCAACCTTAGTCAACTGTATTGAGCGCGTCGATCTGCGCAAGCCACAGACGCGAGCTAGCGTCACTCGGCATACGCCAATCGCCGCGCGGGCTGAGCGTCACCGATCCCACCTTGGGACCATCGGGCAGGCAGCTGCGCTTAAACTGCTGGGCAAAGAAGCGGCGGTAGAACGTACGTAGCCACGTGTGGACGGTCTTGACATCGTAGACGCCCTCAAAGCTCTTGAGCGCCATGTGGTAGATCTTGCCCGGCTCAAAGCCAAAACGTAGCAGGTAGTAGAGGAAGTAGTCGTGCAGCTCGTACGGGCCCACCAAATCCTCGGTCTTCTGCGCAATCTCGCCGTCGCCCGTGGGCGGCAGAAGCTCGGGGGACACCGGCGTATCGAGGATATCGAGCAAGACCTCGGCAATGCGCCCGCCAAAGACATCGGCAGCATAGCGTACCAGATGGCGCACAAGCGTCTTGGGCACGCTCGCGTTGACGGCGTACATGCTCATGTGGTCGCCGTTATAGGTAGCCCAGCCGAGCGCCAGCTCCGACAGGTCGCCCGTGCCAATGACAAAACCGCCAGCCTGGTTGGCCAGATCCATCAGAATCTGCGTACGCTCGCGCGCCTGGCTGTTCTCGTAGGTCACGTCTTGGACGGCCGGATCATGCTCAATGTCCTTGAAGTGCTGCTTCACAGCCGCGTGGATCGAAACCTCGCGGAAGCTCACACCCAGGTCGCGAGCGAGCGACTCGGCATTGGACTTAGTGCGGTGCGTCGTGCCAAAACCTGGCATGGAGACCGCCGTGATACCCGTGCGCGGCAGCCCCAGCGCATCGAAGGCACGCACGGTCACAAGCAGTGCCAGCGTGGAGTCCAAGCCGCCCGAAAGGCCGATGACCGCAGCCTTGGTGCCCGTATGGGCAAGGCGGGTCTTGAGGCCCGCAGTCTGCAGGTCGAGGATGGTCTCGCAGCGCTCAGCCAGGTCACCATGGTCGGCAGGCACGAAGGGCGCGCGGGGGAAGACACGGTCTATGCCGAGCGCATCGCGCAGGACAGGCTCTTCGGCGAGCGAGCCCTCAAACGAGAACTCGACGGTCACGGCCTCCGGCGCATCGTCCGCGCGCGTCCATGTCGTCGAGCGACGGCGCTCGGCAACCAGGCGGTCAAGGTCAACGTCGGCGATGGCCATATCGCAGGTAAGCAGTTTGGTGGCGGCGAGCTTGGAGCCATTTTCGTAGACGAGGTTCTCGCCCGCAAAGACCATGTCGGTCGTGGACTCGCCCTCGCTCGCGTCCGCGTAGGCATAGGCGCAGTACAGGCGTGCGCTCTGGTTAGAGATGAGGCTGCGGCGGTAATCCGCCTTACCGATAATCTCGTCCGAAGCCGACGGATTGAGGATCACCGTCGCACCGGCAAGCGCCATCTCGGTCGAAGGGGGCGCCGGCACCCACAGGTCCTCGCAGACTTCAACGCCCAGCACCATATCCTCGGCACCCTCATCACAGCAACGGTAGACAAGCCCCGAACCCAGCGGAACCGGACCCTGACCGGCAAATTCAACCCACACGGGATCCGCAGGCGACGGAGCAAACCAGCGACGCTCATAGAACTCGCCATAGTTGGGCAGATACTTCTTGGCCGTGAGGCCCAAAAGCTCGCCCGCGCAGCACACGGCGGCACAGTTGTAGATATTCTCGGCAACCGCAACGGGAAGACCGATGGTAAAGACGATCGGCAGCTCACGGGTTTCATCGAGGATATGCACCAGAGCAGCCTCGCAGGCATGCAGCAGTGTGCGATTATGGAACAGGTCGGCCGCGGTATAGCCGGTCAGGTTAAGCTCGGGCAACACCAACGCGCGAACGCCACGCCCGGCAGCATCGCGAACAGCCGCCAGCGCAACCTCGGCATTGCCCTCGACATCGGCCACGCGAATCCGCGGCGAGGCCGCCGCCACACGCAAAAAGCCATCAGACTGAGAAAGGTGAAGATTCATAAGAATGCTCCCGTGCGTAAACGCTATTCAACACAATTAGCAAGCCCTATTGTAGTTCAACCGCCGGGTGTAACCGCATCCCACCAACTTGGTGAGCAATTGATGAGTTGATGGTATCTGTTAAATGTCACGTACGATTCACATCTGGTGGGTACCCTGATGGCTACACGAAACGAAGCAGATTTACACCGGGAGGACCCCGTATGACAACCAAGTACACCGACGCGCCGCGCACGCGCGTCATGACGCCGGCATCGCTCAACAACGGCGTGCACGAGAACCATTCCATCGGACAGACCATGGCCATCGCGCCCAAAAAGGGCCTGTTCGACGACATTTCCATTCCCCAGATCATCGCCGGCGCCGCAGCTGCCGCCACGAGCGTGGCGCTTGCTTCAAAGATCGGCATTGCCGGCTCGGTGATTGGTGCCGCTGTGAGCTCAGTCATCACTGTTGTGTCCTCGCAGGTCTATCGCCACTTTATCTCCGCCAGCGCCGAAGCAATTAAGGGTACGCATGCCGCTGTCGACTACCCTACCGGCGCCTACGAGCCCGTTGAGCCCAATATCGAGGAGCACCTAGGTGGCGCCGCGACCACGCAGGAGATGCGCCAGGTTGCGGGATGCGCGACCACGGCGCGCGTCGCCCCCAACAGCCTGCGCGCCAAGGCCGCGGCAGAGCGCAGCCAGACACAAAAGAAGGTCATCGTCTTCTCGATCGCCATCGCCATCGTCGCGGTCATCGCCTGCGCCGGCGCCATCCTTATCACCACCGCCGGCGAGGGTCTGGGCGAGCGTCCCGAGCCAATCCTGTCGTCGCGCACGACCGAGAGCGATGCAAATGGCAACACCCAGTCGCAAGATCAGCAGGCACAGGCGGACGGCACGCAAGACAGTTCTACCTCTGCCGATTCGTCCTCGAACACCCAAAACCAATCGCAGGGCACCGATTCCTCTACGGCCAACAGTGGCACGCCGTCCGACACGACCGACTCAAGCCAAACGACTGACGGTTCACAGCCGAACACGGGAGGCCAGACGAGCGACACCACGTCGGGAACGGGTGCAGCAGACAGTAGCAACACCAACAGCTCGAGCGGAACCGCGTCCGGCACGGCATCTGACAACTCGAGCCAAGGCACGGCATCGGGCAACTAAGCACATTTGCCTCTCATAGATAACCGACCTATACAACGGGCGCGAATCGAAAGCGGTTCGCGCCCGTTTGCCTTGGGCGCCGCCATGGCGAACGCCATGCGATGGTAAGATGCTTTACATGTGTAAAGAGGAGATTTGCCATGAGCAAGACAATAGTTAGGCCCACGCTTTCGCTGGGCAACCACATCTATCTGTATCGCCTGCTGCGCGATGCGATTGGATGCGGCAAGCAAACATTTATGACGCAGGTCGAGGAGGCGCTCGCCGCTAGCGACATGACCGCTTATGACCTGGGCTTCGAGTCCACGCGCGAGCTGCTCGAGGAGCTCAACGACTGCGTTAAGCTGACCGTCTTTAAGGGCGGCCGCCTGTATGCCACCGTCATCGCCAACGAGGCCTGGGATGCCGCACTTGCCAAGGGCGAGGACAAGCCCAAGACCGCCAAGGGCGCCAAGCAGTCCTACAAAAAGAAAAAGCGCGGTGAGAAGGACCTCAAGGCCGTGCGCCCCAAGCACGTTAAGCGCACCGAGCCAGAAACCATGGTTGAAGCCGCGCCGGAACCCGAGCCCAAGACAGAGATCGAAGTCGCTATTGAGGTAACGGCAGAAGCCGAAACCGAAATCGCCGCCACGACCGATCCCAAAGACATATCCGAGCAGGAAGCCACTGTGGAGCTCAACGAAGCGCCCAAGTCGACAACCGAAGAAGCCGCTGACCAACCCGAGACGTCTGCGTTCCAAAACAGCGATGTCTTTGGCAACGAGGCCGAGGACGATCAGTCCGACGAGCCCGCAGATCAAGACGCTACCGAGTCGGCGCCGGAGCCCGAGACGCCGCAGCCCGCCATCTCGCTCACGGTCGTCTATGACCCCGAGAACGCCAACGCCGGCATCACCACCATGGCATCCACGCCCATCGAGGTAAAGCCGAGCGTCGAGAATCAGAGCGCTCCGCAAGTCGAGCTCGACACCGCGACCGCAGACGCACCCGCCATCGACAAGCCCGCAGATTCCGCGGCGATGCCGAAAGCGGACACCGAATCAGTACTCGGCACCGAACACGCGCCCGTCATCGAGGTGACACCCGTCAATGAGCGGGCCTCCGCACCGGCGATGGCACCAACCCCCGCACCCGCAGCACCGACCATCCCCGAGGACTTCCCCATCGATTTCGCAACCGAGGTCTTCTGCCCCGGCCCGCTTCTGCACCAGCTGTCGACCTATCTCCCCTACGGCGCCGATACCCTCGGCATTGTCGGCGAGTACTACTGGATCGCCCGCGAGCGCGGTACCATCGAGGCCGCGCGAAACCGCGCAAGCTTCCCCCTGCACTATACGCAGGCCGGCGAGCGCCGCGAGGTTGCCGTGCGCATCCGCCGCAACACCACCGGCGGTCTCGGATCCACCTGGGCCATCGATAAAGTCGAAGAACCCGAGCAGTAACGACAAACGGCTCAAATCCAAATCAGGATTTGAGCCGTTTTTATTTGTTGATGTTGCGTAACCAACAGCGAGCGGGCCGCAAGTGCCCCAGGTTGCCGTGAAAGAGGAGCGACGCGTACTTCGGTACGCGAGCGACGGCTTGAACGGCAAGATGGGGTGCTTGCGGCCCGCGCAGCGTCGAGCAGTTACGCGGTTTGGAAAACCGCGTAACGATCTAGTCGCGCGTCAGCTTACGGTGAATACGATGCGGCTGGGCTGCGTCCTCGCCAAGGCGCTCGATGCGGTTGGCCTGATAGGCCTCGAAGTTGCCCTCAAACCAATACCAGTTGCCCGGATTCTCGTCGGTGCCCTCCCACGCCAGAATGTGCGTGGCGACGCGGTCCAGGAACATACGGTCGTGGCTAATGACCACCGAGCAGCCCGGGAACTCGAGCAGCGCCGCCTCGAGTGAGGACAGCGTCTCGACGTCGAGGTCATTCGTGGGCTCGTCGAGGAGCAGCAGATTGCCGCCCTGCTTGAGCGTAAGCGCCAAGTTCAGACGGTTGCGCTCACCACCGGAGAGTACGCCAGCACGCTTCTGCTGGTCCTGGCCTTTAAAGCCAAAGCTCGCCACGTACGCGCGGCTGGGGACCTCGGTCTCACCGACCATCATGTGGTCCAGGCCATCCGAGACGACCTCCCACAGGTTCTTATCGGGATCGATGCCGGAACGGTTCTGATCGACATAGGAGATCTTGACGGTCTCGCCCACCTCGAGCTCGCCCGAAGTCAGCGGCTCCAGGCCCACGATGGTCTTGAACAGCGTGGTCTTGCCCACACCGTTGGGACCGATGACGCCCACGATACCGTTGCGCGGCAGGGTGAAAGAAAGGTCGTCGATGAGCACACGGCCATCGAACTCCTTGTGCAGGTGATGGGCCTCGAGCACCTTGTTGCCCAAACGCGGGCCCACGGGGATGCGGATGTCGGTCCAGTCGAGCTTCTGGCTTGCGCGGGCCTCGGCCTCCATCTCCTCGTAGCGAGCCAGACGGGCCTTGTTCTTTGCCTGGCGAGCCTTGGGCGAGCTGCGTACCCACTCGAGCTCGGCCTCCATGCGCTTGGCGAGCTTGGCGTCGCGGTTGCCCTGCGCCTCGATACGGGCGGCCTTGGTCTCCAGATACGTGGAGTAGTTGCCCTTGTAGGGATAAAGGTGACCGCGGTCGACCTCGCAGATCCACTCGGCAACGTTATCTAGGAAGTAGCGATCGTGCGTGACGGCAAGCACCGCGCCCTGGTAGTTGTGCAGGAAGTGCTCGAGCCACAGGATCGACTCGGCGTCCAGGTGGTTCGTGGGCTCGTCGAGCAGCAGCAGGTCGGGAGCTTCGAGCAGCAGCTTGCACAGGGCCACGCGACGGCGCTCGCCGCCAGAGAGCACGTTGACCGGCATGTCGGAATCGGGCAGCTGCAGGGCGTCCATGGCCTGGCCGAGCTTGGAATCGATATCCCAGCCGTCGGCGGCGTCGATCTCGTCCTGGAGCTTTCCCATCTCGGCCATGAGGGCGTCCATGTCGCAATCCGGGTCGCACATCTCCTCGCCGATCTTGTTGAAGCGATCGACCTTGGCGATCATGTCGCCAAATGCCATGCGCACGTTCTCGATGACGGTCTTGTCGTCGTCGAGCGGCGGCTCCTGCTGCAGGATACCCACGGTGTAGCCGGGGGTGAGCTTGGCATCGCCGTTGGAGACCTCCTCGATGCCGGCCATGATCTTGAGCAGGGTCGACTTGCCCATACCGTTGGGGCCCACGACGCCGATCTTGGCACCGGGGTAGAAGCTCAGGGTCACGTCGTCAAGGATCACCTTGTCGCCATGGGCCTTGCGAGCCTGATACATCTGATAAATGAACTCCGCCACAGTCATTTCTCCTTATCTAGCTGCGGAAATCTTCTCCCCCTCTCCGTTTTGGAAAAAGCGGAGAGGCAGTTCGCGCGTTCTAATAAAAAGGGGCATGGTTGCCCACACCCCCTAATACTACCTGGGAAAAGTCCCCCGGAACATACTATGAACTGCGTACGCTAGTTTTCCGCAACCTTAACGAGCGGCTCGCTGCGATTTGCGCCACAACAGATACGAGTAGACGTAGACGGCTCCAACCGAACCAAACGCCAGAACCGCAATCACCGCGGCGACGACTTCACTCGAAAGCACGCTGCCTGCCACGCCCATCACAATCAGGCCAATACCTAGCACCATAAAGCAGGCGCCGCCAAAACGCTGCGTACGGCGCCAGTTCTCGGGATCGGCAAGCGCCCAGGGTGTCTTGATACCGAGCGTATAGTTCTGCTTCACACGCGGCAAGTAGTTGCCTACGCCGATGAACAGCAAACCGACAACACCGGAAATCAGCACGTTAACCGAACCGACCGCCGGCACCACGCCCCAGACCGTAAGCTCTCCCAGCCAGCTTATGGCGCACATGAACAAGGTGAAGGCGATTACGAAGCCCTGGTAGAACTTGCCCGAGGTTCGATATGCCTCACCTTTGGGGTCGATGCGCGGCACCACGCAGAACATTGCGAGAAGCGCCAGAGGCAGCACGCCGAGCGCGGAGGCCATCCAGCTAGGACCCCAACCGTCGACGGCGCCGTTCGCGCCCCAGTGCGTGGGAATCTGCGCAGGCAAGCTCGGCATCACCATGAGGTGCGCTACGACATTGGCGACGCACAGAGCGACCAGCGCAATCCACACGCGCGACGATACCCCCGTGGGGTGAATGCCCTTGTTTTCGTTATTCATCCTTATCACCTTCCGTGTTTGTAAAGCCCATAAACCAGCCAATCAAATCCTGCATGACGGTGGTGTTTAAGCTGTATACGATGTTTTGGCCATGGCGCTCGTCGGTCACCAACCCGGCATTTTTGAGCGTCGCCAAGTGATGGCTTAGCGACGGCTTACTGATATCGAAATGCTCGGCAAGCTCCCCCGCCGTGCAATTGCCCTCGCGCAGCAACTCCAAAATGCGCCGTCGCGTTGGATCGGCAAGCGCCTTAAAACCCTCTCCCGGCATAAGACCTCCTCTCATCATCTCTCATGACGCGCACACTATACTCGATATTTAGATGTTTGTCTAACTATCTAATCGCAATGCTTCAAACCACATCAAAGCAAACGCCATCGCAACCTATAGGCGATTACCTATAATGGCGATAGATAAAACACGACCTGCTTCCCCATCGGAGGATATTTATGACCGAAACCGCTGCCGCAGCCGCCATCGAGACACGCGACACCAAGCTCGAGATTATCATGGGCCGCGAGGCACTCGATAAGCTCGCCGATGCTACGGTGCTAGTGCTCGGCTGCGGAGGCGTGGGCTCCAACTGCTGCGAGGCACTCGCCCGCGGCGGCATCGGTCATTTCGTCATTCTGGATAAGGACATCATCGCGCCCAGCAATATCAATCGCCAGGCCATCGCCTTTCACAGCACCGTCGGCAAGCGCAAAGTCGACGTCATGGAGGCTATGATTCACGACATCAACCCTACCGCTACCGTCATCAAGCGCACCGAATACCTGCTGAGCGACAACATCGATGATTTCTTCGCGAGCGTTTTGGAGCAGACGGACGGCAAGCTCGACTACGTCGTCGACGCCATCGACACCATCTCGGCCAAGCTCACCATTGCCAAATATGCTCAGGTCCACGACATTCGTTTGGTTAGCTCCATGGGCGGGGCCAACAAGCTCCATCCCGAGTGTCTCCGCTTTGCCGACATTTTCGATACGGTACGTGACCCCATGAGCCGCATCATGCGCAAAGAATGTAAGAAGCGCGGCATCAAGAGCCTGCATGTACTGTTTAGCTGCGAGGAATCGGTTAAGACACAGCCCCGCGACCCTTCCAATATCCACGAGCGCACCGAGTTGGGCACCGCCAGTTTTATGCCGCCCATCATGGGCCAGATGATTGCCGGCGAGGTTATCCGCCAGATCAGCGGGCGCGGCACCGAGCGCGTACGCGCCGACGGCCAACGCCTGGACTAGCAGGATGTCCTGCGATGGAACCGCAATTCTTTGACACGCATTGTCATCTTGATTTGATGCTCGGCCCCGATGCTGCAGCCAGTGAGTCGGCGGCGTTGGGTCTGGGGCTCTTTGACTGCGGGGTCGACCCACGCGACTTTTCGGCCGCAAACGAGCGCGCCCGTCGCCTACCAGGCATCATCGCTGGCGTTGGGCTCCACCCCTGGTGGCTCGCCGACGGCCGCTGCGGTCCCGCCGAAGTCAATCTGCTTTGCGAAGTTGCTGCCCAAGAGCGCTACATCGGCGAGGTGGGACTCGACTTTTCCGCGCGCTTTGCTGGAAGTGAGCCGCTACAAATACAGGCACTTAACCGGCTCTGCGATGCACTCGTGCAGCATCCTCTTACCGGGCGCGTGATATCAATTCACGCCGTTCGTTCGGCAGGAGCCGTACTGGACGTCCTCGAATCGCATGGACTACTCATCCCAAACCCCGACTCCCCCGCTATCATCTTCCACTGGTTTAGCGGCACTTCGAACGAACTCGCCCGCGCGCGAAACGCAAACTGCTATTTTTCCGTGAACGAGCGTATGCTCGCCACCAAGCGCGGTCGCGAATATGCCCGGCAGATTCCACTCGACCGTCTACTGCTCGAGACCGATGCGCCAGCCGAACCAAGCACAGAAACAAGCGCGCAGTCGCTCATCAGATCGCTCGCAAGGACCTCGATGCGCATCGTCTCACTCAAAAACTGTGACGCAAAGCGCATCGAGTCGGCAGTTTTAGCAAATGCGCACTCTGTTTTTGACCTTCGCTAACCCCTGTGGGCAAAAATGCCAAGGGGCATGCAAATCGCACAACGCAGTCCCTATTTTGGAAGACAGTACAATTCGGCAGCATTACACCAATTCGTGCATGAGATCACGGTTGCGTGCATACAATTCGTCAAAGATATGACGGCGCGACGCATATAACTCGTGGGCAGTCATATCAGGCACGATTGTTTGCGCAACGCCAAGGACTTGGGCGAGCTCATCCCATGATGCATAGGCGCCACCTGCGAGAGCTGCCATGATGGCATCACCGAAGCATGCGCCCACCGTAACCTTGGCAACCGAGACCTCGCGCCCACATACGTCGGCGATAGCCTGCATCCAAACTGGATTCTTGGTTCCACCTCCGACAAGCATAATGCGCCCAATTGGCAGTCCATGTTCTCGCTCGATAATGTCGACATGGGATGCAACGGTATACGCGACGCCTTCCAAGGCGGCACGAACCATATGGGCTCGCGTATGCCTTCCGGTCAGGCCAAAGAAGACGCCACGCGCCTCGGGATCGTTGAGCGGAGTGCGCTCCCCCGCAAAGTACGGCAGACACAGGAGCCCATCGGCACCCGGCGCCACACCGGCGGCATCATGCGCCATAACCGAATATGCATCGGGGCCACCGTGGCCCTCGGCCTCCACGGCGTCGCGATACAGCTCTTGGCGCAGCCACGATGTGAGCGCACCCGCCGTATTGGTCCCCGCGCAGATCCCGTAAGTTCCGGGAATGATAAACGTCCCTGGCCACAGGCGGGCATCATCGACCATATGATCAGCTAGATAGATGAAATACGCCGTACTCCCCAACTGAACCATCATATCGCCGGGACGAAATACACCCGTCGAAATGGCCTCGGCACCAGAGTCGCCCGTTCCCACTAAGACAGGTGTCCCTGCCGCGAGCCCCGTCGCCTCAGCCGCACGCTGAGTAATCACCCCGGCAATATCGGTAGCCGACATTACCTCCGCCATCTGGTCAGGCCGGCAGAAACGAGCACATTCCCGAGCATCAACCTTCCAAGTGAAGCGGTCGTATAGGGGAAGAAAATCCTCCGCCAAATAACGGTCCACCGTAAAACGCCCCGTCAACTTCGCGCACAGAAACGATGACGCCGTCAGGAACTTCGCGGCACGTTCGTGCACCTCGGGCATATTCTCCTTAAACCACAAGATCTTGGGAGCAATATCTGACGAACAGGGATCATGCCCGAAAAGCTCGCGTGCGCGATCTGACCCATATTCGGAAAGAAGCTCGTCGATCTGCGGCTTCGAACGTGCATCGACTCCGTACAAAATCGCGGGCGCTAGCGCGTTGCACTCGGTGTCGACCGGTACGCAGTCGCAACCCAATGCGGAAAGGCCCACGCATCCGATCTGTGCCGCGTTAACCCCCGATCGCACCACCAGCTCGCGCGACAAGCGGCAAAAATCGCCCCACCAAACTGCCTCCGCATCATGCTGGTACCATCCATCACGCGGGTTCTCCGTCTCGTGTCCACAAGAGGCCTGGCAAATGATGTTGCATCGATCATCGATTAAAACGCCTTTAGAGGCGCTTGTCCCAATATCAATACCCAGATAGAGCGCCATAGGTGCCTACTCCCCTCGCGCCGTACGAGCGGCAGCCATAAAACGAGCTACCCGCTCAACATCAACCGGGGCATCCAGCTTTCCGTCGCGCTTTAAGCAGGTGCCGACAAACGCGCCATCGTAGTGAGCAAATACGTCAGCCACGGTATTTTCGCGACAACCGGTGCCACATACCACGGGTACTTCGCCAACACGCTCGCGGACTTCATCGGCAAGCTCGCCCGAAGCGCCACGACCGGCAGCCGAACCGCCGATGACCATCGCATCCGGAAGGCAATTAAAGAGAAGTGAATCGGCAATGTCCGCAGTCGTGCGGTCGTTGAGATAAACCTCCCCCTCGCTCGTGATGAAGTGAAAAAGCTTGAGATCGTCCAGGCGCAGCGCCGCCTTGCGACGCATGGTGTGAGCGAAATCTCGGTTAATCAGCCCAAGATCACCGGCCCAGGCACCGCAAAAATTGCAGCGCGTGAACTGCGCGTCGACGGCAGCGCACAGCTCGATTGTGGCATCACCATCGTAAATAGCCTCAGCTCCCCAAGGAGTCGACAGATCATGGGACAGAGCCCCGATTACATAGCCCATCGATGCAAGAGTTGAGGGAGAAACGTGCTGCTCATAGGGCATCGAGAGCTCATTGGTAATCAAAATGCCATCGACACCGCCCTGCTGCAACGCCTCGAGATCGCGCTTGGCGGCTTCCACGACCTGCGACACGCTTCCGCCCGGGTAATACAGTGGATCGCCCGGCAGAGGACGCAGGTGCAGCATTCCGATAACCGGCTTTTCGGTCTTGAACATCGAGGTTAGAAACGACATAACATGCTCCTTCATAGGGTTATTGCAGGAACGTTATTCCCCCAGCACCTCGACGTACACTTTTCGCTTCTGAGGACCGTCAAACTCCGCAAGATAGATGTTCTGGGCACCTCCGCACACGATGTGGCCATCTTGGACGGGAAAGAAGCAACTGTTTCCACAAATCATGCTCTTGATATGCCCACAGGAGTTGTTGCCGGTGGCTCCATAGCTCGGCAGGAAGTGTGCATGCGCATAGGGGGCGTCGAGTGGGGCGATGCGATCAAGCGTCTCCATAAGATCCGTCTCCACGCAGGGCAGCCCCTCGTTTACCACGATTCCACAGGTCGTATGCGACAAAATAATCGCTGCCAAGCCATTGGTCACCGAGCTGCGTTCGATGGCAGCGTGCACGTCTTCGGTAATATCGATGAACTGGTCCGGAGCAGTCGATAGATAGCTCAATGTCTCGAGCGTCACCATGTTTACTCATCCCCTTCAAGAAAACGCAGGGCATTACCCCAGTAGAGCCTTTCTCGCGCATCGTCGCGCATGGGCACGGTATCGAGCGCCCGCTTGAGTTTGAATGCACGGAAGCGCGGCGTATTGCTGGCGAACATCACTTGATGCGATAGCGCGCGCTCATACCACAGCGGCCCCATATCGACCGTGAAAAGACGCTGCATCATCTCCTCGGGCGAATCGATGTAAGTGATAGAGGTGTCCGTGTAGCAGTTGGGATACTTGAGCAGCATCGCCACGGTCTCGCGCACCCAGGGCCAGCCAAAGTGGGTCAAACTAAAGCGCACATTTGGATGCGTTGCGATTGTGTGCTCAAATGCAAGCGGGTTACTGCGCGAGAGCTCTGCGCCAGGCTCCCAAGACATACCGGCATGGAAAACCACCGGCTTGTTATAGCGCTCGCACAGCTCGTAAAGCGGCTCGGCCACAGCATCATCGGGGGCAAAACCCTGCTTTGCCGGATGCAGACAAAGCCCCTTTGCCCCCAACTCGGTAAAGGCGCGCTCCAATTCGTCTGCGGCACCGCTCACCTGCGGATCTACGCTCGCAAATCCCCACAGACGATCGGGGTGCGCGGCAACCAGCATGGCAATCTGGTCATTGGTGCCAAAATGCCCTCCGCATGCCGTGGTTACATCGAGCGGCATGAGCACACTCTTCTGCACGTCGCAGACGTCCATCTCGACTTGAAGCTCATCCCAATCCATGGGGCCCATATGCCCCATACCATATTCTCGTGACCAAAAACCGAATCCATCAGGCTCATCACCCGGCGTACAGATCTCGCCGTAGAGCATAGGATGGACCAACATGTCGATAACCATTTCGTACTCCTTTCCAGGCATTTAACCCTAGTACGGCTCAAACGAACCAATCACTCGGGACGACAGCTCAGCGCCCGCCTTCATACACGCCGGAATATCAAGGCCATCGATCACGCCCTTGGTAAACCCGGCAATATACGAGTCGCCGGCACCCACGGTATTAACGACCTTCTCCGCCGGTACGATCCCGCACTCATAGAAGCGCTCACCGTCATAGGCAATGCTTCCCTTCTCGCCAAGCGTGGCAACCGCAACGCGCGGTCCCAATTCCTGCACGTGGCGTACCCAGTCTCGCAGCTCCGGAGTGTCCTCTTCAAACGACATGAACGCATAGTCTACGTAAGGAAAATGAGCCTCGCATGCATATTCGGGATCCTGGCTGAACACCGAGAAGTCCATAACCACCGTCTTGCCCGCATCATGCCATTCGGGCAGGAGGTCCAAACAATTGCCAAACAGGTCGGTGTGAATGATGTCGTGCTCTAGGATAAACGCCCGGTCGTCTTCATTCGGACGATATGTCTCCATTACGCCATCGATTGCCTCGAGATGCACGCGATCGACGCCGTCTTTCAATGCCATGAGCATCACCGAGGTGTCGCCATCCTCCACCCGCAGATGAGAGATATCAAACCCCTCAGCGGCCAGCGCCTCTCTCATCTTGTCTCCGTACTCGTCCTTGCCGACAACCGACACGGCGGATACCGAAACGCCCATTCGTGCAAGATGGATACCCCAGTCAATGCCGTTACCAGTCGGATAGAACACGCCGATGTTTTGATAGACGTCCGCGCAGCAAAAACCAGCCGCACACGCTTTAATACCCATGGTCTTCTCCAATGCTCAAAAGGGGACCCACCACATGGCGAGCCCCCTTTTCGCGTTTCGCTTATTGTTTTGCATCGGCTGTCCAAGGCCTCATAGCCAGACCGCCGTACGCTTTCTTAAGCTATTCGACGATTGGCGCCCCGTGGCCCCAAGAACCTTCCATACCGCACACGGTCGAGGCAAACCCGGCAGCAAAGTCGAGCGCGCGCTCGATGGCCTCGGCGCCATCCTCACCACGCTTGGCGGAATCGAGATAGCACATCAAAAACGAGGTGAGGAACGAGTCACCCGCCCCCATGGTGTCCTTCATGTCCGTTACCGGTTTAGCCAGCTGGCGGTAATAACGCTCGCCGTCGTAAGCAATGCAGCCCTCGGCGCCCGCCGTAGCCGACACAAAACGCGGACCCAGGCCCTTCACCCATGCCAGACGCTCGCGAATCTCGTCCTCACTCGCGGCATCCGCCGCACTAAAGAAAGCAAAATCGACGTAGGGCGCAATCTGCTCGTAGTACTCGTCGGTGGAGTCGTCCGAAAAGTCAAAAGAGACCGTGACGCCCGCAGCCTTCAGCTTGGGCAGCTCGCGCTCGGTAAAGCAATAGTTGCCCGAATGAACCACATCGAACTGCTTCATGTACGAAAGGTCAAAGCGATCGAGGACATAGCGCGCATCGCCACGGATACCGCCCTCGTTGGAGCCGAGGAAGACACGGTCACCGTCAACGACGGTCACGCGAGCCGCTCCGTTCTCGCCAATCATCTGCTCGCACTTGTCAAGCTCGATACCCTCATCCTCGAGGCTTGCAATGACATGCTCGGCAGCGGCGTCATTGCCAAAAATGCCCATGTATGCAGAGCGTGCGGCACCGCATTTCTTGGCATAAACGGCGAAGTTCACCGCATTGCCGCCGGGATACATGGTGTGGATATGCTCGTAGCGATCGACGACGTTGTCGCCAAATCCGAGCGCGTTAACGTTAAATGCCATGGCCTTTGTCCCTTCTAGTACTCGACAACACCCATATAGCGGCGGAAATCGGGATCGTGATCAAACACCTTGCCGCGTGCTGCACGCAGCTCGCAGTTCATGGCGTAGAACAGCACCGGGTCCAGATAGGCACGGACGCTCGCCGGCACGGCTTCCATACCGTACTCCTTGGCATCGAGCACCATCAGCGTATCGGTATGCGTCTTAAGGAACGCCAGGGCGCGCTCGTCCATAGCACGGCACTCGCTGGAGCCCATCTGCAGGAAGTAAAAAACGCCATCCTGAGTAGCCTCGAAGGGGCCATGGAAGTACTCGGCAGAGTGAATGTAGCTGCAGTGCTGCCACTGCATCTCCATAAGAGAGCAGATAGCGAAACCGTAGGTCTGGCTAAAGTTGGGACCGCTGCCCAGAATATAGAAGAACTCGTGCTCCTGGCAAAGCTTGGCAAAGCGATCGCCCAGCTCGGCATTTACCTTCTCGCGTGCCGGGGGAAGAATCTTATCCATCTCGGCGATACCGGCATACATATCGGCAAGATCGGCGTAGCCCTCCTGCTGATCGAGCAGCTCTGCCGCAAGCGACAGCGAAATGCCAGCGGGGACCTCGGCCTGCGGCACGCCCTCGCCCCATGGGTAGACCCACGTGGTCCACTTGCCGGAGTCAATCTTGGATCCAGCGTTGTCGGTCTGGGCGATCACCGTAGCGCCAGCAGCAAGGGCAATCTCGCAGCCCTCGACGACCTCGGGGGTATTGCCGCTGTGGCTGCAAGCGATGACCAGGGACTTCTCGCCCAGACGACGTGGACGCATAATGTCGAATTCACGCGCGGTATAGATATACGAAGTGAAGGTGGTAGCCTCGCGCTGCAGAAGCTCATGAGCCGGGATCAAATCGATCATGGAGCCACCGCAAGCAATCCAGTAGACGCTGTCGAACTTGCCCTTCTCGGCAATTGCCTCTTTAATCAGATCGTGTGCGTTCATATCCAGTTCCTTTCTTGTTTGGCCCGCAATCAATGACGTTGGTTGCGTGGCCGATGGTTGTTTTAGTCAATCAGATATTTCTCGAATGCGGCCATGTTCTTGGCATCTGCGGCCGCCGGGTCATCGTAGTAACGACCGTCCGTGATTTCCTGGCCCAACATGCCGTCGAAACCATGGGCGTTGAGCGTGGCGACGAAGGCGTCCATATCGTGCTTGCCATCGCCCCACACCAGATGGCCATACGGGTCACCGTCGATAAAGTGCATCTCGTGAATTGCCCCATCGCCAAAGGCGGCAAACCAGTCCTCGAGCGTCTCGCCTGCGACGCCCATCGCGGTTGTATCAACCATGGGCTGTAAGTACGGGCTCGCGACCTCGTCAATCATGCGCTTCGCATCGGAAACCGTCGTCACAAGGTTGCTCTCCTCGGGACGCAGGCTTTCCATCGTAAGCACCAGACCGTGCTCGCCGGCATACTCCGCCAGAATGGACAAGTGCTCGCGGCTGCGCTTCCAGGCTTCCTCGCGGTCCTCGTCCCAGTCGCCCCAGCCCGAGTTGATGGACATACGGTCGCACCCAAGTACCTCGGCAAGTTCAATGCCGTGTTTAAAGTACGCCAGGCTGCGCTGTTCATGCAGCGGCTTGCGTGCGCAGTACTGCCAAGGATAGACAACATTCTCGGGGCACAGAGTACGATACCTAAGCCCACGGTCTGCAGCCTTTTTCGCCAGGACCTCAGCCTCAAAGTAGCCCGTATGGTCGAGCGTCACATGCGGCTCTGCACACCACAGCTCAATGGACTCAAAGCCCAAGCGCTGCTGCACATCAAGGAAGTAATCGAGCGACCACATGATGTAGTGGATATTCATGCCCGCAATCTGCTCGCGACGCAGCGTCGGTTTGGATTCAGACATCTTATGCCTCCTTATTTCGATCGAACACGATTTGTCCGTCCGACATCGTCATATCAACCGCAAGATCGCGTGCGTCGCGATAATCGAGGTCAAACACATCCCGATCGAGCACGCAGATATCGGCAAGCTTGCCGACCTCGAGCGTACCCAGCTCGTCTTCGCGCATCAGATCGTACGCGCCCCCGGCAGTCCAAGCGCGCAAGAGCTCGACAAGCGTCAGCGTGTTGACCTCATTCACAGGCAGTCCGTCGGCGAAGAATCCGCCGCACGCGCTGTAGATTGACTCGCCCAGGCTCGGAATCAGCAGCGGCAAATCCGTTCCACAGCACACTGTGCATCCGGAATCTTCCATGCCGCGGCGATTCCAGCTGTGCAAAAGTCGCGTCTCGCCAATTTGTCGACGCATCATCGATAGGCAATCCTCGCGCCGGTCCAGCGTTAGAATCTGCGGATAGACCTCGCAAATTCCACCTAACTTGCCAAACTCGACAAGATCGGTCGGGTCAGAGTTCTCGAGATCGGTAATCGCATGGCGGCGAAGCATCCGTCCATGCTCGTCTCGAGGCAGCGAGGCATAGAGCGCCACGGTGCGACGAACGGCGCCATCGCCCTGGCAATGCAAGGAATATCGGAAGCCGTCAGCATCAATTGCACGCAGCTCGCTCTCAATCAGATCCCACTCTGGTTCCTCGACGACCGTCTTGCCGGCAGCGCCCGCATCGGCCGTGTCCTCATAGGGGTCAATCATCTCGGCAAGCCCCGCCCATACGCCGCGATCGGTCATACGGTTGAAGCCAGAAAAACGAACGAACGGTCCCCGGAAGCGCTCTCGCGCCTCGCGGGCATATGCCAGATTTGCACCGGCGCCCACCGGCTGCGACATCATAGAGACGCGAACCGTCAGCTCACCAGATTCCTCACGGCGAGCCATTTCGTCGGCAAAGCCGTAGTAGTCATCAAACGCCATTTCCTTGATGGCGGTAACGCCGCGCTCGTTAAGCATGCTCATGTAGTCCGAATACCCGGCACGCACCTCGGGCAGCGCAAGGAAATCGCTCATCATGCGCCAGATCTTCTCGGCATAGCACGCCTGGGGTGTAAAGCCATATCGCGCACTGGCGGCAGCATTGAGAACGCAGGTCTCCGCGCCCGGCGTAAAGCAGACGACAGGGATATCACCAAAACACTCGTCAAACACAGCTGCTGTATTTGCGTTCTCGGCATCCGATGCCAACGTTTCGGGTAGGTTGTGGCCAAAAGCCGCCGCGCAATCCGGATGACCTTCTTTCCATGCACGCAAGAGCGACACGGCCTCTTTGGCATCAGCGATGCCGGACAGATCAGACCCCAACGTCCGCAGCGCCCAACCTGTATAGAAGGTATGCACATCGATCAGGCCAGGCATGACAGTGCGGTCGCCCAGGTCAACTACCTCGTCCGCCTGGGTCAAATACGAAGCTACCTCACACTTGGTGCCAACAGCCTCAATTCGATTGCCACGGACCGCTACGAAACCTTCAAACGGCAGGTCCCCCGTACCGGTAAAGACGCTCTTAGACGTCAGGACCGTCAAACGATCGGACATCACAACCACCTACGCCGGAAGCATGCCGGAAATGGCAGTAATGACCAAGCCAAACACGACCATGAAGATGAAGAACTTCCAAATGGTCTTCCACCATTGGCCAAACGAAATCTTAGCCACGGCAAGGCCGGCGACCGTCATGCCCGCCACGGGGCTGATGGTGTTGATGGTCTGGTTGGCAAACTGGAGCGCGGTGACGGCCGCCTCGGGATTGAGGCCCATGAGCTCGGTCAGGGGGCCCATAACGGGCATGGTGAGCGCCGCCAGGCCAGAACTCGAGGGAACCAGCAAAGAGAGCAGACCAAGGACGACATACATAAACGTGGTGTAGACGGCGGCGGGTGCACCGGCGAGCGCGGTAGCGAGCGCCTGGAGGATGGTGTCGATGATCATGCCGCCCTCGGCGATGACCAGAATACCGCGAGCGATACCGATAACGACGGCAGCGTACGCAAAGTCGGCGAGACCCTTAACGAACTCCTCTGCGATCGTCTGCTGGTCAAGGCCGCCCAGGATACCGGCAAGCAAGCCCATGCCAAGGAACACGGCGGAAATCTGATTCATGTACCAGCCCTGGGTAACAAGACCCCAGACGATAATGCCCATACCGCAAGCAAAATCGATAAGCACGAGCTTCTGACGGATAGTGAACTCTTCCTCGATGGAGGCATCGGTCACGGAAAATTCAATACGCTTGAGCTTATCGTCCTCGTACACAATGGACGACTCGGGGTTTTTCTTGACGCGCATGGCGTAGCGCATGGCCCATGCGATACCGACGGCAGTGAAGATGACCCAAGAAACGGCACGCAGCCACAGTTGCGGATTACCCTCGATGCCAATGATGCCTTGGGCGATCAAAACATTAAACGGGTCGATGGTCGAAGCACAATATCCCAGGTTAGGACCAAGGAAGCAGATGATGAATGCCGTCATCGAGTCATAACCGATACCCATCATGATGGGAATGAAGATGGCATAGAACGGCAGGGCTTCCTCAGACATACCAAACGTAGTGCCGCAAATGGACAGCAATGTCATCGTGATGGGAATGATGAGGATGTCCTTGTTCTTGAGCTTTTTAATCACACGGCTCATGCCGGCATTCAAAGCGTTGGTCTTGGTGATGATCGCGAACGATCCGCCAATCAATAAGACGAACGCAACGACGTCGGCAGCCTCCTGGATGCCCTTGGTGGGCGCTTGCAGAACCGCGAAGATATCCTGGCCCAGATTGATGGTCTCGCCGGTCTCGGAATCGGTGTAGTTCTTATCGACCTGTTCATAGGTTCCAGCAACGGCGACTTCACGCTCGCCCGCCGCTGTCGAAATCGTCTTGCGCTGATACTGACCAGAGGGAACGATCCAAGTCAGGACCGCAAAGACAACGATCAGCAAGAACATGATCGTATAGACATGCGGTAATTTGAACTTAAAACGTCTGTTTGTCTTCTTCGCCTTCGTATCTGACATAGATACCTCCAAAGAACTCGAGACTGCATCGCATCTCGCTTCAACGTTTGCACAATGCAAACGTTCTATGACGTTCCATAGATTACCAGCAGCTTTTTCCTTCATCAAGATAATTTCAAACTGATTGCCGCAACGCGGTTGAACGGTTGCGTTTGCGCCGTGAACGGTATGGAAACGCCCGGTGAGATGATCCACCGGGCGTTTCCATTCGCAATGTCCTAGATGTCAAAAACGTAGCGAGACCCAACGATCCGCTGACGACCGATGATAAACGGCCGCCGCTGCTCATCGAAAAAGAAGGCTTCCATATAAAACAAGGGCTCGCCAACGGGAACTGCCAACAGTCGAGCGACCTCGGGCGACGCGCACGCGATCTCGAGCGTGCACGGGTCGGTAAACGCGGGCGTGCGGCCCGTCCGGTTGCGCACGAACTCAAAAATGGATTGGTTAGATAGAGGTGCCGTTGATAGATAGGCGTTGTCCTCGTAAACATATATGTTGTTCTCGAGCATGACAGGGACGCCATCGGCAGTGCGCACGCGCTCAACGCAAATCAAGTCAGTTCCAACGGGAACACCAAAGAACTGTGCTTCGGTGGAATCCGCCGGCAGTATCTTTCTCGAAATGACACACGCCCCCGGTTCCATTCCGTTAACGCGACATGCGTCCGAAAAACTCTGGACGTCATCCTTCTGGCGAATCTTGCGCTTAAGCTTGGGGGCATTGACAAACGTGCCTTTCCCCTGCCGCTTCGTTAGATAGCCCTGCTGGACGAGCTCCTCAATAGCGCGTCGCACGGTAACGCGGCCAACTTTATAGCTCTCAGCCAATTCGAATTCGTTGGGTATCCGCGCGCCCGCCTTGTAGGCGCCGGAGTTGATCTCGTTTTTGATGATATCAATAACCTGTTGGTACAGCGGTATCGCTGCTTTACCGTCAGTTGGCCCTTCAGTCGGTGGCATATACCCTCTCCCAGCACAATTAATTCTAAAACGGGCTTAAGGGCATTCAACAGGCCCTTAAGTCCGCATTAGCTTAAAGTATGCTAGGTGTCGCACCAAAATGTTGGCTATTTACTCATCAGACCCGAAAAACGCGCAACTACCGCGCTCCTAAGAAAGCGTGAGCAGCTCCGGCAGCTGGTCGATAATCTTGTCCGCGGCATCCTGGCTAAAGCCAAAGCGCTCCTCGCGCTTGGCAATGACTGTCAGGCCGGCTCGCTTGCCGGCAGTGATGCCAGGCACCGAATCCTCGACGCAGCAGCAGCGATTCGCGGGCAGCCCCAGCAGGTCCAGCGCATGCAGGTAGATGTCGGGCTCGGGCTTGCTCTCCTTAAACTGCTCGCCGCTCACCACATACTCAAAGGCATCCGACAGCCCGCATGCGTTGAGCACTTCCTCGATGCTAACCATGGGAGACGAGCTGGCAAGCGCCACGCGAACGCCACGGCGCGGCAGCTCTCGAATCGTATCCACGGCGCCTGGGTTAATCAAAGCCTGATAGTCGCGCGGACGCTTATGAGCCCATTCGTCCCAACGGGCCAACGCTTCATCGCCAGTGAAATGCCCCTTACCGGCGCGCTCAAACCAATCGACCAGCATATGCAGGAAGAACTGATGCGAGGTACCGACCTGCCCATTCAACTCCTCTTGAGTCAGATTAAGCCCAAGCTCCTTGGCAAACGCGGCAGTCTCGCCCAGGTAGTAATACTCGGTATCGACGATGACGCCATCCATGTCAAAGATAACGGCGTCGAACGGAAATGCGGACACGGCACCCTCCCTAACAAAAGGGCGCCCGCAAGCGGACGCCCGAACCATGCACTATCGGCGATTCTAACCCAGTAGCTGGTCAAGTGCCACCGCGATACCGTCTTCGTTGTTGTTGGCGGTCACCATCTGGGCCACGGCCTTGACTTCATCGACAGCGTTACCCATGGCGACGCCGGTACCAGCCCACTCGATCATGGACTTGTCGTTCTGGCCGTCGCCAAACGATACGACCTCGCTGGCATCGATGCCGAGCTTGGGCAGAGCACCCTCGAGCGCACGGGCTTTGTCGATACCGGGCGCCGTGTACTCAAAGTACCAGTCGGCCGTAAACATGCCCGAAAGCGTCTGCTTAAAGGGCGCGTACATTTCCTCGTAATGTGCCTGCAGGTAGGCCGGATCGCCCGCCGTCAGCAGCTTGTCCACGGGATAAGTGTCCACGACCTCATGCAAGCTCTCGACCTCGCGGATCTTAAGGTCGCAGGCATCGCGCTCGTATTTGACAATGTTTTTCTGCGAGCCATCCGGCAGCGTAATCATGCAGTGGTACGAGTCCTCGACATGCAAGTCGCGACCGAGCGAGATCATGGGGATCACATCATAGTTTTGCAGATGATCAATCAGACGGTGCAGCTCGTCAGCCGGCATGGCCTGGTCAAAAAGGACCTCATCGGTCTGAGCGTCGACCACATGCGCGCCATTGAAAGCGACTAGCAGACCGTCATGGTTTTGGAGGTCGAGCTCCTGTGCCAGAGCATGTAGCCCCCATGCGGGACGGCCCGAAGCCAAGATGAGCTTAATACCCGATTCCTGCGCCGCGAGCAGCTTCTCGCGCGTACGCGAGCTAATCACCTTCTGATCGTTGGTAAGCGTACCGTCGATATCCATTGCGATGGCTTTAATTGCCATATGTGCCTCCTTGCATCGTTTTTATCGCGCACTATCTTATCCGAGCCGGGGCACGTTCGCACAGCGCGCGTATGACGGTTGCAAAACCACCCCATTTGAAACAAAGGCAAAAAAGTACTTGCAAAGACGCGTTCCGACATATAAGTTGATAAAAGACCGCCGTTGCGGTTTTAAGTAGATCGAGCATATGAAGTTTGAGTTTTAGCGTGTAAGAGAAGGAAGATCGGCAAAGTACAACCCCAAACGCAATGACAACTTAATGAGGTAACTGCCACATGTGAGGCACCCAGGGCATTGCTGTCTCGATTTTGAGCACGATGCCTTCCGCCTTGCATGGGCCGTTCCATCCCGCCCCTGCAGCAACTGCCTCACGGGCTCATTGAAAACCGCATAGCACCCCAACGTCAGCACATCACCCACGGCAAGCACATCACTCACGACAACCAACACATCAACAAACAGCACGAACATCAACCGATTGGAGAAGCTATGACAAACCACCACGCTGAAGACGGCGATAAGAAAAGCATTCTGGATGCCCGCATTGAGCGAGCATATGCAAACGAATATGACGCCACCTTTGCCGCCGCGACCATCAAGAACTACGCGTCGCTACCGCTCGCGACGATCTTGGCCGACCACCCTCAACTGCTGAAGCGCTGCACAAAGATCATGGGCGACCCCGACATTCGCAAGCTGACAGACCCCTATGCCCCAAAACGCGACAACGATTCGTACGTTCTTACCGTAGGCTGCCTAGCCCATATGCTTACGGCGCTCGACACGAAACTCAAGCTCGAATGGGAACCCGACGAGCGTCATGAACTCGAAAGCAAGCGGAACACCCTGCGCACCGCACTGTTCCTTCCGTTGGACGGCCTCAAGCGCTGCAACGTCGAGTTCAATACACAGGCGCGGCAAAAGCCCGGGACCACGGGGCAGAAAACTCCAAGACCCCATGCGGCCATCGTCGACCGCAACCGATATAACCGCATGACCACGCACTTTTCTGCCGAGGGAGCAGCCATAAGGACGCTGATCGACCTGCTGTGCCTCCTGAGCATCAACGAGCTATTTGAGGGCTATCTCGCCCTTGTTCCCGCGACGGCACCCAAGTCGGTAGCAAAGATCATCGAGACCTGCAGACGCCAGTTTGAGCGCCATCGCAATGGCAGCGAGATGAACGCCAGCATCGCGCAGTACTACGCGGCTCATTACAAAAATGACGGATGTGCCCCTGTCGAGCATCAGCTGCGGCTCGCCTACACCACGCCCGCCGCAACGCTCCATCGCTTTGGAGCCCTTGGCGCTTGCGAGCCGCACGAACAGGCAGTCTGCCCCACAACCGAGCTCGATCTCAGGCTCGGACGAACCCTGTAGCCCGCCAGCCCCTCCGCGGGCAACAATCCTATTCCACAACACAACCAACAGAAAGGAGTCCTCATGGACACCAATCATTCCCCCATCATCAGCCCCCTCACCATGCGTGAATCCGCCCGAGGTATCACGCTCACCAGCATTTACGATGAGATGCTCGCCCGTCGCGAGCTCTCCGTCATGGGAAACATCGAAACCCCGATGGCCCACGACCTATGCCAGCAGATCCGCCTGCTCGATGCCACCGACCCCAGCCGCCCCATCACCATATTTGTCGCCAGCGCCGGCGGAAGCGTGCGATCGGGTCTTGCGATCTATGACGCCATGCGCCTCGCATCGTGCCCCATCCGCACCGTCTGCCTGGAATTCGCCGCGTCCATGGGCGCCGTGATTTTTATGGGCGGCGAAGATCGCCGTATGGCGCCCCATGCAGAGCTCATGATTCACGACCCGCTGATCCCCCAGGGGGCAGGCGGCTCGGCACTTGCGCTGCAGGAAACCAGCCGGCGTCTCATGCAGACCCGCAAGACCCTCATGCAAATCCTCTCGGACCGCAGCGGCCTCACGCCCAAGCGCATCCAGTCCCTCACTGCAAAAGACACCTACCTTTCGGCCGAGCGCGCCGTCGAGCTCGGCTTTGCCCACGAAATCCTCTCGACCACCAAGGAGGTCGCCCATGTCTAACCTCACCAGCCGCCTCGCCGCATCTGAGTCCGCATCGTCCACCATCCTCGCCAAGGATCGAACGCTTTCCTGCGACACCCGCCAAACGGGACTCAACAACAACGCACTTGTGATCGGCCCCTCGGGAGCCGGCAAGACCCGAAACGTCCTCAAGCCCAACCTGCCGCAAATGAACGCAAGCTACATCGTGCTCGACACCAAAGGCACGCTCTGTCGCGAAGTGGGACCCGTGCTGGCAGCCCACGATTACCGCGTGCAATGTCTCAACTTCGCCGACCTCAACACCGTCCCGGCCCTTGCGCCCGGCATCGAGCGCTGCGGTTACAACCCCCTGAGGCACATTCGCCGCAAGGCGGACGGCAGGCCCAACCAGCAGGACATCCTCTCGGTGGCAAAGGCCATCTGCCCCATCGAGGACAACAACCAGCCTTTTTGGGATCATGCGGCGGCAAACCTGCTGTCGTGTCTTATCGCCTACGTCACCGAACAGCTACCCGCCGACGAGCAGACGATCAGCTCGGTCATCAAGCTGATCGAGCACCTGCAGGACGGTGCCACGGGTCGATTGTTTGACGACCTGATCACGACCGACCCCCAAAGCTATGCCCTCTCGCTATGGCGGCGCTACGCCATTACGCAAAATGCCGAGCGCATGCACGCGAGCATCGTCGGCATCCTTGCCGAAAAGGTCATGTGTCTGGGATTCGACGGTGCGGCACAGCTCTATCGTGAGTGCCATCAGGTGGACTTCGCTTCCATGGGACACACCCCCTGCGCCCTGTTTGTAACCGTGAGCGATATTGACCGCAATCTCGATCCGCTGACCGGCCTCTTTATTTCGCAGGCGTTTATGGGCCTCATTCGCGAGGCCGATAGGCAGCCCGACGGCAGCCTGCCCGTGCCCGTGCGCTTTATGCTCGATGACTTCGCAAATCTGCAGATCCCCCAGATCGACAACGTGCTCTCGATTATCCGAAGCCGCAACATCTGGGCAACGCTGCTGCTGCAGTCGACCAACCAGCTCGATGCGCTCTATGGCGAGGCACGCGCACGCTCCATCATGGGCAACTGCGACACGCATCTGGTGCTGGCGTTCCAGGATCCCGAGAGTGCCCGGGTGTTTTCCGACCGCGCCGACGCGCTGCCCAGCACGCTCATGGCGACGCCGATCGATCGCTCGTGGCTCTTTGTACGCGGTCGCACTCCCGAACAGGTCGAGCGCTTTAGGCTCGAAGACCATCCGCTCTACGGGGAGCTGCCCGAGGCGCAGCGAGGCCATGCGGAGGCCGAGATCTAGGCGCAGGGTTCTCGCAGCGCGCGACGCCCCGGCGATGTTCCACAAAGGCCGTGCGCCCCGGGACCACGGCAAAAGCAAAGGGGCCCGCATCCGATAGGATACGGGCCCCTGACTATAAGGCGCGATACGTTAACAGCAGCGACTACTTGCGATGCGCGCGATAGAACTCGATGAGCGCCTGGGTCGAAGCGTCCTGCTCGGCCTTGGCGGCGTCGTCGTGGAAGGCCGGGGTGATCTGCTTGGCAAGCTGCTTGCCCAGCTCGACGCCCCACTGGTCGTAGGAGTCGATGCCCCAGACCGTGCCCTCGACAAACGTAATGTGCTCGTACAGGGCGATGAGCTCGCCGAGCGCGAACGGGGTCAACGTGTCGCCGAAGATCGAGGTCGTCGGGCGGTTGCCCTCAAAGCAGCGGGCCGGGACGATCTGCTCGGGCGTGCCCTCGGCGCGCACCTCGTCAGCCGTCTTGCCAAAGGCGAGCGCCTTGGTCTGGGCCAGGAAGTTGCCCAGGAACAGCTCGTGCACGTCCTGACCGCTGTCGGTCGCAGGGTTGGCAGTGTTGGCGAAAGCGATAAAGTCGGCCGGAACCACCACAGTGCCCTGGTGCAGCAGCTGGTAGAAGGCGTGCTGGCCGTTGGTGCCGGGCTCGCCCCAGAAGATCTCACCGGTATCGGAGGTCACGGCGCTGCCGTCCCAGCGGACGTGCTTGCCGTTGGACTCCATGGTGAGCTGCTGCAGGTAGGCCGGGAAACGGTGCAGGTACTGGCAGTACGGCAGCACGGCGTGGCTCTTGGAACCGAAGAAGTTGACGTACCAGACGTTGAGCAGGCCCATCAGCGCGACGGCATTGTTCTCGAGCGGCGTGTTGCAGAAGTACTCGTCGATGGCGTGGAAGCCCTCGAGGAACTGTTGGAAGCGCTCGGGGCCGAGCACGACGATCAGCGACAGGCCCACGGCGGAGTCAACGGAATAGCGGCCGCCAACCCAGCTCCAGAAACCGAAGGCGTTGGCGGGGTCGATACCGAAGGCCTCGACCTTCTCGAGTGCGGTGGAGACGGCGACGAAGTGCTTTGCCACGGCCTCGGCGTTCTGCTCATCGGAGCCGTCGATGGCGCCCTGAGCCTTGAGCTGCTCGAGCATCCAGGTCTTGACTTCGCGGGCGTTGGTGAGGGTCTCGAGCGTGGTGAAGGTCTTGGAGACGATGATCACGAGCGTGGTCTCGGGATCCAGGCCCTTGAGCTTCTCGGCCTGATCGTTGGGATCGATGTTGGAGATGTAGCGGCAGTCGATACCGGCGTCGGCATAGGGACGCAGGGCCTCGTAGGCCATGACCGGGCCCAGATCGGAGCCGCCGATGCCGATGGACACCAGGTGCTCGATCTTCTTGCCGGTAACGCCCTTCCACTCACCGGAGCGCACGCGCTCGGCGAAGGCATACATGCGATCGAGGACCTCGTGCACGTCGGCGACGACGTCCTGGCCGTCGACGATGAGCTGGCCCTTCTCGCTTGCCGGGCGGCGCAGCGCGGTGTGCAGGACAGCGCGGTCCTCGGTGGTGTTGATGTGCTCGCCAGAGAACATGGCGTCGCGGCGCTCCTCGAGCTTCACCTCGCGAGCAAGATCGCACAGCAGCTTGACGGTCTCATCGGTCACCAGGTTCTTCGACAGATCGAAGTGCAGGTCACCGGCGTCAAAGCTCAGCTTGTTCACGCGGTCGGCGTCAGCAGCGAACCAGGCCTTGAGGTCGATACCTTCGGCCTCGAGCTTCTCCTGATGGGCCTCGAGTGCCTTCCAAGCGGCAGTCGACGTAGCATCGATAGGTGCGGCAACAGTTGCCATAGAGTCCTCCTCAGCATACAGGCGCACGCCTCCATGCGCCCGGACATTCAGATGCCACTATTCTAGCGCAGGTCAAGACTACAATCAGCGAGCGTTGCCAATCGGCCCCCAAACGGCAACCGATCAAAAAGAGACAGGCTTATTTTGGCAGGTCAAACGCTTTACCAACCAAAAATAACCCATCCCTTTATGGCAAATATTAGGCCACGGCGCAGACGCTACCGAGCAACTCACGCAGAGGAGACCCGATGCCCTCCAGCAGTTCGGGCGCGATAATGGCAAAAACGGGAACCTCGCCGGTGCCCACGACAGCAGGCACCTTGCCCTCCGAGACAATGCATCCATAAGGGACAAAACCATCTTCGCCGGCATCGAGCGCCGCCATGCGACGCGCGAGTTCGCGCGCAAAGCCGGCAGCATCGGCATCGCCAATCGCCAGGACAAAGTCCACGCCTTCGTCGGTCGCCAGGGCCACGGCTTCGTCGACCAGTTCGTCTCCCCCGTCGCCCTCAAACGAGCCGCAGCGGAAAAGCACACGCTCGAGTAGGGCTCGAGCGAGCGAACCAAGTGCCGCCGAGACAAGCTCATCGCGCGTATGCTTGTCACCGCCCAACACGACCAGTGCCTTGGTGCCAGCGTAGTGGGCAACCAATCGCCCGCACCAGCGAGCCACATCCCCATCCGCAACCAAGCGCGTCGGCATACCAAACCCATAATTGACCATCTTTCCCACTACCCTTCCGTGCGCATAGGCGGTATCAATCGTTAGGCTCATGCTACGAAGCAAGGTTTTCCGAGCTGTTTCGCACTCTTTAGAGCTGCGTTAAAACCCGATGCAGTTGCACGACTATACCTGGCAAAAAGGAACAGGTTTTGACGATGTCCGGACGAGCGGGTATTATCGAACAGATATTCGATAAGAACATGTGTTTGATGGAGGGACACGGATGGCGCACGAGCAGCACACCTATATCTGCATCGACCTCAAGACGTTTTATGCCAGCGTCGAGTGCGTCGACCGTGGGCTCGATCCGCTCACCACCAACCTAGTCGTTGCCGACGAATCGCGCGGACGCACGACCATCTGCCTCGCCATCACGCAGGCCATGAAGGACTTAGGTATTCACAACCGCTGCCGCCTATTCGAGATTCCCGACGGCATCGACTACATCAAGGCCGTACCGCGCATGCAGCACTACATGGAGGTGTCGGCGCAGATCTACGGTATCTACCTGGAATACGTCAGTCCGCAAGACGTTCACGTCTACTCAATTGACGAGTGCTTTATCGACGTGACACCCTATCTGGACCTCTATCACACCGATGCGGAAGGCTTCGCCTGCATGTTGCGCGACGAGGTCCTGGCGCGCACCGGCATCACGGCGACGGTCGGCATCGGCCCCAACCTATTCCAGGCCAAAGTTGCACTCGATATCACCGCCAAGCACGTACCCAGCCGCATCGGCATACTCGACGATGAGACCTTTCGCAAGGAAATCTGGCCCCATCGTCCCATCACCGATATCTGGGGCATCGGCCCCGGCGTGGCAGCACGACTCGAAAAATACGGCGTCTACGATCTGATGGGCGTCGCGGCGCTCGACGAAAACCTGCTTTACGACGAGCTCGGCGTCAATGCCGAGTATCTCATCGACCACGCCTTCGGACGCGAGCCGACAACCATCGCCGATATCCAAGCCTATCGCCCGCAAGCAACTTCGACCACCACAGGACAGGTGCTCTCGAAGGGCTATGCCTACGAGCAGGCCTACACCGTCTTGCGCGAGATGGTCGACAACGCCGTGTTGGACTTGATCGATAAGCACGTGGTCTGCGACAGCATCTCGCTCTTTGTGGGCTACGCGAGCGAGCGCGCCGACATACGCAGGCTTGATGCCAGCGGTACTGCACAATATGTGGACGGATGCGGACACCTGCGCTCGAGTACGTCGAGCATCGAACCCACCGCAACCGCCGGCCCCGAGCTCGCGCCCCGTGCTCCCAAGCCCGTCCAGCGCGATGACGAACGGCGCCGCCTGGTGCGCGAAGCGCAGGCAATCGATGGCATCTTTGTGGGAGAGCATGGTGGCAAACCGCGTGGTGGCTATGCCGCGCTCTTTGCGCACTCCAACGCCTCGCGCAAGCTGCCCGAGCGTACCAATTCGTTTAAGAAGATCATGGGCTATTTCGATGAGCTCTGGGCGCAGACTGTCGATCCCAAACGACCGGTCAAGCGCATCAACCTGGGCTTTAGCAATCTTGTGCCCGAGGAATTTGCCACCATCGATCTGTTCAGCGATATCGAGGCCGATGAGCGCGAGCGCGACCTGGCGCGCGCCGTCCTGGCCGTGAAAGGCAAGTACGGCAAGAACGCGCTCGTCAAGGGATTAAGCTTTACCGCCGGCGCCACCGCGCGCGAGCGCAACGATCAAGTTGGAGGACACCGTGCCTAAACCCAAACAACAGCCCATGCGCCCGCCGACCGCCTTCGAGCGCCTGGCGGACCCCGAGGGCAGACGCCGCGCCGCCGACCCCAACCTCACTGCCAACGGTGCCGTGCGCGCCAACCGCGCCGCACAGTTTATGCCCTTTGCCGCCCTCACGGGATACTACGAACTCGTGCGCAAGCAGGAAATCACCGTCGAGCAAAAACGTGAGCTCACGGAAGAAAAAGCCCTCGAGCTTTCGCAAAAGCTCGAGGGCCTCAAACGCGGCGACTTGGTGCGCGTCACCTATTACGATACGTACGGCTATCGTAGCCGCACGGGCATTCTCGACGAAGCGTTACCCGCATTCAAGCTGCTCAAACTCAGGGATATCGCCATCAACTTCGACGATATCCAGGACATTGAGCTACGCGGACGAGCCTAGCGACGAGAACGCTTGCGCAAGACGAGAGCAATGCCAAGCACTGCGGCAGCTGCAACCAGCAATCCCAAGACCAGCGTGAGGGTCGAGTCGCCAGCGCGAGGCAGCGAGCCGTCCTTCGGAGTCTTCTTAGCGGTCGTCGTGACGGTGGTCGTGGTGCTGCTCGACTGGTCGTTGCCACCCGTCTGGCTGCCGCCAGGCTGATCGCCGCCACCCGGCTGCGAAGGATCGGTGGGTTCCGTCGGATCCGGAGTACCGGGATCAACCGGATTCTCCGAATTCTCCTTGCGCTGGATCCAGACCTGGCAACCATAGAACGGGTTGGCGGTACCAAGGCACAGACCCTGGTTGGTCACCGCAAAGGTGCGCAGACCATGGTTATACGGATCGTTAAAGCCATTGGTCGTCAGCGTCGTAAAGTTCACGCCGTCCTCGGTCACATACATATCAAAGCCGCGCTCGGCATCGCGCAGGTAACACATGCACGTAAGGACACTCTGCAACTTCTTGAGGTTCTCCTCGCTCAGCAGCTTATCGAGCGCATCCTGAATATCGCTCGGCAGCTCGGTGCCATAGGCATCCTCGTACTGCTGCTTAAGGCTCTCATAGCTATCGAGCATGTCCTGATACTGGTCGGCAAAGGACTTGAAGTACGCGATCTCGCCATCGATCTTCTGGACATAAGCGGCGTCGTCCTCAAAGTCCTGGGACATCGTCGCGGCCTGATCGCAAAGACCGCCCGCGGCATCCTCCAGCGCATCGCTCAGATCGCCAAAGCCCTTAGCAACCTCGGTCTTCTCGTCATCGACATCGACGGCCTTGTTTGAATCATCAACCTCAGCAGCTTCGTTCGAATCATCGACCTCGACGGCCTCGTTTGAATCATCGTCCGCAAGCGTGTTCACGGGAACGATGGGGTCGTCAGGCGATTTCTTGTCGAGCAGGTGATTGAGCAGGTCCCTAAGGCGCTGAACCTGAGAGTCCCACTCCTCGGGCGTCATATCGATAATGTCGCCATTGGAGAACTGGCCGATCGGCTCAAGCAGGCTCGCGGTATCAAAGGTACCGATATACAGCTTGCCGTCGAACTTCTGCATGCGCCAAATGTACTGGTTCTCGTTTCGGCCAAAGCCCGAAGTCAGGCCGGAAATACCGCCCTCGGGGAACATGTCGGTGCGATCGCCAACGACGAGCTCCATGTTCTCGTCCTTGTCCATGCGATAGATGTTAACCGACTGCTCAAGATTGGCATTCACAAACGAGCAGTCAACGCCACCCATGCTGCTCTTGCCGCCCTCTTCGGTGTTGGATTTGTTGAACAGGATGCGCTCGAGGGCAATCTCCTCGTCGTTGTATTCACCGATATAGAGGTAGTCGTTGTAGACGATGAGGTTGGCAGCGCCAGAACGGGTACGGGCAGGATCGATGCCAAAGCAGTACTTTGCACCGTCCGTCTTCTGATCGCCGACAATGGGAGTCCACGAATAGCTGCCGTCGGCATTCTTGTCGCCACGGACCATGGCAAACGACTGCATGGAATTATCATCGGGAGCGTTCTCGGGCGTACCGGTGCAGATGGTCGCATAGAGATGGCCATTGTACGAGACCATATCCCAAATGGCGCCGCCGTAGATGCTGTCCTGATAGCGAATCGCCGGATAGCCAAACAGCGTCTCCGAGTTGGCAATCTCGGTGAAGCTGTCCTGGCCCTTCGAGGGGTCAGACGACGTCAGGATTGTCGACACAAAATTACCGTTCGCGTCTTTACCCACATTACTGATGACGAGCTGGCCATCATGGACACACATGCCGCGGATACCGGTAGAAATGCCCTGCTTGTAGGCAGCACCGTAATCCTGCATGCTCGAAAGGCCCTGATAGACAACTTTGTACTCATCCGTCTTAGGATCGATCTCGTATACAGCAGGCAGGCCGCCTTTGCCGTCATTGGTCCTGACGCTGCCGCAGAAATAGAGCTTACCCTTATAGCTCACGGCATTGCGGAACAAAGGAGCGACGCCGTTGAGCGATTCAGAGAGTAGCAGCTTGGTCTCACCGGTCTTGGTATTGATCTTGACCAAGATGCCGCCGCTGTCCTTGTCGGCCGTGCCGTCCTCCTTCTGCTGTCCATAGAAGAAGGTACCGTTAAACATGGCCTCCAGCGTCAGGCGCATGGTTTCGACATCAAAGGAATCGCCCAGCGTGCTGTTCATGAGCGTCAGCGTGTTGCCCATCGCCGCATAGCAGGTGCCCACATAAAGCCAGTCACCATAGCTCGCAGCCGCCCAAGTGTAGCTCTGGCCGCGATCGCCTTCGTTGTTGGCCGTATTACCATCGGCGCCCGGAACGGCAACGGCACCGTTACCCTGGTAGTCGACGATGCCATCCGGCTGCGACGTTCCTACCGTAGGATGCGAGAGCTTCTCAAAGGAATACCCATTTCCCGCATTGTAGGTAACGGCACCCGATGCGTCTTCGGCGTGCGCCGGCAGCGGCGATACCAAGATAGCGGCAAGCGCTGCCACCAAGCCAAGTGTTCCCACTCGTCTCATAAGGTTATAGCCTCCCCTGTCCTAAAGCCCAGTTTTAGCATTCTTCATTTCTGTCCACGGTTAATTGCAATCTGAGCACAGCAATAATCAGTGTATAAATATACACCTGTAATTTTTTGGACGGGTTCATAGATGCTCGATTGGTAGCGAATTCCGCGCAAACCGTCACCAAACTCCACTTTTGCCGCATCTAAAGGTTATTTTTGCGCAAATTTTTGGATGCCGATAGTCACAATGGGCAGGAGGCTGGTACCCACCGGAGAGGGCAACGCCTACATTTTCATAACGTAATAGCCCGCACCCCTCACTGCCGTCTCGAGTGTGTCGCGATCAACCGGGCGCTTCGAGCGCACGCGTGCCGTGTGGTCCGCGTACGTTACCGTAGCCCACACGCCATCAAGCGCATTGAGGGCATTCGTCACATTCCGGGCGCAGCCGTCGCAACTCATGCCGCCGATAAGGAGTTCCTCACGATAGGGGTAGTGGGACTCGTCGGTGTCTGCCACCACAACCTTTTTGGCCTTCTTGCCGCTCGCACCATCGCTGCAGCAACTCTTCCCGTGTGTCGAAGCGGCAATGCGACGCAGTCCAAAAAACATGCCGA
>CABRZT010000006.1:0-53098 GCA_902475595.1 uncultured Collinsella sp. | reverse complement strand
CGAGCGCCACGGCCAGCGCGCCCGCGCCGAGCGCCGCAAGGGCGAGCAGCTTCGCCGCGACGGCGCGCCCGCGCGAGGGGACCGCCGTGAGGTTGGCGAGGCGCCCGGCAGCACGCTCTTCGTCCACGGCGAGCCCACAGACGATGGCGGACATGAGCGGCATGAGGGCGCCGAGGAACTGGGCGCAGGCGTCCGCGCCCAGCGCCGGGTCCCATCGGGTTATGGAGAAGTACTCGCCGCAGGCAAGACCGGCTGCCAGGCCGCAGACGAGGTGCACCACTGCGAGCGGGGAGCGCGCCAGGCGCAGGGCCTCGGAGAGCAGGGCCCGCGAGAGAGTCATGCGTGGCGTCGGGTCGGAGAGTCGTGTCACGGCCATCACCTCTCCTCGGAGCGCGCGAACCAGGCCGCGCCCGCCGCCGTGAGCGCGGCGAACGCGAGCGCGCAGACCGCAAGGCCCGCCAGTGTGAGCATGCCGTCCGCCGCGAGCGCCCCGCCGAGCGCCATGTCCGCCGCGAGTGGCTCGCCGCTCGGCAGCACGGGGATGAAGCTCGTAGGGATGACCATGCTCGCCGACGGCGGAAAGAGCTGCGGCAGCGGCATCAGCGACCAGGCGAACCCACCCACGAGCTGGGTGGCGAGCGGGCAGAAGATGCCCGCGAGCATGCCGAGCCGCGCCGTGAGGAAGAGCCCTGCGGGGATCATCCACGCCGCGGTCACCGTGTTGGCGAGCGCGCAGAGGAGCATCGTGAACGTGCCCGCGGCCGTGAGGCCCTGCGAGGAGAACGCCGATCCCGCGAGGTAGATGCCGAAGACCACGAGGTTCGAGAGCGTGCAGAGCGCGAGGCACCAGAGCGCCTTGGCCCACCAGGCGCGCCTAAGCGGGAAGCCCAGGCCCAGAAGCCCCCGCATCCGCGTGCGCGCGTCCGCCCGCGCGACGCACGCCACCACGAGCGAGAGAGACACGGGCAGGAAGAGCGCGTACCAGTAGTTCCACGCGCTGAAGATCTGCACGCCCCGGTAGGGCATCGCGCCGAGCAGCGGCATCGGCAGTGCCATGAGCACGGCCAGGCGAACCGGTGCCGCGTGGCGCGACTTCAGGGCCTCGGCGCGCAGGCCCGCGAGCAGGCCGCCTTTCTCGCCCGTCATGCCGCCACCTCCCCGTGCGCTCGACGCCCCTCCCGGCAGAAGCTCATGAAGAGTTCCTCGAGGTCCTGCCCGGGCCGAAGCGCATCCTCGTAGGCGAGGCGCCCCCCGTAGATGATACCGATGGTGTCAGCCATCTGCTGCACCTCGGAGAGGATGTGGCTCGAGACGATTACCGTCGTGCCCGCCGCCGCGAAGCCGCGGATCTGGTCGCGCAGCTCCTCGATGCCGATGGGGTCGAGGCCGTTGGTGGGCTCGTCGAGCACGAGCAGGCGTGGCCGGGCGATCAGCGCCAGCGCGAGCCCCAGGCGCTGCCGCATGCCCATCGAGAAGCGCCCGGCGCGCTTCTTCCCGGTGTCCGCGAGGTCCACGGCGGCGAGCACCTCATCTATGCGGCTCTCGGGAAGGCCCAGCAGCGTGGTGCGCACGCGCAGGTTCTCGCGCGCGGTGAGGTTGGGGTAGAGCGGTGCTTCCTCGATGAGGCTGCCGATTGCGTAGAGGTCCTCGCGGCGCCAGGCGTGCCCGGCAAAGAGGATCTCCCCGGCCGTCGGCCGCAGCATCCCGCAGATCATCTTGAGCGTTGTCGACTTGCCGGCGCCGTTGGGGCCGAGCAGCCCGTACACCTCGCCCTCGCGGATATGAAGGCTCACGTCGGCCACGGCGTCCTGCGCCTGGTCGCCGCGGCCGAAGCGCTTGGTGAGCCCACGCGTCTCGAGCATGTAACCCATGGGTTTATCCTTTCTCTTCCGGGCGCGCGGGCCGAGCCACCGTGCCCGCGCGCCTTACCTTTCGGGTTCACCATCCATGGTGGGGCGCGTTTCTAACGAAGCTGTAACGGCCGTTGGGCTCTTTTGGCGCCAGCCCTTCTCGATCCGTACGCCACTCATGGTATGTTTATCGCGATAACAAGGACGGAGGTGCCCGTGGCACGCAATAAGTACCCGGAGGAGACGGTCGAGAAGATTCTCGACGTTGCCGAGCGGCTCCTCGTGGAGCGCGGCTACGAGCACACCACGATGATCTGAAGAGCAATACGCTAAATCGAAAAAGGCAAACCCTGGAGACGTGATTTTCGCCATAACGAGCAAGAATATCGAAGATGTCTGCACACCATTGGCGTAGGAAGGGGAACAGCCAGTTGCAATCAGCGGACACTCTTGCGCGTATGCGACCGAAAGCATTATCCCGAGATACCTAGCATATTTAATCAGGGCTGCCAGTGGCAGCGTGAGGGTAATCTAGGGGTGGCGGTTCTGCCCGCTGCCGTTCCGTGCTGATTCTGGCTTGCGAGGCGATTCTGCTATCCTGCGAGTTGAAAAGGTTCCGCCCCGGCGACAAGAGCTCCTCTGCTCTTCCGCGAACAGCGGATAGCCGGGGTGGTCGTTTGTTAGTGGTACTTTTTGAACGATAAAGTTACCGTGATAATCAAACGGATGACTGCCGTTGCCTAAGCAGTCTTGTCATATCGTTGCCGCAGTTCCCGGCGCAGTGCGCAGCTCCTGCCGAATCTTCCGAAAGCGTTCCGGGACTTCGTCAAGCTCCATCTTCTGCGGGGCATCGACCGTACCCGCTTCCTTCGCCGTTTCGTAATACCAGCACTTGTAATCCACCATCTCCATGGTGTGCTGCAATTCCGCCATCTGCTGTTTCAGAACTTCTTGTTGGCGCCGGAACATGGCAAGGCGCAAATCGATGGTGTCGTCTCCTTGCAGCGCCATCTCGATGTACTGCCGGATGTCCTTGATGGACATCCCGGCTTTCTTCATGCAGCCGATCACCTGCAGCCATTCGATATCCGATTCCCGGAACATGCGAATGCCACCGGAGGAGCGCTCCACGAAGGGCAGCAGCCCCTCCTTGTCGTAGTAGCGCAAGGTAGACGCCGCAACCCCCAGTAGCTTCGCCATTTCCCCCACCGTATAGACCATCTAAAAATCCCTCCTAATTATTTCAGAATCCCCTTGACTTAAAGTTAACTTTAAGTTCTAGGATGCACATGAAGTTCAAAGGAAGCATGCTTCCAAACAGAATGTTTGTCAATCATAAGGAGGGGAATCGAACGTGAACAGGCCTTATGTTTTCTGCCACATGATGTGCGCTTTGAACGGAAAGATCATGGGCGGTTACATGGGAACGCCGCAGGGCAGAGCGGCGGGCGATGCGTTCTACGACATCGCCTTCGGGAAAGAGCCCTTTTACCATCACCAGGGCTGGCTGTCCGGCAGGGTAACAACGGACGACAACTTCACTTTCTACAGGAAGCCGGACCTGGACGAAGATGCGCCGGCCGTTCCGGCGGGTGATTTCATCGCGCAACCGGACTTCGGAATGTTCTATGTCTCCGTGGACCCCCACGGCAAGCTGGGGTGGAAAAGCGGCACCCTGCGCTATGTGGACACCACCGCCCATGTCGTCGAGGTGCTGACAGAGCAGGTCGGCAACGCCTACAGGGCATTTTTGAGAAAGCTGGGAATCTCGTACATCATCGCGGGAGAAACGGAGCTGGATCACGGCCTGGCCCTTTCCAAGCTGAAAGAAGAATTCAATATCGAGACCCTGATGCTGGGCGGTGGCGGCGTGCTGAACTGGTCGTTCCTGCAAGCGGGGATGTGCGATGAGATCAGCATCGTGTTGGCGGCGGCGGCAGACGGGAGCCCGGATACGCCACCGGTTTTCCGAGCCGCAGAAGGCATTTCGGAGAGCAAGGCCCTTGGCTTCACGCTGAAAGAGGCGAAGGCCATGGACGGCGGGGCGGTTTGGCTGCGCTATGGCGTGAATCGATAATCCTAAGCAGGAGGTTTCAATTATGAGGTATGAACGAAAAGAGCAGTTCGAGAAGGTCAACGCATTCGGCACGGGAACGGCGAACACCGCCTATGCCCAGTACTTCACCGGCGAGTCGTTCCTGAATCCGCTGACCGATCCGGAAGGCGGCCTGTTCGCCGCCAACGTGACCTTCGAGCCGGGATGCCGCAACAACTGGCATATCCACCATGCGGACAAAGGAGGCGGTCAGCTCCTGATCTGCACGGCTGGTGAGGGCTGGTACCAGGAGGAAGGCAAGGCCGCCGTCAGCCTGCACGAGGGCTGCGTCGTGATGATCCCCGCCAACGTCAAGCATTGGCACGGAGCGAAGAAGGACAGCTGGTTCAGCCATATCGCCGTGGAGGTTCCCGGCGTGAATTGCGAGAACGAGTGGTGCGAGCCGGTATCCCATGAAGAGTACGCAAGGCTGTAGGGAGGAACGAAACATGGCAGTCAAGCAGACGGCAGGCAGAGATGCCCTGGGCGAATTCGCCCCGAAATTCGCGGAACTGAACGATGACGTGCTCTTCGGAGAGGTCTGGAGCCGAGAGGGGCAGCTCAGCCTCCGCGACCGCTCCCTCGTGACCGTCGTCGCGCTGATGGCTCAGGGACTTACCGATGAGAGCTTCCGCTATCACCTGGCGGAGGCAAAGAAGAACGGTATTACAAAAGAAGAAATCGCGGAGGTCGTGACCCATGCAGCCTTCTACTGCGGCTGGCCCAAGGCGTGGGCGGTTTTCCGCATGGCAAAGGATGTCTGGGGCGAGGAGTAGAACGATGATCTTGAATGAAACCTACCCGTTGGCAAACGGAGTCCAGGTTCCCAAGCTGGGACTGGGCACCTGGTTCATCGACGATGCCGAGGCGGCGGAAGCCGTTCGCGAGGCGGTAAAGCTGGGCTATCGCCTGATCGACACCGCGCAGGCCTACGGAAACGAACGCGGCGTCGGCGAGGGCGTGCGCACCTGCGGCGTTCGCCGGGAAGAGCTTTTCGTCGCCAGCAAGATCGCGGCAGAGCTGAAGACCTACGAGGATGCGGCGAAGTCCATCGATGAGACGCTGGAGAGGATGGGGCTCGGCTACCTCGACCAGATGATCATCCACTCTCCCCAGCCGTGGAGCGAGTTCCGTGTGGAGAAGCGCTATTTCGAGGAGAACAAGGAGGTCTGGCGTGCGTTGGAGGATGCGCGGGCGGCGGGCAAGGTCAAGGTAATCGGCGTGTCCAACTTCCTGCAAGATGACCTTGAGAACCTCCTGAGCTCTTGCCGCGTGATGCCCATGGTCAATCAGGTCCTCCTGCACATCACCAACACCGATTCGGCATTGGTGGACTTCTGCAAGGCGCAGGGCATCCAGGTGGAGGCATACTCTCCCATTGCCCACGGCGAGGCGCTGAAGAATCCGGCGATCGTTAAGATGGCAGAGAAGTACGGCGTATCTGCCGCCCAGCTCTGCATCCGCTACGTCCTTCAGCTTGGAGCCGTCGCGCTTCCCAAGACGGCAGATCCCGCCCACATGGAAAGCAACGCGGACGTGGATTTCGCGATCTCCGAGGAAGACATGGAAACTCTCAAGAACATGGAGCGTATCGTCAACTATGGTGAATTCAGCGCATTTCCCGTGTTCAGCGGAAAGCCTCTTGCATGAGGAGAAAGCGTGAAATGAAAACCTTGATTCTGTACTACTCCTATGGAGGCAACACGAAGCGCATCGCCGAGATGATCCAGAGGGAAATCGGTGGGGATATTGCTCGTATGGATACGGTTGTTCCCTACGATGGCGATTATGATGAAGTCGTCAATCAGGGGCAGCGTGAGATTGCCGAGGGTTATTGCCCGGAACTGAAGCCGCTGAACATTGGCTGGAGAGATTACGACGCCATCATCCTGGGTTCTCCTGTCTGGTGGTACACCTTTGCGCCCGCCATGCGCAGTTTCCTGGAGCGGGCTGACCTGACCGGGAAGACCGTGTATCCGTTTGCCACCAATGGCGGCTGGCTGGGACACGCGCTGAAGGACTTTGAGGAAGCCTGCAAAGGCGCAATCGTGAAGCCGGGCCTCGATGTGCAGTTCGATGAATCCATGCTCCGTACCTCTGAGAAAGATATTCAGGCATGGATTAATACTATCCGCAGATAATCGATCTGCAGCTTTCGGCATCCGCCACAGAGCTGGCAAGGGTTTGGGACGATCCCAAAAAATGAAAACAGAGCGTTCCGACTTCCCGACGGAACGCTCTTCGCTCCCTTCGTGCCCTTCTTCCTCGCCTTCAACGAGCGACCCGGGAGCTGGGGCTGGCAGACGCCTATCTGCTCTTCGTTCACAACGTCCAGGGAAATCTCGCGGTCAACCGCCTGCTCGGTTGGAGGCGAGGACCTGAGTTCGCCCATGCGCAGGAGTTGCTCGACGCCTATTCCGAAGGGGGTATGCGGGCGGTATCGGCCCCTTGCACACCGATCGCGAATTAGAACATGATAGCGTCGTCGGCCGTGAAGGCATCGAGGGATCCCTGCTTGACCTGAATGCAGACGTATGTGATGCCCGAGTCGGATGCGGCGCGGAACTGACGGTGTGCGGCGGGGGAAATGCGTAGCCAGTCGCCGGCTGCAAGCTCGATATCCTCACCGTCGATCGTGACCGAGCCCGCGCCCTCGAGCACGCCATAGATCTCCTCGTTTTCCTTGTGTGCATGGACGAACGGGACGCCAGCGCCGGCGGGAAGATTGTTGACACTCACCTCTGCCCCGGTAAGCCCGAGCACTTCGTGCAGCTCGACACGGCTCTCATTGCCGATGTGGGTCTTTGCATAATTAGCCATAATGGTTCCTCTCTTTGGGTTGATTTACCTTGCAGGCATCTCCTGCGTGAGTTATATTCAACGCGAAGGCGCATGCAAATACGAGTACGCACATATTTGTAACTGCGTACTTTTTTGTGAAACCGGTATGGTCAAGGAGGTTGGGTCTCCCGTGATGGCGAAAGAGGAGCTTCCGGAGTGTCCGGTCGCAACGGCGGTAGCGCTCATTGGCGGCAAGTGGAAGCTGCTCATTATCCGTAACTTGCGCGTACGCCCCTGGCGTTTCAACGAGTTGCGCCGCAACCTTGAGGGGATCTCTCAGAAGGTGCTTACCGACAGCCTGCGGCAGATGGAGGATGATGGGCTGGTCTTTCGCCATGACTATGGCGAGAATCCTCCCCGCGTTGAGTATGGCCTTACCGAGCTCGGTCGCCAGATGATGCCCATCATGGACTCGCTCGCAGACTTCGGCGCTTATTACAAGACGGTCGTTTCGTAGCGGACACGCTGCTTAGGGGGCAGAGAACCGCTACGAGGGTGCTAACGAAAACCTGTCCTGAATCATCGTGTGCCTGCGGCATGAAGGAGGGAGATTCTTATGAATATCGTTGTATTGAGTGGCAGCCCGCGCAAGGGCGCCAATACCGACACCATGGTCGAGGCGTTTGCCGAGACCGCGCGTGAGGGCGGCCATGCGGTTGAGGTCGTCCGCGTTGCCAGCAAAAAGATCGCTGGTTGTCTGGGATGCCAGTACTGCTTTACCCATGAGGGCATTTGCGTGCAGAAGGATGACATGGCCAACGTGATCGAGTCGCTGAAAGGCGCCGATATGGTTGTCTTCGCCTCGCCCATCTACTGGTTTGATATCACCGCGCAGGAGAAGGCCGCCATCGACCGCCTGTACGCCTTCGGTGCTACGGGCTTCCCGTTCACCAAGACGGCCCTTTTGCTCGATAGCCACAGCGAGGGCGTCTATGATGCGGCGATCGCTATGTACAAGTCGACCTGCGCGTACTGCAAGTGGGAGGACCAGGGCATTGTCACCATCAGCGGTATGACCGAGCGCGACAGCATGGCCTCCTCGCCCAAGTTGGAAGAGGTGCGAGAGCTCGCTCGCAAGCTCGCCTAAGGACAAGAAGAACGCATGGCAATCGGTGTTGGTGGAAAATGCTTGCTATCCTTACCAAGAGGAATGCTGATTGCCATGCGTTGATGCTTCCGCGGACAATTCCGGCGTGCTAAAACGCCTTCTCGTTCAAGAATTCCCTGAACGCGGGAATGTCAAAGCCAACGAGACCACGCCCGCGCTCTCCAATGACGCCGTCCTCCAGGAGGCGGCGTTTGTATTGGCTTGCGTAGTTGCTGGCGACGCCCATGCGTTTGGCTATCTCCGAGACCCTGCTGGGGCCAGAATCGGGCAGCATCGCGAGTAAAAACTCAATGTCTTTATCGGAAAGCTCTCGATAGGTCGTTTCGAGAATGCGATCACGCAGCTCCATGCGTGCGAGTAGGGAACCCTGCTGGACATCGGATGCACTGATTTGGGGCGAGTTCTCCGAAACATCCCAAGTGCGATATCCGACGAGCTGCATCATGTAGGGGAATCCGTCGACGGCCTTCACAGCATTCTCGAGCGCTTCTGGTGTGATTGAACGTCCTCCGGCCTCAACGGTTTTGCGAAACGCGTTTGCAATTTCAACGTCAGTGATTCGTCCTAACTGATGATATTGGGAACGCCTGAGGAACGAGACGGAATCGTTACGCAGCAACGCCGATACTTTGTAGGGCAGTCCTGCCATGAGTAGGGCAACTTTTTTACCTTCGCGTACAAAGTGCTGGTAAACAGAGGCAAATTGAAGCATTTCTTCGAGATCGACGGTGACTTCATCGATGGTAATGAGAAGTCCGATGTCATGTTTTTCGAGTTGCTTAAAGATGCCATTCATGCGTGTGCGCCAGTTGCCCTGGACCTCTTGAGCATATGTCCAATCGATGCCCACTGGACCAATTTGAACGCCGTTTATGCGCGCATGAGGCTGTGAGAGGTAGCTATCTGCGGCTTCTTTGGTTCGCTCGATAATATCTTCGAGCATGCCTGGCATGGCGGAGACATTTGCTGCGATCCAACCGTGTTCAAGCGCCGTTTCTGAAAGGAGCGAGAGAAGCGCCGTCTTGCCCGTTCCCCTTGCGCCCGTAAAAATGGTCGACAGGTTGGGATCTCCCGGGCCGTTGATAAAGCCACGGTTGATGTCACGCAGAATATGCTCGCGACCCGCTAGAAAGGGAGGGACGCTTCCGAACGTCGGGGTAAAGGGGTTCTTGCTGTACTCCATGGTGACTCCTTTGCAAGTTTTGCTAATTTTTGCAAGTTTTGCTAATTTTTGCAAGTTTTGCTAACAGCTGACCAAAGGGCATCGAAGCAGTGACGCTGACATTTTTTACGCAGAAAAATAAGCAGAAATCAATTTATCTGCGTTAAAAAATAGTTGAGAAGAAAAACGACGAGTCCCGGGCGCAATGCCGTTGCGTTCCGGGCCTCGTCGCTTTGAGAAGTATCTAACGGTCTCGTTGCCGTGGCACCTAGTCAAACAGGCTCGGCATGTCGTTTTCCTTCATGAGGGCACCGGCAGAAGGCAGGCTCTGTGCGGTGAACTTCTCGGCCGAGACGCCGGCGCCAAGAATCTCCTCGGTTGTGCCGACGGTGGTGACCGAGCGGCCCTTCTTGGCCGTAAAGGCTTGGACGCCCTGCGTGTTGGTTGTCGTCTTGGTCTTGAGTAGCGACGTGTTGAAGTTCATCAAGCGATAGTCGCTCGAGACCAGCGCGATGTCGCGATCTGTGTTGAGCACCTGTGCATACAGCAGTTTGCTGCCGCCGTAGATGGCGTTCTTGAGGCGCTTGCGGTTGGTCTTGGTGACGTATCCAGAAAGCGCGACGCGCACCACGCGGCCGTTCTCAAAGACGAACAGCACGTCGGCCTTGTAGTCCTCGGGGTCGATGACCCAGATGACGCTCTCGTCGGGTTCCATCTCGAGGTCGGTGGGCAGATACGAGCCCAGCTGGGCCGACTTGGTGTCCTCAAACGCCGCAACCTTGCACTTGTATACCTGGCTCTTGTTGGTAAAGACCAGCAGCTCGTGGGTGTTGGAGGACGGAAACTCGATAAAGGGTTTGTCGCCGTCTTTGTACTTGAGCGTAGTGGCCTTCTTGAGCACGCGGTCCGTCATCTTCTTAAGGTAGCCATCGCGCGAAAGCATGATGGTAACCGGGTACTCCTCGACCTCGGGCTCCAAGCTTACCTCGATAACCTCGTGGGGCTCGATCCTGCCCGTGCGGCGCGGCATCACGTACTTCTTGTTGACCGCGGCCAGCTCGTCGCTGATGACCTTCTTGATGTTCTCCTCGCTGGAGAGGATCTCCTCAAGCTCGGCAATCTCGCCCTCAAGCTTTGCAATGTCCTTGGTGCGGTTGAGGATGTACTCCTCGTTGATGTTGCGGAGCTTGAGCTCGGCAACAAACTCGGCCTGGGTCTCGTCGATGTCGAAGCCGCGCATAAGGTTGGGCACGACCTCGGCCTCGAGCTTGGTGCCACGGATGATGGCGATCGCCTTGTCGATGTCGAGCAGGATCGCCTCGAGGCCGTGCAGCAGGTGCAGGCGCTCGGACTTTTTTCCCAGGTCAAAGTTAATGCGGCGACGCGTGGACTCAATACGCCACTTGACCCACTCGTGCAGGATCTGACGCACGCCCATAACGCGAGGGTAACCATCGACCAACACGTTGAAGTTGCACGAGAACGAATCCTGCAGCGTGGTCAAGCGATAGAGCTTGGCCATGAGCTTGTCGGGGTCGACGCCGCGCTTAAGGTCGATGGCGATGCGCAAGCCCGAGAGGTCGGTTTCGTCGCGGATGTCGGCGATCTCCTTGACCTTGCCCTCCTTGGAGAGCTTGACGATGCGCTCGATGATGACATCGGTCTTAGTGGTGTAGGGAATCTCGTAGACCTCGATGATGCGCTCTTCGGGAATCCAGCGCCAGCGGGAGCGGATCTGGAAGCTGCCAAGGCCGGTCTCGATAATCTTTTCCATCTCCTCGCGGCGGTAGATGATCTCGCCGCCGGTCGAGAAGTCGGGCATGGGCATGTATTCGAGCAGGTCGCAGTCGGGGTCCTGCAGGTAGTGCATTGTGGCAGTGCAGACCTCGTTGAGGTTGAAGCCGCAGATGTCGGACGCCATGGCGACACCGATGCCCTTGTTGGCTGAGACGAGGATATTGGGGAACGTGGTGGGCAGCAGGCGTGGCTCCTTCATGGCGCCGTCGTAGCTGTCGACGAAGTCGACCGGGTCCTTGTCGATGTCCTTGAAGATCTCGGCGCTGATGGGGGAGAGCTTGGCCTCGGTGTAACGCGAGGCGGCGTAGCTCAGGTCGCCCGAATAGTACTTGCCAAAGTTGCCCTTCGACTCCACGAAGGGCGCAAGCAGCGCTTCGTTGCCCGTCGCCAGGCGCACCATCGTCTCGTAGATCGCGGCATCGCCGTGCGGGTTGAGCTTCATGGTCTGGCCCACGATGTTGGCGCTCTTCTGGCGCTCGCCCTTGAGCAGGCCCATCTTGTACATGGTGTAGAGCAGCTTGCGGTGCGACGGCTTAAAGCCGTCAATCTCGGGGAACGCACGCGAGACGTTGACGCTCATGGCATAGGGCATGTAGTTGACTTCGAGCGTCTGCGTGATCGGCTGGTCGGTGACCTCGGAGTGCAGGCCGATAACGTTCTCGGCGTTGACCTGCTTTTTCTTTGGCTGGTTCTTCGTCTTCTTCTTTGCCACGATTTCCTCTTGAACTTCTTATGGGCCGTCGTTATCGATTTGCTGCTACTGCAGGTCCAGCTGGTCCAGGTATTCCTTGCCGTGCTCGGAGATATGGCGCTTGCGGCCCGCCTCGTCGTTGCCCAGCAACAGATTGAACATGGTCTCCATCTTGGTGACGTCCTCGGGCTCCACCTTGATCAGGCGACGCGTCTCGGGGTTCATGGTGGTGAGCCACATCATGTCCGGGTCGTTCTCACCAAGACCCTTGGAGCGGTTGATGGAGCACTTCTGGTCGCCAATCTCCTTGAGGATGCCGTTCTTCTCGAGCTCGGTGTAGGCAAAGTAGGTCTTTTCTTTGCAGTTGATCTCGTAGAGCGGCGACTCGGCGATATACACGTAACCCTCGTCGATAAGTGTGGGCACCAGGCGGTAAAGCATGGTGAGCACGAGCGTGCGGATGTGGTAACCGTCGACGTCGGCGTCCGTACAGATGATGACCTTGTTCCAGTTGAGGTTGTCCAGGTCAAAGGCACCAAGGTTCTTGATGCGCTTGTCTTTGATCTCCACGCCGCAGCCCAGCACGCGCATGAGGTCCATGATGATGTCGGACTTAAAGATGCGCGGATAGTCTTCCTTCAGGCAGTTGAGGATTTTGCCGCGGACGGGCATAACGCCCTGGAACTCGGCATCGCGCGAGGTGCGAATGGCACCTGCTGCCGAGTCACCCTCTACGATGTAGATCTCGCGGCGGCTCTTGTCCTTGGAGCGGCAGTCGATGAACTTCTGCACGCGGTTGGCCATGTCGGTCTTCTGCTGCAGGTTGGTCTTGATGCTCTGACGCGTCTTCTCGGCGTTCTCGCGCGAGCGCTTGTTGATGAGCACCTGCTCCATGATCTTGTTGGCGGCGTCTTTGTTCTCGATTAAGTAGGTCGAGAGGCGCTCCTTAAAGAAGGCCGTCATGGCCTGCTGGATAAAGCGGTTATTGATGGCCTTTTTGGTCTGGTTCTCGTAGGACGTCTGGGTGGAGAAGCAGTTGGTCACCAGTACCAGGCAGTCCTGGACGTCCTGCCACTTAATGCCGCTCTCGTTTTTGTTGTATTTGCCCTGTTGCTTGATGTAGGCATCGATGGCGCTGGTCAGGGCGCTGCGGGCCGCCTTCTCGGGTGAGCCGCCGTTCTCGAGCCATGACGAGTTGTGGTAGTACTCCTGCATCATGAAGGTGCGCGAGAAGCACATGCACGCGGTGATCTTTACGTTGTAGTTGGGCAGGTCCTCGCGGTCGCGACCGCGACGGTCGGCCTCGATAAAGAAGGGCTCGGTGAGGTAGTCGGTACCGACCTTCTCGAGAACATAGTCCTCGATGCCCTTGGGATAGCAAAAATCCTCTTCGGAAAACTCGCCATCGTCGCCCTCAATGCGCAGGCGGAAGGTCACGTTGGCGTTGACCACGGCCTGACGGCGCATGGTCTCGCGATACCAATCGTGGGGGATGCTGATGGAGGTAAAGACCTCAAGATCGGGACGCCACTTGATGGTGGTACCGGTACGGTCCTCGCCGCTGGGCTCAATCTCGAGTGCCTTCTTTTTGGCACCGACGACCTTGCCCTTCTTAAAGTGCAGGGAGTACTTGTTGCCGTCGCGCCAAACCGTGACGTCCATGTATTCGGAGGCGTACTGGGTTGCGCATGAGCCCAGGCCGTTGGTGCCGAGCGAGAAGTCGTAGTCGCCGCCCTGGTTATTGTTGTATTTGCCGCCGGCGTAGAGCTCGCAAAAGACGAGTTCCCAGTTAAAGCGCTTCTCGGAGGGGTTCCAGTCGAGCGGGCAGCCGCGGCCGTTGTCCTCTACCTGAATGGAACCATCGCGAAAGGCGGTAAGGGTGATGAGCTTGCCGTAGCCCTGGCGCGCCTCGTCAACGGCGTTGGACAGGATCTCGAAGGCGGCATGCGCGCAGCCGTCGAGTCCGTCCGAGCCAAAGATGACGGCGGGGCGCAGGCGTACGCGCTCCTCGTCCTTGAGCTGGCGGATACTGTCGTTACCATAGTTTGCGGTGTTTTTTGCCATACTCGCTCTCTCGGTGCTCCTTTGCTGCGTTTAAGTCATATAGATAGTCAAGGTAGCATAGCCCAGCCCACAGACGATTCCACCCAACACGAAATCCATCGAACAATCGTTCGGAGTTCGATGGAGATTCGTTTACTCGGACAAAACCGAGTCGGCTCTGTCCGAGTAAGTTTGAATAGCGAATCGAAATTGCTATGTCCGCATAGCGATGGCGGATATGGTTTCCGTAATGACAGATATAGTTGACATTGGCTGATAGATGCAATATATATGTGTCATGTTGCAACGGATATCTGTCCATTACTACGAAAGGAACTCCATGCCGGGCAAAAAGAACCTACGCATGAAGGCGGCGCGCGCGGCGGTTGGCCTTTCGCAAGCTGACTTGGCCGAGGCCGTGGGCGTTACGCGCCAGACCATCGGCCTGATCGAGGCGGGCGGCTACAACCCCACGCTCAATTTGTGCGTGGCAATCTGTAAAGCGCTACGCGTTACGTTGAACGACTTGTTTTGGGAAGACGAGAGCGACGTCGACCCTGACGCTCTTTAGGAGTTCGCTATGAAATTTGAAGATTTAAAACTCGTGCAAAAGTGGCGTGAATATGCCGGCCCAAAGGATGAGCGCCTGGAGGCTGAGAGCGCGAAGATCTACAAGATTGGTTTCGTGCTGCTTTCGTTTGGCATGTTGATGATCTTTTTCTACCAGTTTATAGCTCGACAGGTTGCGTGGGTTCACAGCGACGCCAGTGAAATGCCGCATGGCTTTGCAACGCCGTTCGAGGCAGCCATGTATTTGTGGCTCGTTCTCGTGATGTTGATTTGCGCAGGACTGCAAACGCGGAAGGGCTATGTCGATACCAATCGTTTTGGGCAAACCGAGTATCTTCCTGTTGGATATTTCCTGCTTCTCAGCGGTCTTAGCGGCGCCGCGTTCGCGCTTGTTATTGCCGCAATGCGCTGTATCGCTGAGGCGCAGATCGTGCCGCTCGAAAGCGTCTTTTGGTTGGCGAACCTGGCCACGGGCGTGTTCTGCGGCGCGACGATTTTCGCGGCCACGTTTGCTGTCCTGTGCGCAACGTTTTTCACGGCGAAAAGACGCCGTGCCAAGCTCGAGGCAGAACTCGACTCCACTGACGATATCTAATGCGTAATGGGCTGGCTCTGGGTATCCAGAACCAGCCCATTTGATGTTCGATGAGCCGAGTCGGCGTCTCTCGCAAAGGTAACTGAGAGCTAGTGAGGCTTATCAGAATTGACCTCATCGGCGGTGTCGTTTTCGAGCGCCGTGCGGCGGGCGCTGTAGGCGACAAGGCCGGCGCCGGCTGCGGCGAGTGCTGCTGCGGCTGCTGTCAGGGGGACGTTGCTGTCGCCCGTGCCCGCAAGCGCGCCCGCTTTTCCGGAGCGCTTGTTATTGCTGTGGTCCTTGCCACTGCCGGAGCTGCTTCCGCCGGAGCCGCCGCCCTCGTCGGTACCGCCGCCACTCGAGCCGTCATCGTCGTCTGCTGTCATCGGTGCATCGTGAAGCCCCGTCGTATCCGCGCTGTCGCATACGCCGACCTGAACTTCTGAGCGTTCGCATGCCGCGTCGGGCACATGAAGCTCGTGCAGCACGGCACCCAGCGCCGAGTTTGCGCCCGGTCGAATTTCCTCGAGCGTTACGGGATCGAGCGCCACCAGATTACGCGCCTTCGCATATAGCGTTACACGTTTGCCCACTTCATCGCCCCAACTCTCGGGGATGGCGAAGCTCATGCGGAACTGTGCCGTGCAACCCGGTGCCAGCACGGCGTTGCCACTGTCGGCTACCAGCGGGTGCGTTGCAAAAGGTGTGCCCAGCGTTTCGAGCGCGTACTTCACGTGTGCCATGTCGTTGGCCGAAGCATCCTCGGCAAGCTCCGGATCGTAGATCGAAGCCATGCGTGCGTTTGCTCCGAACCCGATGGATGCGCTGGAGAACGGCTGGCTGGAGCCCTCTCGGTACAGATCGATCGTGCCGGCGGTCAGTAAGGTGTTGCCGTCGTTTCGCACCGTGACCATGAAGGATTCGCCTGCTGCTCCGGGCACCACCGCGCCCGAGGTAGCAACGGCGCCCGTCGGAGTGGCACACGCCACCAAGGGCACTTCGATGTCGTGCAGCTCTGCCTCGCTCTTCTCCGCGCTCACAATGTGCGTGGCGAGCGCGGAGAGCATGCCTCCCGACGTCAAAAATGTCGTTATCTGATCGACGGGATGGTCCAGCTCGCACATCACAAACGGCTCCGTGAACAGATCGCCCGCCAAGGTGCTGGCGAAGATGCGGAAGTGCTTGCCCATCACTGCAACCGGGTTGCCTTCTTCGTCGTAGGTTTGTCCCACCTTGCCATCGGTGTTCTCTACATAGAGCGCGCACCTGCCGTTGTTGCTTACGCTAAACGATGCCGGGCCACAGCCTGCGGCACCCACGGGCTGCGTTGCAAATGCCGATGCGCCTCGCGTCCACGTAACATGCTGCAGCTGCTCGTTGACAGTTGCCAAAAAGCCCGTGTGCTGCGGCCACGGCACCGCGTGGGGTACTGTGGCATCTGGCGACATAACGCCCCAGCCCGCGATGGACTGGCCGATCACGGCGTACGATGCGCAGCCGCAACCGTCTGCGGTCTCGTATGCAACGGGCACCACCATTTTGCCGTTGATATTCTCGGGCTCACCCAGCTCGATACTCGACGGTGCTTGCGGAAAGCGGAGAACTTGGCGGAACGTCAGGCTGTCGCTCGAAACGTCCGACCATAGGGTAAAGCACTCCAGCGCAACCTCAGCCTCGCTGCCGAGCGCCTTTTCTGCGGTGGTCCCGCGGCGGTGGAGGTAAGCACCCGACAGACGTCCGTCGACGAGCGTCTTGCCCACCGTGATGCGTGGGCACTGCAGACAATGGTGGCCATCCTCCTGAAGGCGGCCGCGCGAGATGCTGCGCCACGACGTGTGCGATACCACGCGAACTCCGTCCTTGCTGATGCGCAGGCGCACAACGGACAGCATGCCGGATGTGCTCGCCGTATCGAAATGGGTGTTGTCGCCGGCGGGGCGCTCGCCCGAGACCAGCAGCACGTAGGCGTCTTGGTTTCCCCTCCCGTCTGTATATTCCACCACGTCGAAGTCGTAATCGAATATGCCGCTGCGCTCCACGTCGCCCTCGCCAAACCCAAGGGGGAAGTCCACGGGCGTGGGAGCGGACCACGTGCCGTTTGCCTTTGTGTGCACCACTAGGCGCGAGCGGCCATTGTCGCCGTAGCGCACCGAGGCGATACGGAACAGACATTCTACGCCGGCAATCATTGCCAGCTTCATGTGGGCTTCGCTGAGCACGCCAGCAAACAGCACGTTGTCGCTCGAGGGCTTGATGCCGCCACGCTCGTCCTCCGATACACCAGCAGAATTGGCGTTGGGGTCCGCAGCGGCGTCCTTCGCCTGCCCGATATAGGTGTACTTATACATCGTCGCGGCGTTTTCGTCGTTCTCTATCAGTGCATGGACGAAATGCTCGATCTGTCCCGTGTCGTCGCTTTCTGCATCCGCCTCGAGCTCAATGCGCGTGACCGCTTGATCCCAATCGCGCACGACGGGCGCGACGTTTACGACAGCGGCCTTAACCTCGGCGCGTGCGAGCAGCTCGGCGTTGGTGACGATGGTGGCCGATGCGATAAATTGCGGCACGCCGCCCGCCTCGATGTTGCCGGGCGTGCCGAAGCGGGCATCCAGCGTGTAAGGCGTATCTCCACCCAATGCGAGCTCAGAGCGCTGGAGCACATACTGGTTGCCATTGTTCACCGACATATTCCACGAATCGAGGAGTGTGGGCCACGACCCCGACCAAGCCTTGGTGGTCCACTTGAACATTACGAACTGGAGTATCACATCGACATCGACGTCTGCACCTACGCGCAGTCGCGGAAGCTGGTGTCCATCTGCCTTCTCGTACCCAATGAACAGCGTGAGGGATGCGGCGCCGCGCACGGCAGACGAAGCGACGCCTGCAACGCCGGCGCCAAAGGTGACGGCAAGCCCGATCTGGATGGTGAATGAGCCCGAGGTGTTTGAAAAGTCGAGCGAAATGTTTTTAAAAAACGCCGCGCCGCTGCCGTGCGTGTGGGCACCCACGGCGAGCGCCAGCTTCGCCAGCACCCAGGGGTTGACGTTTAGGAAAAACGGCACCGGTCCTAGGGTAAACTGCTCGGTCCAATTGAGGTCGGTTCTTACTTGAAAGAGTGCCTTAATATTGCCGTATGCGGGGTCGTTGTTGTTACCCCAGGTTTTGCCCACCCAATCGTAGGCGAGCGAGCCGTACAGCTGTGTGGCGATATCCATCGTGAACAGCAGCGTGCAATGGTGGCGAAGGAGCTTAGTGTTTCTTGGATCGGTGCCCGAACCGGCACTCATGCTTTTGTACTGATTCCACTTCCCCTCCATCTCGTCGAGGTAGCGGTTTGCTTGCTTGGCGCCCGACTCGCGCGGTGACTTCTTCCAGTATTCCGGATCAGGGTTGCCCGAATCGTTCATGTAGCTGGCTGGTTTGTATCCTCCGCCAAACAGCACGTACCCGGCAAACGAGAAATCGAACAAAATGGGGAACGAGGGCATCCAGCAGGTGAACTTATTGCCGCCGATGCCGGGAAACGCCGCCGGAAAATCAAACGGAGTGATCTCTTGGTCCATGGTAGTGGGAATGATGGTGGTCGAACCCGATTCTGCCTTTGCGGCCGGCGCGGTGACAACGGCCATGGGGGAGGAGAGTGTATGGGTTTTGCCCTGATAGTCGAGGACAAAACGCAGCTTGCATCCTTCTTCCAGAAGGCTCGACGCTGCATCGAGGAACGTGTCTTCGAGCGTGAACGTCGCCAGATTATTCGCGCCCGATGCGCTGGCCTTGACTTGGCCAATCTGCGTGACGGTTTCGGGTGAGCTGCTCGTGGCGGGCATTACCTTGTTGATGTGCAGCGTTGCCTGTCCACCCTGTGGCAGATGTGCCTGCACGGTAAAGGCGTGCGTGTTGGGTTGGTCGTTTGCCGTGTCGTCCTTCGGCAATGTCATGAACGTAGCGTCGGCGTACTGGATGTCCCATTCGTCGAACGTGAGCTGTCGAAAGTACGGCTCGCCATCGGAGAGCGGACGTGTGGGTGCGGTTATGGCGGTGCCACCCTGGATACGCGCGAGGGGAATCTCGACATCGCGGTAGCCTTTCATGCTGATGGAGATACCGCCGTTAAAGTCGTACGCGTCGAGAAGCGTTGTCTCGTCCACGTAGCCTTCCGAAAGCGGCGCGACCTCAAAGATGGCCGTGCCTTCGTCATCGGTCGTGGCGGTGAGCTGCTTGCCTGCGGCATAGCGCGATGTGAGCGTGACCTGGGCACCCGTGATGGGCGTATTCTTGTTGGCGACGTCGACCACGACCACACCAAACATTGTGCGCGAGAGAACGAGCACCCTGAAGGGGTCTTCTTCGTCGGCATAGACTTCGGTGGGCGCGAACGGCAATATGAAGGCATTTGCGCTTCCCGGCACGCGCGGCAACATAATGCTCGCCAGCGAGGATGCTCCGGCAACAAGTAACGAACGGCGATCAAGCATCTTGGCTCCCATCCCGCAGGTATCGGTGGAAATAATCCAATTTTGCGAGAAGGCGCCACGTGGCGGTAGTGCCGTTCGATGGCCAAAATGTCCAATTTGAGCGTGCGAAAGCGTCGGGCCCCCGGGACGCTTTCGATATGCCAGGTAGTCTGGCCGCTAACGCAACATATGCGCGACCAGCTCGGCGCGAGTTCCGATACCAAGCTTGGCATACACTCCTGATAGGCGGTTTTTGACGGTACCCGGCGATACTCCCATATGGCGTGCGATTTCGGCGTTGGTCCACCCGCGACAGGCGAGCATGGCCATGGTGAATTCCGTGGTCGTTAGATCGTCGGCCACGTCCTCGCCCGAATCGGGGTTGTGGATGCGCCGCCAGCCGTAGCTGAATCGATACGTAATCTCGATGATGCGTGCGAAGTCGTCAGGGTATTGCGTTTTTAGACACGCCTCGATAAGCCCCTGCAAAAGACCGTGGTGCTCGCCGATGAGTTCGATAAGGCCGTCGGGACGCGCAACGTCCCAAGCGGCTCCGAAGTGTGCCTTTGCGGTGTCGATGTCCTTGAGGCTCATGCAGGCCATGGAAGCCGACAAGTGCAGGAACAGCTCCGAGATGGGATAACTTCCCTGTTTCATGATCAGGGCGTTTTCCGCCATGCCCAGACTGCGGCCATATTCGCCGCGCAGGTACAGGGCATGCGCCATCACGTAGCTGGCGAACAGGCGCAGGCCTTCGGGCAGATGCGCCGCAAGCGGATAAAACTCTTCGGCGGAATGCGGGGAAGGCAAGTGCAGCAGGACGCTCGCAGCGGAGGCAAACAGGATATGCGTGGCGTGGACGGCGGGCGATTCCTCGTCAGTTGGCGCATCGAGGATGCCCGCAAGGCAACGGCGGGCATCGGCGATACGGTTGAGCGACAGACTGGCATATCCGCAGATAAGGCATGCGGAATAACGCAGTGCGGGGTCGGTGGCGTCAAGATAGGGACGTGCTGTCTCGGCGGCGGGTGTGGCCTGTCCGCGAAAGTACAGCGCTTCTGCCGTGGCGATGGTGCGTGAATCGGGGTCGGAAATGCCTGCAACCGCAGCGTCAATCTGCCCCGGCACAAAGGCAGTGCACATCAACGGCATGGGAATGCGCGGGTAGCCATCGCAGTCCATCTTCCATCTCCCATCAGGTGGCAACAATGCAGCAATTGTACTCCTGTTGCTCGGGACCCCTTTCGTTTTACTGTTCGGTTAACGCTGCGGATCGTTTTGGAAGGCTTACGAGCATGGTAGTCCCGTTCTCGGAACTTGTTTCGACCTCTACCGTGCCACCGTGAAGTGCTGCAATCTCCCAAACAAGCGCTAGCCCGAGTCCTGCGCCGCCGTATGCCCTGCTGCGGGATTTGTCTAGACGAAAGAATGGTTGGAAGATGCTCTCACGGTACTGCTTGGGTATTCCCGGGCCCTGGTCCTCGACTCGCAGGAACACGCGGCTGTCGTTGTCGCAGATGGAGACGTTGACAGTCGAGCCGGGGTGGCTGTAACGGATGGCATTTTCGACCAGGTTAAACACCAGCCGATAGAGGAGCGTGTCGCTCCCGATTACTAAAGTGTCTCCAGCACAATTGAGGGCTATACCCTTATTTTCGGCAAGTGGCGCAAGGTCGGTGAGGACCTCTTCGGACAAGGGGCCAAGTTCCACATCGTCCTCGCAAGGAACGCTGCGGAGCTCACTCATCTCGAGCAATACCTTGGTCATTCGAGACATGCGCTCGGTTTGTTCTTGTAGCAGGCCGAGCAGCTCGGCTGTTTCGGGTTGCAAACCGGAGTGCTCGGAGATGAATAGTTCAATCTGTGCTTGCATAAGGGCGAGCGGGGTGCGCAGCTCGTGTGCGGCGTTGCCGGTAAACTGACGCTGTGCAGAGAACCCTTCGCCAAGACGGGCGATCATGTCGTTGAAAGAGGCACTGCATCGTTGTAGCTCGGTGGGCACATCTTCACTGAGTCTGATTTCGCTTAGGTTGTCAGGCTGCACACGCTCAACCTGGGCGGCAAAAGCTCGTAGCGGTTTGAGCGCACGGCCGCTCACAAAGTATGCCAGCACGCCGCCAAGGAGTGTGACTCCAGCCGTGATGCACCAGGTTGTCGTGCCAAAAGACTCCTGTGCGTCGTTTACGACGATCGTGATCTTGTCATCGGGGGTCGCTTTCGTTGGGTCGAACGCCTGGGGCGAATCTTCGCCGGTCGCGTTAAAGGCCGAGATGTTACTGCCGATGGCATCCATGTAGCGCATGCCCGTATAGCCGACCAGGCAGTTCGTCAGCACGCATGCCGCACACGTGAGCAGTGCCGTCATAATCGTTATGCGCCATTGCAGGGAAAGCCTTTTCATTCGCTATCCTCCATAACGTAGCCCTCTCCAATCCGATTGCGAATCGGGTCGTATCCCAAAGTGCTGCGTAGCTTTTTGCGGAGTGACGAGATGTGAACGCGGGTTGCGTTGCTAAAGCTGTTTACGCTGCTATCCCAAACGTGCTCGATAAGCTCCTCCTGACTTACCGGACGCCCCTGATTAAGCATCAGGTATTCCAAGATTCCCGTTTCCTTGCGCGTAAGAGATAGAGCCTCGCTGTTCACGGAGGCGATGCGCGCCTTGGTGTCAAAGCGGAGCTCTCCGCAGGTTAAAACTATGTCGCTTTGTGTAAAGCGTCTGAGGGTAAGGCTGCGGATCCTTGCCGCAAGCTCGTCCAGATGAAACGGCTTGGTGAGGTAATCGTTGGCGCCGGCATCGAGTCCAGCGACTTTATCGGATACTTCGCCACGTGCGGACAGAATCAGTACCTTAGTCTCGCAGTCAGTTTTCCTAAGTTCCCTGAGTACGGTCATGCCGTCGATACGGGGAAGGTTGAGGTCGAGTACCACGAGGTCAAAGACTTCGACGCCCAGCAGGTCGAGCGCCTCCTGCCCGTCGTGGCAGCAGTCGACGCTGTACGCCAAGTTTCGCAAGCTGCGCGCGATTGCGTCACACAGCGCCTGCTCGTCCTCGACGATCAAAATACGCATAACAGTCTCCTTGCACATTTCAAATCGCGCTTAACACGGATTTTATAGCCGATATGGTCCAATGGTCGCGTAACGAAAGGAGTGGTCAGGTTGTTCAAAGCGGTAAAACCCGTGGTACAGGTCGCTTTGTTGATCGTCGGAATTGCCATGGTGTGCTTTGGCGTTATGCGTGGCGAGGCAGATGCCGTGCTGGCCAAGGCGATTAGGCTGTGCTTGGAGTGTATCGGAATTGGATAAAAGAGAAAACACTGCGTCGCATGTTTTGGCTCGATTTCGCGGATTCATTCAGGCGGCGGCGACGCTCGTCACCAACATTCACCTGCCAAACTTTGCCAAAGGCGGCATCTATCAGGGCGCGGGAAAAACAGTCTGCGTACCTGGACTAAATTGTTATTCGTGCCCCGCGGCATCGGGTGCGTGCCCCATCGGGTCGTTCCAGTCGGTAGTAGGTTCATCCAAGTTCAACTTTTCTTACTATGTTACCGGTACGCTTATTTTGCTCGGCGTGCTGCTGGGACGCTTTGTATGCGGCTTTCTGTGCCCGTTTGGCTGGCTGCAGGAGCTGCTTCATAAGATTCCCGGCAAAAAGCTTTCGACAAAAAGGCTCAAGGCGCTTACGTATATCAAATACGTTGTGCTGCTATTTGCTGTGGTATTGCTGCCTGTGCTGGTGGTTAACGACGTGGGCATGGGCGACCCGTTCTTTTGTAAGTACATCTGTCCGCAGGGTGTGCTCGAGGGCGCCATTCCGCTGGCCATTGCCAATGCCGGCATTCGATCTGCGTTGGGACAGCTCTTTACTTGGAAACTTGTCGTTCTCATTGCCGTGGTAGTGCTGAGCGTTTTGTTCTATCGACCCTTCTGCAAATGGATTTGCCCGCTCGGCGCATTCTATGCGCTCATGAATAAGGTGTCCTTGTTGGGGATTCAGGTCGACGCGTGCAAATGCGTCTCGTGCGGCAAGTGTTCAAGGGTTTGTCAGATGGACGTTGATGTGGTCCGGGCGCCCAATCATGCCGAATGTATCCGGTGCGGAAAGTGCATCGGGGCCTGTCCCGTCGATGCCATCAGCTATCGCTATGGCCTGGATGTGTCGGCGGAAAAGCTCCCCTTGACCGCCGATAAAAAGTAAACAAGCTTCGACAAAACGGAGGAATGACTATGAAGCTTTCTAAGATTGCGGCCCTGATTATGGTGCCGGTATTGGCCTTATGCCTTGTGGCGTGCTCGGCACCCGGTGGCAATGCGAGTGAATCTGCGGGCTCCGATCCTAAGATCGCAGAACTCACTGCGCAGAAGCCGACCAATGCCGACGAGGCCGCCGAGCTGTATGCGAAGCTCATGCAGAAGGAGAACGAGATCTTTTCGAGTGATAACGCGCTGTGGGAAAAGGTATTCAATGCGGCAAATAAAGACTCGGCAATGATTGAGGACGGCAGCAATTACGGCGATTTTCTGCTCAAGACCATCGACGGCGCCAAGGATGAGTTCACGGCGGATGAGCTTAAGACGCTCAAGACCGGTGCACAGCAGATCAAGGAGATTGAGGACAAGCTCGAGAGCTTGGAGAAGGAGTTCCCCGGCTGTGGAAGCACGCCGAGCGCAGGCGAGAGCGTCGACGCTTCGACCGCTGGCATGACGGCCGGTGCCAATGCTTCGAGCGAGGCGACGAAGTTCCCCAGCTTTACGGGCAAGGACCTGGATGGCAACGACGTGAGCAGCGACGAGCTGTTCTCTAAGAACAAGGTCACCGTCATGAACTTCTGGTTCACTACTTGCAAGCCGTGCGTGGGCGAGCTGGGCGATCTTGAGAAACTGAATCAGGAGCTTGCCGAGAAGGGCGGCCAGGTCGTGGGCGTCAATTCCTTTACGCTCGATGGCAACAAGGGCGAGATTGCAGATGCCAAGGACGTGCTGAGCAAGAAGGGCGTGACATATAAGAACATCTGGTTCAAGTCGGATAGCGAGGCCGGTAAGTTTACGTCAAATTTGTTCTCGTTCCCGACAACGTATGTCATCGATCAGAATGGCAACATCGTAGGGGATCCAATCGTGGGAGCCATCAGCTCCGCCGAGCAGCGCGCAGCACTCGACAAGCTTATCGACCAGGCGATTGCGAATAGCGAGCAGTAAAAACCGCGTAAAGCATAGCGAGGATCGTGTGTCGCTGTGCAAAGTAGTCCGCTACCTTTCAAGATAAGCTCCACCATATAGAGGTCCCGCTCGGGACCTCTTTTTTGGGCACTGCCCCGTTCGTTTTTTGGCGCGGTTCGTTACATTCCTCATTGGCGCCGGCAAAAAATGGGGATAGAGTAGGACAAGCGCGTCGAATACGAACGGCGGAGGAGAGCGGGCAGAGTGCCCGCGCGGGAGAGGTTGCCGTCCATGCTGGAGCTCAAAGGTATTTGCAAAAGGTACGTTACGCAGTCGTTTACGCAGGTGGCGCTTGACAACGTAAGCCTGTCTTTTCGCGATAACGAGTTCGTGGCCATTCTGGGTCCCTCGGGTTCGGGTAAAACTACGATGCTCAACGTTATCGGCGGACTCGATCACTTTGATTCTGGCGACCTGCTGATTGACGGCATTTCGACCAAGGACTTCCACGATCGCGATTGGGATGCTTATCGCAACAACCGCATCGGCTTTGTGTTCCAGAGCTATAACCTCATTCCGCATCAGACCATCTTGGAAAACGTGGAGCTGGCGCTTACGCTCACGGGCGTGGGGCATGCCGAGCGCCGCCAGCGTGCGCGCGAGGCGTTGGAGAAAGTCGGCTTGGGCGAGCACGTTAACAAACGCCCGAGCCAGCTATCGGGCGGACAGATGCAGCGCGTGGCCATCGCCCGCGCCCTGATTAATGATCCCGAGATTGTGCTGGCAGACGAGCCGACCGGCGCCCTGGACTCAACGACATCCGTGCAGGTCATGGACCTGCTCAAGGACGTGGCGCGCGACCGCCTAGTCATCATGGTCACGCACAATCCCGACCTGGCGTACCAGTACGCCACGCGCATTGTTAACCTGGCGGACGGCAAGATCACCGATGATTCCGACCCTTTTGATGTCGCCGACGCCACGCGCCGCGAGGCCAAGCCTACGCGCAAAACCTCGATGAGCTTTGTGACGGCGCTGGGGCTTTCTGCCCGAAACCTCATGACCAAGAAGGGCCGCACGGCCATGACGGCCTTTGCAGGCTCGATTGGCATTATCGGTATCGCGGCGATTCTGGCGCTGTCCAACGGCGTAAACGGCTACATCAAAAAGGTCGAGGAGGATACGCTCTCGAGCTACCCGCTCACCATTTCCAAGCAGGATTACGACCTGTCGTCCATGATGGGCGGACAGGGAACTGCGGATGATGGCTCGCCTGAAAACGTGGATTCGTCCGTCGACAGTGCCGGCGGCAAGGCTAAGGGAACCGATAAAATTCCCGTGGTTACGGCCGTAAAGGATATGTTTGCGAGCGTTAAGTCCAACGACATGACGAGCTTTAAGGCATGGCTCGATGCCGGTGGCGACGGCATCGACAAAGAGGTCAACGCCATTCAGTACGGCTACGGTGTATCGACGGTTGTCTATCGTGCGGGTAAGGGCGACGAGAAGCCTGTCCGGTTGGTGCCCAACGCCATGACCGAGGCCATGAGCGGAGGCGCGAGCTCGGCGGCAACGGTGAGCATGGAATCCATGGGAACCTCGGTCTTTAACGAGATGATCGACGACCAGAGCCTGCTCGACAGTCAGTACGATGTCGTCGCCGGTCATTGGCCCATGTCCGCCAACGAAGCCGTAATGGTGCTCTCGAGTCGTGGCACGGTGGGTGACTACACGCTCTACAGCATCGGCGCGCTGGATATCAATGAGCTCAACGATCTGGTAAACAGCGCTATGACGGCTGACGGTGGGGTCGAAACGCCCGAGACCGGCACCGAATTTACCTACGACGATGCGCTGTCCACGACGTTTAAGGTGCTGTCGCCGGCCGATGCCTATCGCAAAAACGAAGAGACCGGCATGTGGACTGACATGTCTGACGATGCCGACTTTATGACGGCCAAGGTTGCCGACGGTATCGACGTGCACATTGTGGGTGTGGTGCGACCTAACGAGACCGCCAACGCGAGCGCGTTGTCTCCGGGTATTGCCTATACGCATGCACTGACTCGCCAGCTTATGGAGCGCGCCGCCGATTCGCAGATTGTGCAGGAGCAACTCGCCCACCCCGAGACGGATGTCTTTACGGGCAAAACCTTCGACGAACTGCAAGGCGAGGCCAAGCAAGGCGTTGATCTGGGCAGCATGTTCAGTGTGGACGAGGCGGCGCTCAAGAGCGCGTTCTCGTTCGATACCTCCGCGCTCTCGGGTGTTGCCGGCGGTATGGACCTGTCGGGTCTTGACTTGTCCGGGCTGGACATTGACCTTTCGGGCGTTGGCAAGGACATCGACTTCAGCGACATCATGGCAAAAGCGCCAACCCCAGATTTCTCGGGTATCTTTGACGGTCTGGAACTCACGCCCGAGCAAATGCAGCAGGTGGGAACACTAGCCAACCAGCTGTTTGAGGGCTTTTTGCAGTCTGATCAGTTTAAGGCGCTGTCGCCCGATGATCTTAAGGACGCGTCAAAGCTCTCTGCCGCATTCTCGACGTATCTTGAGAATGATGACACAGCCCAGCAAATCCTGGCCCAGCTCAAAGCGCTCGGCGGCGATGCCCCGGCCGAGCGTCTGCAGCAGGCGATGACCGACTATGTGCAAAAGCAGCTGGCTCCGTATCTGCAGCAGGCTATGGATCAGGTGATGAAGTCGATCAGCGATCAGATTGCGGCGACGGTGTCAGCTCAGCTCAAGGCAGGCACAGCAGAGCTCATGGGCCAGATGGCGACGCAGATGTCGTCGAGTTTTGCTAACCTGGCGAGCGCCATGCGCGTGGATGCGAGTGCCTTTGCTCATGCCATCCACTTCAACATGGACGCCGAGGACCTGAGTTCGCTCATGATGAGCTATGCCAAGGTGTCGAAGCTCACCTATGATAACAATCTGGCCACACTGGGCTATGCGGACGAGGCCGATCCCATCTCGGTTAAGATTTTCCCGCGCGACTTTGAGGCCAAGGAGCGCGTACTCGATCACATCGATGCGTACAACAAGCAGGTCAAAGCCGCTGGCCACGATGATCGGGCAATTTCGTACACAGACTACATGGGCATCATCATGGGTTCGGTGACCGACATCGTGAACACCATCAGCTTGGTGCTCATCGCATTCGTGAGTATCAGCCTGGTGGTGAGCTCCATCATGATCGGCATCATCACCTACATCAGCGTACTGGAGCGCAAGAAGGAGATCGGCATCCTGCGCGCGATCGGCGCGTCGAAGCGCAACGTGGCCAACGTATTCAATGCCGAGACCTTTATCGAGGGCCTCATCGCCGGCGTCTTTGCCATTATCGTCGTGGTGCTCGTGAGTTTTCCGGTTAATACCTGGGCGCTTGCCGCCAAACAGGTACCCAATCTGATGAGCCTGCCCGTGCAGGATGCGCTGGTGCTCATCGCGATTTCGGTGCTGTTGACGGTCGTTGCCGGCCTGCTGCCTGCCCGCAGCGCATCCAAGAAGGACCCCGTCGAAGCCCTGCGCTCCGAATAATGTGACAAAGGGACAGTCCCTTTGTCACGTTCGTTGATATGAGAGAAGAGTAGATGATTCTATCGTTGGCCCCTATGGAGGGGATTACCGGGCATGTGTTCCGTCGCGTGCATGCGGAGTGCTTCGGCGCGCTCGATTGCTATTACACGCCGTTTTTGCCGCCGCCGCGGGTGGGAAACCGCTTTGGCGGCAAGGCGTTTAAGGAAATCGATCCTGCCAATAACCAGGGGCTCAACGTGGTGCCTCAACTGATGTCCAAGAACGCGGACGAGTTTGTGTGGGCGGCGCAAGTGCTCGCCGACATGGGCTACCGCGAAGTCAATCTCAACCTTGGCTGCCCCTCGGGTACGGTTGTTGCCAAGGGCAAGGGCTCGGGTTTCTTGCGCAATCTCGACGAGCTCAAGGCGTTCTTAAGCGATGTGTGCGAGCGGTCGCCGTTGCCGGTGTCGGTAAAGACCAGGCTGGGGCTGGAGAATGACGACGAATACGAGCGCGTGCTCGATCTGTATTGCCGCATGCCGTTGGCAGAGCTGATCGTGCATCCGCGCGTACAGAAGGACCGCTATACGGGCTCGCCGCGCAAAGAGTTTTATGGCGAGACGCTGGAGCGTGCGCCGTTCCCCGTGGCCTATAACGGTGACATTTTTGATCTTGAGGATATGGACGCGCTGGTGGAGGCCTATCCCGGCACGCGCCATGTGATGTTGGGGCGTGGCCTGCTCGCGAACCCCGCTCTGGCTCGCATGGTCAAGGGCGGCCCTGCTGCAACGGCTGCTGAGCTGCAGCGCTTCCACGACACGCTGTTTGCGGCATATGCAGAAGAGATTGGCGGCAATGCGGTCTTCCGCATGAAGGAGTGGTGGTTCTACGCCAAGTGCGCTTTCGCTGATCCCGCTACCGTCCACAAGATCGTACGCAAGACCAAAAAGGTCGACGAATACCGCGCTGCCGTCGAGCGCGTCTTTCGTGAACAGCCGCTTGCACCCACAGCTCGCTTCCACGGCTAACTAGTCATCGGGGGCGTTCTTTAACGACTGGTCATTTAAGGACGTCCCCAACGACTATGTAGCAAAAACATGTACACCAGCATCCAAAGATGTCGAAAAATGTCGACTTTGGATGCTGGTGTACATGTTTGGGTCCGACGGGGGAGCGGGCCTAGGCAATCAGTGCATCAAGTGTAATGAGCTCTCTGAGCCGCTCCGTGCGTGTTTGCCCATGGCGTTTGGCTTTTTCGTCAAACGCCTCAAGAATCGATTCGCCCACACGTGCTGATATAACGACGCTCGGCTCATCGGAGATTGGTGGCCTTCCCAACTTGATGGTGTGACCTTTCGGCCACTCATCTTTTTCGTATGCCTCCGAGGCTTTCTCCAGCTCTCCGGGAGCAAACCCCATCATCTTTTCGAGCTGCTTAGCGTCCATAGCGCCTCCTATCGATCGGCATAATGTCGAGCACAGGTCAACGGATACTCTTTTTGTATATAGTTTTGTAGACAAAAATACAAACAGTTTATCAGGCTAATTAGCTTGTTTTGACCCGCGTGTTCGATAGGAAATGAGCATTGACGGCTTCGATACTCCTTTGCTTTTCAGCTTGGAATTTGGATGCCCATTGAACTTCCGGAGGGGAGCGCTTTATTAAGCTATTGAGATTCTGGGCAGGAGCTCTCACTGGTCTTCGGTAATGGGGCCAGCTTAATTCGCGACACAGTGTGTCGCGAATGGGAGTAGTCGTTAGGTGTCCTTCAATGGCTACTCATATAAGAACGTTCAAGTGTCGGATTTTGTCATTTAGTGTCGCTCTCAGCGACTATTCTGGAGGGTCGTGGTCAAAAAAGGGCAAATATGAGTACTGTTGCCATTATGGTTGCATTTATTTGCAATAAATTGTAGCTCCTGATGAGATTTGTTCCCATTAAGAGCTACTTTTATTGAACATATGAGGAGAAATAACGTCGTCTGCGGACGAGTGGAACGTTGAATAGTTCCTGAAGTGATCAAAATCGCTGCTACTAAACAGGTAGCAGTACTCATATTTGCCCTTTTTTGACCACAGCCCTCTCGGAAACCTTTCCAGAGGCGTCAAACAGCCATAATCCAAAGGTCTCCTCAAACAATTAGCCGGCCAAGAGCGTCCATGACTACCAAAAAGCTGTACACCAGCATCCAAAGATGTCGAAAAATGTCGACTTTGGATGCTGGCGTACATGTTTGGGTCGTATGGGCTGGGGCCCTGGACGGACAGAGCGTGCGTACTAGAGCAGATTCTCCTGCAGCCATGCGATGATGTCGCTTGACTCGTAGAGCGGCTTGCCGTCGATGAACAAGCAGGGAACCTGGCGTTTTCCGCCGACGGCGATGAGTGTCTGCTCGGCTTCGGTATCGGTCGAGATATTGCGTTCGGGAATGGTCACGCTGCTATCGGCCAAAAAGCGCTTGACCTTTATGCAATACGGGCAGCCGGTCATAACGTACAGCGTGAGCTCATGATTAGTAGCCATGGGTCTCCAATCGGTTGAGGTTTCGATTGAAATACCCAAAGCCGCCGCGGTCTATGCACGCGCCAAAGACGACTCGATGGCCTGGACCAGAAACGCCGTAGCTCCGGTGCCGCAGGGCTTGTCGTAGTAGTCGATAAAGCGCTGGTCGGCAAGATAGCCGTGGGCGAGGCCCAGGTACGCTTCGTTCTGGGGTTCGCGTCCCCAGTTGAGACCAATCCAACGACGATGCATCGCGACAAGCTTGCGAGCCTCGCTTCCATTCGCATCGCCATCGCCCATGGCAATCGAGAGTTGGCCCAGAATAGCGCGTTCAAGTTCCTTCATGTCGTTCCATGTCTCGGGGTCCATGTCCAGCAGTGCTTCGTTTGCTGCGTCGATCGCCTCGTCGCCGTAGCGCTTCCGAGCCTCGGCGCCGTAGCGCTCCTCGTTTTCCTGCACGGTGCGCCAGCGCTCCAGTTGTGGCAGGACGGCGCCCATGAGCGAGACGGCTTCGTCGAGCGACATGCCGGTGTTTTGCGCCAGCCGCGGGGCACAATCCTCGATCATTGCCTCCATCGTGGTGTCGTAGGTGTACCTGCCGTGGTCGTAGCACCACTTGCAGTAATGGTCGGTCGTGGCGCCCGTGGCATCGGTGCCGCAGTCGTCGGGCGTGAGTATCATGCCGCAGCTCTGGCAATAATGCTCGGGCATTTCGAGCAGGTGGGGCAGCGGCTCGCCGGTTACGGCCGCAATGAGCTTCATCATGTCGATGCCCGGTGTGACCTCGCCGCGCTCCCAACGGCTGACGGCTTGGCGTGTGACGAAGAGCTTGGCGGCGAGCTGCTCCTGGGTAAGGTGATGGGCGCGACGAACGGCAATGAGCTTTTCTGCAAAGGCCATAGCGGCTCCTTTCTGCTGGTTGATGGCTTAAGCATACGCGGCGGCAGGCGCCCTTCCAAGCAACCGTTGGTTGCACGACAGGAGTCCACGGCGAAGAATTGCGCGCAACGCCCCACGCCTCCATGCCGTACAATGACCGGCATGGAACCTATCGCACACATACATACCGACCTGCCGCAGAAGTTCGGCATTCCGCGCAACAGCTTTTTGGCGCCTCATCTGCAGGGACGCATCGTCTTTGAGCCGGAATTTGCCTCCAACGCAGCGGTTGAGGGCCTGGACTCCTTCTCTCACCTATGGCTGCTGTGGCGCTTCGAAAACGGAACGCCCGGCGGCACGGCTAAGGACATAGCTGCCGATGCCAAGACGCAGGACAGGTCCGGCACCAATGCCAAGTGGTCGAAAACTGTGCGCCCGCCGCGTCTGGGCGGAGCCGAGCGCGTGGGCGTCTTTGCCACGCGCAGCCCGTTTCGCCCCAATCCTATCGGACTTACCTGCGTAAGGCTCGATCACGTTGAGCTCACCGACGATGGCCCCATCATCCATGTGCTGGGGGCCGATCTGCGCGACGGCACGCCCATCTACGACATTAAGCCCTACATTCCGTTTGCGGACTGTCACCCGGATGCGACCGGCGGCTGGATTGAGGATGCTCCGTGGCAAGAGCTCGACATCGAGTTCCCGCAGACGCTGCAGGATATGGTCCCGCCCACAAAGCTCCCCGGCCTGGTCGAGGTCCTGCGCCAAGACCCGCGCCGCGCAGGCAGCAAGCACGAGCCGAACCGCGTTTACCACTTGGCCTACGCCGGGCTCGACATATCGTTTACGGTCGATGAAACCCAGCTAACCGTAGTTGCCGTCAATGACGCGCGAGACTAACCGGTCATTCGTCCGCACCCGTCAAATTAAGCGCCAAACCCCATGCCAAAACCGCCCACGCTGGTGGACAATAACGCCTATCGAAACAGTCTACTTTGCACGGGAGCTCAGCATGAAATACGACTTTAGCTCGCTAATCGATCGCCACGGCATGGACTCCATCGCCGTTGACTCCTGGGGCGAGATCCCCGGTATGGCTCCGAACGCACCCGACGAGGGCTTCGACCGCATCCCCATGTGGGTGGCCGACATGAATTTTGCCACGGTGCCCACGGTCCAGGAACACATCATTCAGCGTGCCCAGCACCCCATGTTTGGCTACTTTAACCCGCGCGCTGAGTACTTCGATCGCATCATCGAATGGCAGAATCGCCGCAATGGCGTCGAAGGTTTGAGCCCTGAACATATCGGCTACGAAAATGGCGTGCTGGGCGGCGTCGTGTCGACGTTGCGCGCGTATGTCCAGCCGGGCGATGCGGTGCTGGTCCACAGCCCCACCTACATCGGCTTTACCAAGTCCATCGAGGCCGCGGGCTATCGCATTGTCCACAGCCCGCTTAAACTCGATGATCAGGGCGTGTGGCGCATGGACTTTGAGGACATGGAGTGCAAACTCGCCCAAAACCACATCCATGCCGCGGTGTTCTGCTCGCCGCACAATCCCTGCGGCCGCGTATGGGAGCGCGACGAGATTGAGCGCGCCATGGACATCTATTGCCAGCACGATTGCGTGGTGATCTCGGACGAGATTTGGTCCGATATCATTCTGCCGGGTCACAAGCATATTCCGACGCAGTCGGTGAGCGAGGATGCCCGCATGCGCACGGTTGCCCTCTATGCGCCGAGCAAGACGTTCAACCTGGCGGGCTTGGTCGGCAGCTACCACATCATCTATAACGAGACGCTGCGCGACCGCGTGTGCGCCGTGTCCAACAAGACCCACTACAACGAGATGAACGTCCTCTCCATGCACGCGCTTATCGGTGCCTACCAGCCGCAAGGCTACGAGTGGGTGGACGAGCTCAACCAGGTGCTTGCCGGCAATATCGAGTACTTCTGCGATTACGTGGACGAGCATTTTGAGGGCGTGTCCTATTCGCGTCCGCAGGGCACGTACATGGTGTTTCTGGACTGCACCGAGTGGTGCCGAGAGCATGGCCGCGATATTCAGTGGTTGCTCGATGAGGGGGCACGCGTGGGCGTGGGGTATCAGGACGGCCGCCCGTTCCACGGACCCTGCCACATTCGCGTGAATCTGGCGCTGCCGCTTTCGCGCGTAAGGGAGGCGTGTGACCGCCTGGACCGCTACGTTTTTAATGCACGGTAAGTGAGCACTGCATGCGGGGCCTTCTGCCAAGTCGGCTGGAAGGTCCCACACGGTAAAGCGCCTGTAACAATTGGGCACTCGTGTGGTTTTGTTTGCTATTATCTTTAACCATTTAAGTCTGTAAACAGGATCGTATGGAGCTCGATGAAAAGATCCCGTCGCTCGGTTGCCATTTCGTTGTTTGTTGCGCTTGCAGTGGCGAGCGTCTTTGTCGTAGCGATAGCTGGCTGCTCCGGGTCGAATGACGGAGCCTCGACGTCTGCATTAGAAGGTCTGGACGCCTCGCAAGTCAAAGACGACGACCTTAAGACGCTCAACGTCGGAAGCGACCTCTATCCACCGTTTGTGTATACCGACGAGTACGGCGATATCGTTGGCCTGGATGTCGAGATATTGACCGAGGCTTTGGCTCGCATTGGTTACAAGCCAAAATACCAGCTGATCGACTGGGAAAAGAAGAAGGAGCTGCTGGCGAGCGGCGAACTCGATTGTGTCATGGGCAGCTTTAGTATGACGGGTCGCGAAAACGAATATCGTTGGGCCGGCCCGTACCTTGCGAGCCGCCAGGTGGTCGCGGTCGATCCCCAGAGCGATATCTACACGCTTGCCGATCTTGAGGATAAGATCGTGGCGGTTCAGTCCACCACCAAGCCCGAGGACATTTTGCTCAATCGCATAAATGAAAACGTTCCGCAGATCAAGGAACTCTACAGCTTTTCGGACGGTTCATACCTGAACCCGGCGCTCGTCGAGGGCCTGGTCGACGCTATCGCCGCGCATGAGTCCTCGTTCCTCACCTACGAAAAAGACTATGGTGTGACATATCGCATTTTGGATGAGCCGCTGCTAGAGGTCGGTTTGGGCACCGCTTTCGATATCAACGATACGCGTGGCATCGACGTCAAGCTCACTCATGCCTACCAAGAAATGCTTGCCGATGGCACCATGGAACGCCTGGTGTCAAAGTACTTCGATGACCCTTCGCCATTTTTGAATATGGAGGGCCTGTCATGATCGATGCGCCCGACCACGCTGCTCAGGAGCGGGGCAATCGTTCGGCAGGGGCATGGCTCCTTGTCGCTCTGCTGGGGATAGCGCTCTCGGTTGTTGCCGGCATGATGAGCTACGGTTACACGACGGCCCAAGCCGAGCAGCGCTTTGCCGACGTTGTCGATTACGTGGCGACGCAGAGCCTTTCCTACGATGCATTCAACAGCGCCTATACGACCAAAAACCTGATTCGCGTTATGGAGATCGCCGGAGAGGCTGCCCGCGATATGGAGCGCGACGGTTCAGTGGATAACGCCATGCTGGAGCAATACGCCGACCAGTTCAACGTGAGCGCGCTGATCGTGACGGACGCATCGGGCAATTTGGTGTCCGAGTCCTCGACGGGCGATGTGGACTACGGGTCGCTCGCTACGTATCTCAAAGAATCACCCGTGCTGGAGGTGGCAACTCATCCGCTTAAGTCCTATACCGCCCGCATCACGCTTGCGGATGATTCGGTCGCAGACATTGGCTGCGTGACTCGGCAGGATGGCGAGGGCATCGTTGTCGCGGTAAGGCATCAGAGCGCGAAAGCGGTTGCAAGCAATACACTCAAACTGCAGAGCTTGCTTGATGGCTATGAAACCATCGATAGCGGCAATATCGTGATCGAAAGCGACGGCAAGGTCGTTGCGACCAATGCCGTTGAACCCACCGTATTGGGCGTGTTCGATCTGCCTGCGACGGATGTCTTTATTGTCGACGGTATAAAGGATCGGTGCCTGGCTGGTAAGGTCAGATTGGTTAACGCCGACGGCGAGTGGTATTTGGGCACATTTGGAAAAGCGCACAAATTCTATGTGTACACCTATGCCTCGGCGCAGCGCTACTTTGAGGTCGCCGCGGCTGTTGCCGCCGGCGTGCTGGTGCTCTACGGCGGTGTTATAGCCGTTGTTGTGACGGTGCGTCGCCGCGCTGATCGTCGACGTTTGACGGACTTGCTGCAGCAGGAGCGCGACTATGGCGACAAGCTGGCAAAGGCGGCGCGTGAGGCCTCGTCTGCCAACTCGGCAAAGACGGAGTTTCTGCGTCGCATGAGCCACGATCTGCGCACGCCCATCAACGGCATTCGCGGCATGGTCGAGGTTGGCGATGCCAATGCGGACGATCTGCAAAAGCAGACTGAGTGCCGCTCAAAAATCTGGACGGCATCGGGACTGCTGCTCGACCTTGCCAACGAGGCGCTCGATATGAGTCGCCTGGAGAGCGGGCAGGTCGACCTGAACCTCGTGCCCATAAATTTGGTGGCCCTCAACTGTGAAGTGCGCGATATTCTGGAGCGCCAGGCCGAGGAGCGTCTGGTGACAATTATCTCCGACCAGCAGACGCTTAATCATCCCTATGCGCGGGTGAGCGTGACGCACCTCAAGCGTTTGTTGCTCAATATTGCCGGCAATGCCGTCAAGTACAACCGCCAGGGCGGCTATGTCCGCCTGGTGTGCCGCGAGGTGGAGCCAGCGGATGGCGTCCCCGTCTATGAATACACGATCGCCGACAACGGTATTGGCATGAGCGAGGAGTTCCAAAAGCACCTCTACGAGCCGTTTTGCCGCGAGGAGCAGCAGGTGGAAGGTGCTTCGTCGGGAACTGGCCTGGGCGCGCCTATCGCAAAACAGCTGGTCGAGCTTATGGGCGGAACCATGAGCTTTACGAGTGTCTTGGGGCAGGGGACGACGTTTACCATTCGCCTGCCGTTCGAGAAGTGCGACCGCTCCGAGATTCCTCAGGCAGTTCCCGCGGATGCGGGAGACGGCGATGCGCTCCAGGGCTTGCGCGTTTTGCTCGTAGAGGATAACGATCTGAATGCCGAGATCGCGCAGTTTACGCTCAGCCGTGCCGGTGCCATCGTGACGCATGCTAAGGATGGTGAGTCTGCCGTCGAGATGTTTACCGCGAGCGCACCGCACGAGTACGACGTGGTGTTGATGGACATCATGATGCCTGGCATCGATGGCCTTGAGGCCACGCGTCAGATTCGAGCACTCGATCGCGAGGATGCCGCGACCACGCCGATTATCGCCGTGAGTGCCAACGCCTTTGCCGACGACCGTAGGCTTTCGCGTGAGGCGGGCATGAACGCGCACCTGAGCAAACCTGTGAGCTCGCAAGAGCTCGTCGAGGCGCTAGCGCACATCGCCGCCGACGCTTCATAAGCATATGGCCCGGTTCCAAGGTGGGTTGGAACCGGGCCATATTGTTATTGATGAGGCCTGCTGAGGGGCTTACTTTTCTTGAATCTGCTTGCCGCAAAGATGCTCAATCGAAATCTCGTAGAGCTGGACGCCCTTGATGTCCTTGGCGATTTCCTCTTCGACTTCTTCGGCAGAAGGGTAGTACTTAAGGGCGAGCTGGCGGACTTTGTCCTCGATAAACGCGGGGGTGTCATTCGCCAGGCGACAACGGCCAAAGACGACGGTGCTCATAACGTAGGGAGCCCAGTCACCGTCCTGGTACCACTCGTTGCCGTATACGGTAAAGCAGACCTTGTCATCGCGCTTGAGTGCGTCGACCTTGTGGCCGGCTCTGGCGCCATGGAAATAGATCTTGTCGTGCTCGGCGTCAAAGAAGTAGTTGACGGGAATGGCGTACGGGTAGCCATCGTCGCCGTTGACGGCAAAGACGCCGCGCTTGCAGGTGGCGAGCAGTTCGCGTGCTTCCTCGTCAGTGATGGCGCGTTTCTTTCGACGTAAGGGTCTAAACATCGTTGGCTTCCTTTCTGGTCGTGCGTGGTGGTTGAGCACAAACTATAGCGAAACGGATCCGTTTTTCTTGATGCGGGCGAGTATGTTTTTGAGCTTGTTAAAGTCGAGCGGTTTGGATAGATGGGCGTTCATGCCGGCGTCGTGTGCCGCCTTGGCGTCCTCGGCAAAGGCATTGGCGGTGAGCGCGATGATGGGGATATCGGCTGCATCGACCTTCTCGCTCAGGCGAATCGCGCGGGTTGCCTCGTAACCGTCCATGTCCGGCATCATAATGTCCATCAGGATCGCATCGAAGCTGCCGGCGGGATGCGATAGGTACAGATCGACGACTTCGTTGCCGTTGGCGGCGCGGGTGACCACGACGCCCTCGGATTCTAGCAGCGCCTGGGCAATCTCGGCATTCAATTCGTTGTCTTCGGCGAGCAGTACGTTCATGTCGGCGAGCGAGCAGTCGAGCGCCCCCTCGACCGTATTCGCCCGCGCCTGGGGGTTCTTGTCGATATCGAGCGGAATCTCCACGTAGAACGAGGTGCCCGCATGGAGCTCGCTGGTGACTTCGATGGTGCCGCCCATCAGTTCAATAAGCGACTTGACGATTGGCATGCCCATGCCGGTTCCTTGGAACTTGCTGCGCGCATCGTTACCTTCTTGGGCAAACGGCTCATAGATATGCTTTAAAAACTTGGAAGTCATGCCAATGCCGGTATCCGAAACGCTAAAGCAAAAGAGCGCGCGCCCGTTATCGAGTGGCTTGGTCTTTGAGCTAAAGGTGACGGAGCCGCCGTGCTTGTTGTACTTAATGCTGTTGTCTAACAGGTTGATCATGATCTGTCGGATATGGGTGGGACTGCCGACCATGTATGGCCCCGTGGTGTATGGCAGACTATTGTCCTGCATGGTGATGCCGTTATCGGATGCGCGGAGCTTGCACAGAACCAGCGTATTGTCACAGAGCTCTTTGAGGTTAAAAGGCGCATGTTCCAGTGTTATCTTGCGGTCTTCGATTTTGCCCATCTCGAGGATGTCGTTAATCAGCGAGAGCAGGTGATTGGCGGCAACACGAGCCTTGGCGCGGCTTTCGCGGGCGACCTGGATATCGCCTTCCTTCAATTCCTCGATATCGATAAGGCCCAGGATGCCGTTGAGCGGCGTACGGATGTCGTGGCTCATGCGCGTGAGGAATGCCGTCTTAGCGGCGTTGGCGGCGTCGGCTTTTTCGCGCTCGGTTCGAGCGCGCACGAGCGCCCAGATGAGCAGGACGATGCTGACCGACAACATACCGATGAGGGTGGAGGCAACGGCGGTGCGGTTGCGATAAAGGAATTGAAGCGTGTTGGATTCCTGGGCCGTGTACGACGTAGAGGAGTAATTGCTTGCGGAGAGCGATTCTCCGGCATTGATGATGCCCTTGTTGATGATTCCCAGCAGCTCGGGCTTTCCGCGCGAAATCCAGCACGAGAGCTCGCAGGTGTCAGGGAGCTCGACCGTCTCGCAGTCCTCGAGATCGTAACGATCGCCGAGGGTTTTTACGCGTGAACTGGGAGCGACGACGCAGCGCGCCGTTCCCCTCCTGAGGGCGTCGAACGCTTCATCGTCGGATCGGTATTCGGTCACGGTCGCTGTGGGGAACAGACTTTCAAGTACGTTTCGGTTGATAAACGATGATTTGGTACAGGCGATGTTCTGAAGATCTTTGTTCAGGTTGCTTCCGCTGTGGATGGCGGTGAGGGATATGGTCCCCAACGATACCGACTGCACAACGCCTGATTGCTCGGCAAACCAGTAATCTCGGTATACCGGCAGCGCGACGTCTATGCTTCCCTTTGACAGGGCCTTTGACATCATCTTGTAGCTATCAAAGGCGACGGTTTTGACCGTAATGCCAAATTTATCGTGCAACGTCGTCGCAAGCGATGCGAGCGAGCCTTCCATTTTGCTGTCTTCGTCTTCGTTGCAGTAGGGGAGTTTGCCCGTAATGTAGCCGAGCGTGATGGTGTTGTTGTTCGCCTTGAGCCAGGCGCGCTCATCGCCGGTGAGCGAGGATGATCCGCTGTTTTGCGCTGAATAGTTCGATTTGACCTCGTCGTTATAGCGGGGGTTGACGCGGTTGATTGCCGCCATTGCGGAGTTGATGTTGTCCATCAGGTCGGGGCGGCTTTTGGGAACGGCAAAGTAGTAGTCGCTCGAACCGACGTAGAACATGGGCGACGCCTCGGGCGACGAAATGGTGTCGTTCATGATGATGGCGTCGACCTCGCCGTTTGCGAGCGCGTCAAAGAGAACGGAGCCTCCGTCATACTCTCTGTATGTGCAGGCGATTCCCTCGTTGGCGAGCCATTGCTGGCCAACGAAGGTTTGCATAACACCGGAGTTGTAACCGATGGTGAGACCCTGGAGTGCTTGAGGGTCACCCTTGGCCAGGTCGTCACGGTCGGGCCTGGCGTAGATGTAGTAGCGCTCGGTGCCCTCGGGGTTCGAGGAAAAGAGCAGCTTTTGGGCGCGTTCCTCGGAGTAGGAGATGTTGGGCATGAGGTCGATCTCGCCTGCCTCGAGCATGTCCATAAGCTCGGTGAAGGTGCCGGAGACGTATTCGTACCGCCAGCCGGGCGTGTAGTACGACAGGGTCTGGAGGTACTCGTAACCCCATCCCGAGAGACGCTCGCCGGGGGTGCCGTTCTGGAAGCCCTCGTTGTTGACGAGCCAGCCGACGCGGACCGTCTTGACTGGCTGACAAGAGTCATCGGCAAAAGCCTGGACAGGCGCGATGGAACTCAGTGCGGCAAGCGCGGCAAGCACAATGGCCAGGGCGCGACATATAACTGAACGAAGGACAGTGGCAGCTCTCACATGCAATCCTAACGAATCGAGACAATACCGCATAAGGATACCAGCTCAGCCTGCCCAGTCGGCAGCTGTACCGCTAAACGCTCCCGCCCGGCAGTCATCGGGGACGTTCTTAAACGACTAGTCATTGGGGACGTTCTTGTTTGACTAGTCATTTAAGAACGTCCCCAATGACTAGTTCCGTTTGCTGGGGAGGCGTGGGACAATACCGAGCGAACGTGATTGGTTGTCCGTGGATGGGGTCGCGATGAAAAAGCTCAGGACGCTTGCCGATGTGCTGCGACAGGCTGGCTTTGCACGCATTACGGGCCTGTTTCTTATTTTCTATCTGCTTTGCTCGACGGCTGTCTGGCTGTCCGAGCCCACGACCCTCACGTTTGGCGATGGTCTCTGGTTTAGCTTTGAGACGGTCTCGACGATCGGCTTTGGCGATATCCCCGCTGAAACGCCGGTTGCCCGCGGCATTACCGTTATCCTAAGCGTCATCAGTATCTTCTATATCGCCATGCTTACGGGCGTGGCGGTGAACTACTGCAATACGCTCATTAAACTGCGCCAAAAGGACACCATGGCGCGCTTTATGGACGATCTTGAGCATTTGGAAGAACTCGACCGCGATGAGCTCGCCGATTTGTCGCGCCGCGTGCGCGAATACCGTCGCCGGCAACGATAGAACGGGTGCCGCGCGTCACGACGAGGGGGATTGCATATGAACATCACGGTGTACCTGGGCGCGAGCGTCGGCAACGACCCGGCGTTTCTGCCCGCGGTGCAGGAGCTGGGCAATTGGATTGGCGCCAACGGACACGCGCTCGTATACGGCGGGTCCAAATCGGGACTGATGGGTGCGCTCGCCGATAGCGTACTCGAGGCGGGTGGACACGTGACGGGTGTTGAGCCGAGCTTTTTTATCGAGGCCGAGTTTCAACACGACGGTATCAACGACCTTATCGTGACGAGCGATATGGCGGAGCGCAAGGCCAAGATGATTGAGCTCGGCGATGCGTTCATCGCATTTCCGGGCGGCACGGGCACGCTCGAGGAGATTGCCGAGGTTATGTCCGCGGTGTCGTTGGGGCACCTGAGCTCTCCGTGCATCCTGTATAACCTGGACGGTTACTACAACGACCTCAAGGCGTTGCTCGGGCACATGATTGATAAGGGGCTTTCGAGTCCGAGGCGCCAGCACGGCATCTACTTTGCCGACGATTTGCGCGAGATTGCCTCGATTATCAACGGATAAGTCTTGGGCCTGCCCCACTATGGCTCCCAATGGTGCTGTTTGTGGCGCAGGTGGTTGGCTCGTTCGGGCAACGCTCGCTCTACAATAAAACGTATCTATGTCGACTTTGACCGCGGGAGGACCCGATGGATAACCTTGCCAAACCCACGAACCGAGCGCTGTTTTTGGTCAGCGTTGCCGTGACCGGTGCACTCGCGGGTGCTGCAGTCTGGCTATTCTTCTTTGCGATGGAGCACGGCATCGACTATCTATGGACCGAGATTCCGCACGCGCTGGGCGTCGCTTCGCCCGAGCTTGCCAGCGGCCCGTTTGGCTTTCTGCCGTATCCGTTTTTTGTCTGCCTGCTGGGCGGCCTGTTAATAGGTCTGTACGAAAAGATGACGGGCATCAAGACCGATGACCTCAACCAGGTGATGGCAAAGGTTAAGCAAGACGGGCGCTACCCGTACGACAACCTGGGCAAGCTTTCGCTCGCGGCATTGCTGCCGCTGCTGTTTGGCGGAAGTATTGGACCGGAGGCCGGCCTGACCGGCGTTATCGCGGGTCTGTGCAGTTGGGTCGGCGACCGCATGCGTCGCTTTGGCGCCGAGTTTAGGGAGCTCACGCTGCTGGGTACCCAGGCTGCCCTGACGGCGCTCTTTACCGCGCCCGTCTTTGGCTTTGTGGCACCGCTCGCTGGTAGCGCCGACGGCCGGGGCGAAGACGCCGACGATGAGATCGCGTCCGGCGAGATCACCATCAAGCTGCCCAAGGCGCAAAAGACGGTGGTCTACGGCATTGCGATTGCCGGCGGCCTGGGCACCTACCTGCTGCTTGGCCAGCTTGTGGGCGGCGGCATGGGTATGCCGAGGTTCGAGGCTGCCGTGGTGGGCAACCTGGAGCTTACCTGGCTCATCCCTCTGTCGTTGATCGGAACAGTCTGCGGCTGGCTGTACTTTGTCTCTGAGCACGCGAGCGGAGCGCTTTCCCATGCAATAGGGGAGCGTCCTGTCGTCAAGGCTATGCTGGCTGGTCTGGTGCTTGCCGCCTGCGGTACGGCTCTGCCCTTCACCATGTTTGCCGGCGAGACCCAGGCCGACGTGCTCATGGAAACCTATCTGACCATTCCCGCTGGCGTGCTTATCGCGACCGGTCTTGTTAAGGCCATGCTGACGCCCGCCCTCATCAACCTTGGTTGGCGCGGCGGTCACTTCTTCCCGGTTATCTTCTCGGGCGTAAGCCTGGGCTATGGCCTTGCCATCCTTACCGGCGCCGATCCGGTCTTTTGCGTCGCCGTCTGCACGGCATCGACGATGGGCGCCGTCATGCGCCAACCCGTTATGGTCGTGGGCCTGTTGCTCATGTGCTTCCCGCTCAAAGGCATCGTCTGTATGATCATCGCCGCAGCCATCGCCGCCGGCATTCCGCTGCCCAAGCCGCTACGCAAGTAGTACGGTGGCGCACGTCGGGGACATGCCGTTTGCCGCGGATTTGCGGGGAGGGGCGGCGATCGCGACTTTCGTGGATTGAGACTCGCGTGCCTACAGGTCGCGTACTCGATAGACCTTGGTGCTGACGGTGCAGCTGATTGCACATAGCGCGAGGGCCAGCACGGCAATTCCTGCACACAGACAGCCCAGAACGGCAGGATCGGGATTCGCCCCGGCAATCATCGACATGAGCTGGTTGCTGATGGGGTTGAATGAGTTTAGCGTGACCATGATAAGGCACATGTATAGGGCGTATAGACCAACGGATAGGCGTTGCGCCTTCATGTGTTCAAATCGAAAGAACAGAGGCAGTACCAAAAACACCGCCATGAGGGAGAAAAGCATCGATATTGCCGAGGCGATTGCGGTCTCAAAGACGGTCTCTCCCGTGGAGGGGATACCCACGCTGTTTAAGATCGGGATGGCGACGATACTCAACAGCACGGCCGCGCACGTCATGATGACCGAGAAAATAGTGATGCACAGGTAGCGTGCGCTGACGATGTCTTTGCGTGAGATGGGCAGCGTTGCCCGATAGCGCTCCCATCCGTTTTGGTTGTCGAGCCCGGCCAGCGACGTCATGGCCATGATAGGCGACATGGCACTGATCGCGAAGGCGCCGGCGGCGCTCATATCGGAATCACCATTCGATGCCCTGACGGCGGTCAGCACGACGAAGATGAACAGGCCGACACCTGCGATGCTCGGGACGAGCGTGCGAACGATGGCAAGCTCGGACATAATGGCGCGTTTCATTTCAAAGCCCCTTTCAGCATGAAGCGAAGATAGTCATCAATGGTTGCCCGATCGCAGGGAATCTCGGGGAAGGCCTCGAGCACTTCGCGGTGGTTGGGCACGAGCACGTCCACGCTGTAGGCGTGGCGGGCGGCGCGGGTGCCTTCGACGCAAGCCATGAGCTCGGCGGCCTGTGCCTGGGTGCAGTGGGCGATGCCGGCGCGGTCGGTAATGTCCTCGCGTGGCAGGTCAAACACAATCGAGCCGTTATCGATGCAGATGACGCGGTCGGCAGCACGATCGAGATCAGACGTAATGTGGCTCGAGAGCAGCACGCTGCGCTGGCCGTCGGCGACAAAGGCGAGCAGCTCATCGAGCAGTTCCTCGCGTGCCATGGGATCGAGGCCCGCGGTGGCTTCGTCCAAAACGAGCAGCTTGGCATTGTGGCTGAGCGCGCAGGCGAGCTGCAGCTTCATACCCATGCCGCGGGAGAGGTCCTTGACCTTTGTCTTGGGATCGAGGCCAAATCGGTTGATGAATCCGGCGAACGTTTCGCGGTCCCACGTGGGGTACGCCGGGCCTACGAGCGCCTCGATCTGGCCCACCTTGAGCGTGGAGGGGAAGGGGCACGTGTCCAGGACAAGACCGACGCGGGAGCGTAGATGGCGTTGCGACTCATCGGGCGCGTCGGCGCCACAGCGCTGCCCAAACAGGTGCACTTCGCCGGCATCGAGCTTTATAAGCCCGAGAGCAGCTCGAATCGCCGTTGTTTTGCCAGCACCGTTGGCACCAACAAAGCCGACGATCTGGCCAGGCTCCACGGCAAGCGTGACGTCGCGCAGTGAAAAACGGTCGCTTACAGTGCGTGAGATGCCTTTGAGTTCAAGCAAGTTTTGCATGGTATAGCCTTTCTTGCAGATGGCTACTGCATGGTTTCGGGGGCTACCAGGTCGAGCATCTCGTGCAGTTTGTCGCGCGTGACGCCCAAGGCTTCGGCTTGGCTTGCCGCTTTCGCAAGCAGCTCTTCGATATGACAGAGCTGGTTTTCGCGCAAAAGCTCCTGGTTGCCCTCGGCGACAAAACAGCCCTTGCCCTGCACGGTGCAGATAAACCCGAGTTGCTCCAGGTCGGCGTAGGCGCGCTTGGTGGTGATGACGCTCACGCCAAGATCGCTCGCGAGTGCACGGATGCTGGGGAGTTTGGCGCCCGCAGCGAGCGTGCCCGATAAGATCTGAGCTTTGACTTGTGAGGTTATCTGCTCGTAGATGGGCTTGTCGCTCGAATTGGATAGGATGATGTCCACAGCGGCTCCTTAGCTGTTGGGCTACACGTGTATATAACCGGTAAGCACAGTATATATACACTATGCACAGTTCTGCAAGAGGCAAATGCGGATTGGGCCGGTTGCCCAGGCCCCAACTGATGAATTTGTCCTGATAGGTGCCCTAGAGCGGGATTTCGCGGCTACAATAGGGCGGTTACATCGACGTAATGCACTCAATGCAAGAAAGGATCCGCATGGCAAGCCTGTCGGATGAAATCTCGTCGCGCCGCACATTCGCGATCATCAGCCACCCGGACGCCGGTAAGACCACGCTTACCGAGAAGCTGCTGCTCTATACCGGCAGCATCCAGACTGCTGGCTCGGTCAAGGGCAAGAGCTCGGCCAAGCACGCCGTCTCGGACTGGATGGACATCGAGAAGGAGCGCGGCATCTCCGTCACCTCCTCGGTGCTGCAGTTTACCTACAACGGCGCCTGCGTCAACATCCTCGATACCCCCGGCCACCAGGACTTCTCGGAGGATACTTACCGTACCCTTATGGCCGCCGACGCTGCTGTTATGGTCATCGACGGCGCCAAGGGCGTTGAGGCCCAGACCAAAAAGCTCTTTAAGGTCTGTACGCTGCGCCACATTCCCATCTTCACCTTTGTGAACAAGCTCGACCACGAGGCTCGCGATCCGTTTGAGCTCATGGAAGAGATCGAGAACGTCCTGGGTATCAATACGTATCCCATGAACTGGCCGATCGGCAGCGGCCGCAATTTCCGTGGCGTGTTCGACCGTCAGACCCGTCGCGTTATCGCCTTTGAGGGCGACGGCCACGCCAACGCCACCAAGAAGGTCGCCGAGGTCGAGGCTGAGCTGGGCGATCCTTCCATGGGCGAGCTCATCGGCGAGGAAAACCATAAGAACCTGATGGACGACATCGAGCTGCTCGATGGCGCCGGCGACGAGCTCGACTTGGATGCCGTGGCCTGCGGCAAGCTGAGCCCGGCGTTCTTTGGCTCGGCGCTCACCAACTTTGGCGTGGAGCCCTTCCTCAAGGAGTTCCTGCGTCTGGCCCCGACGCCGCGCGCCTATACCGATACGCTCACCAGCGAGCCTGTCGATCCCTGCCGCGACGACTTTAGCGGCTTTGTGTTTAAGATCCAGGCCAATATGGACAAGAACCACCGCGACCGCATCGCCTTTGTGCGTATTTGCTCGGGCAAGTTCGAGCGCGGCATGGACGCCTTCCACGTGCAGGGCAACCGCAAGCTCAAGCTTGCCACGGGCACGTCGATGATGGCCGATGACCGTGCCATCGTGGACGAGGCGTACGCGGGCGATATCGTGGGCCTGTTCGATCCGGGTATCTTTAGCATCGGCGACACCGTGTGCTCCGGCAAGCGCCACGTGCAGTATCCGCAGATCCCGACGTTTGCCCCCGAGATGTTCGCTCGCATTACGCAGGTCGACACGCTCAAGCGTAAGCAGTTCGTCAAGGGCATGGAGGAGCTTGCCCAGGAGGGTGCTATCCAGATCTTCCGCGAGCTGGGTGCCGGCATGGAGAGCGTTATTGTGGGCGTGGTCGGCGTGTTGCAGTTTGAGGTGCTCGAGCGCCGCCTCAAGGCCGAGTATCGTGTTGAGGTTCGTCGCCAGCCGCTGCCCTATACAGACATCCGTTGGATCCAGAATGACCCCGATACCATCGATATCCCGGGCCTTTCGCTCACGCGCGACACCCTGCGCGTCGAGGATATGCGCGGCGGCAAGCTGCTGCTGTTCACGAGCCCGTGGAACGTGGATTGGGCAACCGACCACAACCCCGACCTTATCCTGTCGGAGTTTGGCAACGTAGCCTTTTAACGCATCGGCGCGGTGGTCCTGCGGGGCTGCCGCGCCGTTTGCTTGCCTGATGCCGTGTGAGCGGCTATCATACCCACCGTCGTCTCAAGACCGGGGCGTCCGAGCAGTTCGGGTCCGATATCCTGCTCGTTAAACCTAAAACCAAAGGAGTACATAATGATCAAGAAGGTCATGGAGGACTACAAGGTCCTGTTGCGGAGCATTCCCGCGGCAACGGTTTCGCTGTTTTTCGTGAGCGTCATCATGATGAACCTGCTGGCCAACAAAGAGCTTATCAGCCTGCCGTATCTGGCACTCGATTGCGGCTTTGTGGTGAGCTGGGTTTCGTTTTTGTGCCAGGACATGATCTGCAAGCGCTTTGGTGCCAAGGCATCCATTAAAATCTCTATCCTCGCGCTGCTGGTCAACCTGGCCGTCAGCCTGTGCTTTTGGGCATGCTCGCTCACGCCCGGCATGTGGGGCGCTTACTACGACACGGGCATGATCGAGGTCAACACCGCTCTTAACGCCACCATCGGCGGCACCTGGTACGTGGTGCTGGGCTCTTCGCTGGCAATGCTCGTTTCTGCCGTGGTTAACTCCACGCTCAACCAGTCGCTCGGCCGCATGCTCAAAAAGAATAACTTTGCGAGCTTCGCCTTCCGCTCCTATGTGTCCACGGGTGTTGGCCAGTTTATCGACAACCTGGTCTTTGCCATTGTAGTGAGCCACACGTTCTTTGGTTGGACCTGGGTGCAGGTCCTTATGTGCTCGCTGACCGGCGCTGTTGCCGAGCTGCTGTGCGAGGTCTTCCTGAGCCCCGTGGGCTACAAGGTCGTGCGCGGCTGGGAGCGCGAGAATGTGGGCTCCGAGTACCTCGAGCGCCACGCAACCGCCTAAGGAGCAAGTATGCGGGTTTTGATCACGGGCGCTTCGGGTGGCATCGGAGCCGCGTGCGTGCAGCGCTTTTTGGACGAGGGCCACGAGGTCGTGGGCTTTGATCTTATGCCGGCGGCGATCGAAGACGAGCGCTACCGCCATCTGATCGTTGATGTCCGCGAGCCGGGCTCGTTTCCAGGCGACCTTGAACCCCAGGTGATCGTGAACGTTGCCGGTACGCAGGATTCGGCCGACGACATCGCTGCCAACCTGTGCGGCACCATCAACGTGACCGAGCGCTACGCCTTTGTGGGGGAGGGGCTCGCCGCCAAGCCGGCGCCGGCTATCAAATCCGTGGTCAATGTGGGGTCGGCGAGTGGGCATACGGGATCGGAGTTTCCCGCCTATGCCGCCAGCAAGGGCGGCGTTATCGCCTACACCAAGAACCTTGCAAACCGTCTAGCGCCGCAGGCTATCGCCAACAGTGTGGACCCGGGTGGCGTTATCACGCCGCTCAACCGTTGCGTGATGGAAGACGAACACCTGTGGAACCAGATTATGGAGCTCACGCCGCTTAAGCGCTGGGCCACCGCCCAAGAGATTGCCGAGTGGATCTACTTTGTGGGCGTGACCAACCGGTTTATGACCGGGCAGAGTCTGCTGATCGATGGCGGCGAGGCCGGCCGCACACAATTTATTTGGCCCGAATAGGAAATGCGCCCGATGGAAAGCCGTCGGGCGCATTTTTGATGTATCGATTTTTAGCCGAGGCAAGTCCAGTTGACGGGGGTCGAGCCGTGCTGTTCGAGTAGCCGATTGGCAGCGGAGAAGGGACGCGACCCCATAAAGGCGGGGAGTTCTGCCGTGGCACGGTTGGCCGAAAGCGGCGAGGGGTGCGTGGATGCCAGGCAGAACTTGCCGGTTGCCTTGCCCGCGCCGGTTGCGACGAGCTTACCTTCGACCATCTGCTGGGCAAAGCGGCCCCATGCCAAAAAGACGACCGGCTGGGGCAGCTGGCAGCAGCGTTCGATAACGTAGTCGGTCAGGGTGCTCCAGCCCAGTTTGGCGTGCGAGTTAGCGGCATGCTCGCGCACGGTGAGCGTAGTGTTGAGGAGCAGGACGCCCTGTTGTGCCCATGGTGTTAGATCTCCCGTGGCGGGAATGGGACAACCCAGATCGGCTTTGAGTTCCTTATAGATGTTGCGCAGGCTCGGCGGCAACTTGGTTTGCGTCGCGGGGACCGAGAACGACAGTCCCATTGCCTGGTTGGGTCCGTGATAGGGGTCCTGACCCAAGATGACAACTTTGACCTGGTCGGCCGGCGTGTAGGCGAGGGCATTGAGGATGTCGTCTTGTACCGGGTAGATGGTCTGCTCGGCACGCAAAAGGGTGATACGCTCGAGCAGCTGGTTCGTAGTGTCACGTACCGGCTGCGGCGCATCGCCCAACCAAGTTGCTATGTTGCGGTCGCGGGTCGCGGCGTCCATGGGGCTCCTTTACGTCAGATGCTCTGTTGGCATCTATTGTAAAGGCGCACCGGTTGCCTTTATGCCGCGGCTGTATGAAGAGCGGGGTCTACGAGACGTGCTCGGGCGCTCCTGCCATGCGAGCCTGTCCATGTGCGCGGAGGCGCGGAAGCTCGACGGTTGCCACCATGACGCCGGTGAGGATGAGGGCGGCGCCAAAGAAGGCGATGGGGCTCAGGACCTCGCCGACCAGGAAGAACGAGAAGACGGCGGAGCAGACTGGCTCGAGCGAGAAGGCGAAGCCGGTGGTCTCGGCGGGCACGTGGGGCTGCACGAGCGTCTGGGTGATAAAACCGTAGGCAGAGCAGATGAGCGCGAGGGCAACGACGACCACGATCTCGCTGGGCGTACTGGGAAGTGTGAAACCGCCAAAGACGCATGCGGCAATGCCCGAGAACAGGCCGCCAAAGCCCAGCTGCCAAACGCCCAGGGACAGCGGGTCGACATCTTCGACAAAGCGCTTGGCTACGATAATGTGGCCGGCATAGATAAAAGCGGAGAGCAGCATGATGAGCGCGCCCGGATTCAGGCTGGTGAAGTCGGTGCCCGAGAGCAGCAACATGCCGCAGGTGACGATGGCGGTGCCGATGAGCACTTTGCGCTCGGGGGCGCGGCGCAGCAGGGCGGCGTTGGCAAACGGCACGATCACGACCGTCAGGCTCTGCAAAAAGCCGGCAGTGGAGGCAGAGGTGAGGCTGGAGCCCAGGCACATGCAGGTGAGCTCGGTTGCCATGATGGCGCCGATGATGGCGGCGCGAACCATAAGGTCGCGGTTGATGCGGAACGCGCGCTTGTGGAAGAGCAGCAGGCAGACCACAAAGGCGATGATACAGCGTAGCGCGACGATGCTCGTGGCGTTCATGCTGTCCATGCCGATCTTCATGAGGGGGTACGAAAAGCCCCATGCGACGGGAACGGAAAATGAGAGCGCGATTGCTTTTTTGCGATCCATGGGACTCCTTTTGTTACAGAACGGTTTCGTACAAAGGATTCTGCTCCCAGATGTGGATGTAGTAAAGCGAATGTATCTTCAGTATGATTAAGAAATGCTAAAGTAGGCGCGAAAAGCGCTGACAAAACGTTTTACGGCTGCATTGATGTGGAGGCACGATGACATCGCGGTATCAGATTGTTTGTATGGTGGTCGATCGCGGCAGTCTTAAGGGCGCGGCGGACGAGCTGGGCTATACGCAAAGTGCGGTGAGCCAGGCCGTCAAAGCGCTCGAGCGCGAGCTGGGTACCACGCTTATCGAGCGCGGAAAGCAGGGCGTTACGCTTACGCGCGACGGTAAACAATATCTGCCGTACCTGCGCCAGATCGTGACTGCCGAGGCCGAGCTCGAGGGCAAGCGCCAGGAGCTGCTGGGGCTTTCGTCGACCGATATTCGCATTGCGACGTTTACCAACGTGAGTCGAACCGTGTTGCCGCGCGTGATCCGCGACTTTGGGGCCCTGCATCCGGGCGTGCACTTTACCCTCAAGCAGGGCGATTACACGCGCAACGCCCAATGGGTGCACGACGGCGTAGTGGATTTTTGCTTTACGGCACGTGGGTTTACCGCAGGGCTCGAGAAGCGCGTGGTCTATCACGACGAGTTGGTGGCGCTGTTGCCTGTCGCGCATCCGCTGGCGGCAAAGGAAAAGGTGACGCTCGCCGACCTGGCTTCCGAGCCGTTTGTGCTTCTGGATGAGGGTGAACAGAGCTTGGTGCTCGATGCATTCGCGGCGCATGGGCTGTCGCCGCACGTAACGAGCGAGGTGACCGACGACTACACCATTATGGCAATGGTGGAGGAGGGCCTAGGCGTGAGCATGCTCTACCGTCGCACTGTGGAGGGCATGCGAGCCGATATTCGTGTGCGGCCCATCGTGCATGCCCCCTCGCGCGACGTGGTGGCGGCCTGGCGCAGCTGGGACACCATGCCTATCGCCACGAGGCGCTTTATCGACTATATGAGCTCGCATATTGTCAATTAATGACTGGCGTAGCGTTGGGTGCGGTGTTTAGCGGGCTGTCGCTTTGGCTTGGGTGGCGCGATAGGTGCGTGCCGGGTGGCAGAGTAGCACCGCCACGACCATAAAGAACGCCGTGGTGCCCAGGCTGATGGGGTAGACCATCATGATGTTCGCAAAGGTGCGGAAGTGCGGGAACACGCAGAACACCCAATAGAAGCGGATGCCGCAGACGCAGATCATGGTGATGAGGGCGGGCGTGAGCGAGATACCAAAGCCGCGCAGGTAGCCCGACATGTTTTCGTAGAACATGCTAAAGGCGTACGCCGGGAAGATCGAACACACGCGGATATAGCCGATCGAGACGATGTTGGGGTCGCTGTTGAACAGCGACAAGATCTCGCGCCCCAGGCCGACAATAACGATGATCGTGGTGAGTGCAACGATACCGCCTTCGACCAGGCAGACCTTAAGCGTTTTGGTGCAGCGATCGATCTGGCGGGCACCGTGGTTTTGTCCCACAAAGGTGGTGCACGCCTGGCTAAAGCTGTTGAGCAGGTTGTAGCACACGTACTCCAGACTCATGGCGGCGCTCGATGCGGCCATGACTTCGGTGCCAAGGCTGTTGATGGCAGACTGGATGATGATGTTGGCGACGGCAAAGACAGCGCTTTGGATGCCGGCGGGCAGGCCAATCTTGACGATGCGCTTGAGGGCGACGGGGTCGATAGCCAGGTCGCGTGGGGTGACGCGGACGACGGAGTCGGTCTTGAGTAGGCGGATAAAAAGCGTAGCGGCGCTGACGGTGTAAGCGATGGCGGTGGCGATGGCGACGCCCGCGACGCCCCAGTGGAGTACAGGGACAAAGATGAGGTCCAGGCCAATGTTGAGGACGGTGGACACGGCAAGCGCCTGCAGCGGCATGCGGGTGATGCCGACGGAGCGGAAGATCGCGGCCTCAAAGTTGTAGAGCAAAATCGAGGGCATGCTCAGCAAAAAGACGCGTAGATAGAGTGAGGCGAGCGGCATGGTCTCGGCGGGAACGTTGAGCGCGGCGAGCATGGGCTCGGCAAAGATCTCGCCCAGCGCGATGACGACAAAGCCCACGAGTGCCATTAAAATCGAGGTATGGACGGCGCGTTTGACCATGTTCTGATCGTTGCGGCCGATAGCGTTGGCGATGACCACATTGGAGCCAAGCGACATGCCAATAAACAGGTTGAGCATAAGACTGGTAAGCGGAACATTGGAGCCGACCGCCGCCATGGCGAGGGTTCCCTGGTCGCCCGAGAAGTTACCGATGATGACCGTGGCGATGAGGTTCGACAGCTGCTCCAAGATGCTCGTGGCGGCCACGGGGAAGGCGAACAGGGGGATATTGCGCCACAGCGAGCCGGTGGTCATGTCAATGTGCTTAGATACGGTGTCAGCCATATGCTCTCAATCTCTAATATGCTCTTTCGTGCTTATTTGCGCAGATGATGATACTCCTAATCGACTAGTCATTGGGTGTTCCTATAGTTCTGTCAACCGTCGGGGCTACTCCCGGTAGGGCACCCGGTCGCGCATCACGGCGTATATCGCCCTGAGCCGCTTCCTCGCGACGGCCTTGAGCGCCCGCCCGTGCCCCATGCCCCGCGCCCTGCAGGCCCGGTAGTACTCGCCGTAGCGCCCCGAGGACCTCACCAGGCTGTTGCACGAGAAGATCAGCAGGGACTTGAGCCTCGCGTCGCCGCGCCTGGACGTCCTGACCGACCTCACCGACGTGCCGGAGCTCCTCACCCTCGGGGCTATGCCGCAGTACGAGGCCAGGTGGTCGTGGTCCGGGAACCTCCCGATGTCGACCGACACCGCGAGCTGCGCCGCGGTCCTCGGGCCGATGCCGGGCACGGTGAGCAGGCACGCGTAGGTCTCGTCGCCCTCGAGCAGCGCCGCCGTCTCGGCCTCGAGGGCCCCGGCCTCGTCGAGGGCCTCCGATATCCGGGCGGCCAGGAACCTGACCTGCCTGTTCTCGGCCTCGACGAGCGCCGGCGGGGGCGCGGTGGAGGCGGCCGCGGCCTCCCCGGCGGCCTCGGCCCGCGGGCCCTCGGCCCCGGA
>CABRZT010000005.1:0-53155 GCA_902475595.1 uncultured Collinsella sp. | reverse complement strand
TAAGCGCAAAAGGAGCCCCGCATGGATTGCCCGGTCACCGCTCGTCCCACCGTTATCGTTATCTCCGACTCGCTCGGTGATACCGCTTGTGAGGTGGTGCTTGCGGCGTCCGGGCAATTTGATGAAGGGGCTTTTCGTCTCTTGCGCCTGCCCAAGGTGAACTCGGTGGAGCAGGTCAAGTCGTTTGTGGGTCCGCGCGTCGATGCCGATCATCGCGATATTGCCGTGTTCCACACCATTGTCGATCCGGCGCTTCGCGCCCGTGTGCTCGATTACCTGGGCATGCTGCATATTCGTTCAGTCGACCTGATTGGCCCTACGCTCGCCGTGCTATCGTCGCTTATCGGTGTGCCGCCCAAGGGCGTTGCCGGCGTGATTCACAGGACCGATGACCGCTATTTCCATCGCATCGAGGCCATGGAGTATTTTGTCGAGCATGATGACGGCCGCGGTTGCGACGATTTGTCGGGTGCCGATATCGTGCTGCTGGGCGTATCGCGCACGTCCAAGACGCCGCTGTCGATGTATCTGGCTTATCAGGGCTACAAGGTTGCCAATGTTCCGTTGGCCCATGGCATGGAGCCGCCGAAGTCGATTTACGAGGTTGACCCGATGCGCCTGTTCGGCCTGATTTCGACCGTCGACGTTATTTCTGAGATTCGCGATAGCCGCTTGGGCGATGACTACGCTCGTGCCGTTGCCGGCTCCTATGCCGAGCCCGAGAGCGTGCGCAGCGAGCTCGAGGAAGCCCGTTCCCTCATGAAGCGGCTAGGCTGCTTTGTGGTGCGTACCGACGGCAAGGCCATCGAGGAGAGCGCTGCCGAGATCATTAGCCACTTGGAGGAAATCCAAGAAGCCCGTGCCCGCCGCGCCGCCCGTCGAGCCCAACAGCGGTACCTGAGATGATTTTTCTGGGACGGGGATTAAAAAATCATTAGGTACTCAATGATTTTTTAATCCCCTGTCCCAGAAAAATCATCGAAGTGGCTAAAAAGTCTGAATTGGTAAAGCGATTTAGCAAAAACATTGCATCTGACCTGTATTTTCTTGTAGTGGTATCTTCATAAGGTAACCAACTTTACCTACCGTTTACCGCCAAATTTACCACGTTTACCAACCCCCGCGTCCTCTGCGCAAGCCCGCTCAATGCCCGCCGTATAGTACCCTCACGGCCCGCATCCGGCGGGTCGATTCGTTACCACGGTCGTGCGCGAGAGCGCATGGAAGGGGAAGTATCGTGAGCGATTGCAAGAGGGTTTACCGTTTTGGAACCGACGCCCAGGGCACCTGTGTCACCGAGGGCGACAAGTCCATGAACTTCGTGCTTGGCGGCAAGGGCGCAAACCTTGCCGAGATGAGCCGCATCGGCCTGCCGGTTCCCGGTGGTTTTACCATTACCTGCCAGACCTGTGTCGAGTACTCCGGTGCCGGCAACGTCTGGCCCGAAGGCGCGCTCGATGAGATCGTTGCCGCCGAGGAAGACCTCGAGTCCCGCTGCGGCAAAAAGCTCGGTGACGCCTCCGATCCGCTGCTCGTGTCGGTTCGCTCGGGCGCTCCGTTTTCCATGCCCGGCATGATGGACACGGTCCTCAACTTGGGTCTCAACGACGACTCCGTTCAGGGTCTCATTGCCCAGACGCAAAACCCGCGCTTTGCTTGGGATAGCTACCGCCGCTTTATCCAGATGTTTTCCAACGTCGTCATGGGCGTTGACGCCGACCTGTTCGAGAACGCCCTGACCCAGGCCCGTCTGGTCGCCGGCGTCCGCGTCGACTCCGAGCTTTCGGCCGATGATCTGCAGGAGCTCGTCGAGACCTTCAAGGGGATCTTCTCCGAGAACGTCGATGCCTCCCTGTATCCCGAGCTCGAGGTCGCTGACGGCAAGCCCGTCTTCCCGCACGACCCGGATCTTCAGCTACGCCTTGCAATTCAGGCCGTCTTTGGCAGCTGGATGAACGAGCGTGCCTGCATTTACCGCAAGCAGCATGGCATTTCCGACGACCTCGGCACCGCCGTCAACGTGCAGGCCATGGCCTTTGGCAACAAGGGCGAGACCTCTGCGACAGGCGTCGCCTTTACGCGTAATCCGGCCGACGGCACCAAGGAGTTCTACGGTGACTTTTTGGTTAATGCTCAGGGCGAGGACGTCGTCGCCGGTATCCGCAACACCGAGCCTATCGCCGACCTCAAGACCACCCCGGGCCTCGAGTCCGCAGGTGAGGAGCTCGAGCGCGTGTTCCTGACGCTCGAGGATCATTACCGCGATATGTGCGATATCGAGTTCACCATCGAGCAGGGCAAGCTCTGGATGCTCCAGACCCGCGTGGGCAAGCGTACCGCCACCGCCGCCCTGCGCATCGCCATCGAAATGGTCGAGGAAGGCCTGATCACCCGCGAAGAGGCCGTGAGCCGCATCGATCCCGCGCAACTCGACCAGCTCCTTCACCCGCAGTTTGACGCCTCCAAGAAGTACGAGGCTCTCGCCAGCGGTCTTAATGCCAGCCCCGGTGCCGCCGTGGGCGAGGTCGTGTTCTCGAGCGACGACGCTGTCGCGCGTTCCGCCGAGGGTCACAAGGTCATTCTGGTTCGTTGGGAGACCAACCCCGACGACCTGAAGGGCATGGTCGCCGCCGAGGGCATCCTGACCAGCCACGGTGGCAAGACGAGCCATGCCGCCGTTATCGCCCGCGGCATGGGTACGCCCTGCGTCTGCGGCGTTGAGCGCTTCCACATCGACGCCGCCGAGAAGGTCGTGCGCATCGAGGGCAGCGACCGCGTATTGCACGAGGGCGATGTCATCTCCATCGACGGCACCCAGGGCATCGTCGTCGACGGCGCCGTTGATCTGGTCTCGGCCGAGCTCACCGGCGATCTGGACACTATCCTGTCCTGGGCCGACGAGATTCGCCTGGACGAGACCTGTGGCCATGCCAACCATGTGCGCGTCAACGCCGACAATCCTGAGGATGCCGAGCTCGCCCTCGAGTTTGGCGCCGAGGCCATTGGCCTGTGCCGCACCGAGCACATGTTCCTGGGTGACCGCAAGAACATCATCCAGAGCTTTATCCTGTCTGAAGATGAGGCCGTGAAGCAGCAGGCCCTGGCCGACCTGCTCAAGGTTCAGACCGAGGACTTCCTGGCGATGTTCAAGACCATGTCCGGTCGCGATGTGGTCGTCCGCCTGCTCGATCCGCCGCTTCATGAGTTCCTGGATAATCCTCGCGAGCTCGAGGTTGCCATCACCAAGAAGGAAGCCGCTGGCGCCAGCGAGGAAGAGCTTGCCGTCCTGCGCACCCGCCTGCGTCGTATCGACGGCATGGTCGAGTCGAACCCCATGCTCGGCCTACGCGGCGTGCGCCTGTCCGTCGTCTTTAGCGATCTGCCACTCATGCAGGTTCGCGCCGTCGCCACGGCTGCTGCCCACCTTATCAAGGAGGGCGTCGACCCGCGCCCCGAGATTATGGTCCCGCTCGTTTCCATTACGGCCGAGCATGTTCAGACCCGCGAGGTTATCGAGCGCGTGATCGCCGAGGTTTCCGTCGAAGAAGGCGTCGAGCTCAATATTCCCGTGGGCACGATGCTCGAGCTGCCGCGCGCCTGCATGGTCGCTGACGAGATCGCCCATCACGCAGACTTCTTCTGCTTTGGCACCAACGACCTCACCCAGACGACCTTCGGTTTCTCGCGTGACGACGCCGAGGCTAAGTTCATCCCGCTGTACATGCATAAGAAGATCTTGAAGGACAATCCCTTCGAGACCATCGATACGGCGGTGCTCGAGCTGGTGCGCATGGCCGTCGAGAAGGGCCGAGCCATCAACCCCGACATGTACTTTGGCGTGTGCGGCGAGCACGGCGGCGACCCCAAGTCCATCAAGGGCCTGTTTAACGTGGCCGACGTGGACTACGTGTCCTGCTCGCCCTACCGCGTGCCCCTCGCACGCCTGGCTGCCGCTCAAGCCAAGCTCGAGGCCAAGCGTTCCGCCTAACGTTTTGGGTTTAGACGCCTAGCGTAGCCCCCTTCATGCCGCCCGTCTCATTCGTGAGACGGGCGGTTATCATGTGCGGGTTTTGTCTTTTTGTCTGCGTAAAAAATTGTTCTTGCAGCAGAAACCCGCGCGTGTATACTCGAATACGTTTGTTCAACTACGTGCCGGCCAGAGTGGTACGGCACCTCTAGAAGAGTAAGGAATTGCACATGGATTACATCCGCGCAATCGAGCGTCAGCAGATCCGCGAGGACATTCCTCAGGTTCGCGTCGCCGACAACGTCAAGGTTCACTACCGCATTAAGGAAGGCGACCGCGAGCGCATCCAGGTCTTCCAGGGCGACGTCATCCGCATGGCCGGCGCCGGTGCCCGCGAGACCTTCACCGTCCGCAAGATGTCCTTCGGTGTCGGTGTTGAGCGTACCTTCCCGCTTCACAGCCCGAAGATCGCCAAGCTCGAGGTCGTTCGTCATGGTCGCGTCCGTCGCGCCAAGCTGTACTACCTCCGCGACAAGGTGGGCAAGGCTGCTCGCATCCCCGAGAAGCGCTAAGAAGATCGCAGCGTCTGTCCGCTCGTTTGGACGTAAGGGTCACCTTCGGGTGGCCCTTCTTTTTATCTGATTTGCATGCAAGGAGGGCCTGGTATGGCCAACATGACGAGCTCGGTTTCGGCATCGCAGGTTGCCGGTGAGTTGGCGAGCGCTACGTTTGAGGAGATTCCTGCCCTCGTGGAGCATTATCGCGAGGACCCGCGCCAGCAGGTGATCAAGGCTTGCGAGCGTGCTCTTAAGCGCCATGCCAAGGAGCTTGCCGAGCGCGAGCGCGTCAATGACATGTACGAGCTTATGCATGAGCTTGGCGGCGATGGGGTGGTCGTTGGTGTCGACGAGGTGGGTCGCGGATCGGTGGCCGGTCCTTTGACGGTATGCGCCGTCTGCCTTCCCATGGAACCGCGCGTCTGGGGTATCAACGATTCCAAAAAGCTCACGCCCGCGCGCCGCGAGTTGCTCTCAGTGAAGATTGCCGAGGTGGCGACGGCGATCGGTTTTTGCCATATCGCGCCTAAGGATATCGATGAGATGGGCATGGCCCGCGCAATCCGCGCTGCCGTTGTGGGCGCCGTGGCCGATACGGGGCTCGAGCCCGACTGCGTCCTCATGGACGGTAACCCCTTGGGCGCCGTTCCCAACGAGCGCGATGTGGTGAAGGGCGATGCCAAGATCGCCTGCATCGCCGCGGCGTCCATCATGGCCAAGGTCACGCGTGACGAGATGATGGTCGAGTACGACGCCGAGTACCCCGAGTACCATCTGGCCGAGTCGAAGGGCTATGCGAGCCCCGAGCACATCGAGGCCATTCGCAAACATGGACTTTGTCCGCTGCACCGCGTGAGCTTTTGCGGAAACTTTCTGCAGACTGAGCGCCTTTTCTAGGCCAATTGTGAAGACAGGGACCTTAAAGGTTCTATAAACCTGCTGGTAGCGGGCCGTATGCAACACCATTGCTGCGTACGGCCCGTTTTTTGACGGCATTTGGTCAGCTTTTGGTTTGCTTCCGGTACTTACCCGCATGAAAGGTGCCTTCATCATCGGGGCAATGCAGTGTGCGGGAAAGGAGACCCCATGAGTGCCGCAAGCAAAAAGAGCAAGACGCAGCAGCTCAAGGAGTGTTGGGAAAACGGCGAGCTCGACTGCGGGGCGATGACGCCCGAGTTTATCAAGGGACTCAGTCCCCGCGAGCTGGGCATGCTGGGCGAGCTGATCACCATCGACTACTTTAACGAGCGCGGCTACACCTTGCTGGAGCAGGGTTATCGTTGCACCGAGGGCGAGGCCGACCTGGTGCTGCTCGATGAGCTCGACGATGTCGTGGTGATGGCCGAGGTCAAGACCAGACGCGTTGCGCTGGATTGCAGCACGCGGGTCTTTCCCGAGGAGGCCGTGGACGCCCAAAAGCAACGTCGCTACCGCCGCATCGCAAGTTGCTATCTCATGGAGCATTATCCGCTCAAGGCGATTCGCTTCGATGCCGTGGGCGTTACCATTCGCGGCGGGCATATCGCCGAGATCGAGCACCAGTACAACGCGTTCGATTGGCAGGTGTCGTGATGGCGTTCGAGACGTTTGCCGTTCACGCGGCCTGCATCCGCGGCGTCGAGGCGATTCCCGTCACGGTCGAGGTCTCGCTTGCCGGCGGCGTTCCGGGCATCCAGATGCTCGGCATACCGAGTATGGAGGTGATGGAGTCGCGCGGTCGTATTCGCTGCGCGATGCGCTCCGCCGGGTTCGAGATCCCGCGCTCGGGCATTACGGTCAATCTGGCGCCCGGCGATATCCGCAAGACCGGTAGCGGCTTTGATCTGCCCATCGCCATCGCGGTATTGGCGGCCGATGGGCAGATTCCCCGCGACAACCTCGATCGTTGTCTTATCGCTGGTGAGCTTGGCTTGGACGGTACGGTGCTTCCTGTCAAGGGCGAGGTGGCGTTTCAGTTATTGGCGCGTGATTTGGGGCTGTCCTTTATCGCCGGCAGGTCAGACCAGCATGTGCCACTCGCGGGAGTGGATTGCGGATTCATCGATCATTTGTCTCAGCTTGCTCATGGTATGGGCGATGCCGCGCGGCACTACTTGGATTCCGAGGGCGTCGAGGCGACCTTTGAGCCTGAGCTCGACTATGCCGACGTGCTGGGGCAGGAAGTCGCTAAACGCGGCATGGCGCTTGCGGCGGCAGGAGAACTCGGCTTGCTCATGATCGGGTCTCCGGGATCGGGCAAGACGATGCTCGCACGCCGTATGACCGGCATCCTGCCCGAGCTTTCCGTTGAGGATCAGCAGGAGGCGCTGTGCATCCATTCGGTTTTGGGTGAGAACATTGATGGCTTATTGGCAGGTCATCGGCCGTTTCGAAGCCCCCATCACAGTATTTCAACGGCTGGCCTCATTGGCGGCGGGCGCCCGGTGCACCCGGGTGAGATCAGCCTTGCTCATGGCGGCGTGCTCTTTTTGGACGAGCTTGCCGAGTTTCCCACGGGTGTGCTGCAGACGCTCAGACAGCCTATCGAGCGCGGCTATGTGAGGATCGTACGCGTCGACGGGGCCTTTACCTTCCCGTCGCGTTTTCAGCTGCTGGCTGCGAGCAATCCCTGCCCCTGCGGCTTTTTGGGCGATCGCGAGGTGCCGTGTCGCTGCTCGGCGGCGATGGTCGAGCGCTATCGGTCTAAACTGCGCGGTCCTTTGGCCGACCGTATCGACATGATGATCGATGTGACCCGTCCCGACCCCCAAGTGATTATCGAGGGTGCGGAGGGTATGTCGTCGGCCGAGTTACGTGACTACGTTGTGCGCGGTCGCGCCTTTCGCGCCTGGCGCGAATCCCGTATGGACGATGCGGATGCCGAGGCCGAGGATGACGAGACACGGTCCATTGACGGCGTCGTTTCGACCTTTGAGCTCGATGATGCTGCCGAGAAATGCGTACTCGGCCTATCCAAACGCACGCATCTCACAGGGCGTGGCATCGTGCGCCTGGTTCGCATTGCGCGCACGATCGCCGATGTCGCCGAGAGCGAGCAAGTTACGCAGGACCACGTGCTCGAGGCGGCGATGTACCAGGGAAGGAGGGACCAATGATGGCCGAGGGGACCTTTGAGCTGCATCCAGGTGATGCGTTGTATCCCGAGACCGTTTTGGAGCTTTCTGATGTACCCCAGACGCTTTATGTGCGCGGCAACCCCGAGGTGCTTTCGACGCCCGCGCTCTCCGTCATCGGCGCGCGCAAGGCCTCGCCGTATGGTCTTGCCGTGGCAGAGCTTGCGGCGAAGGTGGCGGTCGAGGCGGAAGTGACGGTAGTTTCGGGCGGCGCGGTCGGTTGTGACCAGGCCTCGGGTTGGGCTGCGGTCAACGCCGGCGGCAAACACGTTGTGGTGCTGGGGACGGGCGCCGACGTGGTCTACCCGCGTTCGAGCGCGGGGCTGATTATGCGCACGCTTGATACGGGTGGCGCGGTCGTGTCGATCTCTCCGTGGGGCATGGGTCCGCGCAAGTTCGCCTTTCCGCGCCGCAATCGCGTAATCGCGGCCCTGTCGCAAGCCCTCTTTGTATCCGAGGCGGGTATGCCTTCTGGGACGTTTTCTACAGCCGAGGCTGCTATGGATTTGGGGCGCGAACTTCTTGCCGTGCCGGGGTCGATCCTATCGCCCGAGTCGCGTGGCACGAATTACCTCATTGCGAACGGTGCCTGCTGCATTGTCGACGAGGAGTCCATCGAGATGGCTATCTCTCGCATATACGGCACCCTGCGCTACTCGCGCCCCGATGCTCCCGGCATTGCCGACCTGAATCCAACACAGCAGACCGTGATGCATGCGCTCATCGCCTCTCCGCTCAAGGTCGACGACATCGCGGCGCTCGTCTCACTCGATGCTGTCGGCGTACTCAAACTCTTGGGTTCGCTTGAACTCGAGGGCCTTATCGAGCGCATGATGGATGGAAGGTATGCGCCCTCCAAGTTTGCCCTTCACGCCCAGACGCCCTTCGGTCACAATGGAAAACGTGTCAATTAGAAAGGTGTTTGCAGATGCAGTTCGATCAGGTGACGGTTATCGGTGGCGGTCTGGCGGGTTCGGAATGCGCGATCCAGCTGGCAGACCGCGGGTTTGCCGTAAAGCTGTGCGAGATGCGCCCCCAGGTGAGCTCCCCGGCTCACCATACCGATCACCTGGCAGAGCTCGTCTGCTCGAATTCGTTTAAGTCGACCCGTCCGGATTCCGCGGCTGGTTTGCTGAAGGCCGAGCTTGAGCGCATGGGTTCAGTCCTGCTCGATTGCGCCCATCGCGCGGCTGTTCCCGCCGGCGGTGCCCTGGCGGTCGACCGCGTCAAGTTTTCCGAGCTTGTCGAGGCCGAGGTTGCCGCTCGTCCCAATATCGAGGTCGTGCACGGCGAGGTCACGCAGATTCCCGAGGGTCACGTGGTCATTGCCGCGGGCCCGCTGTGTTCACCGGCGCTGAGCGAAGAGGTTATGAAGCTCGTCGGTGGCGATGCCCTGGCATTCTTTGATGCGGCGGCGCCGATCGTCGATGCCTCCACGCTCGATATGGACGTGCTGTTCTCGCAGTCGCGCTACGAGGAGCAGGGGGGCGGCGACTATCTCAACGCTCCGCTCAATAAGGAGGAGTACGAGGCCTTTATCGAGGCGCTTACCACGGCCGACCGCGTGGTGCTCAAAGACTTTGAGGGCGGCGATCTGTTCCAGGCTTGCCAGCCTGCCGAGGAAGTTGCGCGCACCGGCAAGGACGCCATTCGCTTTGGCGCCATGAAGCCCGTCGGCCTCACCGACCCGCGTACCGGACGTCGCCCCTGGGCGGCGATTCAGCTGCGTGCCGAGAACAAGGAGAAGACCGCCTATAACCTGGTGGGCTTCCAGACCAACTTGACCTTTGGCGAGCAGAAGCGCGTCTTCCATATGGTGCCGGGCCTGGAGAACGCTGAGTTCTTCCGCTACGGTGTCATGCACCGCAATACCTTTGTCGACGCCCCGCATGTGCTCGATGGCACCTTTGCCGTGCCCGGTACCGGTGTGCGCCTGGCCGGTCAGATCACCGGCACCGAGGGGTACATGGAAGCCGTGGCGACCGGTCTGCTCGCGGCGCTCAACACCTATGCCGAGGCTATCGGTGCCGCGGGCGTCGAGTTGCCGCGTGTGGGCGCCCTGGGTGCGCTCGTGGGCTATGCGACCGATCCTGCCACCGTGGGCTATCAGCCCATGCATGTCAACTTTGGCCTGGTGCCGCCACTCGAGGATGGTAAGCGCCGCAGCAAGCGCGACCGCTACCAGGCCTATGCGGACCGTGCGCTCGAGGCCCTCGATGCCTACTTGGCCACGCGTTCCGACTTGTTTGGAGGCGACCGGTCATAGCCTTTGACCTGTACGACACCGTCGACTCTTTTATCGCCTATATCGCACGCGTTGAGGGGCTTTCTCCCAACACGGTGACGGCCTATGGCTCGAGGCTGGAGCGCTTTGCTGCTTGGTGCGAGCGCGAGGATATTGATGCTTTCGCTGCCGACGTGCGCACCATTCGTCGCTATCTTGCTGAGCTTTCGCGTGAGCAGGTGGCTCCTCGAACGCTTGCGGCGCACCTGTCGGCTATCCGATCTCTCTATCGCTGGATGGCTGCCGAGGGGATTGTCGAGGGCGATGCGGTCTCGGCGATCGCATCGCCCAAGCTGCCGCGTGACCTGCCGGGCGTCCTTACGACCCAGCAGGTTGAGGCGCTGCTCAAGACGCCTGATACCTCGACGCCCGCGGGACTGCGCGATGCGGCGATGCTTGAGTTGCTCTATGCCTCCGGCGCGCGAATCTCGGAGCTCGCGGCGCTCAACGTGGAGTCTATTGGTTGGTCCGAGCGAACGCTGCGACTTTGGGGCAAGGGGAGCAAGGAGCGTATCGTCCCTCTGTATCGTCGTGCGCTCGAGGTGACGCATCTCTATATTGAGGAGGGGAGGCCGGAGTTGCTCGCTCAGGCAAAGCGCCGCGACCTCGCTACTGGGCCGCATCCGCTGCTTATATCGGCGCGTGGCAATCGCATGAGCGCCGCCATGCTCCGGCGGCGGTTCCATACGCTGGCGACGCTCGCCGGCATTCCGGCCGACATCGCCCCGCATGCGATGCGCCATACCTTTGCGACCGACTTGCTCGAGGGCGGTGCGGACCTGCGCTCGGTTCAAGAGCTGCTAGGTCATGCGAGCCTGTCCACGACGCAAATCTACACACATCTCACGCCCGATCGGCTCAAACGTGCCGTGGCTCAAGCCCATCCCCGCGGCGAATAGTGGCTGGGACGTCCCGCGCCGCACTCAGGTGTGTGGTTTTGATTGCGGGTTGGCAGGAAGATGCATTCCTGCTATCATTCATCGGGTTGCTTCACGGCAACATGTTTTTATCACGCACGCGCGGCTACTTCATACCGTGGTGCCCGGGCTTTGGTAGCACATGTCCGGGTTGGTTTTGGAGGATGACCCCGCGCGGAGGCAAACCACAGGAGGTTTAACATGGCTACCAAGATTAATATCCGCACCCTGCTCGAGGCCGGCTGCCACTTCGGTCACCAGACCCGTCGCTGGAACCCCAAGATGAAGCCGTTCATCTTCGGTGAGCGCAACGGCATCTACATCCTCGACCTCAAGCAGACCATCCTCGACGCCGACCAGGCCTACACCTTCGTCAAGAACGTCGCCAAGGGTGGCAACGTGCTGTTCGTCGGCACCAAGAAGCAGGCTCAGGAGGCCGTCAAGAACGCTGCTGAGCGCGCCAACATGCCTTACATCAACCAGCGTTGGCTCGGCGGTATGCTGACCAACTTTGTCACCATCCGCTCCCGCATCAACCGCATGGAGGAGCTCGAGGCCATGGTCGAGGACGGCCGCATGGCTGTTCTGCCCAAGAAGGAGCAGGCTGTTCTCGGCAAGGAGCTCACCAAGCTCCAGACCAACCTCGGTGGCGCCCGCGACATGAAGGGTCTGCCCCAGGCTCTCTTCGTCATCGACACCAAGCGCGAGGAGAACGCCATCAAGGAGGCTCAGCGCCTGAACATCCCCGTCGTCGCTCTGATCGACACCAACTCCGATCCCGACGAGGTCGAGTACGGCATCCCCTGCAACGATGACGCTATCTCCGCTGTCACCCTTATGTGCGAGCTCATGGCTGACGCCTGCCTCGCTGGCTCCGGCAAGGAGCAGGTCTCCGAGGCCGAGATGGCCGCTGAGCCCAAGGCCGAGTAAATCAGTCTTAGTTAATTCTTTTTCATCTCTTTGAAAGGAACCACAATGGCCCAGATTACCGCCGCTATGGTCAAGCAGCTCCGCGAGATGACCGACTCCCCGATGATGGAGTGCAAGAAGGCTCTCGTCGAGGCTGACGGCGACATGGACGCCGCTGTCGACGTTCTGCGTAAGAACGGCCTTGCCAAGGCTGCCAAGAAGGCTGGCCGTGAGACCAACGAGGGCGCTGTCGCCGCGTTCGTCTCCGAGGATGGCAAGACCGGCGCTCTGCTCGAGCTCTCCTGCGAGACCGACTTCGTTGGCTCCAACGCCAAGTTCACCGGCTTTGCTTCCAAGGTCGCTGAGGTTGTCGCTACCACCGAGCCTGCTGACGTCGACGCTCTGCTCGAGAAGCCGATGGGCGAGGAGACCGTTTCCTCTGAGCTCACCGAGATGATTCACATCATGGGCGAGAACATGAAGATCTCCCGCTTCGCTGCCCGCAAGGCCGAGAACGGCGCGCTCGCTTCTTACATCCACATGGGTGGTAAGATCGGCGTCCTCGTCGAGTTCGCCTTCGAGAAGGCCGAGACCGCTCAGGCTGAGTCCTTCAAGACCTTCGCTCACGACGTTGCCCTTCAGGTTGCTGCCGTCGCCCCGATCTGCGCTACCCGCGATCAGGTTCCGGCCGAGACCGTCGAGCACGAGAAGCAGATCTACATGGCCCAGGCTGCCGAGTCCGGCAAGCCCGAGGCTATCCAGGAGAAGATGGCTGTCGGCCGTCTGGAGAAGTTCTACAAGCAGTCCGTGCTCACCGAGCAGGAGTTCATCAAGGACAGCTCCCTCACCATCAAGAAGTACGCTGAGCAGGTCTCCAAGGAGCTCGGCGACACCATTACCGTCGTTGCCTTTGACCGTCTGGTCCGTGGCGAGTAAATAAGCTCTTGTAGCTGGTAATGAGCAGGCTGTGGGTTTTACTCACAGCCTGCTTTTTCATGGCTCTTATCAGAGCCTTTGATATCATATTGAGAGTCTAATTAAAGGAGGATCGCTTTGTCCGACATCCGATATAAACGCGTGCTTCTTAAGCTTTCCGGCGAAGCACTGATGGGCGACGGCCAATATGGCATCGACCCCAAGGTTACCGACCATCTTGCCAAGCAGGTCAAGGAGCTGCTCGCCGTTGGCCATGAGGTCGGCGTCGTTGTCGGCGGCGGCAATATTTTCCGCGGCATGGCCGGCGCTGCCGGTGGCATGGAGCGTGCTCAGGCCGACTACATGGGCATGCTGGCAACCGTTATGAACGCGCTCGCCCTGCAGGATGCCTTCGAGCATAACGATGTTCCCTGCCGCGTGATGAGCGCTATCCAGATGAACGAGATCTGCGAGCCCTATATTCGCCGTCGCGCCATCAACCACCTTTCCAAGGGCAACGTTGTTATCTTTGCCGCCGGTTCGGGCAATCCGTACTTTACGACCGACACCGCCGCGGCTCTTCGTGCGTGCGAGATCGGCGCCGAGATTCTGATTAAAGCCACCAAGGTTGACGGCATCTACGACAAGGATCCCGTCAAGTGCGCCGATGCCGTCCGTTTTGACAAGATTACCTATCACGAGGTTCTCGTCCGCGGTCTGCAGGTTATGGATTCCACGGCTACGGCACTGTGCCAGGATAACCGTATGCCGATTTTGGTCCTCAACATCGATGGCGAGGACACCGTCAAGCGCGCGCTTTCGGGTGAGCCCGTCGGCACGCTCGTCTATCAGGAGGATTAAGCATGGCAGAGAACATCACCGCCCATATGGACAAGTCGCTCGAGTCCCTCAAGCATAACTTCTCCAAGGTCCGTACCGGCCGCGCCAATGCCAACATTCTGTCCGACATCACCGTCGATTATTACGGTGTTCCCACGCCGGTCACGCAGGTTGCCGCCGTCAAGACCCCCGAGGCCCACATGCTGCTCATCGAGCCGTGGGACAAGGCACTCATCAACGCTATCGTCAAGGCCATCGGCGCTTCCGATCTGGGTATCACCCCCAACTCCGATGGCACCGTCGTTCGTCTGCCGTTCCCGGCTCCCACCGAGGAGCGCCGTCGCGAGCTCGTCAAGGAGTGCCGCGAGTACGCCGAGCAGGCCAAGGTGTCTATCCGTAACATCCGTCGCGACTTCAACAACAAGCTCGAGCGCGATGAGGAGCTCACCGAGGACGATGTCCGTCGCGAGCAGGCTAAGGTCCAGAAGCACACCGATGAGTATGTCGCCAAGGTCGAGGAGCTTCTGAAGGAAAAAGAAGCCGAGGTCATGGAGATCTAAGGTGCAATACGACGAGCATAAACTGGTCGAGTACTTTGCCGACGCCCCTGCGGGCGTCGGTTTTTCCGACCTTGACCTCAATAACATTCCGCACCATATCTCGTGCATCATGGACGGCAACGGTCGTTGGGCTACGTCGCGCGGTCTTGCGCGCACTGAGGGCCACAAGGCGGGTATCGTCTCGCTGCGCGAGATTATTACCGCCTGCGTGCGTCTGGGCGTCGACGTGCTTTCGGCCTATGCGTTTTCTACCGAAAACTGGAACCGTCCGCAGCACGAGGTCAACGTCTTGATGCACCTGTTTGCCAAGACGTTTATCGACGAGCTGCCGCTTCTGAAGCGCGAAAACGTGCGCGTTGTCTTTTTGGGTGACATTTCCGCGCTGCCCAAGAAGACCCGCGACGTTTTTGAACGCGGTCTTGCAGAGTGCGCCAATCACACCGGCATGACGCTGGCGCTTGCTGTCAACTACGGCGCGCGTGCCGAGATTACCCGCGCTGTCCGTCAGATCGCACTCGACGCTGCCGCCGGTAAGATCGATCCTGGCGCAATTGATGACGACATGGTGGCTTCCCACCTCTATACCGCCGGCCTTCCCGATCCTGAGCTTGTGATTCGCACTTCTGGTGAGCTGCGCCTTTCGAACTATCTGCTGTGGCAGGTGGCTTATTCCGAATTCTACGTCACCGATACCTATTGGCCCGACTTTGATCGTTGGGGCCTTGTCGACGCCATTTTGGCCTATCAGGGCCGTGACCGTAGGTTTGGTGGTCTGAGCAAGACCGAGGAGGCTTAATCGTGTCCGATCGTCCCAAGGCAACTGCTCCCAAGACATCTGAGCGCAAGGCTGTCGCTGCGGGAGCGCCCGCAGCGAAGAATGGCACCGGTTCGTGGCTTGCGGGCTTTATTACCCGTGCCGCCGCCGGTATCGTCTACGCCGTTGTCTTTATCCTGTGCCTGGTTTTGGGTATCGTGCCCACGGCCATCTTTGTTTCTGTCATGAGTGGTCTGTGCTGCTATGAGTTTTTCCGTATGACGAGGCTCGATGGCAAGATGGCTAACGAGTGCATGGGTATCGCTGCCGCCGTACTCTTTCCGCTGTCGGCGTTGGGCGATTCGATGCTGCTGAATGCCCTGCTTTTTGCCCTGATGCTCGCTGTGGGCATTTGGTATGTCTGGTCGCCGCGTACCCGCATCTCTGATGTGGCCGTGACGCTCATGGGCCCCATCTACACTGGCTTTATGCTGTCGGCCATCGTGCTGCTGCGCGATGCCGTGCCCGGTTTTGCCGGCGCCCTGCTTTCGGTGGGCGTTTGCGCGTCCCTTTGGGTCTCCGATTCGTTTGCCTACATCGTGGGTAGCCGTATCGGCAAACACAAGATGGTCCCCAAGATCTCTCCCAAAAAGAGCTGGGAGGGGTTTGTTGGCGGCATCCTGGGCTCGGTTTTGATTTGGCTCATCCTGTGGGCGACGCACTTCTACAAACTCAGCCTGCCCTATGCGCTGCTGTGCGGCGTGGTGGTGTCCATTTTGGGCGTTATCGGCGACCTTATCGAGTCGCGCATCAAGCGTGGTGTGGGCGTTAAGGATTCCGGTAACCTTATCCCGGGCCACGGCGGCATGCTCGATCGTAGCGACTCGCTTATCTTTGGCTGCATTACCGCGCAGCTGCTTTTGATGATCGGAGGCGTGCTGTAATGTCATTCCAGACGACGTATGGCCCCGATGGACGCCTTCGTGTTGCCATCCTGGGTTGTACGGGCTCTATCGGCACCCAGGCGCTCGATGTGTGCCGCCAGCACGCCGATCGCTTGCAGGTGACGGCGCTGTCCGTTAACTCCAGTACCTCCGAGCTCGTTGCCGCTGCCCGCGAGTTCTCGGTTCCGGCGGTTGCCGTGGCCGATGTCGCTCATGGCGATGACGCCGTGCTGCAGGAGCTGCCCGAGGGAACGAAGCTCGGCGTTGGCGCGCAGGCGGTTTGCGAGCTCGCGCGTCGCGACGATGTCGACTGCGTGCTCGTCGCTATTGTGGGCGCCGCCGGTCTCGAGGCGAGCCATGCGGCCTTGACCTCAAATAAGCGCCTTGCCCTTGCCAACAAGGAGTCCCTTGTCATCGGTGGCGACTTGCTTATGCCGTTGGCGCAACCGGGCCAGCTTATTCCAGTCGACTCTGAGCACTCTGCCATCTACCAGTGCTATCTGGGGGAGAACCCGCGCGAGGCTCATTGTATTTGGCTCACCTGCTCGGGCGGTCCGTTCTTTGGTCGCACACGCGACGAGCTCGATCGCGTGACGCGTGCCGATGCCCTCGCACATCCCACGTGGGCCATGGGTGCCAAGATCACCATCGACTCCGCTACCCTCATGAACAAGGGCCTGGAGCGTATTGAGGCCATGCATCTGTTTAACTGCGACCTCGATTTCATTAACGTGGTCGTGCAGCGTCAGTCCAAGATTCACTCTATGGTCGAGTTCGCCGACGGCTCCGTGATGGCGCATCTCGGTGCTTCCGACATGCGTATTCCCATCCAGTTCGCGTTCTCGTATCCCGAGCGTTGGGATACTCCGGCGCCTCGTATCGATTTTCGCGAGTTGGGGCAGCTCACGTTTGATGCTGCCGACATGGATACCTTCCGCTGTCTGGCACTGGCCGAGCGTGCCGGCAAGACGGGTGGCACCATGCCGTGCGTGCTCAATGCCGCCAACGAGGTCGCCGTCGATGCCTTCCTGCACGATGGCTGCAGCTTTACTGATATCGATCGCATTGTGGAATCCTGCATGGATGCCCACGATATGCAGACGGTCGATTCGTTTGAGCAGCTTCGCGACATCGATGCGTGGGCGCGTGAAAAAGCTGCGCAGGTGCTCGCCGCAACCCGTTCCTAACCCATAAGGATTGCTTTTTCGTTTTATGGATACTGTTCTGAGCGTTCTTTCATCGGTCTTTTGGGGCCTGCTGATGCTTTCCGTCCTCGTGTTTTTGCACGAGGGCGGCCACTTTTTGGCGGCGCGTGCCTGCGGCGTCCGTGTGACCGAATTCTTTTTGGGCCTGCCGTGCCGCTTTGACATCCACTACACGTCGCGTCGCATTGGAACCAAGTTTGGCGTGACCCCGCTGTTGCTGGGTGGCTACGCTGCCATCTGCGGTATGGATCCGACCGATGTCTCGTGCGCCGATCGCGTGCTCGCGGCTATCTACCGTCATGGTCGCGTGACCGTGGCCGACCTTGCTGTCGAGCTCGAGCTTTCCGAGGAGGATGTGCTCGAGGCTTGTGCTCTGTTGCTGGGCTGGGGCTCCATCGCACCTTGGTATGAGGAAGGGGAGAAGCCCTCACCGAGCTACTATCCCACCAAGTATCAGACACTGCCTCGAGACGCTGCGGGTTACACCACCTTTGACGGCCGCCGGTTCGATCGAGAGCATGCGACTGCCGAGGGCGATGTGTGGGAGCTGCCGTGCGGCGAGGCTGATTTCTTGGCGCAAGAGCGCTCGCATACTTATCTTGGCCAGGGCTTTCTCAAGCGCGCCTTTATGCTGCTCGCGGGCATTCTCGTCAATATCCTGACGGGTTTTTTGCTCCTTATGAGCATCTATTCCATTGCGGGTGTCACCGTGCCGATGGATACCAACGTGATCGGTCAGGTTGACGAGGGGTCTATTGCCGCCAAGGCGGGTATCGAGGCCGGTGATGCGATCCTTTCGGTCGACGGTGTCTCATGTTCCACTTGGATGGACGTCTACGATGCTATCGGCAAGGCCGCCGGTAAGGACGATATCGCCATTGAGTATGAGCGCGACGGCAAGCAGCATTCGACCTCGGTTGCGCTCAAAGAGGACGAGCGGTTAGGTGTGTATGCTTCTACGGAGGTAGTCCGTTTGGACCCCATCACCTCGGCGCGTCTGTCATTCTCCTATGTTGTGCAGACCGCGGATGGCGTTATTCGCCTACTCCAGCCGCAGCATACGATGGAGATTCTCGACCAGTCCTCGTCGATCGTGGGCATCAGCGTCATGTCCTCTCAGGCGGCTGCTGCCGGCCCCGTAACGTTCCTTTCGTTTGCTGCCCTCATCTCGTTCTCGCTTGGCTTTATGAACCTGCTGCCCATCCCGCCACTCGATGGCGGTAAGCTGGTCATCGAGATCATTCAAAAGATTGCGGGACGCGAGCTTCCGCTCAAGGTCCAGGCGATTGTGAGCTATGTGGGCATCGCGCTCTTTGCGCTGCTGTTTGTCTATATGCTTCGTTCCGACATCCTTCGATTTATTCTGTAGGGGAGTGTTTGGATTGTCTTTATCCCATCCTTTGCCGCGCGAACTGACGCGCCCCGTGCATGTGGGCGGCGTACAGATCGGTGGCGGCGCGCCGGTGGTGGTTCAATCGATGACCTGCACCGATACCGCTGATGCCCAGGCAACGCTTGCGCAAGTGTGCGCGTTGGCGCAGGCTGGCTGCGATATCGTGCGTGTGAGCGTGCCCACTGAGGCCGCGCTTGAGGGTTTCCGCACCATCTGTGCCGAGTCTCCGGTGCCGATCGTCGCCGATATCCACTTTAACCATAAGCTTGCCATTGGTGCCGTTGAGGCCGGTGCTGCCAAGCTGCGCATCAATCCCGGCAATATCGGCGATTGGGCCAAGGTTGACGCGGTGATCGATGCTGCGGGTGCAGCGGGCTGTGCGATTCGTATCGGCGTCAATGCCGGTTCGCTTGAGCAGGATATCGCCGAGCGCGACGACCTCACGCAGCCCGAAAAGCTCGTGATGTCGAGCGAGCGTTTCGTCAAGCATTTTGAAGACCGCGGCTTTACGAACATTGTGCTTTCGGCCAAGGCCCATAGCGTGCAAACGACGCTCGATACCTATCGAGCCTTGTCGCGTGAGATTCCTCACGTTCCGCTTCACCTGGGCGTAACCGAGGCGGGTACCAAGCTTCAGGGCACCATTAAGAGCTCGGTGGGCCTTGGTATTCTGCTGTCTGAGGGTATTGGTGACACCATGCGCGTCTCGCTCACGGCCGATCCGGTCGAGGAGCCGCCGGTCGCCTGGGGTATCCTGCAGTCCCTTGGCCTGCGCCGCCGTGGTCCCGAGATCGTCTCGTGTCCCACGTGCGCTCGTTGCCAGGTCAACCTCATTCCCATCGCCGAGGAGGTTACCGAGCGACTGAAGAACTATTCTGCGCCGCTTTCCATTGCCGTGATGGGATGCGCGGTCAATGGCCCCGGCGAGGCCTCTGACGCCGACTTGGGCGTTGCCTGCGGACGAGGTCAGGGCCTGCTCTTTTCGCATGGCCAGATCATTGGTAAAGTAGCTGAGGATCAAATTGTCGACGCGCTTATGGCCGAGGTCGACAAGCTTATTGAGGAGAAATAAATGACTCGAGCAATGTATATGTCTAAGCTGTATGCTCCGACGCTTAAAGAGGATCCGGCCGACGCCGAGCTTGCGAGCCATCGTCTGCTGCTTCGTGCCGGCATGATCCGCAAGGAGGCCGCCGGTCTCTATTCCTATCTGCCGCTCGCGTGGCGCTCGATTCGCAAGATCGAGAACATCGTGCGCGACGAGATGGATGCCGCCGGCGCCCAGGAGCTCATGATGCCCATCATGGTCGACGCCGAGCTGTGGCGTGAGTCCGGCCGTATCGATGCCTACGGTAAGGAACTCGTGCGCTTTGATGACCGCCACGGCCGTGAGTTCGTACTCGGCCCCACGCACGAGGAGACCGTGACTGCCCTGGTGCGCAACGAGCTGCGTTCCTACAAGCAGCTGCCCGTTAACCTCTACCACATCCAGGATAAGTTCCGCGACGAGTTCCGCCCCCGCTTTGGCCTGATGCGCGGTCGCGAGTTCATCATGAAGGACGCCTACAGCTTCTCTGCCACGCAGGAGAGTCTGCAGGAGGAGTACGACAAGATGAAGCAGGCCTACGCCAACATCTGCGAGCGCTGCTACATCAAGGCTCTGCCCGTTGTCGCCGACTCCGGCGAGATCGGCGGCGACACCTCCGTCGAGTACATGGCTCTGGCCGACGCCGGCGAGGCTTCGCTCGTCTACTGCGACGATTGCGGCTTCGCTGCCGACGATGAGGCCGCAAGCACCAAGGTCGTTGTGACCGAGGGTCCTGGCGACGGTACGCTCACCAAGGTCGAGACTCCGGGCATGGGCACCATTGAGGCCGTCGCAAAGTTCTTCGGTTTCCCCGAGAACGGTACGCGAAAGTCGCTGGCGCTCATCGACGCCGAGGGCAAGCCGGTCGTGGCCATTGTCCCGGGCGACCACGAGCTCAATGACTGCAAGGCCGAGCATGTCTTTGGCAAGGGCTATCGCATGATGACCGACGAGGAGCTTCAGGCGAACGGTCTGCACAAGGGCTTTATCGGACCGGTTAACCTGCCCGATGGCATTCGTCTGGTGTGCGACGAGAGCCTGCGCGATTCCAAGCAGTGGGCCTGCGGTGCCAACGAGGTCGATTATCACTTTACCGGTGCCTGCCCCGAGCGCGACTTTACCGTCGATGAGTGGGCCGATCTGGTCACCGTTGTCGCCGGCGACCCCTGCCCGCACTGCGGCAAGCCGCTCTCCGCTGCCCGCGGCATCGAGGTCTCTCAGGTCTTCCAGTTGGGCACCAAGTATTCCGAGGCCATGGGTGCCACCTTTATGGACGAGGACGGCAAGGAGAAGCCGCTCATCATGGGCTGCTACGGCGTTGGTGTGTCCCGCTCGCTCGCTGCCGTCGTGGAGCAGCACAACGACGAGCACGGTATCGTCTGGCCGGTCTCCGTTGCCCCGTACGAGGTCGCGGTGATTCCGCTCGATCCCAAGAAGGAGGAGTGCGCTACCGTCTGCGAGCAGATCGTTGATGGCCTGTGCGCCGAGGGTATCGAGGTTGTCGTCGACGACCGCGACGAGCGTCCCGGCTTTAAGTTTGCCGACAACGACCTTATGGGCTTCCCGTATCAGGTCGTTCTGGGTAAGCGTGGCCTTAAGAATGGCACCGTTGAGCTCAAGGACCGTGCCACGGGTGAGCGCGAGGATGTGGCGATCGACGAGGTCGTCGCCAAGGTCGCCGAGCTTGTGAAGGCAGCACGCCGTTAATCGACGATTTCGCTTGTAGTTCGATATACGGGACGGCCCCGCATTTCTCCAGATCGGGGAGATGCGGGGCCGTCCTTTTATCTTGTGGCATCCTCGATATCTAAAAGGAAAACCCCACAGCCCATGCGAGCTGCGGGGTTTTCCTTGTGCCTCCGATGCGAAATAAATCGCTCAGATATTACTGATAATCGACGACGTCGATCCAGTTCTTCAGGAACTCATCGTTCACGTTGCGCTTACGAGCGAGCTCGGAAGCGGCGACGATGCTCGTCCACTGACGCACGACCTGCATGGGCATGTCGGCGCGGTCGCAGTAGAGCTCCAGGTAGGCCTCAGCCTGATCCTTGCTGTTGAGGGCAAAGAGCAGGTAGGTGGTGGCAACGTCGGCAGCAGGGGAGCCCTGGGTGGCGTGTGCCCAGTCGCACACATAGAGCTGGCCGTCGTCGCCGACGATGACGTTGGAGGGGTTGAAGTCGCCGTGGCAGACCTTGAACTCCTTGGTCATGCCGTCCAGACGCTCCTGAAGGTTGTAGCGCGTGGTGGCATTGAGCTGATCAAGGCTGTCGATCATGCGGGCGTACTTGTCGCGCTGACGGTTGAGCAGCGGGGAGGTGTAGCCGTGGATCTCGATCTGGAGGTCGACGAACATCTCGAGGTACTCACCAAAGCGCTGGGGCTCGGCAGTCATCTTCTCGGCAAGGGTGGTGCCCGGAACCTTCTCGGTCACGAGCGCCCAGCCGTTGGCGTTCTCGAGCTGGGAAACCTCGAGCGCCTTGGGGCTGCGGATGCCGCACTCATTGATGCGGGCAAGATTCAAAGCCTCGTTGAACACGTCGGAGACAGGCTTGGTCTCGTTAAAGACCTTGACAATCTTGTCGCCCAGGTCGTAAACGACCTTGTTGCCACGGCGGACGAGCTCGGTCTTGGAATCGGGTAGCAGCATGGTTGCATCCTTTCAACGATGCGATAGAAGCGACGGCGGGGGTGTGTGAAACACCCGTGCACCCCCGCCGTTAAAAACCGTGCTAAAACTAGCAGACGGCGTAATCCTGGGGCTCGCGGCCGTAGTAGGCGTCCAGGTAGAGCTCCTTGATCTCGCTCATGAGCGGGTAGCGCGGGTTGGCGCCGGTGCACTGGTCGTTGAATGCCTGCTCGGTCATTTCGTCGAGGGTGTCGAGGAAGTACTGCTCGTCAACACCGTAGTCGGCGATGGTCTTCTTGACGCCGATGAAGTCCTTGAGCTCCTCGAGCTTCGTGATGAAGTTCTCGAAGACCTCCTTGTCGTCCTTGCCCTCGATGCCGCAGTACTTGGCCATCTCGGCGTAGTTGTGCAGCGCGTTGGGGTAAGGATACTGGGAGAAGGTACCCATCTTGACGGGAGCCTCGGCGGCGTTGTAGCGCATGACGCGAGTCAGGATGACGGCGTTGGCGAGGCCGTGTGGCAGGTGATGGAAGGCGCCGAGCTTGTGGGCCATGGAGTGGTTGAGGCCCAGGAAGGCGTTGGCGAAGGCCATACCGGCCATGCAAGAGGCGTTGTGCATCTCCTCGCGGGCATGCGGGTCCTTGGCGCCGTTCGTGAAGCTGGAGGGCAGGTTCTCGAAGACGAGCTTAGCAGCGCGCTCGGAGAGGCCCTTGGTGTAGTCGGAAGCCATGATGGAGACGTAGGACTCGATGGCGTGGGTCATGACGTCGATGCCGGAGGCAGCGGTCAGGCCGCGCGGGGCGGTCATGCAGTTGTCGGCGTCGACGATAGCCATGTTGGGGAGCAGCGCGTAGTCGGCGAGCGGCCACTTGATGCCGGTCTCCTTGTCGGTGATGATGGCGAACGGCGTGCACTCGGAGCCGGTACCCGAAGAGGTCGGGACGGCGACGAAGTAGGCCTTCTTGCCCATCTCGGGGAAGGTGAAGATACGCTTGCGGATGTCCATGAAGTCCATGGCCATGTCCTCAAACTTGCACTCGGGGTGCTCGTACATCATCCACATGATCTTGCCGGCGTCCATAGCGGAGCCACCGCCGACGGCGATGATGACGTCCGGCTCAAAGAGAGCCATCTGCTTGGCGCCGCGACGTGCGCACTGCAGCGACGGATCGGGCTCGACGTCGTAGAAGCAGTCGTGGGCGATGCCCATCTCGTCGAGCTTGGCCTCGATGGCGCGGGTGTTGCCATTCTTGAAGAGGAACTGGTCGGTGACGATGAAGGCGCGCTTCTTGCCCATGACGTTGCCCAGCTCGTCGAGGGCGACGGGCGTGGAACCCTTCTTGAAGTAGACCTTCTCGGGAGCGCGGAACCACAGCATGTTCTCACGGCGCTCGGCCACAGTCTTAACGTTGATCAAGTGCTTCACCCCAACGTTCTCGGAGACGGAGTTGCCGCCCCAGGAGCCGCAGCCCAGGGTCAGAGACGGCTTCATGCCAAAGTTGTACAGGTCACCGATGCCGCCGTGCGAGGACGGGGTGTTGATGACGATACGGCAGGCCTTCATGACGTGCTCGAACAGGCTGATCTTCTCGGCCTGGGCGGGGTGCACGTACAGAGAGGCGGTGTGGCCCGGGCCACCGGCGAGCACGAGGTGCTCGGCCTTGTCGACGGCCTCCTGGAAGTCCTTGGCGTGGTACATGGCCAGGACCGGGGAGAGCTTCTCGTGGGAGAACTCCTCCTTGGCGGGGTCGGTGGAGGTGACCTCGGCGATCAGGATCTTGGTCTTGGCGGGAACCTCGATGCCGGCGAGCTCGGCGATCTTGGCAGCGGCCATGCCGGGGATGCGGTGATCGAGAGCGCCGTTCTTGAACATGGCGGCACGCAGGGCCTCCATCTCGGCACCCTGCTTGACGAAGTAGCAGCCGCGCTTCTGGAACTCGGCCTTAACCTGGTCATAGATGCTGTCGATGACGGTCACGGACTGCTCGGAAGCGCAGATCATGCCGTTGTCGAAGGTCTTGGAGTGGATGATGGAGTTGACGGCGAGCAGCACGTCGGCGGTGTCGTCGATGACGACCGGGGTGTTACCGGCGCCAACGCCCAGGGCGGGCTTGCCCGAGGAGTAAGCGGCCTTGACCATGCCCGGGCCACCGGTGGCGAGGATGATGTCGACGTCGCGCATGACCATGTTAGTCAGCTCGATGGAGGGGACATCGACCCAGCCGATGATGCCCTCGGGGGCGCCGGCCTTGACGGCGGCGTCAAGCACGAGCTTGGCGGCGGCGATGGTGCACTTGGCGGCAGCCGGGTGCGGGGAGATGATGATGGCGTTGCGGGTCTTCAGGCAGATCAGCGTCTTGAAGATCGCGGTGGAGGTGGGGTTGGTCGTCGGGATGACGGCGCCCACGATGCCGATGGGCTCGGCGATCTTGGTGATGCCGTAAGCCTCGTCGCGCTCCAGGACACCACAGGTCTTGGTGTTCTTGTAAGCGTTGTAGATGTACTCTGCGGCGTAGTGGTTCTTGATGACCTTGTCCTCAAGAACGCCGCGGCCGGTCTCCTCGATGGCCATCTTCGCCAACGGGATACGAGCCTTGTTGGCGGCCATGGCGGCCTCATAGAAGATCTTGTCGACCTGCTCCTGCGTGTACGTAGCAAAAAGCGCCTGGGCCTCTCGCATCTGAGCGAGCTTGGCCTCAAGCGCCTCTACGTTGTCCACAATTGCGGGAGTAGTGTTTTCCGGTGACTTTTTCACCATTTGTGTCTCCTTGCGATCGGAGATTTACCCTACGCCTTGCATGATAGCAAGAAATTATTCGGTGAACGGTAAGATTCCCGTAAAAGGCACACTAAAACGCTTCAATAAACTGAAACGCTTTAACTAAAACTATCTGCCTGCTGCATCGCCCCGCTCATTGGGGACAGACTCTCATGAGTATTTCAATGGGAAAACGGGACATCTGTTTGATAATCGCTATTCGCGGGTCGCGGTTGAGTCGGACATACAGGCGGTGCAGCTACTCGATTACATCCATCTCAATCCCGTGTAAGGTGCGCTCGACTCGCTCGAGGCGTACCGTTAGTTACAAGGCATATCAGCTGGGCTATGATCCCTTTGACATCTGCAAACCCTCATGTAAGTCTGTCCCCAATGAGTGCAAAAAGGCGCCCTCCGTAGGGGAGGACGCCTTTGGTAAGTTCTATATGAACGCGAGGTCTTTGACCCGGAGAGTCCGAGGTACTTGTTGGTAAGACCTTATTTAGGAGCGCGCAACCTTGCCGGACTTGAGGCAGGTGGAGCAAACGTTCATCTTGCGACGGTGACCATCGACGACGACGTAGACGCGCTGGATGTTGGGGCGGAACTTACGGTTGGTGACGCGGTGAGAGTGGCTGATGGAGCGACCGGCAACGGGGTGCTTACCGCAAACTTCGCAAACTTTGGACATAACTGACCCTCCTTGGGCGACAAACGAACATGTCGCGTTAACAAACAAGCCTGAACTATAGCACAGAAGTCGCTCCCTGTGCGCAATCTACACAGAGATATTCCTCTTTTGGCGATAGTGCCCACGCCACGGCCCTGGACGTAGATCCGATTTGCGTGCAGCAGAGGGGATTATGCCAGCTCGTGCGTGCGTTTTCAAGCTCGTCCCACAAATATATATAGGTTTATTGGGCTTTGGGCTCCGTTTACGGATTGCTCTGTATTTATGCTCGCAATTAAGCTCGAGGTTGGCTACACTATCCCTTGACCATTAAAGGGGTACGAGATACCCACATGGAATTACATAGCTGCCAAAGAGCAGCCCTTCCTGTGGGTGTCTGGTCCGCTTTAAGCGGTCGGGCATCTATTTTTTTGACTGTGTCAGCAGTCAAGACATGTGAGGAAGGAGATCGATGGGCACGACTTCCCCCAAGGCGGTCATCATGGACGAGACCGCCGTCAATCGAGCGATGACCCGCATCGCGCACGAGATTCTCGAGCGCAACGAGGGCTGTGAAGACCTCGCTCTGGTCGGCATCGTCACGCGCGGCGACCTTCTGGCAAAGAAGCTCGCCGAGGAGATCAAGGAGATCGAGGGCGTCGAAGTTCCGCTCGGCAGCCTGGACATCAGCTTCTACCGCGATGACTATGCGACCAATTTCGCTCCCGCGATCCACGCCACCAACATTCCCTTTAGCGTCGACGGCAAGCGCGTCGTGCTGGTGGACGACATCCTGTATACGGGCCGTACCATCCGCGCCGCTCTCGACGCCGTCATGGACCTGGGCCGTCCGAGTCGCATTGAGTTGGCAGTCCTCGTTGACCGCGGCCACCGCGAGCTCCCCATCTCGCCGGACTTTGTCGGCAAGAACGTTCCCTCGTCGCATGAGGAGAACGTGCATCTATATATGAAGGAAGTCGACGGCCACACCGCCGTCGAGATCAACGACGTCGCGCCGGGCTCCCACGTGGGTTCTGCGCCGCTGGGAGGTGAGTAGTACCGTGGCGTTCAACCATAAGCACCTGATCGACATTACCGAGTACTCCGAAGAGGACATCAAGCTCATCCTCGAGACCGCCAAGGCGTTCTCCGAGGTCAACGAGCGTGCGATCAAGAAGGTCCCCACGCTCAAGGGTAAGACCATCGTCAACATGTTCAACGAGCCCTCGACGCGCACCCGTAGCTCCTTCGAGCTCGCCGAGAAGCGTCTTTCGGCCGACAGCCTCAACTTTGGCGGCTCTTCGACCTCTACGGTCAAGGGCGAGAGCCTCGTCGACACCGTCGAGACCCTCAACGCCTATAAGATCGACTGCATCGTCGTGCGTGATAAGCACGCCGGCGCGCCCTACATCGTCACGCAGAACTCGCCCGCGAGCGTCATCTGCGCCGGTGACGGCAAGCACAACCACCCCACGCAGGCTCTGCTTGACCTGTATACCATCTGGGAGCACAAGGGTGACTTCCACGGTCTGAAGGTCGCCGTCGTCGGCGACATCTCCCACTCCCGCGTTTGCGGCTCGCTGATCCCCGCGTTGAAGATCATGGGCTGCGAGACCTACGCCGTCGCCCCCGGCACGCTGCTGCCGCCGGCGCCCGAGGTTCTGGGCTGCGACCACGTGACGAGCGACCTCGATTCCGTCCTGCCCGAGCTGGACGTCGTCTACATGCTGCGTGTACAGCAGGAGCGCCTCGAGGGTGCCCCGTTCCCGACCATTCGCGAGTACCACAAGCTCTTCGGCCTTACCAAGGATCGTGAGAAGCTCATGAAGCCCGACGCGATCATCTGCCACCCGGGCCCCATCAACCGCGGCGTCGAGTTCGACTCCTATATGGCCGACCACCCGCAACGCTCCGTCATCCTGGAGCAGGTCTACGCCGGTATCTGCGTGCGTATGGCTATCCTGTATCTGCTGCTTGGAGGTGCCGATAATGGCCTTGCTTCTTAAGAATGCCCACGTCGTCGACCCGTCCGTCGAGCTTGACGGTGTCGTTGACGTCCTGATTGACGGCGACAAGATCGCCGAGGTCGGTGAGAATCTCGCTGCCGAGGGAGCCGAGGTCCGCGACCTTTCCGGCAAGTACCTCGTCCCCGGCCTGGTGGATATGCACGTTCACCTTCGCGAGCCCGGCTACGAGGTCAAAGAGGACATCGAGAGCGGCACCCGCGCAGCTGCCAAGGGCGGCTTTACCGGCGTGTGCTCCATGCCCAATACCGATCCCGTCACCGATAACGGCACCGTTGTGGAGTTCGTCAAGTCCCGTGCTGCCGAGGTCGGTCACTGCCGCGTCTATCCGTCGGGCGCCATGACCCGCGGTCTTAAGGGCGAGGCCATGTCCGAGATGGGCGATATGGTCGCCCACGGCGCCGTCGCCTTCACCGACGACGGTCGTGGCGTGCAGGGCGCGGGCATGCTCCGTCGCTGCATGGACTACGGCAAGATGTTCGGCAAGGTCTTTATGAGCCACTGCCAGGACGAGGACCTGGTCGGCCACGTCCAGATCAACGAGGGCAAGGTTTCGACCCGTCTGGCTCTCGAGGGCTGGCCGGCTGCCGGCGAGGAGCTCCAGATCGCCCGTGACATCGAGATCGCCAAGCTGACCGGTGCCAAGCTGCACATCCAGCACATCTCCACCGCTCACGGTCTCGAGCTCGTGCGTGCCGGTAAGGCCGCCGGCGTTCAGGTTACCTGCGAGGCCACCCCGCACCACATGTTCCTGACCGAGAACGACCTGGACGAGACCTACAACACCTCGCTCAAGGTCAACCCGCCGCTGCGTACCGAGGAGGATGCCGAGGCCATCCGTCAGGGCGTCATCGACGGCACCGTCGACGCTATCGTCACCGATCACGCTCCCCACACCCCGTGGGAGAAGGCCCGCGAGTTCGAGCTTGCGCCCTTTGGTATGATCGGCCTCGAGACCTCGCTGTCGCTCGTACTCACCGAGCTGGTCAACACGGGCAAGATGAGCATGGGCCGCATGGTCGAGCTCATGGCCATCAAACCGCGTGAGATCCTGGGTCTCGACCAGGTTCAGGTCAAGGCGGGCTCCGTTGCCGACCTGACCGTGTTCGACGCGTCCGCCACCTGGACGGTTGGCGAGGACGGTTACGAGTCGCGCGCCGAAAACTCCGGTTTCGCCGGCCGCACGCTTACCGGCCGTGCCACCGATGTGTTTGTCGGCGGTAAGCAGACGCTCGCCGACGGCTGCATCTGCTAGCATAGCCTTATCGCTTTTGTGCGCGGTGCCCTTGCGGTGCCGCGCTTTCTGTTCGTTTTGACCATGCAACCGCATGGGGGATTGGAGCGTCTATGCCCACACCTTCCACTGCACGCATGCACGACTTCGAGGTCGTCTCGAACCAGGAGATCGCCGACGGCATCTTCTCGCTCGTCATCTCGGCCCCCAAGCTTGCAAGTGCGCTCAAGCCCGGTCAGTTTGTGAACATTGCCGTGCCCGGCGATGCGTCCTCGCTGCTTCGCGTGCCCCTGAGCTTCTATCGCGCCGACGCCCAGGCCGGCACCGTCGAGCTGTGGTACGCCGTCGTGGGCGACGACACCCGTCGTCTGTCGCAGATGGCCCCCGGTTCCACCTCTAATCTGCTGGGCCCTGGCGGCCGCGGCTGGCTTGTGCCCGAGGGCACCAGGAAGGCGCTGCTCGTTGCTGGCGGCATCGGTGTTCCGCCCGTGCTGTGCCTCGCCGGCATGCTTGCCGAGCAGGGCGTGGATGTTGACGTGTGCCTGGGCTTTGGCACCGCTTCCAAGGCCGTGGGCATCGATGAGTTCCGCGCGCTGGGCGCCACGGTTAACGTGTGCACCGACGATGGCACGCTGGGCACGCACGGTTTTTGCACCGATCCTGCCGCCGAGCTGCTCGGCGAGGGCGGTTATGACTACGTCGCCAGCTGCGGTCCCGCCGTCATGATGAAGAAGGTCGCCGCCGCTGCCGCCGAGGCCGGTGCGTACTGCGAGGTGTCGCTCGAGCGTATGATGAGCTGTGGCTTTGGCGCCTGCAACACCTGCAATGTAGAGACGGTCGACGGTATGAAGGGCGCCTGCATGTGCGGCCCCGTGTTCGATGCTTCCAAGGTGGTGGTCTTCTAGTGGGTACCGTGAACATGGCCGTCGATTTCGGCGGCGTCAAGATGCAGAACCCCATCAACACCGCAGCCGGTACCTTTGGCTACGGTTGGCAGTTCCAGAACTTCTTTGATGTTTCCCAGCTGGGCGCCATCACCACCAAGGGTTGCGCAGCCGAGCCCTGGCCCGGCAATCCCGCGCCCCGCATGGCTGAGATTCCCGGCGGCATGATCAACTCCGTGGGCCTTCAGAACCCCGGCGTGGCCGCCTTTGCTCGCGAGTCCGGTCCGTGGCTCGAGCAGCTCTCCAAGGACGGCTGCCAGGTCATCTGTCAGGTTGCCGGCCACTCCGTTGACGAGTTTGTCCGCGCACTCGAGATGTATGTCGAGCTGTGCCCCTGGGCTGCCGGCTACGAGATCAACGTGAGCTGCCCCAATATCGCCGCCGGCGGTGCCGCCATGGGCTCCACGCCCGAGGGCGCCTCTTCCGTTATGGCTGCCTGCCGCAAGGTGACCGATAAGCCGCTGTTCGTGAAGATGGCGCCGGTCAACGTCGCCGAGATCGCCAAGGCCCTCGAGGCTGCCGGCGCCGACGGCCTTTCGGTCATCAACTCCATCCAGGGCATGGCCATCGACGTCCATACCCGCAAGTCCCGCGTTGCAAAGCCCAAGGGCGGCCTTTCGGGCCCGCTGTGTCATCACATCGCCGTGCGCATGGTCTGGGAGGTTGCCCAGGCCGTCGATATCCCCATCAACGGTGTCGGCGGTGTCATGACCGGTGAGGATGCGGCTGAGTTTATCCTGGCCGGCGCCACCTGCGTGTCGGTCGGTATGGCCAACTTCGTCGATCCGTGCGCTTCGCTCAAGATCGCGCACGAGCTCGAGGCCTGGGCCGAGTCCCAGGGCGTTAAGGACATTAACGAACTGGTAGGTGCTTTCGAATGCTAGAGACCGATGCCCGCGACCGCGTAATCGTCGCCCTCGACTGCGACCGCGAGCGTGCGCTCGAGCTCGCCCACGAGCTTTCGGGTCATGCCGCCTGGCTCAAGGTTGGCATGACGCTCTATTACGCCGAGGGTCCCCAGATCGTCAAGACATTCAAGGACCTGGGCTTTAAGGTCTTCCTTGACCTTAAGTTCCATGACATTCCGCATCAGGTTCGCGGTGCCGCCCGCTCGGCCTCGCTTGCCGGTGCCGACCTGCTTTCGGTTCACGGCTTGGGTTCGGGCGCCATGCTCGCTGCCTGCCGCGAGGGTGCCGAGGAGGCGCGCGAGGACCGCGCCAAGCTCGTCGCCATCACCGTGCTCACGAGCATGAATCAGGATGCCTTGAGCGAGATCGGCGTCGAGTCGCCCGTGGCCGAGGAGGCCGCCCGCCTGGCAAAGCTCGCTCAGGCCAACGGCATCGATGGCATCGTGTGCTCGCCGATGGAGGCTCACGACATGCGTGAGCTGCTGGGTCCTGATGCCCTGATCGTGACTCCGGGTGTGCGTCCGGTGGGTGCCGCCCTTGGTGACCAGTCCCGCGTGGCGACGCCTTCCCAGGCTATCGAGCGTGGCGCAAGCCACATTGTGGTGGGCCGTCCCATCACCGGTGCAGACGATCCGGTTGCCGCCTTTGACGCCATCGTTGCCGAGCTGGTCGAAAACATCGCGTAAAAGATTCCCCTAAGTCACCACTTTTGGGTCTCATTAGCACAAAATAGCCCCTGTGCCTGCGTAATCTTTCCCATCCTTTGTGTGGAATCGCAGGTCAGGGGCTTAACTTTGGGCGCAGTATATTGCACTTTTTGCGGGTATCGTCTAACCTATGGAGCCGCGATTGGGCATTTTGTACGTTCTACGTGCTAAAATGCCAATTATTGAATCAGATATAACCCAACTATTTGGAGGTACGAATGGCACTCCCTCAGCTTACCGATGAGCAGCGTAAGCAGGCTCTTGAGAAGGCTGCTGCCGCACGTCACGCCCGCGCTGAGCTTCGCGAGCAGATCAAGAAGGGCGAGAAGTCCCTCGAGTCCGTGCTCAACTCCGATGACCCCATCGCTTCCCGCATGAAGGTTTCCACCCTCATCGAGTCTCTCCCTGGTTATGGCAAGGCCAAGGCCGCCAAGATCATGGAGGAGCTCGGTATCTCCGCTACCCGTCGCGTCCAGGGCCTCGGCGTCCGTCAGCGCGAGCAGCTCCTCGAGCAGCTGACCAAATAAGTGAGCGCTCAGGATTCCAAGCTCTTTGTGATTTCTGGACCGTCAGGCGCAGGCAAGGGTACGCTTGTCACTCGTGTGCGCGAGCGCCGCTCGAACTTGGGCCTGACGGTTTCGGCTACCACGCGAGCACCACGAAAAGGTGAGGTCGACGGCGTCAACTACTTTTTTCTGACGCGCGAGGAGTTCGACCGCCGCGTGGCAAACGGTGAGTTTGTTGAGTGGGCCGAGGTCCACGGTAACTGCTACGGCACGTTGGTGAGCGAGGTCACATCCAAGCTCGCTTCGGGCGCGTCTCTGATTTTGGAGATCGATGTCCAGGGCGCCCTGCAGGTGAAGGAACGTTTTCCCGAGGCCGTGCTGATCTTTATCAAGCCGCCTTCGCTTGAGGTACTCCGCGAGCGTCTGGTCGGTCGCGGTACCGAGACGCCCGAGACGATTGAGCTGCGTATGGCAAACGCCGCCGATGAGCTTGCCCTTGCCGACCGCTACGACGACGTCGTGGTGAATGACGATCTCGACCGCGCGACCGATGAGCTCGTTCGCGTTCTCGATATGCATGAAAGGATCTGAGGTCCGTGTCCGTTGTAAAGCCTTGCATTGACGATCTTCTGGAGAAGACCGATCACAACCGCTTCCTGCTCGCTTCGCTTGCCTCCAAGCGCGCCTGCGACATTAACAGCATGCTGCGTGGCCAGCACAACCGCGTGCTTGCCGTCCAGGATGTCGATGACATCACCATCGGGCTTTCCGGTGCCGATACCATTTCGATGGCTATGGACGAGATTGTCGACGGCGACATCTCTTACGACGAGGCCCGTTACGAGAAGGCGCTCGGCCACAAGGTTGCTGAAGCCTAAATGGCGGCTCGCGTCTGCCTGGTCCACTATCACGAGGTTGGACTGAAGGGTAAGAACCGCGCACATTTTGAGCATATCCTCATGGATAACATCAAGGCGGCCTTGGCCGCCTTTTCCGTGAATGCCGTGTCTCGAATTTCCGGTTATATCCTCGTGTCCTTTAACGAGCATCAGGCCGACGAGGCGGCGCGTGTCATTCGCACCGTTCCCGGCGTTGCTCGTGTGTCTTTGGCGTATCACACCAACCGCGACCCGCAGGAGTACTGCGCCGCCGCCGTGAAGGCGCTGCGCGAGTTTGGTTCCTTCGATTCGTTTAAGGTGCACGCCAAGCGCTCCAATACCGACTATGAGCTCACCTCGATTGACATCAATCGTCAGGTGGGCGAGGTGCTGTGTGAGGCCTTCCCCGATAAAAAGGTTCAAATGCACGACCCCGATGCGATGGTGCACGTACTGGTGGTCCAGGGTAGCGTTTATGTGTACGCGCGCTCCGAGCGCGGCGTGGGCGGTCTGCCGGTGGGTTCTGCCGGCAAGGTCGTGACGCTGCTGTCGTCGGGTATCGATTCTCCGGTGGCGACCTGGATGCTCGCGCGTCGCGGCGCGGTGTGCGTGCCGGTACATTTCTCAGGTCGTCCGCAGACGCCCGACACGAGCGAGTATTTGGTGCAGGACATCATCCGTGCGCTTGAGCCGGGTGTCCAGATCGGCCGCCTGTACGTGGTGCCGTTTGGCGACTGCCAGCGTGAGATTTCGGTTACCTGTCCCAGCAATCTGCGCGTGATCATGTATCGCCGCATTATGTATTCGGTTGCCGAGCGCATTGCACACATCGAGGGCGCCAAGGCCATCGTTACGGGCGAATCGCTTGGGCAGGTTGCCTCCCAAACGCTTGAGAATATCATGGCCGTCAACGAGGCCGTGAAGATCCCCGTGTTCCGCCCTCTCATCGGTTCGGATAAGCAGGAGATCATCGCGCGCGCCGAGGAGATCGGTACGTTCGATATCTCGACTGAGGCCGCTCCCGACTGCTGCACGCTATTTATGCCGCGCCGTCCCGAGACGCACGCTAAACTCGATGCCGTTCATGAGGCCTGGGAGTTGTTCGATCACGAGGAGATGATCGAGCGCCTGCTTAAGCAGACCGAGTACATCGACTTCGAGAGCAACACGTATAAGGCCCCCAAGACCTTAAAACGCAAACATTCGGAGCTTGCTCCGCGTGAGATTTACCAAGATCACGAGTAAATTTGTGCATAGACCGGCGATGCGCCTGCATCGTCGGTCTTTTGCTATCTGGGCATTTTTCGGCTAAGTGTTCATTTGCTGACGTGTGCCTGAATAAATGGACAGATTTGTGCAAGGTTTTGGTCGGTTTTTGGTTTGACCGCTAAAACCGGTTTTGGGGCGTGGCTGTTGCGGGACTCCTTTCCTGACACGATGGTGTTGGGAGGTATTGCTATGGCGCAGCGCGAACAACACGAACGGGTCAAAAAGATGGACCGCTGGGCGGGCAAGCTGCTCGGTCATAAGGCTGTGGTGGTGGCGATGCTGGGCGTCGTTGCGATGGCGAGCGGCTTGGCGATGGCGAACCTTGGCGGCGGTGCCGGCGGTGCGTCGTTTGAGCGCACTGATGGTACGGGCTCGTTAGTGGAGCCGGGATCCGGCGATGCTTCGAGCGGAAAGGCATCCGAAGGCTCTTCGACTAAGGCTTCTGCCGCGGCAGAGGTCTATGTCGATGTCGATGGCGCCGTTGTGTCGCCCGGTGTATACAGACTCAAAGATGGGGCACGGGTATCCCAGGCGATCGATGCCGCCGGCGGGCTGGCGCCCGAGGCTGACGTTACGGGGCTTAATCGGGCATCTAAGGTCACTGATGGACAAAAAATCCATGTTCCAACGGTAGGGGAGCAGCAGGCGTCCATTGCGGAAGTCGGTGTTGATGGTGGGGCTTCCACATCATCGGGCGTGAGTGGCGCAACAGGCCTAGTAAACATCAATACGGCAAGCGCGGCAGAGCTGCAGACGCTCTCGGGCATCGGTCCCTCCATGGCCCAGTCGATTATCGATGAACGGACAAAGAACGGTGCTTTTGCCTCGGTTGACGATCTGATGCGTGTGTCGGGAATCGGCGAGAAGAAGCTTGCCAAAATCAAAGATTGCATCTGCGTATGAGTGCGACCGAGCGCGAGCGTGTGATGCCTCCGCGGCCCCTGCTTCCGTGGACGATGGCCTTGTGTGCCGGCATGTGTATGAGCTGCGCCTTGGTGCTCAACGTGGCCGCTGATGCGCTGCTGAGGGAGCGGGCGCCGGCGGTCGGGCTGCTATGGGCCATTCCCGTTGCGGCGGCGGTATTCGTTGTGCTGGCTCAATCTTGTGCGCGGCTTGCCCCTTTGAAGCGGTGGTTGTATGCCGCGTCCGTCGGTCTCGTGGCGGGAGCGGTCGTCTCGGCGTGGTGGGCTGTGGGTGCGCTCAGCGCCTCGAAGGCGCTCGACGGTCGAGCGGCAAGCGGCCTCGAGTTTATCGTGCAGGGCGATCCATCCATAAACGACGACGTGTATTCCTATACCTGCGAGGCACGCGCGGACGGTAAGAACTTGGCAACGGTTCGCCTATCGTGCGACCGCGAGCTCAAGGTCGGGGCGCACGTGCGTGTTATCGGTCGCGTTTCACGTTTTGAGAACGATGCGTATGGACGATCGCGCGTGCTCCGAGGCGAGATGCGCAAGGTTAAAGTCGTTCGGATTGTGTCGGCCGATGAGGGCTCTCCGGGACCGCTGCTTCGGCTGCGAAATGGGCTGCTTGCGTCCATCGCGCCTGCGACCGACCCGGTGCGTGCACTCATAGCCGGTGTCGTCTGCGGTCGTTCGGCCGAGCTACGCGCCCAGCCGGCGGGCGACTGGTTTTCGGTAACGGGAACGGCGCATCTTATCGCCGTCTCGGGCAGCCATTTGGCTATCGTGGGGTTTGTAATCGAGGGTATATTGCAAAAGACTCGGTGCTCACGTGGTCTTCAGCGGGCGATATTGGCGGTAACGCTTGTGGGCTACGCTGCCTTTACGGGCGCGTCTCCCTCGGCCGTGCGCGCGTGCTGCATGGTGTTCGCGACGCTTGTCGTAAACGGCGCGGGGCGTCGCCGGCACGGTGCATCGGCACTCTTCGTAACCATGTCCATCTTTGTGCTAACGCGGCCGACGGTGCTGTTCGAGATGGGCTTTCAGCTTTCATGCGCCAGCGTTTTAGCCATTCTGTACTTTTGCCCCTATGCGACCTACGCTTTGGGTGAGCTGGGTGTGCCATCGGGCGTCGCCAGCATGCTTTCCGCCACGCTGTGCTCGCAATTGGCGACTCTTCCCATTACCATTCCCGCCTTCGGTACGTTCTCGCTCATTGCTCCGCTGGCAAATGCGGTCATCGGTCCGGTGGTGAGCGTACAGCTTGCTGTGTCGATCGTGCTTGTTCCCTTTTCGCTCGTGGCGCCGTTACGGACTTGGGCGCTCGTTGTGCCCATGATTGCCGCCCGTTGCGCGCTGTTCTTCGAGCAGCTGTTTGCCGCCGTGCCGGGTGCATCCGTGAGCGTGCCGCCCGATAGCATGTGGATTTACCTAGTGCCGTGTGTGCTGGCGGTTCTGCTGGTCTGGTGGCCGCGTCCCCGCGCACGTCCTATGGCGGTGGGGCTTGCATGTCTGGTGTTCTTGGCTGCGATTCCGTACGTCTACTGGGATCGATTCGCGCCGCCTTCGGTGACGGTGCTCGATGTGGGCCAGGCGGATGCGATTCTTATCCGCCAGGGCGACGCAGTAGCACTCGTCGACTGCGGGCTCGACGAGCGCGTGGTGGCGGCGTTGGTTCGCAATAACGTGCACCATATCGATGCCGTCTTTGTGACGCATTGGGATGAGGACCACTGGGGTGGTCTGCCTGCCGTGCTCGAACAGTTTTCGGTCGGAACGATTGCCGTGGCGGCTGATGCGCTGGAGGATGCTCCTGTTGAGGTATTGAACCGACCTGGCGTGGAGTATCGGCAGGTGCGCCGTGGGGATACGGTCGACATCGGCTCATTTTGCGCCCGCGTGATGTGGCCGTTCGAGTCCGTAGATGGCGAGGGAAATGAGGACTCGCTTGTCCTGCTACTCTCTTATGTTCAGGAAGGCAAGAGCCTGCGTATGCTCCTCACTGGTGATGCCGAGCTCGACCAAGAACGGGAATTCGTGCAGGAGGTGGGGGATATCGATGTCCTTAAACTTGGGCATCACGGCTCCAAGGTTTCAGTCGATGGTGAGTTGCTGGACGTCCTGAGACCCGAGCTTTCCCTCGCGAGCGCCGGCAAGGGGAATCGATACGGTCATCCGTCGGATGCCTGCATCGATGCCGTTCAGGAAGCGGGCGGTGTGTTCGCGTGCACTATCGAACACGGCGACATTACCGTCACGCCAACTGCGAATGGCTTTGCGATGCGATGCCAGCGACCGTGATGACGTCGTTGGCGTGTGGTGGGCCCCTGGGCTAGAATGGCACGGAACGAATACGAAGGCCTGCGGGAGGGGAGCGCAATGTCCGAAACCGGTCTGCTGCCGGCATATCTGATCGTCGGTACCGACGGAGTCAAGCGCGATCACGCCGTCTCGCGTATGAAAGCGCGTCTGGAAAAGACGGGCATGGTCGAGTTCAACCTCGACGAGCGCGACATGACCAAAGACCCCGATATCGAGTCCATTATCGGATCGCTTAACACCTTTCCGATGGGCAGCGAGTTTCGCTTGGTAATCCTTGATGGCTGCTCAAAGCTCGCCAAGGCGGTCTCGGAGCCGCTTGTCGACTATCTGACGAGTCCCAGCCCCACGACGGTTTGCCTCATCATCGCGGACTCGCTTGCCAAGAACACGCGCCTGTATAAGGCGATCGCCAAGATCGACAAGAAGGCCGTGATCGATTGCTCCGGCACCAAGCGCTGGGAGCTTCCGCGCCGCGTGCAGCAGATGGCGACGCAGCACGGCAAGTCGATCTCGACGGCGGCCGCCGAGGAGCTCGTCTCGCGTTCGGGTGAAAACACGCGCATGCTCGATAACGACTTGGCTAAGCTTGCCCAGATGGTCGAGGTGCCCCAGATTGAGCTTGCCGACGTTGAGCGCTGGATTGTACGTACGGCCGAGGTTCAACCCTGGGACTTTCTCAATGCGGTCTCGGCCCGTGACATGCGCCGTTCGCTCGAGCTCTTCAATTTACTGCCCGCCAAGAGCTACGTGTGGACTTACACGTTGCTGTGCGGCCGCATCCGCGAGCTTATCGTCGCCAAGGCGCTCGATGCGCGCGGACAGAGTCGTGAGCTGGCCGCAACGCTCAAGCTCCAGTCCTGGCAGGTCAAGAATCACCTGACCTGGGCACGTCGCTTTTCGATGGCAGAGCTCGTCGCGGCGCTCGAGGGTGCCGTTGATGTGGAGCTCGCGCTCAAGGGTTCGGCCGATTCTCAGACCGCGCTTTTGCTCTGGATTACGAACATCTTGAGAAAATCGTGATGATACCTGCCTATTTGACAAATTCGTTCTATCCCTTTGAGGGGGAGCGTGCTATAGTAGGCGCTTGCATGACCTCACCGTGTCTCAGAGGTGTCATACATTTTTTGCAAGGAACTCGAAAGGAACTCCAGAAGTGGCAAACATCAAGTCTCAGAAGAAGCGTATCCGCACCAATGAGGCAGCTCGCATGCGTAACAAGGCTGTCAAGTCCGAGCTCAAGACGCTGACCAAGCACGTCCAGTCCGCCGTCGCCGAGGGCGACGCTGAGAAGGCCCAGGCTGCCCTCAAGACCGTCACCAAGCGTCTCGACATGGCTGCCGCCAAGCATGTTATCCACAAGAATCAGGCTTCCAACCGCAAGTCCGGTCTTGCCAAGCTCGTGAACAGCATCAACGCCTAAGTTGTAAATTTCACACCAAACAGATTACGCGCATAAATGGAGCCTGTTTTATGGAACAGGCTCCATTTTTTGTACCGCTCGGGTAAGATAGTCTGCATGAATACTTCAATTGACATTTCCCACATCCGCAACTTCTCAATCGTTGCGCACATCGACCATGGCAAGTCCACGATCAGTGACCGTATCCTCGAACTCACCCATACAGTCGACGAACGCGACATGGAGTCGCAGCTGCTCGACACCATGGATATCGAGCGCGAGCGCGGCATCACAATCAAGTCCAATGCCGTTCGCGTGTCCTATGACGCCGACGATGGCGAGACGTATCAGTTCAATCTGATCGATACGCCGGGCCACGTGGACTTTACCTATGAGGTCTCGCGCTCGCTGGCAGCCTGTGAGGGCGCGGTGCTCGTTGTCGACGCCACGCAGGGCGTTGAGGCGCAGACCGTCTCTAACGCGACGCTCGCCATGAACGCCAATCTGGACATTGTGCCGGCCATCAACAAGATCGACCTGCCCTCGGCTCATCCCGACGAGGTTAAGACCGAGATCGAGGATGACCTGGCGATCCCTGCCGATGATGCCGTGTGCGTCTCGGGCAAGACCGGCGAGGGCATCCACGATCTGCTGGAGTCCATTGTCTTTCTGATCTCTCCGCCCAAGGGCGATGCAAACGCTCCGCTCAAAGCGCTCATTCTGGATTCGTACTTTGACGAGTATCGCGGTGTGGTGGCCACGGTGCGCGTCTTCGATGGTTCCATCAAAAAGGGCGATACGCTGCGTATGATGCAGGCCGAGGGTGACTTTTTGGTCGACGGCGTGGGCGTCAAGCGTCCTGCCGAGACCCCGGTCGATGCTCTGACGGTCGGCGAGGTGGGCTACGTAGTCACGGGCCTGAAGGACCCCGAGGCCGTTCGCGTGGGCGACACCCTTACCTGGGCGTCGAACCCCTGCCCCGAGCCGCTTCCGGGCTACCGCGAGGCCAAGCCCATGGTCTATACGGGCCTGTTCCCGATCGATAACAAGGATTACGAGAACCTGCGCGACGCACTCGATAAGCTCCACGTTAACGACCCGTCGTTGGTGTGGGAGCCCGAGACGTCCGTGGCGCTCGGCTTTGGCTTCCGCGTGGGCTTCTTGGGCCTGCTGCACATGGAGGTCGTTAAGGAGCGCCTCGAGCGTGAGTTCAACCTTGACCTCATCGCCACGAGTCCTTCGGTCGACTATCACGTGTACAAGACCGATGGCGAGATGGTCGATGTCCGCAGCCCGCAGGATCTGCCCGAGGCTACGCGTATCGAGCGCATTGAGGAGCCCTACCTCAAGGCCAAGATCATCTGTCCGCCCGAGTATACGGGTGCCGTTATGCAGCTTGCCATCGAGCACCGCGGCGTGACGACTGACATGATCCATCTCACGAGCAAATCGGTCGAGATGCGCTTTGATATGCCGCTCGCCGAACTCATCTTGGACTTCTTTGACCAGCTCAAGAGTCGCACCAAGGGTTACGCCTCGTTGGACTACGAGTTCAACGAGTACCGTCCATCCGAGCTTGTGAAGCTCGACATCCTGCTTTCGGGCGACGAGGTGGACGCGCTGTCGTTTATTGTTCACAAGGACAAGGCCTACGGTCTTGCCCGCGGCCTATGCGACAAGCTCAAGGAGATCATTCCGCGCCAGCTGTTCGAGGTGCCCATCCAGGGTGCTATCGGCAACAAGATCATTGCCCGCTCCACCGTCAAGGCGCGTCGCAAGGACGTGCTTGCCAAGTGCTACGGCGGCGATATTTCGCGTAAGCGCAAGCTGCTCGAGAAGCAGAAAGAGGGCAAGAAGCGCATGAAGGCCATCGGCTCGGTCGAGGTCCCGCAGGAGGCGTTTATGGCGATCCTCAAGGTGGACGAGTAGGTCTATGGCGCTTTCCGAATATAGTCAGCGGCTGCTGGGCGCCTATGTCGAGCAGCCGTTCCTTATGGCTCCCATGGCGGGCGTGACCGACCCCGCATACCGCATCATGTGCCGCCGCCGCGGTGCCAACTTTGCCTACAGCGAGATGGTGAGCGTGGCGGGCCTTGCCTATGCCAGCAACAAGACCTGGCGTCTGGTGCTACCTGCCGACGAGGAACAGCAGATTTGCGTGCAGCTCTTTGGCTCCAAGCCCAATCAGTTTGCGAGTGCCGTCGCCGCCGTCGAGGAGCGCGTTGGCGATCGCCTGTCGCTTATCGATATCAATATGGCATGCCCCGCCCGCAAGGTCGTTACTAAGGGCGAGGGCTCGGCGCTTATGCGCACGCCTGACCTGGCGGAGAAGATCGTCGAGGCCACGGTGGGTGCGGCGCACGTGCCCGTGACCGTCAAGATTCGCAAGGGCTTTTATGCCGAGGACCGCAATGCCGCGACATTTGCCCAGATGCTTGAGGGTGCAGGGGCTGCCGCAGTCGCCGTGCATGGTCGTTGCGCCACGCAGCTCTACACGGGCCAGGCCGATTGGTCAGTCGTCGATGAGGTCGCAGATGCCGTCGAGATACCTGTGATCGGTTCGGGCGACGTGTTCTGCGCCGAGGACGCCGCGGAGCATCTGCGCAACTCGGGTGCCAGCGCGGTGTTTATCGCGCGCGGTATCTACGGTAATCCCTGGGTCTTTGGTGATGCTCGAGCCCTTGCGCTCGATGGCGTACCGGTGCCGGTGCGCAGCTCCGTCGAGCGCTTGGACGCCCTGCGTGAACACCTAACGCTGACGCACGAGCTTCTGCCGCTCATGTCGCGTGCCCGCACGTACGCAAGCTGGTACTTAAAAGGCATGCCCCATGCCGCCGCTTGGCGTGCCCATGTGGTGCGCTGTTCCACATACGAGGAGTTTATGGTGCTGGTCGATGAGATCGAGCGCGATGTGGTGGCCTGCGAGGCCGCACTTGCCGCCGGCGAATCGGTGCCCCCTCATCCGCTGGAGGCTTAAGGGTGGCCGTTACCGCGCTGTACGTGCACGTGCCGTTTTGCGCTCAAAAGTGCCGGTACTGCGACTTTGACTCGCGCAGTTTTGCTCCGTGCGACCTGAGCGCTGCGCTCGATGCCTATTTTGAGCAGTTGTACGCGCGCCTCGATGCTTTTGGCAAAGCTGGGGCCCTTGACCAGATCCGCACCGTCTATGTTGGCGGCGGTACGCCGTCGCTGGCGGGGGAGCGCTTGGTGGAGCTGGCGCGGCGTATTCGTGCGTCGTGCGCCCCTGTTGAGTTTACCTGCGAAGCCAATCCTGAGTCGCTGACCGCTGAGCTCGCCACTGCGCTTGCCGAGGCGGGTGTCACGCGCATCTCTCTGGGCGTGCAGACGCTCGATAACACCGAACTGGCTGCTATTGGCCGTATTCACGATGCCGATCGGGCGCTCGCTGCCATCGCGACGGTGAAGGACGCTGGCCTCGATGTGTCGTGCGACCTTATGTGTGGCCTTCCCGGGCAGACGGCGGCGAGTTGGCAGCGCACGCTCGATGGCGTGCTCACGGCGACTCCGCATCATGTGTCGGTCTACCCGCTCACGCTTGAGGAGGGCACACCGCTCTATCGCATGGCGTGCCGTGACGAGTCGCTCGAGCCCGATGAGGATTTCCAGGCCGCATGCATGGACGTTGCGCGCGAGCGGTTGAGTTCGGCGGGCTATCACCCGTATGAGGTGGCGAGCTACGCGCTCGACGGCCATGAGTGCGTCCATAACATTGCTTATTGGACTGGACGGTGCTACCTGGGCCTGGGCCGTTCTGCCGCTGGCATGCTCGATGCCGAGGATTTCGACCGTCTTGCTGGTTTGTTCCCCGGCGTGTCCTCTCGAGGCGATGGGTACCGTGTGCGCTTGGTTCAGCGCGACGATGACGCGACGGCGTTTGAGGCTGAATATCTGTCGCAGCGCGAGGCCGCGGCAGAGGACCTGATGCTTGCTTGTCGCATGACGCGCGGTGTTGCGTCCGACCTGTTGATTCGTGCAGCTTACGTCATCCCAACGGGCGAGCTGGCAGCTGCCTGCGATCGCGCGCTTGAATTGGGTCTTGCTACTTGGGTGCCCGAGACGCTCGGGGTCCATGAGGGACCCTTCAATTCGGCTGACGTCCTCGCGGGCCACGTTCGCGCTCGCCTGGCGCCGACCCACCTGGGCTGGCTCGATGGAAATGTTCTGTTCGAGCTGTTTTGGGATCTAGCTTAGGCCGCTCGGGTAGAATTACCGGAATATATACGCTGCTGTGAGCAGGAGGTTGCCTCGCATGGCGACGATGAACGAAAAAGATTACTACGAGATTCTGGGCGTCTCCAAGGACGCCACCTCGCGTGATATTCAAAAGGCCTTTCAGCAAAAGGCCCGCAAGCTCCATCCGGACGTCAACAAAGAGCCGGATGCCGAGGAAAAGTTTAAAGAGGTTTCCGAGGCCTACGCCGTGCTTTCGGATGAGCAAAAACGTGCGCGCTACGACGCCATGCGTTCTGGCAATCCCTTTGCCGGTGCTCCTACGGCTTCGCCCTATGGTGGCGGCTACGCCGGCAACGCGGGCTATGGCAATCCCTTTGAGGGCGGCTTTCCCTTTGGCGGCGCCTGGGGCCAGCAGCGTCGTGGGCAGGCTGCCTACAATCCCGAGAACGGCGCCAACGTGGTCGTCGATATCAAACTCGACGCCAAGGAGGCCAAGGGCGGTGCCCGCAAGACCGTCCGCTACACGCGCTTCGATACCTGTAGCAACTGCGGCGGTTCGGGTTCTGTCTCCTCCGAGCATGCCCATACCTGCCCGAGCTGCGGTGGCCGCGGCCACATCGACGTCGACCTGTCCTTCCTGTTTGGTGCGGGCACGTTCCAGTCGGTCTGCCCCGAGTGCGGCGGTTCCGGTAAAGTCGTGGCCGACCCCTGCCCTGATTGCGGTGGCAGCGGTCGTACTCGCGTAACCTCCGAGCAGACGATTGAGTTTCCTGCCGGCACGCACGATGGCGACGAGGTCCGCATTAGCGGCATGGGTCATGCTGGCACCAATGGTGCCGCGGGCGGCGACCTGGTCGGCCGTGCCCATGTTGAGGCCGAGCGCTTGGAAGGCAAAGCTCGTACCGGTTTTTACCTGATGGGCATCGTGGCGCCGTTTTTGGTACTCTCGGCCATCTCGGGCGTGTTCTCGGCCTTTGCCGTGATGTGCTTTATTCCGTTTACCATGGGCCTGTTCATGGTGCTTTCGGACGGTGTGCTTCATCGCAGTCTGCTGTGGTGGAAGCGCGGTGCGATGCAGTTTGCCAACGGTTTTGCCAACGGCTTCATGTTCGCGCTCGTGTCGGTTTGGTTCGCGAGCTGCTCGCAACGGGCCATGCTTTCGCCGTACCAAATGCAATAACATCAAACCCTCTGTTTGCGGCCGGCCCAGCTTGGGTATAGGACGCACTGTGACAATAATGAAAGTCGGAAGGATTCGGTCGTGTCGGAAAATAGGGATTACTACGAGGTGCTTGGCGTCGACAGGGATGCCGACGCGCGGACGATTAAGCGCGCGTTTCTAAAGAAGGCCCGTACCGTACACCCGGACGTTTCGGACGACCCCGAGGCCGAGGCCAAGTTCAAGGAGCTCAACGAGGCCTATTCCGTTCTTTCCGATGAGCAGAAGCGTGCTAACTACGACCGTTACGGCACCGCCGACGGCCCTGGTGGTTCGGGTTACGTCGATATCAACGATATCTTTGGTGGCATGGGCATGGACGACTTGTTCTCGTCGTTCTTTGGCGGCGGTGCCGGCGGTGGCGCCCGCAGCCGTCGTGAGCGTCGTCGCGGACGTGACATGGCCATCTCGCTTTCGGTGACGCTCGAGGAGGCGGCGCTTGGCTGCAAAAAGACGATCAGCTATGACCGCCTTGCTCCTTGCGAGGACTGCAATGGCACCGGTAGGGCAGAGGGCGCACAGGAAAAGCAGTGCGGCCGCTGCCACGGTACGGGCTACGTCACGACGGTTCAGCGTTCGTTCCTGGGCCAGGTTCAGTCTTCCTCGCCTTGCCCCGACTGCCATGGCGAGGGCACGGTTATCGACCATCCCTGCGAGACCTGCGACGGTCAGGGCCGCACGCCTTCGCACGAAAAGATCGACATCGATATTCCCGCCGGCGTTTCGACCGGTCGCCAGCTGCGCGTGAGCGGCTTTGGCGAGGCCGGCCTTCGCGGCGAGCCCTCGGGCGACCTGATTGTCAACGTGCGTGTTGCCGACCATGAGCGCTTTAAGCGCAACGGTGACGACCTGTACCTGGTGAGCGATATCTCGATTGCGCAGGCTGCGCTCGGCTGCGAGATCGAGGTCGAGGGCATTATGCCCGACGAGGTCGTTAAGGTGACGGTTCCCGCCGGCGCCCAGTACGGCGACACCGTGAGCGTTAATAATTACGGCATGCCGCGCATTGGCGGTGGCGGTTCGCGTGGCCGCCTGATCGTGCAACTGCGCGTGGTCGTTCCCACCAATCTTTCCAATAAGCAACGCGAACTGCTCCGTGCTTTTGCCGATGAGATGGGCGATGACGTCGTTTCTGGTAAGAAGTCGGTGACCGACCGTATCAAGAGTGCCCTCGACGATATCCTCGATTAAGGAGCCCGCGTGCTCGCACCCCATATTTCCGTTGTCAACCTCGGCTGCCGTGTCAACCGGGTTGAGTCTGACCGTATCACTGCCGATCTTATGCGCCTGGGCTTTGCTATTGTGGAGCCCCAGGATGCAGAGCTGATCGTCATTAACACCTGTGCTGTTACGGGCGAGGCCGAGGCCAAGACCCGTAAGGCCGTCCGCCATGCGCTGGCCTATCCAAACGAGCCCTATGTGGTCGTGACCGGATGCGTGGTTAATTTGCATCCCGAGGAGCTGCTGGAGCTTTCGGATCGCGTGATCGCCGAGCCGTCCAAGATCGATGTCGCCGAACGTGTCTGCGAGGTGCTGGGCGTTGAGTCCGATAGCGTTCCCGCCTGCAGCGATGGCGAGGTGGTCGATGTGCTCGGTCGCTCTCGCCTGGGCGTGAAGATTCAGGACGGCTGCAACCATCGCTGCACCTATTGCATTGTGTGGAAGGCACGCGGCCCCGAGCGCTCCGTGCCCGTCGAGTCCGTGCTCGAGCAAGTTCGCGAGGCCCAGGAGGCCGGCGTGCCCGAGGTGGTGCTGACCGGTGTGAACCTGGGTGCCTACGATGGCAAGAGCGCGACCGACGAGCACGTCGAAATCGATGAGCTGCTCGAGGCCATCATGGAGCGCACGTCTATTCCGCATGTGCGCATTTCCTCGGTCGAGCCCATGGATATCTCCGAGCGCCTGCTTAAGGTTATGGCGCGCTACCCGCAGCGTATCGCCCCGTTTTTGCACCTGCCCGTGCAGTCCGGCTGCACGGCGACCCTGCATCGCATGGGCCGTCCCTATAGCGCCGAGGCCTTTGAGGACACGGTGCGTATGATTCGCGCCAATCTGCCGCAGGCGTCACTTTCTTGCGACGTTATTGTCGGCTTCCCCGGCGAGACGGACGAGGAGTTCGAGGAGTCGCTGGCGCTGTGCCGCCGTGTGGGTTTCTCGCGTATGCACGTGTTCCGCTACAGCAAGCGTCCCGGTACCCTTGCTGCCGACATGCCCGACCAGGTTCCGCCCGAGGTTATGGCCGAGCGCAGCCGCCGTATGCGGGCCGCTGCACAGGAGCTCGCTATTGCCGACGCTCGCCGTCGCGTGGGCACGGTCGAGCGTGCCGTGCTCGAGTATGGCGACAACCTGACGCTCGGCTCGTTCCATCATGCCCGTCTTGACGATGCCTGTAGACTTACAGCCCCGTGCCTGCTCGATGTTGCTATCATCGGAGTCGATGATTCCGGCCTGGTCCATGCACACAGGGAGGTTCATGGAAGCCTCGAAGATTAGACTTACCGTTCCCGAGGGGATTGACTCCTCGCGCGTTTGGGGCGCCGGCGATGGCGTCCTTCGTGCGCTCGAGAGCTTGGTTCGCGCTCATGTGGTCGCCCGTGGCGATAGCATTTCCGTGAGCGGTGACCCGGACGAGGTCGAGCTCGTGGCGCGTTTTTTCGAGCATGCTTTTCGCGAGGCGGCTGCCGGACGCACACTGTCTGCCGACGATGTCTCTCACTGCCTGGCCGTCTTGCGCGACGGTGAGCATGAGGCTACGTCGCTTCGCGATGATGTGCTGCTTTCGTATCGCGGCCGTGTCATTCGCCCCAAAACGCTCGGCCAAAAGCGCTACGTGGATGCCATCCGCTCGCATACCATCACGTTTGGCCTGGGTCCTGCCGGTACCGGTAAGACCTATCTGGCCATGGCGCTCGCCGTTGCCGCGCTCAAGCGTCACGAGGTGGGCCGTCTGATCTTGACGCGTCCGGTTGTCGAGGCAGGGGAGAACCTGGGCTTTTTGCCCGGCACCCTCGAGGAAAAGATCGATCCCTACATGCGTCCGCTTTACGACGCCCTTTTTGACATGATGGATCGCGAGCGCACCGATGAGCTTATGGAGCGCGGCGTGATCGAGATCGCCCCGCTTGCCTACATGCGCGGCCGCACGCTGAGTGATGCCTTCGTGGTGCTCGACGAGGCGCAAAATACCACGCCCGAGCAGATGAAGATGTTCCTGACGCGCCTGGGCTTCAACTCCAAGTTCGTGATTACCGGCGACCTGAGCCAGCGTGACCTGGTGGGTCGTCGTGGTGGCTTGGCGGATGTCGAGAAGATTTTGGGCCGTGTCGATGATGTCGCATTTTCGCACCTCGAGCGTGCCGACGTGGTGCGCCATGCCCTGGTGGGTCGTATCGTCGAGGCATACGATACTTATGATGATGTGCGCGAGAAGCGCGTACGTGACCGAAAGGAGTCCCGTTGAGTGTATTGATCAGCAACGATGCCGAGCTCGATACGCTGCTCGACGCGCAGGAGGTGGAGCACATCTGCGAGGTTGTGCTTGCCGCCGAGGGCGTTGAGCGTGAAGTCGAGATTTCCCTTTCGTATGTCGACGAGGACGAGATGCACGAGCTTAACCACGAGTGGCGCGGTATCGACCGCACCACCGATGTGCTCTCGTTTGAATGCGACTCGGCCTTTGACGAGGATATTCCCGCCGACGAGACGCTCGAGCTCGGCGATATCATCTTGGCCCCGCAGGTTATTGCCCGTCAGGCCCCCGGTTTTGGCAATAGCCCCGCTGACGAGTGTCGTCTGATGCTCGTACACGGCATGCTGCACCTGCTGGGCTATGACCATATCGAGGACGACGAGGCCGAGGTCATGGAGGCCCGCGAGGACGCCATCCTGCGCGATCTGGCGCTCGAGCGCGGCGAGGACCCCAAGCTAGTCCACGTCGGCCCCATCACCAACCACGCCCACGACTAGGAGCCGTCTATGATTCCCGGATCGAACAAGGACCATCCGTCCTTCTTAAAGTCGTTTTCCTACGCCATGGAGGGCTTCGTCACCGCCGTCAAGACCGAGCGCAACATTAAGGTCATGCTCGTGGCGGGCGTGTGCACCGTCATTGCCGGCTGCATCGTGGGCCTCGACATTGCCGAGTGGGCCACGATTATCATCTGTTGTGGCCTGGTGATTCACGGCGAGCTGTGCAACACCGCTATGGAGGCTATCGTCGACCTAGCGACCCAGGAGCTCCATCCGCTGGCCAAGCGTGCGAAGGACATCGCCGCCGCCTCTGTTTACATTCTTTCCATCACCGCCGCGATTGTGGGCGTGCTGGTATTTGCCCACGCGCTCGGCTTTATTTAGAAAGGGATTCCCATGTCCGACAATATGCAGCCTACCGATGAGATCCTGGACGACGAGACTTTGGACGCGGTGGATACCGAGGGGCTCGAGGATGTCGAGGAGTTCGACCCGTTTGAGGGCATGAGCGATGAGGAGCTCGAGGCCCTGTGCGACGAGGACGACGGTCCTATGGGCTTTGGCGACGTTGAGCCTGGTTTCCGCAGCGGCTTCGTGGCCCTGGTCGGACGCCCCAACGCAGGCAAATCCACATTGCTTAATGCCTGCTATGGCAAAAAGGTCGCCATCACCTCGCCGGTGGCTCAGACGACCCGTCGCCGCATGCGCGCCGTCGTCAACCGTCCCGGCTACCAGCTGGTCTTTGTCGATACCCCGGGTATTCATAAGCCCAAGGACGGTCTGGGATCCGAGCTCAACAAGAGCGCGCTGTTCGAGTTGAACGATGTCGATGTCGTCGCGTTTTTGATTGATGCCACCAAGCCGATCGGCAGGGGAGACGCTTGGGTTGCCGAACGCGTCAAGAACGCTCGTTCCAAAAAGGTCCTGGTGCTCACCAAGGCCGATGAGGCCGATCCCGCCCAGGTTATGGAACAGCTCAAGGCCGCCCACGAGCTCATGGAATATGACGACGAGATCGTGACGTCGTCGGTCAAGAACTTCAACGTCGATGCCTTTATCGATACCGTTGCGCACTTTTTGCCCGAGGGTCCGCGTTGGTTCCCCGAGGACATGGGTACCGACGCTTCCGACGAGACCCTTGTGGCCGAGTTTGTGCGCGAGAAGGTTCTGCTCCGCACCCGTGACGAGATCCCGCACTCCGTGGGCGTGATCTGCGATGCGCTCGAGCAGACCAAGAAGGTGCTGCGCGTGCATGCCACCATTTACGTTGAGCGTGAGGGCCAGAAGGGCATCATCATCGGCAAGGGCGGCGAGATGATCAAGCATATCGGTATCGACGCCCGTCGCGATCTTGAGCGCATCTTTGGCACCCAGGTCTTTTTGGAGCTGGACGTGAAGGTCAAGGCCGGCTGGCGCGACGACGAAGCACAGATTCGCCGCTTTGGCTACAACGCCGAGGACTAAGGGCGCGCAGCGCTCATGGCAGGCTCACGGACATATCGCACAAAGGTACTCGTCCTCGATAAGACCAAGCTCAAAGAGACCGACCTGATCCTGACGATGCTTGACGAGCGGGGTCGGCAGGTTCGTGCCGTGGCAAAGGGTGCGCGTAAGCCCGGCGGGCGGTTGGCGGCACGCTGCGAGCTGTTCTGTACCGTCGATATGCTGCTCGCACATGGACGGTCGCTCGACGTGGTTTCTCAGGCCGAGCTTATGGAAGCGCCGCTCGGCGCCGCGCCCGATTACGAGATGACTTGCGCCGCAAGCGCGATTGCCGAGGTCGCGCGCGTGTGCTCGTTCGAGGACGCCGAGGACCCGTTTACCTTTGCCATCACGCAGCGGGCGCTCATGCTTGTCGGCAGCGGGCTCGACTCGGCGCATATGGACCTGCTCGTGGCGGCCTTTGTCTTTAAACTGCTGTCGCACGTTGGCTATCGCCCCGATTTTTCGGCCTGCGTGCTGTGCGGAGACCCCATGTTGTCGTATTTTTCGCCCCAGGCGGGCGGTCTCATGTGCGGGTCGTGCGCTTCGAGCGTTCCGGGTGCCGAGCTGGTGTCGACCGGTGAGGTCGCTTGGCTGCGCGCCCTCATGTCCATGACCTTCGATGCACTCATGGCCGAGAGGATCGACCCCCATACCGCAGCCTTTTTGCTGGGGCTTTCGCATGTGTGGGCTGCGACGCACACCGATCAGCGCCTCCGTGCGATGGAATTCATGTTGGGTCGGTGATGATGCGCAGGCGCGGGCTGCTTGTGGTAACATACCGACCTGTTGGTACCTCGACCTTGGTTGCTCGCTCCACCGGCGGCTTCCCAGTCCGAGGCGAATCGAGTCGCCCGTTGGCGACGTAAAACGAAAGGTGAAACAATGACTGTTTCCAAAGAGCGCAAGGCGGAGCTGACTGCCCAGTTCGGTAACACCCCGGTCGACACCGGCAACCCCAAGGTTCAGGTCGCCATCCTGACCGAGCGCATCAAGGAGCTGACCGAGCACATGAAGTCCCACCAGAAGGACTTCCACACCCGTCGTGGCCTGCTCATGCTCGTCGGCCGTCGTCGTCGTCTTCTCTCCTACATCAAGAAGAGCGACATCGTCGAGTACCGTGAGCTCATCAAGGCTCTGGGCATCCGCGACAACATCCAGTAAGGATTTGTACATGCTAAGAGCGTCCTGCGCAGCGGGGCGCTCTTTTTGTGTAAGGGCGTGAACAATCACGCTCTGAAGCGTGGCGGGGGCAGGGGGCTCGCGTCACATGAGAAGCCCGCAGACAAGGGGTCTGCGGGGTAAAGGAGAACAATGACACTCGTATCCAAGACCTTTGAGCTGTACGGCAAGACCTACACCTTTGAGTCGGGCGAGCTTGCCAAGCAGGCCACCGGCGCGTGCCTGGTCAAGCAGGGCGACACCACGATGCTCGACACCGTGGTCGTCTCCAAGGAGCGCAAGAACTACGACTTCTTCCCGCTGACCGTCGACTTCAACGAGAAGATGTACGCCGCCGGCCGCATCCCGGGTGGTTACCTCAAGCGCGAAGGCCGTCCCAGCGAGAAGGCCACGCTCACCGCGCGCATGATCGACCGCCCGATCCGCCCGAGCTTCCCGGACGGCTTCCGTAACGAGGTGCACATCGTCGCTACCTCACTCGTCGCTGACCAGGTCAACCCCTTCGACGTCATCAACGTCATGGGCGCCTCCTTGGCCATGACGCTCGGCGGCGTGCCCTTCGAGGGCCCGCTTGCCTGCGTGCGCATCGGCCGCAACGTGGAGACCGGCGAGTTTATCGTCAACCCCACCTATGAGGAGCGCGAGAACTCCGATCTGGACCTGGAGCTGGGCGGCTCTGCCGACTTCATCTCGATGGTCGAGGCCGGCGCCGAGGAGATCTCCGAGGACGACATGCTCGCCGCTATGAAGTTTGGCCAGGAGGCCCTTGCTGCCTTCTGTCAGGCTCAGGACGAGTTCGTCGCCGAGTGGGAGCAGGTCAACGGCGCCATCGTCAAGAAGGAGTACCCGCTCGACCAGCCCGTCGAGGAGGTCCAGGAGCGCATCTTCGCCCACTACGACGAGATGGCAGCCGCCCTTCGCGACGCCGACAAGCTCTCCCGTATCGGTAAGGTCGAGGCTCTGAAGGAGTCCATCCGTGCCGAGTTCACCGAGGAGGAGCAGGCCGCTTGGGAGCGCGAGATCCCCGTGGCGCTCAAGAAGCTCGAGAAGAAGGCCATGCGCACCATGGTCGTCGAGACCGGCGAGCGCGTCGACGGCCGTGCCGCCGACGAGATCCGCCCCATCATGGTGAAGGACAACTACCTGCCGCTCGTTCACGGCTCCGGCCTGTTCCAGCGTGGCCAGACCCAGGTGCTTTCCGTCCTGTCGCTCGGCATGCTCAACGAGGGCCAGCGTCTGGATACCATCGAGCCCACCGAGGGCAAGCGCTACATGCACCACTACAACTTCCCGCCGTTCTGCACCGGCGAGACCGGCCGCATGGGCAGCCCCAAGCGCCGCGAGATCGGTCACGGCAACCTGGCCGAGCGCGCTCTGCTTCCGGTGCTTCCCGACGAGAACGAGTTCCCCTACGCCATCCGCGTCGTCTCCGAGGTCATGGAGTCCAACGGCTCCTCTTCGATGGCTTCGACCTGCGGCTCCACGCTCGCCCTTATGGACGGCGGCGTGCCCATTAAGCGCCCGGTCTCCGGTATCGCCATGGGCCTGATCCAGGAGGAGGGCAAGACCGTGGTCCTGTCCGACATCCAGGGTCTCGAGGACTTCCTGGGCGACATGGACTTTAAGGTCACCGGCACCACCGAGGGCATCACCGCCCTGCAGATGGACAACAAGGCCACCGGCCTTACCTTCGACATCTTGGCCCGCGCCCTGCAGCAGGCCAAGGAGGGTCGCGCCTTCATCCTGCAGAAGATGCTCGATGTGATCCCCGAGCCGCGCCACACCACGCGCAGCACCGCTCCGCGTATCGTCTCCATCCAGGTTCCGACTGATAAGATTCGCGACGTCATCGGTTCCGGCGGTAAGGTCATCCGCGGCATCCAGGACGAGACCGGCGCTTCGGTCGACATCCAGGAGGACGGCACCGTCTTTGTCGGCGGCACCGGCGAGTCCGTCGACCAGGCCGTCGAGCGCATCAAGCTCATCATCAAGGTTCCCGAGCCGGGCGAGGAGTACACCGGTCGCGTGGTCTCCATCCAGCCCTTCGGCGCCTTCGTGAACCTGCTGCCCGGTAAGGACGGCCTGCTGCACATCTCTCGCGTCGCCAAGGGCCGCGTGGAGAAGGTCGAGGACGTCCTCAACGTGGGCGACGAGGTCAAGGTCGTCGTCATCGAGGTTGACGATCGCGGCAAGATCTCGCTCGATCGTCTTGACAAGCCCGAGGCCCCGGCTCGCGCCGAGGGTGCTTCCGAGGGCGACGGCGAGCACTTCCAGCGCCGTGAGCGTCCGCGTCGCGAGCGCTCCGAGCGCAGCGACCGTCCGCGCCGTCCCGGCGACAACGGAGGCCGCAAGCCCCGCCGTCACCACGACGCCGAGTAACAGCTAAACATAAGCAGCTCAACAAGGGCGACTCCGGACAGGGGTCGCCCTTTTGCTTGCGCCCGGGAGGGCCGCATATGAAGTTTCCTGCTCTACAGTCCTGCGCAAGACGGAAAGCACATTAAGTGCTTTCCT
>CABRZT010000004.1:0-66605 GCA_902475595.1 uncultured Collinsella sp. | reverse complement strand
ATGCTGTGTCAGGTAATCATAGATAGCACGAGCGCGATCGAGCGGATCCTCGAGCCCGTCAACAACACGCTCCGTCAACTGTCGCAGGTACGGCGTAAACGCAATGTGCGGACGGTCCTCGGAAGTGTCCACGGGCAGCGGCGTGTCCATGCACGTATGCGATGGGAGCGCGCCACCATAGATATCGCAATAGGCGGCATCTATGTGATAGCGATAGGTCACCGAGAATGAATGTTCAGTCGAAGATATCCAAGAGGCAGTACGAGCCGAAACGTTTTCAGAGGCAACGGCACCCCCCGACGTCATATCGAGAACCTCGATATGAGACTGTTGGCGACAGGCGGAGGCAACGGGCAGCCACGCGCGAACTCCCTCCAGAACCCCGGGAACAGACACGGATGCCTTAAGCGTGATGACGCGAGTCAACCCGTTTTGCGACTCCATCTCCCTGAGCATCTGGTTACGCAGCGCTATGCCGTCCGTAGAATCGGGACGCAGGCCCGGAACCTCCTTGGGGTACACGCGAAGTGAATCAAGGAAGTTATCGAGAACAAACAGCTCGCCATCGATAAAGCGCCAGTCAATACGCTTACGATCAATCAGGTCGTCAAACTGCTCTTCGGTAAACTCTGGCCACTCCTCGCGAATCATCGCAATGGCTCGATCACGCGACACCGAAAAATGAAGCGGCGTCTCGAGCATGCGATACCGCTCGGCGCGAACGCAGGCGGCCAGCGAAGGCTCGGGGTTCTGTTCCAAAAGGCGATTGCAGGCAGCAACAGCCTGCGTAAAATACCCGGCATCCTTAAGACGAAGAATCTCGGGCGGCAGTCCAACATCGAGATGACGAAAGTCATCACAGCAAACATCAACAGAGCAACCAACAGGACCCTCGTCAATAACCTTCCCATCCGAAGGCAGCACATTAATAACAGCCATACCAAACTCCAAGTCATTAGAACTCTTGAAGTCCATTGTAGCGAGATAAAAAGAAAGCCCCAATAAAGGAACCCTCAACACCGATAAACGGTACCTATAAAAAATGAATTCAGCCCAGTAACCCTGTGGCGAGTTAACGAAGGAGGCCCCGTTCACCCGAAGCTTTTCCCATTGCGCGACTTCTGGCAAAGCCAGGTGAGCGCAAGGGAAAAGCGTAGGGTGAACGGGGCCTCCGACGGGAAAGTTAAACCGCTACTTACGCCTTGTTGACGGAGCCAAACTCCTCCATGAGCTCCTTGGTGCGGGCAACGATGTTGTCGCGACCAGGCTTGAGGAGCTTGCGGGGGTCAAAGCCCTTGCCCTGCTGATCCTTGCCAGCCTCGATGTACTCGCGAACGCCCTTGGCAAAGACGAGCTGCAGATCGGTGTTGACGTTGATCTTGGAGATACCCAGGGAGATGGCCTTCTTGATCTGATCCTCGGGGATGCCGGTGCCACCGTGCAGGACGAGGGGCAGGTCGCCGGTCTGAGCCTTGATCTCGCCCAGGCGCTCGAAGGAAAGGCCAGCCCAGTCGGCAGGGTACACGCCGTGGATGTTGCCGATACCGCAGGCGAGGAAGTCGACGCCCAGGTCAGCAATCTGCTTGCACTCAGCAGGATCAGCGAGCTCGCCGCTGGAGGTCACGCCGTCCTCGGTGCCGCCGATGCCGCCGACCTCGGCCTCGATGGACATGCCCTTGGAGTGGGCAAGCTCAACGAGCTCCTTGGTGCGGTCGAGGTTAAGCTGGAAGGTCTCCTCGTGAGAGCCGTCATACATGATGGACGTGAAGCCGGCCTCGATGCACTTGAAGCAGTCCTCGTAAGAACCGTGATCGAGGTGAAGGGCGACGGGAACGGTAACGCCCGTGGCCTCGACGGCAGCCTTGACCATGTCGGCGCAGACCTTGAAACCGCCCATCCACTTAGCGGCACCAGCGGTGCACTGAAGGATCAGCGGAGACTTGGCCTCCTCGGCGGCCTGGAGAATAGCCAGGGTCCACTCGAGGTTGTTGGTGTTGAAGGCACCGAGACCGTACTTGCCGGCCTCGGCCTTCTTGAGCATGTCTGCTGCGTTGACGAGCATAAAAGAAACCTCCTGTAAGGTTGCTCCGATAACGCCTGAGATTTTACCACGACATACCCGAGCATAAACGTTCGTTTGTTCACGAATACCATCCGATTGGACAAATTTTGACCGTTTGCCCCACAGAATCGACCCACTGGGGAAAATAGCTTGACGATTGAGCGGTCTTCGTGGTTCGACAGACGGCTTCGAGCCTACATCTGCATAAACGGGTTCTGCATAAGTTCGCGCGCCATCGTGGTCGAATCGCCATGGCCCGTCAAGCAAACGGTATCGGGCGGAAGCATCTTGGCAAGTTTGGAGAGCGAGCGCATAATCGCCGCCTCGTCACCGCCGGAAAGATCGGTACGACCGTGGCTGCCCGGGAAAAGCGTGTCGCCCACAAAGGCGATGTTCCCCTGCTCGGTCGCGGCGAACAGGACGATGCCGCCCGGCGTATGCCCCGGCGCCTCGATCACCTGCAGGCAGACGTCGCCCACCTCGATTGTATCGCCCTCGGCAAGCAAACGCGTCGGCTCACCCGGATCGGGCGTCTCGATACCCCACATGGCGCGCTGCTCCTCGATATTTGCGCGAGGTACCGTCACGTCCTTAGCGCACAACTCATATAGTGCGCTGTCGCCAACGACAGCTCGAACCCCGGCAACCCCGCCAACATGGTCGGCATGACCGTGCGTGCAGACAGAGCCGAGTACGCGCACCTCGGGATGCGCGGTGCGGATATGCTCCACAAGACGCTCGCCCTCCCACGCCGGATCGACGATTAAGCACTCGTCATTCGAAATCACGGCGTAGCTGTTGGTCTGAATCGGGCCGTTGACGAGCGCCTCAATCGAAGCCGCGCCTCGGGGTGTCAGGTCCAAAGTCATATCGTCCACGCGCATACCCTCCTTCTAAAATACGCTCGAGGCACCAAACGATGCCTCGAACGTAACCAATATCTATGATGCTGAGAGGCTCTCGCACCTACACACGGCGCTTGAGTTGCGCTCCGCCCTCGCCGGGCATAAGACGGCGAGCGTCGTAGACCGAATCGACGCTGCTGATGGAAGCCAGCAGCGGATCCAGACCACTCGCGTCCGAGATCTCGACCATAAAGCGCAGAGTTGCAATACCCTCGCGGTTGGTCGACGTGGCGGCAGAAAGGATATTGCCGCCTGCATCGCCAATGGCAATGGTGACGTCCTTGAGCAGGCCCATGCGGTCCAGGCACTCGACCACGATCTCGACCTGGAAGAGAGTGTCGGCAGCACCATCCCACTCTACGTCAATCATGCGCTCTGGGTGCTCCATGAGGCCCTTGACGTTGGGGCAGTTGGCGCGATGCACTGAGACACCTCGGCCACGCGTGATGAAGCCGACGATATCGTCGCCCGTCACGGGGTTGCAGCAATGAGCCAGACGGACCAGCAGGCCACTGTTGCTCTCGCCCTTAACGATAATGCCGTTACTTGCGCTCTTGCCACGCTTTTGCGGCTTGCGGTTGGAGCCGCGGGCCGGCTGTTTCACGACCTCGGCGATAGCCTCGGCCTTGGTGAGCTGTTCCTCGGGCTTGGGGTCCAAGATTTGCTCGACCTTATTACCCACAGCGCGCGGGGCAACCTTGCCGGCGCCGACGGCAGCAAACAGGTCCTCGAGCTGCTTGAAGTTAAACTGCTCCGCCACGGCGTTGAGCGCACGCGTGGAGCGTGGCGTGGAGATGCCATACCCGCGCTTGCGCAGGTCCTTGGCCAGCATATCGCGGCCGGCGGCAGCGTCGTCGTCCTTAGTCGCGGCGGCAAAGTAGCGACGGATCTTGGACTTGGCCGAAGGCGTCTTGACGATCTTGAGCCAATCACGCGACGGTTTGGAACTCTTGTTAGTCAGGATTTCAACGCGGTCGCCCGTCTTGATCTCGTGCGTGAGCGGAGCCACCGCACCGTTGATTTTGGCGCCGACGCAATGGTTTCCCACCTCGGTGTGAACGGCATAGGCAAAGTCGAGCGGCGTGGAGCCGGCACGAAGCGCCATGACCTCGCCTTTGGGCGTGAAGACGAAGATCTCCTGATCGAAGAGGTCGACCTTCAGCGAATGCAGGTATTCCTTGGCGTCGGTAATCTCATCAGACGCAGCCCAATCGAGTGAGTGCTTAAGCCAGTTAATCTGGTCGTCCAAACGTTGAGCGTCATTGGTCTTGGAAGCAGACGATCCGCCCGACTTCTTATATAGCCAGTGGGCGGCAATGCCGTACTCGGCCTGCTCATGCATCTCGTAGGTTCGAATCTGAATCTCGAGCGGACGAGCCGTAGGGCCGATGACCGTCGTGTGGAGCGACTGGTAGTTATTGACCTTGGGCATGGCGATATAGTCTTTAAAGCGACCAGGCATGGGGTGCCACAGCGTATGCACCGCACCGAGCGTGGAGTAGCAATCGCGCACCGAATGGGTAATAACGCGCAGCGCCACCAGGTCGTAGATCTCGGAGAACTCCTTGCCCTTGCGCTTCATCTTTTGGTAGATGGACCAATAGTGCTTGGAACGGCCGTTGATCTGGAAGCCTTCCAGGCCAATGCGGTTGAGCTCGTCGGTGAGTGTCTTGATGGTCTCAGCCAGATAGCGCTCACGGACCTCGCGCGACTCCGCCACCATGCGCGCGATGCGCTGGTAGGCATCGGGCTCCAGGTAGAAGAAGGACAGGTCCTCGAGCTCCCACTTAATAGAGCTCATGCCCAGGCGGTCGGCCAAGGGCGCGTACACGTCCATGGTCTCGCGAGCCTTAAATAGGCGACGATCCTCGCGCAGGGCTGCCAGCGTTCGCATGTTGTGCAGACGGTCGGCAAGTTTAACGATGATGACGCGAATGTCCTTGGACATGGCAAGGAACATCTTGCGCAGCGTGAGCGCCTGCTTCTCGTCCATGCTGTCGACTTCGATGTTGGTGAGCTTGGTCACGCCATCGACGAGCTCGGCCACCGTATCGCCAAACAGGCCGGAAACATCGGCGAGCGAGGTCTCAGTATCCTCGACGGTATCGTGCAGCAGCGCGGCGCACACCACATCGCAGTCCATCTTGAGATCGGCCAGAATGATGGCCACCTCGACGGGATGGTTGATGTACATCTCACCCGAGCGCCGCTTTTGGTTGCAATGCTTCTCGGCAGCAAAGCAGTAGGCCTGCTCAACCTTAGAAAAGTCGTCCTCATTCATATATTTGAGGCACAGACGCTCCAGCTTGTCGTAGCTGTCTGCCATAATCTCGGGCGGCAGCTCATCGGCATGCTTATAGTGCTCCATCTCCGAAAACGGCTGGAGGGTGGAATCATGGGCGGTACGGGCTGCGGCATCCATCGAGGTCCCCTTCCCCTAGGCCCGCGGTACGATCGGGCGGTTAACTTTGGCTAGCATATCAGAAGCGCACGAATCGAGCGCCCAGCTCCGGAAAGCCGAAAACTCCATGCGCGAGCGCAAGCCCTCCAAATAGCGAATTGACCTGCTCAATTGCACGCGGCCGGGGTTTTCGGCCATCGCGATACGACGCGTATCGTCAAACCCCGAAACGCGACAGAAACCAAGCTCTTCGAAGATTCCTAGGCCGCTTTCCACCGAGCGCTCGTCGACCGGCGTGCGGGCATCGATGGCAAGGCACATCTGCGCGATGTCGATATCGCTTGCGCAGAATGAATCATCCCCGGTCTTGCCGCGGTTGGAGCGCCACATGGTCTGCAGCGCGCGATAGAGTGTGACGAGCTCGTCGCGCTCGGGTGCGTAGCAGTCGAGCAGGCGCTCGTTAATGCGGGCATCGCGCGACGAATAGAGCAGGTGGATCACGGCGGGCTGGCCATCGCGACCGGCACGGCCGCTCATCTGGTTAAACTCAATGCCGCCAAACGGCATGTGATAGAGCACGACATGGCGGATATCGGGCAGGTTGACGCCCTCGCCAAAGGCAGATGTCGAGACGATGCAGCTGAGGCTGCCGTCTCGGAATGCTTCCTCCACGCGACGGCGATCGGAACGCGCAAGCCCCGCGTTATAGAACGCGATATGGGTTGCGCAATCGGGCACACGCTTGCGCAACGTCTTGGCGAGCGCCACGGACTGGTCGCGCGAATTGACGTAAATGACGGTCTTCTCCCCCGTCGCCACGATCGACACCAAACGGTTCTCGCGGCTCGCAAGGTCGCGGTCGTCCTCGAGCTGCAGGTTCTCGCGCACCGTCTCGTCGACCACCGTGCGAGTGATCGGCAACATGCGGGCAAGCTCGGCCACGACCGGAGCCGTCGCGGTGGCCGTCGCAGCCATAACGACCGGGTCGCCCAGGGCTTTGAGGATATCGGGCATGTCAAGATAGGCGCTGCGGTCGCCGCCCTTGGCAAGGCCGGCGTGGTGCGCCTCATCGATAACGACAAAGCCGATGCGGCCCGAACGCGCGAAGCGGTCACGGTGGATAGACAGGAACTCGGGCGTCGTGAGCACGATACCGGTGCGGCCCGAAGCTAGACCGGCGAACACGTCATCGCGTGCGGCCTCCACGGTCTCGCCGGTCAGCACGCCAACGCCAATGCCAAGCGCTGCCATCGTCGACGAGAGGTGATAGGCCTGGTCGGCAACGAGCGCACGCAGCGGATAGACAAAGATGCTCGCACGCCCGCGAAGGACCGCCTCGCGCGCGGCATGCACATGGAAGATGAGCGACTTGCCGCGCCCCGTTCCCATAACGGCCAGAACACTTTGGTGATCGGCCAAGGCGTCGAGCGCCTCGACCTGCGCGCGGTGTGGCTGGTTCGAGCCGATAAAGCTATGGATAAGCGAGCGTGTCAGCTCGGTATAAGAAAGCTGGGCGAGCGTCTCGCGCTTGCGCGACTCCAGGCGCAGGCCGGAATCCGCCGGCTGCACGCCACGACGAAGCTCGCATGCCGGATCGTCGACGCTGGGCAGCGTGGTATCGCGGACCAGAACATCCTTGACCATGAGCTTGGGCTTCACACGACCCTGCCAATGCTCGGCAACAGCCTCGAACACCAAGTCGACGGCGCTGTCGCAATTGATAAGCTTGTCGATCTGCGGCACACGAAACATGATGGCCGGCACACTCGCGGCGCCATCCGTCGCCACGAAGCGCATGTGCTCGCCGGTCTTACCCACCACGGCGCGATCACACATCGTCACGCCCTCGGCAGCCAGCAGCGGCACCTTATTACCCTGGCCAAACGGCTCAAGGCGGGAAATCTGCTCGATGGTCTCGATATTCAATTCGGAAAGGTCGACCGTGGCGGCAACCTCGTCGGTGTCCTCAAAGTCCTCGGCGGGAAGCTCGGACAACACGGCGGAAAGGCGACGGCGGAACTCATCGAGCTTGGATGCCTCGATGGTCACACCCACCGCGCCGGCATGTCCGCCGCGACGAATCATCAGGTCGGAACAGCGCTCGATGGCGTCAAACAGGTTAACTTTGCCCACCGAGCGACCAGAGCCGCGCGCGATACCGTCCTCGATCGAGAACAGCAGCGCCGGCACGTGGTAGCGGTTGGTCAGACGGCTTGCCACGATGCCCTTGACGCCCTCGTGCCAGCCTTCGCCGCCCACGACGATCGCGCGTCCGCCGTCATAGGTCTCCTCGACCTTTGCCATGGCATCGCGCGTGAGCTCCGCCTCGATCTCACGGCGCTGGCGGTTGATTTCCTCGAGCTCAGCCGCCAGTGCGCTTGCTTCGATGGGATCGCGGGCAAGCAGCAGGTCGAGCGCCAGCTTGGGATCGGCCATGCGACCGGCAGCGTTTAAGCGGGGAATGAGCGAGAATGACAGGCCATCCGCCGTAATGCTCGAAAGGTCCGCCTTGGCGAGCGCGGCAAGCGCGATATAGCCGGGGCGAGCGGTTACGCGCATCTGCTGGATGCCCTCGGCAACCAGCGCGCGGTTCTCGGGCGTGAGCGGCATCATGTCGGACACGGTGCCCAGCGCCGCGACCTCGATTAGCGAACGCCAATACGACGGCTTGCCCAGGCGCTCACCCAGGACTTGCACCAGCTTCAGCGCCACACCAGCACCGGCAAGCTCACGCGAGGGGCCCTCGTCCTCGAGCTTGGGGTCAGTCAGGGGCACACCCTGCGGCACCTGGTCGGAGGGCTCGTGATGGTCCGTGACCACCAAATCGATCCCCAGGCTCTCCAGGTAGGAAACCTCTTCCTTGGCGGCAATGCCGTTATCGACGGTCACGATCAGCTGGGGGCGAGCGAGCTCGTTAACGCGGTCGAGCGCCACGCGCGAAAGACCGTAGCCCTCATCAAAGCGATGCGGAATAAACGGCGTGACATCGGCGCCAAACGAACGTAGCGCCTCGGTCAACAGACAAGTCGACGTAATGCCGTCGACGTCAAAATCGCCAAAGACGGCGATACGCTCGTGGCTGCGAATAGCACGCTCAACGCGGTCGGCGACGACCACCATGCCCGGAATAACGAGTGGGTCCGCCCAGTCGCGATCGAGCGAAGGCGTCAAAAACAGCTGGCCTTCCTCGATGGATGTAATGCCGTGCGCAACCATAATGCGCGCCACCAGCCCGGGTATGCCCAGGCCAGCCGAAAGCTCCTTTTCGAGCTCGGGGTTTTGCTGAGCGACCGCCCAGCGATGCGTCGTCTTAAGCGATGACATAGGCGCCCACCCCCGATAGGGGCAGGTCGCCGCGATACCTCTCACGGTTCATAGCGATGAGTCCTCTGTGCATGCCCGCTTCGGCAGGCAGATCTGTTGAACGGATTTATTATACCGTGCAGCGCGGACGCACAACATCCAGCACGCCGTGGTTTCGATAAACGAGGGCGGTAATAGCCTCGAAATAATCGAGCGTTTCAGCCACACGGACGCATGCGAGCGTCTAGCATATCCATTCAAAACGGATTCACGAGCAAAGGGAGTCACAAGAGCATATGAAGCAATGGGTTGGACTGGGCAAATTTCTCGCAGGACATATGCAGGTCATCGTTCCGATTTGCGTGGCGCTCGGCGTGCTCTTTCCTCAGCAGATCGGCGTTCTCAAGCCCATCGTTCCCACCCTGTTTGCCTTTATGACGTTCCAAGGCGCGCTCAGCAACACCTTCCACCAGGTGGCTGAGGTGTTCCACCGTCCCCTGCATCTGATTTTGGCGTTATTTGTCTCGGCGGCGCTTATTCCCATCGCGGCCTATGCCATGGGATCGTTGTTCTTTGGTTCCAACCCCAACCTTGTCTGCGGCATCGTGCTCGAGTACAGCGTACCCGTGGCAGTCACTGCCTTTATGTGGATCAGCATGTTCGGCGGCAACGGCCCGCTCGCGCTCACCATCATCCTGACGTCCTCGGTTATATCGCCCGTGACGATTCCGCTCACGCTCAAGCTCCTGTTGGGCGCCACCGTCGCAATCGATGTTCCAAGCATGATGCAGAACATGGCCTTTATGATTGCCATCCCCGCCGTGCTCGGCATCGTGATCAACGAGCTCACGCACGGCTGGGGACACGAGAAACTCTCCCCCGTGCTCTCGCCCGCCTGCAAGTTCATGATGATGGGCGTTATTGCCTCCAACTCCACCGCCATGAGCGAGTACGTGCTACACATGAACGCGGTGCGCCTGGAAGTCGCCCTCTTTATTCTGGCGTTCGCCATCAGCGGTTTTGTCGTGGGCATTCTGGTCGCCCGCGCGCTGCATCTGCCATATAGCGAAACGACCACCATGTGCTTTACCTGCGGCATGCGCAATATCTCTTCGGGCGCCGTCATCGCCACGCAATACTTTCCGGGCGAAGTTGTGTTTCCCGTCATGTGTGGAACGTTGTTTCAGCAGGTGCTCGCCTCGCTTATCGGGCACTTCTTTGAGCGTCTGACCGGCGAGGAGCGCGCCGCCCAGCGCAAGCGCGTCGAGGCCGGCCGCGATGCAATGGCGCGCTAAACCGTCCGCAGTGTGCGGGCGCTCACTTTACGATGTGAGCGCCTCCAGATGTGCGCGGAGTCGCTCCGCATCGACATCGAGCGTGGTCTCAGCATTGACCTGAGCCAGCCGATACCCGACAAAGTAGGGTGAAACCACCCAACGTGGAAGCGCCTTGGCAATGGTCCGGCCGTCCATGTGGTAGAAGAACAAGTTGTACGACTCTGCGCGACCACCATGGTGCTCGTTCAGGATATAGCGCAGAGCTACCTGAATCGCATCGGCGAAGAGGTCCGTCTCGGCTTGGTCTCGCGCGCCATCGCTGGCGGCGATTCCCTGCGGGGCTGAAACATTGACCTCAAAGAACCCCATAATCGGTTCGGTTGAGATGTTGACCGCAACCCTTCCCCTCTGCCAAACATCGATGCCTTCAAAGTTGACTGAGGTCAGCGCCGCATAGCCGTCCTCCTGTTCCAAGCCCACAATCTGCATGTGTGGATGGACGAGGCTGCCGCCCGAAAGCGGGCCTTTGTTCTTGTACATGAGCACACTGCAGTACTGTTGGGAATCGATCATCTGCTGCCAACAGCCCAGAGCAAACCGCATAACATGATGCAGCTCGTCCGGCTCATAGGTCACCAGATCGGCGTCGTGGTCGGACGACTCAATCAATACGGTCTGACGAGTGGCCCGCAAGGTCTTAAACTTATTCTCGAGCCAGATGCAGTCACCGTCGCGCCGGATGATATTGGCGAGTTCCTCGGTATCGCAAAAGGGGCACGCGGTGCCGGGACGACGATTGTCGTCGGGCTTACCGTTCGCCTGCTGAACATCGAATACCAGCGCCACGGGTTATACCTCCAGCGGCACGATCTTGGTGCCATGGAGCTCGGAGACGCCTAGCGCCGCCGCGACCGCGTCGCGATTTGCCGTAGTGATGCCGCCGCCGGGAAGGATGGTCAAACGATCGCCCGCATACTCGATTAAACGAGTCAGGTGATCGAAATTATCCTCGATCGACGTACCGGCAGCGCCGCCATGCGTGAGGATGCGCGTAACGCCGCAGTCGGCAAGTGTATCAATCGCGTCGAGCTGAGCCTCGGGCGAGAGCTGATCAAACGCCATGTGGAAGGTGATGTCGATGGGCTCACGCTTGCATTCCTCGGTCGCGCAGCCCGCGGCCATCACGAGGGCGCCCAACGTAAGCTCGTCGAGCGCCCATCCGCCAGCGCAGGGCTTGCAGCTGCCAAAGACCAAGCCGTCAACGCCGGCGCTTACGGCAAGGCCCAGGTCCATCTCCATCATGCGCAGCTCGTCTTGGTTGTAATGAAAGTCACCGCCGCGCGGGCGAATCATGCACATCACTCGCGCGTCATGCTCGTGAGCATAGCTGACTGTAGCGCTGATAACACCGGCCGAGGGTGTAGTGCCACCGACGGCAAGGTTGTCGCACAGTTCAATACGCCTTGCACCGGCATCGATAGCTGCCGGCACCCGCTCAAAGTTCTCGGCACAAAACTCGTACAGCATAGATAGACCCCCAAAGACAGCAGATGTTTTCCGACGGGCATTGTCACACATCCCCATGAAGTTGCGGTGGAATAGGGACTGTTTTGGCCTCTGAGACTCCCATTTAGTCCCTATTCCACCGCAACTTAAAGGGGGCGCTGACCGGGTTGGTCAGCGCCCCCTTTGTTGAATGGATTAACCACCCAGGTAGGCTTTACGCACGTTGTCGTCGTGCAGTAGTTCTTGGCCGGTGCCGGTCATGGTGATCTTGCCGGTCTCGAGCACATAGCCGCGTGTGGCGATGGAAAGAGCCATCTGTGCGTTCTGCTCGACCAGAAGCACCGTGGTGCCGGCCTTGTGCAGATCCTCGACAATTTGGAAGATCTGTTCGATCAGAATCGGTGCCAGACCCATGGAAGGTTCGTCGAGCATAAGCAGTTTGGGGTTACTCATAAGGGCGCGCCCCATAACGAGCATCTGCTGCTCGCCGCCTGAAAGGGTGCCGGCGACCTGGCGACGACGTTCCTTCAGGCGCGGGAACTGCTCGTAGACGCGCTCCAGGCCCGGAGCCACCGTGGACTTGGGCTGCGTATAGGCACCCATCTCCAGGTTCTCCTCGACCGTCATCTGCAAAAAGGCGCGACGACCCTCGGGAACCTGAGCCAGGCCCTTACCAACCAGCTTATCAGCGGGCGTATGAGTAATGTCCTCGCCCATAAACTTGATGGAACCGGTCTTGGAACGCAGCAGGCCCGAGACGGTCTTGAGCGTTGTGGACTTGCCGGCACCGTTGGCACCAATCAAGGCCACGATCTCGCCCTCGTTAACGTTAAAGGAGATGTCCTTAATGGCGTGGATGGCGCCGTACCAGACGTTGATGTTGTAGACGGAAAGCATCGGCTCTGCCATTTAGTTCTCCCCCTTATCCTGCTTGCCCAGATATGCCTCAATAACAGCGTCGTTGTTCTGGATTTCCTCTGCCGTGCCCTTGGCGATGACCTTACCAAAGTTGAGCACGCAGATGCCCTCGCAGATGTTCATAACGAGCGACATATCATGCTCGATAAGCATGATGGCAATGCCAAAGGTGTCGCGAATCTTGACGATGTTCTCCATGAGCTCCGCGGTCTCGGACGGGTTCATGCCGGCAGCAGGCTCGTCGAGCAGCAGTAGCTTGGGGTTGGTGGCAAGCGCGCGGACGATCTCCAGACGACGCTGAGCGCCGTAAGGCAGCGATCCGGCCTGCTCGTTTGCCAGATGCTCCATATCAAAGATGGACAGCAGCTCCATGGCGCGCTCGTGAGCAGCCTTCTCGTGCTTCCAATACGTCGGCAGGCGCAGCACGCCCTCAAAGCCGGAGTAACGCTCCTGGTTATGCAGGCCGACCTTGACGTTATCCTCCACCGTCATGGTGTTGAATAGGCGAATGTTCTGGAAGGTACGGGCAATACCCATGCGGTTGACCTGGTAGACCGACTTGCCCGAAGTGTCCTCGCCGTCGAGCAGGATGGTGCCATGCGTGGGCTGGTACACCTTGGTGAGCAGGTTGAAGACCGTGGTCTTGCCGGCGCCGTTGGGACCGATCAGACCGGCGATCTCGGTCTTGCCGATAGTCAGGCTAAAGTCGTCGACTGCCTTAAGGCCACCGAACTCAATGCCCAGGTGGATGCACTCGAGTGCAGGGCGCTCGCCCAGGTCACGATCGGGAACGATGGCGCCAGAAGGATACGGGACCATCTTGCCCTTCTTGAACTCAAATTTACTGGGCATCGGCTGCCACCTCCTTCTTGGAAGCAAAGCGGTCCTTGACGCGACCGAAGAACGCCTTGAGCTGCGGGTTGTTGGTAAAAATCATGACCAGGATCAGCACGATGGCGTAGATGAGCATGCGGTAGTCCGAGAACTGACGAAGCAGCTCGGGAAGCACCGTGAGCAGCGCCGCCGCGATGACGGAGCCGCGCATATTGCCCAGACCGCCCAGGACCACGAACACCAGGATGAGAATGGACGTGTTGAAGTCGAACTTGGTGGCGGAGAGCTGCGAGAAGTTACCGCCGAAGAGGGCTCCGGCAGCACCGGCGAGGGCAGCGGAAACCACGAAGGCGATCATGCGGTACTCGGTGACGGAGATGCCTACGGACTCGGCTGCAATCTTGTTATCGCGCACGGCCATAATGGCACGGCCGGTACGGCTGCGAACCAGGTTGAGCACGATCACGAGTGCGACCATGACCAGGATGGCACCGGCGAGGAAGGTCGAGTACGTCGACACGCCCGAGGCGCCCTGGGCGCCCTTGATGATGGCGGTGCCGTCCTCGAGCAGGTGCAGGTCGTCGATCGTAGAGTTGCCCGTGATGTTAAAGATCACGTGCAGGCCGCGGGAGTCGACGCCCACAATGAGGCAGGTGACGATCTCTTTGATGATCTCGCCAAAGGCCAGCGTCACGATAGCCAGGTAATCGCCGCTCAGGCGCAGGACCGGGATACCAATCAAGAAGCCCAAGATGGCAGCGGCGATAGCGCCGACCACGATGCTGATGATAAGGCGCACCGGATCGGAGGGAACGGCGCTCTCCAGCGCGACGGCGGTGACGATGCCCGTGTAGGCGCCGACACTCATAAAGCCCGCATGGCCCAGCGACAGGTCGCCCGCGATGCCGACGACAAGGTTGAGGGAAATGGCCATGACGATGTAGGCCGTAATAGGAACCAACTGACCAGCAATCATGCGCGGGATCATGTGGTTGGACTGCATAAAGAACACGATGGCGAACGCCACAACGCACATGGCGTACGTAACAAAGTCGTGACGCGTCTGCTTGTCTTTAAGAAACTTCATAACGCTCACCTACACCTTCTCGGGGACGTACTTGCCCAAGAGGCCGGCAGGCTTGACGAGCAGGACGATGATCAAAACACCAAAGACGATGGAGTTGGCAAGGCTCGTGGAAATGTAAGCCTGCGCCATCGCCTCGATGATGCCGATGAGAATGCCACCGACAAAAGCGCCGGGGATGGAGCCGATGCCACCGAAGACAGCGGCGTCGAAGGCCTTGATGCCAGGCATAGCACCCGTCGTGGGCTGCAGCACCGGCGAGTAGGAGCACAGCAGCACGCCGGCGATGGCGGCAAGGGCAGAGCCGATGGCAAACGTCATCGAAATGGTGCGGTTGACGTTGATGCCCATGAGCTGAGCGGCAGCCTTGTCCTCGGACACGGCGCGCATGGCCTTGCCCATCTTGGTCTTACCTGTAAAGAACATCAGGCCGGCCATGATAACCAGGCAGGCGACGATGGTGACGAGCGAGACGGCGCTCACGTTGAACTTGGCCAAGAACTCCGGCACCTGGAAGGTGACGAGCGAAGTGAAGTTCTTGGGTGTGGCGCCCCACAGAAGCTGCGCGGCGTTCTGCAGGAAGTAAGACACGCCGATAGCCGTGATCAGAACGGCCAGCGGGCCTGCTTGGCGCAGCGGCTTGTATGCCAGACCCTCGATGAGAACACCGAGAACGGTACAGACCACACAAGAAAGAATTACAGATGCCCAGCCCGGAAGGCCGAGATACGACGTGGCACAGAACGAGACATAGGCACCGACCATGATGACATCGCCGTGAGCGAAGTTCAGCATCTTGGCGATACCGTAGACCATGGTGTAGCCCAACGCGATGATGGCGTAGACGCTGCCCATGGACAGGCCGTTGACCAGGTATTGGATAAAGACCGTCATGTTCCACATCCCCCTTTCGAATAGGTTTCCAGTTAATGTATGAAACAGGGACGTTACACTGTCCCTAGATACCAAGCAAGCAGGGAAGGCCAAAACCTCCCCTGCTTGGGATCAAAACCGCTCTATGTAAGGCGGCCAATTAGGCCTGTACGTACTTGCCATCGGTGATGACGTACGCCGTGGGCTCCTTCTGGACCTGGCCCTTGTCGTTCCAGGAGAGCTTGCCAGTCAGGCCGTCAACAGTAATGTTGCTCATAGCCTCGGGAAGCTTCTCGGCAACCTCGGTGGGATCGGCGTCGACACCCAGGCCGGCCTCCTTGAGAGCCTCAACCACAGCATGCACGCCGTCGTAGGCGTCGGCGGCAAACTGGTCGGGGGTATCGCCGTACTTATCTTTGTAAGCGTTGACGAAGTCGGCGTTCTTCTCGTCGTCGGCGGAAAACGGGGTCATGAGCAGCAGACCCTCGGCAAGAGAGGTGTCGAAGCCCTCAACGCCCAGGATGCCATCCATGCCGTCGCAGCCCATCATCTTGACGTCGTAGCCCATGTCCTTGGCGTTCTTGAGCAGGACGGACGCCGGCGTGTAGTAGATCGGCGCAAAGATCATGGTGGCGCCTGCCTGCTTGGCCTTGGTCAGCTGGTTGGTAAAGCTCGTGGCGGAGTCGTCCTTAAAGGTCTCCTCGTCGACAATCTCAAGCTTAGACTTAGCGGCCTGGGCCTTAAAGGAATCTGCGATGCCCGAAGAATAGGCGTCGCCGGAGTTATAGAACAGCACGAACTTCTCGTTCGCATACTTCTGCGCCAGGAACTTGGCAGCGTTGACACCTTGGTTGGGGTCGGTAAAGCAAACCTGGAAGACGCAATCCTTGCCCTTGGTAACGTCCTCGGAGGACGCGGACGGGGTAATCATGAACGTCTCGGGGTCGTTACCGCACTCAGCAGCAACGGCGACCGACGCACCCGTGGTGGTCGGACCGACAAGGGCCTGCATGCCCCAGTCGAGCAGGGTGTTGAAGGCGTTGACGGCCTTCTCGCCGTCAGCCTGGTCGTCCTCGGCCTTGCTGACAAGCGGCAGCTCCTTGGTCGAGAAATCCTTGCAGCCAAGCTCGACAGCCTGTGTAACGGACTTGCCGTAGGACGCGTTGGCACCGGTCAGCGGGCCGATGGTGCCGATCTTAAACGAAGCGTCGCCCGACGCGGAACCGCTGTCGCCGCCGTTGGAGGAGCAGCCAGCTAGAATGGACATCGCCCCCAGACCTGCTGCGCTCGCGATAACGCTCCTGCGATTCATAACAGGGTTCAATGACTTACCGGTGAGGCTCGACATGCGGCTCTCCTCTCAAATCTCGTCGGGTTTCGGTTACCCGACAGGCCATCCTTCGCCGTGTTCGGCGTTCGCAAAATAGTAGACGCTTTAGTTGAGAAAAGTGGCGATTATTTCAACTTTTCTTTGGATTTGTTCATTTATCCATAATTATGCGTATTTCTATTGTTTTATGCAGTTTAGCCACTTTATTATGTAAAAGTAATGTTTCCATTCTGTTACAGGCGTCCCTGCCCTGAATAAAACAGCCTCACCGGTCGTGCTTTATGCGCACTTAGGAAGCGATGTACTTGCCGTCCTGGATCACATAGGCTGTCCATGCCGTCGACACCCATTAGTGTCATGTCGTAGCTCATGTCCTTGGCGTTCTTGAGCAAAACGGACGCTGGGGTGTAATAGATCGGGGCAAAAATAAGCGTGGCTCCGACAAGGAAACTCCTGCGGTTAAGTACGTTGTTGATGCTAAACATGGTGTCCCCCCTTTTTTTCGCTGGCCGCAGCGCGGCCGTCTTGCGGTACGGAGCAAACCTTATGGCGCAAACGTTGACAGTTTGTTACGGAGTTCCGTTTGTAGCGAGCATGTTTCCAATGTTTCCGCAGCGTTTCGGGGGTGCCGTTTTGTGCGACTCCTGTTGCCTGGCGAGCACGCGCCCTCGGTTCACGCTAGAATGCACTCAACCTTTAAGCGGTTAATCCATCCATAAGATGCACGAAGGAGCTATCTATGAGCGAACCCCTGCGCACCGTGAACGTCGGCCTCATCGGTCTGGGAACCGTCGGCGGCGGCGTGGCCCGTCTGATCAAGAGCCACCACGATGAGTACCTGGCAGCCTACGGCATCGACCTTAAGCTGACCCGCGCCTGCGCGCTTGCTTGGGAGCAGGCCGAGGCGGCAGGCATTGAGCGCGAGGCCTTTACGAGTGACTGGCACGACGTCGTCAGCGACCCCGCCGTCGACATCGTCGTCGAGCTGATCGGCGGTGAGCATCCCGCAACCGAGATCTTCACCACTGCCTTTGAGCACGGCAAGCACGTCGTCTCTGCCAACAAGGCCCTACTGGGCCGTCACGTCGAGACGCTTGCCGAGAAGGCACGCGCGTGCGGCGTGCAGATTAAGTGCGAGGCCAGCTGCGGCGGCGGCATCCCCATCGTGAGCACGCTTGAGCACGACCTGGTGGGCAACAAGATCCTGACCATCGCCGGCATTCTCAACGGCACCACCAACTACATCCTGTCGCGCATGGACGCCGAGGGCGCCGATTACGCCGACGTGCTCGCCGACGCACAGGCCAAGGGCTATGCCGAGGCCGACCCGTCCGCCGACGTCGACGGCTTCGATGCCGCCAGCAAGACGGCCATCCTCGCCTCCATCGGCTTTGGCACCCGCGTTACCACCGACGATGTGTACCAGCAGGGTATCCGTACCATCGGCGCCGAGGACATCGCCCAGGCCCGCGAGCTCGGCTACACCATCAAGCTGCTGGGCATCGCACGCAACACCGACGCCGGCGTCGATGTCCGCGTGCATCCCACGCTGATTCCCGCCGACCATATGCTCGCCAAGGTCAACGGCGCCATGAACGCCGTCTACGTGGTGGGTGACGCCGTGGGCGAGACCATGTTCTACGGCGCGGGCGCAGGCTCCTTCCCCACTGCGAGCGCCGTCGTGGGCGATATCCTGTCGCTCTCCGAGCAGATCAGCCGCGGCGTAGCTCCGCTGCCCGAGATTGAACCCTATGGCCACAACCTCGCCTTTAAGCCCATGGACGAGCTCCAGACCAAGTACTATGTGCGCCTAAAGGTCGCCGACCGCGTGGGCGCCCTGTCCGAGACGGTCGACATCTTTGCCAAGCACAACATCTCGATCTCGCTCATCAACCAGGTCGAGGACGGCAAGTCGGGCGTCAGCGATGCCTGCTCGGTCATCTTCCTGACGCACCGCGCGCTCGAGAAGGACGTCCAGGCTGCCGCCGCCGAGCTTGCCGGCGTCGGCTGCGTGGCCGAGGTCGCCAACGTCCTGCGCATCGAGGACGTTGAGGCTTGGACCGAAGGCGTCATGGCCAACTAGTTCGGTTCTCGCCATACGACATATATTTGAGGGGCTCCCGTCCGGTCTTGGACGGGAGCCCCCTTTGCTTGCGCGCTCGGAGCGCATTGCCGCGGCCAGCGTTTGAACAACTTGACCGTTCGGTGTCAACCAGGGATACCGCTCACCGATAAGCAGGCATGTTTGTTTTTGTCCGCCGCTATCCTGTGCTGCGTACGTCCACCCCCGAAGAATGGAGGCACCATGTTGCTCGAGGGCAAGAAAGCAATCATCACCGGAGGCACGCGCGGCATCGGCTATGCCATCGCCTGCCGTTTTATCGAGGAGGGTGCCGCCGTCACCGTCTTTGGCTCGCGTCAAGAGACCGCCGATGCGGCCGTTGAGAAGCTGACAGCCGCCTATCCCGACGCCAAGGTCTGGGGCCGCTCCTGCGACCTCACCTCACTCGAAGCCGTGACTGAGGCCTTTACCCAGGCTGCAGCCGACATGGGCGGCTTGGACACGGTCGTCAACAATGCCGGTATCTCCCAGCGTTCACCCCTCTTGGACTACACGGCCGAGGAGTTCGCCAAAGTCATGGACCTCAACGTCGTCGCCGTCTTTAATGGCCACCAGGCAGCCGCCAAGATCATGACCGAGGCAGGTCATGGCGGCACCATCACCACCACGAGTTCGATGGTCGCCAAGTACGGTCAGCCCTCCGGCGTTGGCTATCCCACGTCCAAGTTTGCCGTCAACGGTATGGTCCAGTCGCTCTCGCGCGAGCTCGCCCCCATGGGCATCCGCGTCAACGCCGTCGCGCCTGGCGTAACCAAGACCGATATGGTCGCCAACCTGCCCGAAGAGGTTATTAAGCCCATCATCGCCACCATTCCGCTGGGTCGCATGGGCGAGCCCGAGGATGTCGCCAACGCCTTTGTTTTCCTGGCGAGCGACATGTCCTCCTACGTCACGGGCGCCGTGCTCCCCGTCGACGGAGCCGCCCGCTCTTAAGGGACCACAAGCCTCAGCTCCCAGCCTCAACATAGTCCAACAAAGAAGGCGCGCCGTCTGCATCAACTGCAGGCAGCGCGCCTTCTTCTGTTTGAAAGGGAAGCTGTGTCCCGGAATTCCGACTCAGACCGGGACGCAGCTTCCCTCAGGGCCATGTTTCGGAAAGAGCGCCCCGTTTTGAACGCCGATTCTGGGATACCGTTTCCGCAACGGGTCTCTCGCGGAAACTGCATCCCACTCTGAACGCCCATTCCGGGACACAGTTTCCCAACGGCCCCCGTTTCGGAAACCACATCCCGTTCCGAGCCTTCAAAGCAGGACGCGGCTTCCCCGAGAGAGTATCGGCTACTTGCCGTCGTCGTCCTCGACTTCTTCTCTTGCATAGAGCTCCAGCATGCGGCGGCGGTATTCGCGCACGGCGAGCTTGGCGCGCTCCAGGCGGCGGCGCTCGCGCGGAGTCAGCTCGGACGGGTCGACCTCGTCTCCATAGGTCTTATCGGCAAGCAGGTGCGCCGCGTCCACGATGCGGGCATCGATGTGGCCGCTCGCCGCCTCGGCGGAAAGACGTTCGGCAATCGTATCGAGCGTAGGCAGGCCCTCGAATACGCGACCATGGCCATGCGAAGTCAGCAGCTCATGCTCGCGCGCGAGCAAGCTCGCTAGGTCGTGATGGGCGCGCAGGATGTCGAGCGCATCGGATGGATGCTCGGCAACCTCTGCCACGGCGGCAACCGGCGCAGCATCCACCACGCGGTAGAAGAGCTGCGCGAGCAGCGGCATCAAGAACACCGTAATGGCGCCGGCGGCAACCATAACCGACGCGATGTCTTGCGACAGCGCGCCCGCGTTGACGGCAACGCTCGTAACGGCAACGATGATCGGTAGCGCCGTGGTGCAGTACAGGGCCACGGTAATGCGGCCATACGCCGACACATCACGCGTCGCGGGACAAATGCCCATAGAGATGAGAATGGGCACGGCACGAATAATCAACAACGCCACGATAAAGCCCACGAGCAGACCCGGGCGCGACGCCACGGCCGTCAGATCGATCTTTGCGCCCGATACGGTAAAGAATACCGGAATCAAAAAGCCGTAGGCCAGGCCATCGAGCTTGGTCTCGAGCGTATGGTTGCCCTCGGGGATGATGTAGCGCAAGACAAAGCCGGCGGCAAAAGAACCCAACACGATGTCGAGATCAAAGACAGCCGAGAACGCCACGAGCGTGACCAGGATGAGCACCGTCAGGCGCACGAAGGTCTGCGACGTGGTATCGGCGCGTTCCTCGACAAACGCAAAGAAGCGGCTGCCGACGCGCTTGGAGCGGCTCGGGACCACGGCCAGCAACACGCAGACCACCGCAAACAAGCCAAGGATTACAAGCGTTTGGATGCCGGTGCGGGCAGACAGCAGCACCGACATGGCAAGCACAGGGCCGAGCTCACCCCAGGTGCCATACGCGAGAATCGAGTCGCCCACGCGCGTGCCGGTGAGCGAGCGCTCACGCATGATGGGCACGAGCGTACCGAGCGCCGTCGAAGTGAGGGCAAGCGTCACGGCGATACCGTCGAAATGACTGACCGAGAACCACGGGGTAAAGCGTACGGCAAGCCAGGCGATACCAAACGTGACGACCCACGTCGCCAAGCCGTAGCGCCCCTCGACGCCCGTGATGCTCTTGGGGTCGATCTCAAAGCCGGCAAGCAGGAACAAGAAGGCCAGGCCCAGCTCGGACACAAGCGAGACCTCGGCATCTACATGGATGACGCCGAGTATATGGGGTCCCAGCACCGCGCCGAGCACGAGCAAAAAGACCGTCTCGGGAACGGGTTTTCCGGGAATCGCCGACGCGATAAAAGGACTCGCAAAGGCCACGAGTGCGATGATGGCGAGCGAAACGAATGCCATGTGATGCCTTTCTCTTGTTTGCGCTTCACTGTAGCACCCTCGCCGTCCTCAACGCGCCGCGAGCTGTCGTATCATAGTGACGTTTACAAACATGTGGCTCAAGGCGACCCGAGGCTTGCCCCGTAAACCGACCGCTGCCGCATACCGTACCGTACGCCCAACCGATCAGGAAGGCAGGAACCAATGGTCTCTCGTATCTACGTGGAGAAGAAACCCGGGTTCGACGTCGAGGCTCAGCAGCTCAAGGGCGAGCTGACCGAAATTCTCGGCATCAAGGGCATCGAGGCCCTGAGGATCATCAATCGCTACGACGTCGAGGGCATCGACGAGGAGCTTTTCCGCTCCTGCGTGCCGACCGTCTTTAGCGAGCCCCAGGTCGATGTGACCTACGACGAACTCCCCGCAAGCGATGGCGCCGTCTTTGCCGTCGAATTCCTGCCTGGCCAGTTTGACCAGCGCGCCGACTCCGCCAGCGAGTGCGTGCAGCTCATCAGCCAGGGCGAGCGCCCCGCCGTGCGCTCCGCCAAGGTCTATATGATCTCGGGCACTCTGGACGAAGCCGCCATCGAGGCCATCAAGCACTACGTGGTGAACCCCGTCGAGGCACGCATCGCCTCGCTCGACCTGCCCGAGACGCTGTACATGGAGACCCCCGAGCCCCAGCCCGTCGAGGTGCTCGACGGCTTCCGCGAGCTCGACGAGGCCGGCCTTGCCGCCTTTATCGCCGATCGCGGCCTTGCCATGGACGAGGCAGACATCGCCTTCTGCCAGCAGTACTTCCGCGATGAGGACCGCGACCCCACCATCACCGAGATCCGCGTGATCGACACCTACTGGTCCGACCACTGCCGCCACACCACCTTCGGCACCGTCCTGGACGACGTGACGATCGACGACGCCGTGGTGCAGCAAGCCTTCGACCGCTACATGGAGATGCGCCACGAACTCGGCCGCGATGCCAAGCCCGTCTGCCTCATGGACATGGGCACCATCGGCGCCAAGTACCTTAAGAAGACCGGCGTCATGACCGATGTCGACGAGTCCGAGGAGATCAACGCCTGCACCGTCAAGGTGAAGGTCGATGTCGACGGCGAGGACCAGGACTGGCTGTTCCTGTTTAAGAACGAGACCCACAACCACCCGACCGAGATCGAGCCCTTCGGCGGTGCCGCCACCTGCGTGGGCGGCGCCATCCGCGACCCGCTCTCGGGCCGCAGCTACGTGTACCAGGCCATGCGTGTCACCGGCGCCGGTGACCCCACCGTCCCGGTTTCCGAGACGCTCGAGGGCAAGCTGCCGCAGCGCAAGCTCGTGACCACTGCCGCCGCCGGCTACTCCAGCTACGGCAACCAGATCGGCCTTGCCACCGGTCAGGTCAACGAACTCTATCACCCCGGTTACGTGGCCAAGCGCATGGAGGTTGGCGCCGTCGTGGGCGCTACCCCGGCAAACCACGTTCGTCGCGAGTGCCCCGCCCCCACCGACAAGATCATCCTGCTGGGCGGCCGCACTGGCCGTGATGGCATCGGTGGCGCCACCGGCTCCTCCAAGACCCAGAACACCGAGTCCATCGAGACCTCTGGTGCCGAGGTCCAGAAGGGCAACGCCCCGGTCGAGCGCAAGCTGCAGCGCCTGTTCCGCCGCGGCGATGCCTGCCGTCTGATCAAGCGCTGCAACGACTTTGGCGCCGGCGGTGTCTCGGTCGCCGTAGGCGAGCTTGCCGACGGCCTGTATGTCGACCTTGATACCGTGACCAAGAAGTACGACGGTCTTGACGGCACCGAGCTCGCCATCTCTGAATCCCAGGAGCGCATGGCCTGCGCCGTCGCCGACGGTGACGTCGAGGAGTTCATGGGCTACGCCGCCGAGGAGAACCTGGAGGCAACCGTTATCGCCGAGGTTACCGCCGAGCCGCGCATGCGCATGGCCTGGAACGGCGTCGCCATCGTCGACCTGTCCCGCGAGTTCCTCAACTCCAACGGTGCGCCCAAGCACCAGGTCGCCCACGTCTGCGCCCGTAGCGTGTGGCAGCCCAGCTGGGCCGGCACCACGCTTGCCGAGCGCATGACCTCGCTCGTCACCGACCTCAACGTCGCTTCCAACAAGGGCCTTTCCGAGCGCTTCGACTCCACCATCGGCGCCGCGACCGTGCTCATGCCCTTTGGCGGCAAGACGCAGCTCACCCCCAGCTCGGCCATGGTCGCCAAGTTCCCCGTGGACGGCGAGACCACCACGGCGAGTGCTATGGCATGGGGCTTCAACCCCTATCTGATGGAAGCCGACCAGTTTGCGGGCGCCTACCTGTCCGTGGTCGAGTCCATCGCCAAGCTCGTGGCTGCCGGCTTTGAGCACAAGCGCGCCTACCTCTCCTTCCAGGAGTACTTCGAGCGCCTGCGCACCGAGGCCGAGCGCTGGGGCAAGCCCATGGCTGCCGTCCTGGGTGCCCTCATGGCCCAAGTCGACCTGGGTGCCGGCGCCATCGGTGGCAAGGACTCCATGAGCGGTTCGTTTGAGGACGGGGCCGGCGAGCTCAACGTTCCGCCGACCCTGATCAGCTTCGCCGTCGCCGTGGGCAAGGCCGCCCGCGCCGTCTCGCCCGAGTTCAAGGGCCTCACGCACCGCGTCGTCCGCATCGCCCCCGCCACCTATGGCGAGGACTACCGCCCCGACGCTCAGCAGCTGCTCGCCGCGTTTGACGCCGTCGAGGCGCTCACTGCTACCGGCAACGCCCTGGCCATCTCCACGCCCGGCTACGGCTGCGGCGCCGAGAGCCTCTTTAAGATGTGCGTCGGTAACCAGATCGGTATCGAGCTTGCCGAGGATGTAGACGTGGAGAGCCTCTTCACCCCGCTCTACGGCAGCTTTATCGTCGAGCTCGCCGAGGATGCCGAGCTGCCCGAGGTCGCCGACGGCGTTGTCGTCGAGCCCCTGGGCACCACCGTCGAGGGCTATGTCATCGACACCGGCTCCGAAGTCATCGAGCTCTCCGAGCTCCAGGAGGCCTGGGAGAGCGGCATCGAGGGCGTCTTTGCCTACCGCAGCGCCGACGAGACCCCCGAGGTCGAGACCATCGACTTCCGCGCCAAGGACATCCACGTGTACGGCGGCGCCAAGATCGCTCGCCCGCGCGTGGTTATCCCCGTGTTCCCTGGCAACAACTGCGAGTACGATAGCGCCCGTGCCTTCCGCGCCGCCGGCGCCGAGGCCGACACCTTCGTGATCAACAACCTCACGCCCGAGGCCGTCGCCGAGAGCACCCACGAGCTTGCCCGCCGCATCCGCGCAAGCCAGATCGTCATGATCCCCGGCGGTTTCTCGGGCGGCGACGAGCCCGACGGCTCCGCCAAGTTCATCACGGCGTTCTTCCGCGCTCCCGAGGTCACCGAGGCAGTCCGCGACCTGCTCAAGGCCCGCGATGGCCTGATGCTGGGCATCTGCAACGGCTTCCAGGCCCTGATCAAGCTCGGTCTGGTGCCCTACGGCGACATCGTCGACGCCACGCCCGATGCGCCCACGTTGACGTTCAACACCATCGGTCGCCACCAGAGCCGTCTGGTGCGCACCCGCATCTCGTCCAACTTGTCCCCGTGGCTGTCGCAGTGCAGCCTGGACGACCCCTACACCGTCGCCATCAGCCACGGCGAGGGCCGCTTTGTCGCCAACGACGAAGTGCTCGCCCAGCTGATCGCCAACGGCCAGGTCGCCACGCAGTACGTGGGCGAGGACGGCAAGCCCAGCATGGATCTTTCCGTCAACCCCAACGGCTCCGCACTCGCCATCGAGGGCATCACGAGCCCCGACGGCCGCGTTCTGGGCAAGATGGGCCATGCCGAGCGTCGCGGCGACAACCTGTACCGCAACGTGCCCGAGCATGTCCCCGGCGATAAGTTCATGCCGATCTTTGAGAGCGGCGTGGCCTACTTCGCCTAAAGCTTTCCCATCGGGTACAATCCCTTCGGGTAACAACACCCGCCACCGGCACGCCCGGTGGCGGGTTCTTTTTTGCTTCGCGCATGTAGGAAGGACATCATGGAAAGCCGCAAGCCGTATCTCGCCACCCTGCCCGGACTCATCCTGGGCTGTCTTGTTTGCTGTGCACTCTGGGGATCGGCCTTTCCCTGCATCAAGATCGGCTACGCACTCTTTGGTATCCCAGCGCACGATAGCGCTTCGCAGCTGCTCTTTGCAGGTTTACGCTTTACGCTTGCCGGCGCTCTGGTTATCGTTGGGATGAGCGCGGCTCAGCGCCGTCCACTCGTTCCGCAGGCTCGCGACATCAAGCCCATCTTTATCTTGTCGCTCTTTCAGACCATCGGTCAGTACTTCTTTTTCTATCTGGGCCTCTCGCGCGCCAGCGCCATGTCGAGCTCCATCATCGAGGCCAGCGCCAACTTCCTAGCCATCCTCTTTGCCGCCCTGGCGTTTCGCACCGAGAAGCTCAATACGGCCAAGGTGTTTGGCTGTGCGCTGGGCTTTGCCGGTGTCGCGCTCGTCAACCTTTCGGGCGCGGACGGCACCTTTGGCTTTAAGCTCGACGGCGAGGGCTTTATCCTGGCCTCCACCGTCGCGGGTGCCCTTTCGACCTGCCTGATCGGCATCTTCTCGCGCGAGCACGACGGCGTCTTGCTTGCCGGGTGGCAGTTCTTGGTCGGGGGCCTGGTCCTCACCGCCATCGGCTTTTTGATGGGCGGCGCGCTCTCCCCCACGGCGATTGTCCCCGCCATCGCGCTCATCATCTACATGGCGCTTATCTCCGCGGTCGCTTACTCGCTGTGGTCGCGCCTGCTTGCCGTCAACCCCGTCAGCCGCGTCTCGGTCTTTGGCTTTATGAACCCGGTCTTTGGCGTGCTGCTGAGCGCACTGCTGCTCGGCGAGGGCGCTGGCACGAGCCCCGTTACCGTCATAGTTGCCCTGCTGTTGGTCTGCGGCGGCATCATCATTGTCAACAAACCCAAAAAAGCCTAGCGAGCTCACCTTTTTAGGAAGGGCATTCGCATACTTTAACTTAATGGAATACATCGATGAGCTGAGGGCCGCCACGCACGCAAGCGTGCGACCCTTTTCCTAGCGTATCTGGATGCCGGCTTTCTTTTTCTCGGCCTTGACGCGGTAGAGCTCCGCATCGGCAGCGCGAAGTAAGTCTTGCCAGGTATCAACACTATCGCCGACCCGCGCGTAACCGATGGACATCCGCAATGCATACGGTACCTCGGCACGAGCGAGCTCGTCGTCAATCGCCGAACACAGGTCTATGATGTCCTGTTCCGCCGCTGCCTTTTGGAGCACCACAAACTCATCGCCACCATAACGTGCGATAAAGCCACCAGCCGGCGAGCAGACGTCCTTGAGCGCCGTCGCAACAACCTGAAGAGCATGGTCGCCCTCAACATGTCCATAGTGATCGTTAATCTGCTTAAAACCGTCAGCATCCATCATCAGCAGATACACACCCTCGGCCTGGTCAGTACCCGAGAACAGCGACAGCATATAGGTCTCAAAACGGTTGCGATTGTTAAGGCCAGTCAACGGGTCGGTCGAGATCAGCTGCTCCTGGCAGATGATGTAGAGCAGCAACATGCTAATCATTATGCCGACACAAAGGCCAGGCACCGAGTATACGATCTGAAAGGTACCGCCCACCAGGGCCGGAATGGCGAAAAATGCTAAGGTTCGATAGATAGCCTTCGTCTGCAGGCTCTCGACCCTGCGAGATTGCACAAACGCATGCAGGGACGTATGTATAACGTAACAGTAGCTGACAATGGGCTGGATCATATAGGCAAAGCCGCGACGATACACGCCCTGCGAATCGATATAGAACAGGGCGTGCGTCCAGTAACTGGTAAAAGCCAGCACGACCACCAGAGCCGTAGGCAACGTTACAAGCACCACCCTATAGCGCGAGGTCACAAGGTGAGAGCCCTGCATCGTCTCGGAATAGATAAACCAAATGAGACACGCGATGGCGAAGAGCGAAAACGAAACCGCGTTGGAAATCCAGTTGGCTGCAATGCCCAACGTGCCGTCCACACCATCCGAAAGCGTCCAGATCATATCGAAGAAAATGTAGGCAGCAGACGTGTAGCCCAGCATGCTAAACAAAAGCTGCTGGGTGCTCGAGAACAGGGAGCGACGGCTTCGTACGGCAAGTCCGATAAGAATAATCATGCACAGCAGGAATATCTCGATCTTGAGTGCCTTTACCACTAGACGCCCTCCCTTCAATATCCAAGTGGCCAGAATCGCCCAATTCGAATCTGGGCAACAAACACCCCCTACTCCGCAGGGGTAAGGGGAATAATAGCAGAGCGCCCGAACGTCACTGCAAGACAGCTCTCGTTCGGGCGCTCAAACGGCGCGAGTTGCACGCCGGAATCATTGATGGGTATCGATTGCTACTCGCCATCGATGTCGGTCGCGACAGCCTCTTCGATGGCCTCGACACCGGCAGGCGACAGGTCTTCCTTGCCCTGGCAGAACTTCTTATCGACCCAGCCGGTCAGAATCGGAGCCATGATTGCCGTGATGATAACGGCAGTGGCGATCTGGGCGTACGCGGTGGGCGCAAGCTCGGCGTAGCGCGGCGCGACCTCGGCGAGAGCAACCGGCGTGGTCATAGCCGTGCCGGCGATGGTGGAACAAGCCACGGCAGCCTTGCCGTTACCACCGCACAGGCGCTCGAACGCAAAGGTGATGGGACCGACGACAAACAGCGTGACAAGGCCCAGCAAGATGCCGGAAATACCACCGGCGATGAAGCTCGAAAGGCTCATGGACGCACCGAGCTGAAAACCAATTACAGCGATCGCGGGATTGGCGCCGGGAACCAGCAGGTTCTTGATAAACGGGAACAAGTTGCCCAGAACCATGCCGATAACGAGCGGCAAAATGGAGCCGACGATAGTACCGACAGGGATGTTGGCAAGACCCGAAACACCAAGGATGATCATCGTGACGGCGGGGCCGGCCGTAAAGAACAGGATACCGACGGCGCCCTGCTCGGACTCATCGCCGAACTCGCCCATGATGCCCGTATAGAGCGCCATGTTGCAAAACGTGATGCCGCCGATGATAGACACGGAGCTCAGACCCAGGAAGTTGTCGTTAAAGAAATATGCCACGCCTAGGCCGAGAGCCGCTGCGACGACCAGCTTGGGGATCAGCACGACGATGCCGGTCTTGATGGCGCCCGGCGTGGACTTAAAGCTGATGCCGGCGCCCACAAACAGCAGGATCGCGGCAACGATGGTGTTGGAGCCACCGCGGCAGGCAGCCGTAAAGAAGCCGCCGACCTCAAAGACCTGCGGGCAGAAGGTGTTGAGCAAAAGACCGACGATCATCGGATAGATCATGATGTCGCCCGGAATGCGCGGGACCTTGAATTTCTTTTGCTCGTTGGTGGTTGCTTCCTGTGCCATGAAACCCCATTTCCGCTGACGGGGTACAAAAGCCCACGTCACGCTTTGCTACAGTAAAGTTTGACCATGGTACCAGAAGAAATAGACCAGCTCGGTGAAAAATCCGACAAGTTGGGATGGAACGAGATTCGGCGCCCGCGACGCCACCCCTATATAAGGCTCAAGACAATATAGAGTACGATGCCCGAGACGCAGCACCACAGCATCGATTTTGTCTTGACCGCCACGACCACGACGCCGGCGGCCGCAATCCAGGGAACCAAGGCAGGCCAGAGTCCCGCGTCGAACGCGCCGGGGCTCACCAAGTCGTTGGCGACCAGCGCGGCAAAGGCAGCGGGCGGGATATAGCCCAGGGCCTCGGTAATGCGGGGCGACAGGGTCCGCCCGCGCAAGGCGAACGCCGGCGCGATGCGAAAGAACGCGATAGCAGCCCACGACGACAGCCACAGAACCAAGAACTCGTTAACGGGCATCGCGGGCACCTCTTCCGTCAAATACAGCATCGCACGCCAACGCAATGGCAATGCCGGCCACGACGCTTGCCGGCACGGCAATATTCGTGAGGCCCAAGAACTTGCATACGGCGACGGACACCGCGCCCGAAACCGCCGCGACAACGTTGCCGCGCGACAGCCGCTGCGAAAAGAGCAGGCAGATAAAGAGTGAGGTGCAGACAAAGGCTGCAATGGCGGTGGGAACATCGACAACGGCGCCGACGATGGCGCCCGTCGTACACGAAACGCCCCATGTTGCGATAAGGATCACGTTGAGCACGAAGGACTCACGCGGGCCCCAATCCTCCCCTTCAACCAACTTGGCAAGCGAGATGCCGTATGCCTCCTCGGTAAGTGTCGCGGCAACAGCCAGCGTCTGACGCTTCGAGGCACCCCTCAGATGCGGTGCGATCGATGCCGAGTAAAGCGCAAAGCGCGAGGAGATTGCGGCGACGCTCGCGACGATCGATGCTGCAGGCACACCCGCCAGCCACAGGTTGCAGATCATAAACTGCCCGCTGCCCGTCACAAACGTGCTGCTCAGGGCAAAGACCATCCAGGGCTCCATTCCCGTCTGCCCCATGATCATTCCGCACGGCGCGCCTATTGCAACATAGGTAAGCATCACCGGCCAGACGGTTCTAACGATTTTGAGCACCATACGCTTCTCATCCTGACAAGGTCTCCGAGCCGCATGTAGCGACACGGCAGAATCATCATCCGACAGCAACCGAGTTCACCTACAATTGCCACCGGATCGAAAGACACAACTTTTTAGGAAGTCATTATGACAGCTATCGATCGAGACCGGGCGCGCGCGGCCTTCAAAAGCTACACCGATGCCTACGACGCCACCAACCCACGCATCGCGCTCAAAATCGAGCATACATACCACGTGGCCGAGGCATGCGATGCCGTAGCGCGCGAGCAGGGCTGGTCGTCAGAAGATATTGACCTGGCATGGCTTTGCGGCCTGCTACACGATATGGGCCGCTTTGAGCAGCTGCGACGCTGGGACACCTTTAAGGACGCCGAGAGCATGAGCCATGCGGCGCTGGGCATCGAGGTCCTCTTTGGCGAGAATCCCGCCGATGCACCCGCCGTAACGAGCATCCGCGACTTTATCGATGACCCGGCAGAAGATGGGCTCATCCGAGCGAGCATTGCCTATCACAGCGATTTCCGCCTACCCGCGCAGCTCGACGTGCGCACGCGGAGCTTCTGCGATATCGTGCGCGATGGTGACAAGATCGACATTATGCGCACCATCGCCGACAGCACCGTCGACACTATCCTCAAGGTGGACGAGAAGACGTTTCTCGGCAGCCGTTTCTCGTCGCCGACACTTGCCGCCTTTGACGAGCACCGCTGCGTCGCACGCGATGAGCGCGATGAGCCCGCCGACTTCTTGGTGGGGCTTATCTGCTTTATGTTTGAGCTCGTCTATCCAGCAAGCCGCGCGCTGGCGCGCGAACAGGGCGATATCCACCGCCTGCTCGACGCGCCCTTTGGCATTACGCGGCCCTTTACCGACCCCGCCACGCAGGCAACTTGGAGCCGCCTAAAGGACGAGATGCGCGACTGGCTGGCGCGCGCCTAGCGCTCAAGCTGGGCCAGCAGCTCCTCGACGACCTCGACGGCGTCCCCAACAACCTTGTACTGGGCAGCACCGAAAATGGGGGCATCCGGGTCCTCGTTGATGGCGATAATGCACTCCGCCCCACCGATGCCGGCAAGATGCTGAATGGCGCCCGAAACACCGATACTCACGAGAAGCTTGGGCGAAACCGATACGCCCGTCTGGCCAATCTGATGGCGATACTCCAACCAGCCGGCCTCCACGACGGGTCGCGTGCAGCCAAGCTCGGCTCCCAGAGCCTCGGCGAGCCTTCGCATCAACGGCAGGTTTTTCTTGGAACCAATGCCGCGACCCACCACGACCAGGCGCTCGGCATTGGCGATCGAGGACTGCTGTCCCCACTCCTCGGCGGGAATCGAGATCTCGACACGAGCCTTAGCATCATCCGCAAGCGATATCTGGGTGATCGTGCCAGAGCGGCCGTAGTCGAAGTCGGGAGCCTTAAAGATACCGGGGCGCACCGTTGCCATCTGCGGACGGTGGTTGGGGCAAATGATGGTGGCCATCAGGTTGCCGCCAAACGCCGGACGCGTCTGTTGCAGCAGTCCCGTCTCTGTATCCATCGAAAGTACGGTGCAGTCAGCCGTAAGGCCCGTCTGCAAACGCACGGCAACGCCGGGTGCCAGTTCGCGACCAAAAGCGGTCGCGCCGTACAGAATTGCCTCGGGCTTGCGCTCGGCTACCAAATCACAGATCAGGCGAGCGTAGACTTCGGCATCGCTCTGACGCAAACGCTCGTCGCGACAGACCAGGACCTCGTCCGCGCCGGCGCAAACCAGATGCTCCAGGTCTCCGAGCGAGCCCTCGGGGCTCATGCCGACCAATGCCACCAGACGGCAGCCGCGAGCATCGGCAAGCTCGCGCCCCTTGCCCATGAGCTCGTAGGCCACGGGAGCCACGGCGTCGTGCTCGTCAGTCTGCACGAAGACCCAAATGTCTCGATATGCATCAAGGTCCACCGCACCAGCGGCCTCGTCACGCTCGATCGAGATAGCGTTGACGGGGCAGGCGTCGACGCACCCACCGCACAGGATGCAGCCGTCGGTTACGTGGGCGCATCGGTTGGGTCGCTCGCCTTCCACTACGATGCCGCCCGAGGCACAGGCGCGAACGCAGCGACCGCAGCCGATACAGGCCTCGCTATCGATAATCAGTCCGCTCATCTATGCCATCCCCTCGATAATCTTGGCAAGCTTTGCCGCCTGCTCGGACGCCGTCCCCTCAACGGTCTCGCACGTTTGGTCACGGTCGGGCACAAACGAGCGCACGACCTGTGTCGGCGACCCGGCAAGGCCGCAACGCGCGGGGTCGGCGTTCACGTCGGCGGCACTGACCACGCGCACGTCCGCCTCCTCTGCCGCGCGAATACCGGCAATACTCGGCATACGCAACTGGCCAATCTCCTTGGCAGTCGTCATCGCGCACGGCATCTCCAGATAGACCGTCTCCTCGCCGGCATCGCAACCGTGAACGAGCGAAAGCGCACCGCACGTCGTAAAACCTGCGCTCTGCACGCAGCTCACATCGGTCACGCAGGGAATCTCAAAGGCGCCGGCAAGCTCGGGGCCAATCTGGGCCGTATCGCCATCCACCGCCATCTTGCCGCAGATGAGCAGGTCGAAGTCCTCGTCGAGCGCCTCGATGCCGCACTTGAGGGCATAGGTGGTTGCCAGGGTATCGGCACCCGCAAAGGCGCGATCGGTTAGCAGCAGCGCGTCGTCGGCGCCTCGGGCGATGCAGTCGCGCAATAGCGATTCAGTCGCGGGGATGCCCATCGACACCACCGTTACGCGCACGTCCATGCCAAAGCCGATAAAGTCGTCCTTCAGCGCCAGCGCGCATTCTAGGGCACTTGCATCGAAGGGATTAATGACCGCCTGCTTGCCATCACGCACGATGGTATTGGTCTTGGGGTCCATCTTGACCTCGGTGCTGCCCGGCACCGCCTTGACGCACACTACCATATGGAAATCGCTCATCTTCACGCGCCCCCTTTCTGGACGAGCTCATCCAAGAGCTTCTCCGAAAACAGGTTACCGCGACCCAGCTGCCCGGCAGGATCGAGCTGGAGCTTGAGCCGCGCCGACTCGACCATGGCCTCGTGACCGTACATCGTCTCCAAGAAGCCCGCCTTGATCTTGCCGACGCCGTGTTCTGCGGAGACGGCGCCGCCCATGACCGTGACCTCGGAAGCCCACTGGGCAAAGAGTTCTCCGCCGCGGCGATAATCCTGCGCATCGCGCGGCAGAATGTTCACATGCAGATGGTTGTTACCGATATGCCCCCAGGCGGCAGATTCAAGCCCACTTTCCGCCAGCGTGCGGCGATAGAGGGCGATAACATCGGCCAAGTGCGCGTTGGGCACCGACATGTCCGAACCCAGTTTGGTGATGGTGGGATCCATGCGGCGGCGCTCGTCGATGAGCATGTTGACGCTCTCGGGCACCGCATGGCGGAAGAATCGCTGACACTCGCGATCGACCTCGGTGCGCGCGACCCATGTCGCATCGTCACTGCCACCCGCAAGCTCCAGTACCCACCCCAAGTGATACAGCTCCTCAGTCGCCTGGGCTTCGTCGTCGCAGTCGAGCTCCACGTAGACACAGACCTTGGCGTCTTTGTCGAGCGCAGGCAGCGAGGCAAACGCCGTCGACTGCTCGCGCTGGCGACGTAGAATATCCAGGGCGCCAGCATCGAAGTACTCGATGGCAGCCGCATGGGACAGGACGGGACGCACAGAATCGGTGAAGGACACGGCCTTGTCTTCGCTGTCGAAGAAGCAGCTCACGCCCCAAACGACCGCGGGTGCCACCTGCAGGGCAATCTCGAGTTCGGTGATGACGCCGATTGTGCCACACGCACCGATAAACAGATCGATGGCATCCATATCGTCAGCAACGAAATAGCCCGAAGCATTTTTTGTCTTGGGCATGGTATAGCCGGGAAGATCGAGCTCGAGTGTACGGCCCGCTGCCGTCACGAGCGACAGGTGGCGGCCCTGGGCAAAAGCCTCGCCGCGCCGAAGCTCAAGCAAATCGCCATCAGCCAGCACGACGTGGAGTCCCGTGATATGTGGGCGCATGGGGCCGTAGGCGTAGCTGCGGGCACCGGAGGCGTTACATGCCGCCATGCCGCCCAGACAGGCAGACGCCTCGGTGGGATCGGTGGGAAAAAACTGCTCGGGAGCCTCTTGGAGCTCCTCGTAGGCCTCAAGCGATGCCTGGTCCCAACCAGCGGTCGGCAGCACCTTCTTGCTCAGCTGCTTGCGCAGCTCCGAGAGCACAACGCCCGGCTCCACGCGCAGCAGAAATTGGCCTTGTTCATCGCGGCGAAGGCCCAAATAGCGATTCATACGGGAAGTATTGAGGATATGCCCGCCGTGGGGCACGGCGCCGGCGGCAAGGCCGGTTCGGGCGCCCTGAACCGTTACCGGAACACGCTCGGCATGGAGCTTTTCCAAAATGGCACGGACCTCGTTTTCCGTTGTCGGAAACGAGATGCTCGAGGCCTCGCCCGATGCGCGAGATTCATCGCGGCCATACTCTTCGAACTCGTCGGTGAAGGGTTTGATGGTTGCAGACACGCGAACTCCCCCTTTAGCTAACTACAGTGTTTGCAGGGAGATGTTACCGCATCGTTTCGTCGACGTGTTCGAGACCGTCTCCATAATTGGCGTTTTTTACGTTCGTGCAATTCGGCGAGCGGCTTGATTTCCTCGGCAGACGATGCTTTTGACACATATGGCCCCGCCGTCGCCGACCGCGCGATTGTCGCTCGAAAAAAGTTGGAGTATTTTTTGCCGCCTTTTACCTGCGGAGACGCCAATCCGTCAAGCATTTGGTCAGAAATTGGTCAAGTAGCGGCTGATAAGGTCGGCGTCGACAGCCAAAACCGATAGAAGTTTTGGCCCAGAAGCAGGGAGGTTCCCATGGCATATTACTGGCCCCAGTACGGCATCGCCATCGAAGTCGACGACGATCCCCATCTCCTGCCTTTCGACGAAGAGGCATTCCCCGATACGACGGTCTACCACGTTACCACCGATGTGATCTGCGACCCCGAGTCGTTCTCGGCGCTCGCCCACCACATCGCGCATATCCACGACATCGAGCTCCCTCCCGACTTCGACGAGCTCGTCTACTCGCGCCGTCTGATGCTTCACATGCTCTTTGGAGCGGACCCGTCCACCTTTGCGCGCGTCTATACCGCCAAGGATGCCGCATGAGCGCGAAGAAGCCACCCCACTTTGCAGGCCTGGGTCGTCGCAAGAAGCTCATCGTTGCCTGCTTGGCCATCGTCTGCGCCCTTGTCGCCGTAGGACTATACGTTTGGCAGTCGCAGCCCGTACCCGAGGCGGGCGCTTCGGTTACGACGGCCGAGGGCAAAACGCGCCAGGAAATCCAAGATGAGCTCGACGCCATCGTCCGCGACAACATGATGACGATTTCGGTCGCGCCGGTCGCTCAGCTGCAGGAGGACGGCAAACTGCGCGTCAACGTGCAAAACGTCCAAGACAATAAATTTCCCCAGCGATTCCGCGTCATCCAAAACGACGAGACCATGTACGAATCCGGTGTGGTCGAGACCGGCAAGACAATCGAGACGTGCCCCGCCGGCGACATCAAAGAAGGCGAGGCGTACATCGAGATCCAGGCACTCGATGCAAAGACCCTCGACAGCCACGGCAATCCGACACGTGTCAAGGTACGGGTTGAGCAAACCGAGAACTAGCCTTCCGGCCGACACGGCACCGCATGCAATTCACCAGCATTCGTCCAATCATCGCGGGGACGGCCCGCGGCGAATAGAAAGGAACGACCATGGACATCACCAGGAACATGAACGGAGTCAGAGCGCTCGTCGTGGGCACAGGGCTCGCGCTCGCGCTCGCAATGGGCGCCGCCCCGACGCCAGCTATGGCAGCCGGGCGCGTTGGAACCACGAAGGTAATGGTCAGGACCGAGATCGACAACGTTGAGTTCAAAGTTCCGACGGTTATTCCCTTCGTCGCCAAGGCCGACGGCACGCTTCAGGGCCCCTCAGAAGACGCGACCACCATCGACAATCATTCGGCCTACGGCATCCATGTCACCAACATGAAGATCGACGCCATGAACACCTGGACCATTGCCGCCGACGCCAAGGCCGGAACCGCGCAGAACTCCATCGACTTTAAGGTCGGCCCCGACGGCGCGCTCCAGAACGCCAGCGCCGCCGCGCAAGGGACGGGCCTCGATCTTTCCAAGAATGCAGCCTTCGACATGGGCTACCAGGGCATTGCCGGCGGCACGGACAAAATCAAGCTCAAGACAAGCGGAAACGTCGCCCGCGTCACGCGCGACATCTTCCGCGTAACCGGCGAAGGCGATCAGGTTGCGACGATCACCTGGACGGTCGAGCCCGGTGCGCACACGGCATAAGGCCGTCGCCCTGGCCGCCGCCGTCAGCATCCTAGCGTTTGGGCCAGCCATGGCCTTTGCCCAGCAAGAACAGGCGCAGGCCGCCACGCAAGTGACGGTCGACCTCTCGGAGCTCGACCGCGGCGACCGCGAGGAACCGTTGGCGCAGACAGGCGACAGACGATGGCTCTTGGCAGCAGGCGCCACAGCAGCAGGCGCGGGAACCGCCGGCCTTGGTCTGCACATCAAACGCAGCCAGAAACAAAACACGGACAGGCCGCACTAAATTAGCTAAGGAGACCCCATGGCATCGAAGAACCTTTTGCCCGTCGTCGCACTCTGCGGCGCGCTCGCAACCGGAACGCCTGTCGCCGCTTGGGCGACTCCCGTCATGGCAGACTCCTTACCAGTAGCCCTAAGTTCCGCACCAAATCCGTCGAGCGCCATTGCGTGCGAGCGTTTTTCGATCGCACAGGCCGTGATCTCAACCTCGGGATGCCTTCGTCGTAATACGGACGGCTCGATAGTCGTGGATATCAAGCGTTCGAACAAGGCAAACGGCTCCCAGGCGGGGTGCGCCGTCTGCACGTGGCGCTCGGTTGTGCTCGATGCAGATGGCGATCCATGCAATTTAGAGCTGCGCATCGACATCGCTTCGGTCGATGACTCAGCGAACGGAGCGAAGGTCGCCTTCGACGGTGCGTTTTTCGAGAAAGGAGGCGGTATATGTCTGGGCTGCGCCGCCGTGAATGCAGACGATGCGCAGCCCACCCTCTCATTCACGGCATCGTTGCGGCTGACCAAAGCCGGTACCGATGTTATCGCGGCGGGAGAAGCGTCCCTGCTGTTCTACGCCGTCAGCACCAAAGACACAGACGCTCATTTCGAGAAGCCAGCCGGATCACTCAGCCTTACACGAGGGATAGAGGCAGGCCCTATTGAAATCGATGCCCACGCGCAAAGCAGGCAACGCATTCTTGCCGACCCGGCGCTTCTCGAAATGGAGTGGAACGGATCCGGAGCCATCGGAATTCTCCCCTCCGCATTTGACGCCAAGACGCTCCCCCCAAACGACGAACCCATCAACGCAACCATACAAGAAGAGAGCGCGGACAAAGAAGCAGGTGCGGGCGACACGCCGTCGCCGACAAACAGCGTCCCAGCTTCTCTCGAAGCGCCGAATGAGCCCGCTGCCGATCCAAACGATCCCGAGCTCGCGGACAGTCTGGGGCTTGCTGATCCTCAAGAGATCGATGAAGGTAACTGCTGCGTGCTTGCCGCGCTCGACCACACAGAGGTCATCGACGCTGCGAACATCGAAGTTGCCGCCGCCAATCAGCCCGTCCGCAAGTCGGCTATCATCGCATTTCCTGAATCCATCGAAGTCGTCTTTTTGCCATCGGGCGAGATCGTGGCCCCAACACTGCTCACCTTGTTGGGCGCCAAGAATACTCGAAACGAAATTAAAAAGGTCACAGTTGTCGACCCTGCAACCACCGCCAAGCTGCGTCTATACGCCGTTGCTCCAGACGGAGGCAAGACCTTGGAATTCGATGGCGACACACTCCTGGCCTGGCGACGTCTGGACATTATGCAAGACGTCTCGTATCAGATCGAACTCGAAGGGTTTGATCGTGCCCGCGATGCCAATATCATCGCCGCGGCTATTGAATCCCCACAGCGGCTTATGACACTGCGCTTTGAATACTATCCCTATGTCCCGACAACCACCTGAGGCTTAAATGCCGCGCATCATTCCTAATACCACTTATATAACGTATTAGATGAGTCGCGATGTACCTCGCATTTCGTTCTGCTACGATTGCCACGTTGGCATCAATACAGGAGGGCTCATGCCGGGCTTGGGAACAATCATCAACGTTGTGCTTTTAGTTGCGGGCGGTCTTTTGGGATTAGCGGGCGGCCGCTTCATTACACCGCGCATCCAAGACACGCTCATGAAAGCATCGGGGCTGTGCGTCCTGTTTATCGGCCTTGGCGGCACCATGCAAAAGATGCTCATCATCGATGGAAAGGCGCTGGCGACCACTGGTACCACCATGCTCATTGTCTCGTTCGCCCTCGGCTCGCTCATCGGCGAGGCCGTCAACTTGGAAGCCGCCATCGAGAACCTTGGCGAATGGATCAAGCGCAAGACTGGCAGTGAGGGCGATAACGAGTTCACCAACGCTTTTGTCTCGACATCGCTGACCGTCTGCATCGGTGCCATGGCCATTGTGGGATCGATCCAGGACGGCCTGCTCGGCGACTGGTCCACGCTCGCCCTCAAGGGAGCGCTGGACTGCATCATCGTCTGTACCATGACGGCGTCGCTCGGACGCGGCTGCATCTTCTCGGCCCTGCCCGTCGCCGTGTTCCAAGGGACGATCACGTTGTTTGCCGGCGCACTCTCCCCCATCATGACCACAGCAGCCCTCGACAGTCTTTCGCTCGTAGGCTCCATGCTCATCTTCTGCGTCGGCGTCAATCTCATCCGTCCTCAGACCTTCCGCACGGCCAATATGCTTCCCTCCGTCGTCATCGCCGTCATCTACGCCCTCCTGTTCTAAATCTATCAACGCAGCGGTATCTCGAACATCTGTTTGATGCTGTGCTATGATATGAGGTCACCGTAGCTGCGTTCGAGAGGAGAAGCGGTGGCCGACCAGGACATCAAGATGCTCATCGAGCGCATTATGGCCGAGGCCCGGACCCATCAGTCTGCCCGCTTCTCACATGAAGTCTACGCAGACGAGCCGATTCTCAAAACCGGCCGACAGATGCAGAATTTCCTCCCCGACCAGTACCGTAAAATGCGCGAGATATCGCGCTGGCAGGATGACCCCAAGGGCGGTGCGGGCCGCTGGCTTTCGGAAGCCGAGCTTTTTTACCGCCAGGGCCTGCTGATGGCCGACTTTGAGGACGACTGCCCCTACAACGGCACCTTTAAGTCGTACTTTCCCACCTACAACGCCATGAGCGACCGGCAGCTGCGCGGCTACTTTACCTGGCGCGCCCAAGTGCGCCGCGAGACCGTCGAGGAAACGTCTACGTCCTTTGCCTTTCTGTATCTCTATGAGCTGATTTGCGGCATCGGCGTAGATAATCCGCTCGATGGTTTTAACAAGATCAAGGCCTTTTGGGATGCCTACCGCGCCTTTGAGCCCGGCATCGACCGGTTTGCACGCGTGTGGTTGCAGGACTACGCCGTGTTCCACGGGCTCGACCCCAAGCTGCTTCGTGATTCTAAAACCGTCATGTTCGACAACGCCCTTATCGAGCTGCGGCGCGCGGCACGAGACCTTGTACCAGCACCGGCACCGTCCGGCCAGACCCCCAAGCGTCGCAAAACCTCCGAGCCCACGCCCCCCCTTCCGCCCGATGAGGTGCGCGAGGAGCGACTCATGGCCGCCATCAACGCCCTCTCCACGTACAACCTAAGTAACTCGCGGCTCGACCGCAGCCACCACCGCGATCTGCGCCACGTGGCATGCGCCGTGTATGTCCGCATGGCGCGCTACTATGACACGCACCGAAAGACCGGCATCGTGGCGAGTTTATTTGGGGAGGAGACGGCCATGCCCTACACCATGTTTGCCTCGGCCGTATTCTTTGCGCCCGAGCGCCACGAGGACTGCGAATACCGCCTGGATCCTATCCATATCTACCGTTGCCAAAACGGCTTTTGGGAATGCATGCGTATCCACGGTAGTAGGCAAAAGAGCAGCAAGCTCGGTGAAATGATGCGCGCCTGCGACCAACGCCTGCGCCTGGCGCTGGACCCCGCCCATCCCCTTAAGGAAGAAAAGGTCCCCAAATATCTGGCCAAGATTATCGATGACGAGATTGTGGCATGGCTTTCGTGGGACGCCGCACACCAGCCCGTCAAAATCGATATCGATCTGAGTCAGCTGGGGCACATTCGGAACGCCGCTGCGCAAACGCGCGAAGCGCTTTTGATCGATGAAGAGCGCGAGGACGGCGCACCTGTGGAAGCCGAGGCAGCGGACTCAGGGCAACCGGAAGCCGAGCCCGTAGCCGACGCGATTGTCGAACCGGTCGCGGCACCCATTCGGCAGGACGAGGCCGACGAGCCGACCATATCCACCGAACAGTTTGGTGTCGTGGCACCGCTTCTCGCGCCGACGCCCGCGTTCGCAGCGGCAGCGCCCGCTGACGCCACAAACGAACTCGCGCCTGCCGCAAACGCCTATCTCCGCGCGCTGCTCGAGCAGGACACGGCACAAACGGAATCGGCAGTGGAGAGGTCGGGTCAGAGCGAGGACATGCTCGTCGATACCATCAACGAGGCGCTCTTTGACCTGGTGGGTGACACCGTAATTGAATTTGGCGCGGCAGGACCGCGCATTATCGAGGACTACGAAGCAGACGTGAGAGGATACTTAGACCATGAGTGATACCGCATCCGCAGCACCCCGCGTGCCCAAGCGCGTCGCCGCCGTCATTCTCAACTCGCTCAAGGGCGGCGTTGTCCCGCGCATCGGCCTTCCCTATATCACCGTGGGGCGAGAGGTCGAGATTCGCGCTCTGCTCACCGACCTGAGCCTCATCGCCGATGGCGGCGCAAGCTTCCGTTTCCTAGTCGGTCGCTACGGCGCCGGCAAGAGCTTTTTGCTCCAGACGATCCGCACGCACGCCATGGGCGAGGGATTCGTCGTGGCCGATGCCGACCTATCCCCTGAGCGCCGTCTGCAGGGCGGCCAGGGACAGGGCCTTGCCACCTACCGTGAGCTCATCCGCAACATATCGACCAAGACGCGCCCCGAGGGCGGTGCGCTCAACCTTATCCTGGATCGCTGGGTCGCCTCGTGTGCCGATGCCGACGAGTCTGCCGTCAATGCCCAACTGGCCCCACTCGAGGAAATGGTCCACGGCTTCGACTTCGCCCGCATGCTCCGCCGCTACCGCGCGGCCGTATCCGAGGGCGACGAAGAAGCTATGAGCCGCGTGACCAAATGGATTCGCGGCGAGTACCGCACCAAGAGTGAGGCACGCGCCGAGCTGGGCTCCTCGACCATCATCAGCGATGACGACTGGTACGACTACGTTAAGCTCATTGCGCGCTTTTTGGTCTGCAGCGGCTACAAGGGCATGCTGGTGCTCATCGACGAGCTCGTGAATCTGTATAAGATTCCCAACGCCATCACACGCCAATACAACTACGAGAAGATCCTGACCATGTACAACGACACGCTCCAGGGCAAGGCGCAGTACCTGGGCATGATCATGGGCGGCACGCCAACCTCCATCGAAGACCGCCGCCGTGGCGTGTTCTCCTACGAGGCCCTGCGAAGTCGGCTCGCTCAGGGCCGCTTTGCACGCGAGGACCTTAAGGACATGCTCGCGCCCATCATCCGCCTGCAGCCACTCACCTACGAGGAGTTGCTGGTGCTCATCGAAAAGCTCATGCAGATTCATGCCGGCTACTTTGGCTGGACGCCCACGCTTACCGAGAACGACTTGGTGGACTTCCTCAAGATTGAGTTTGGCCGCGTGGGGGCCGACACACATCTGACGCCGCGTGAAGTCATTCGTGACTTTATCGAGCTGCTCGACATCCTATGCCAAAACCCCGACGCCAACGTGGCCGAGTTGCTGCAAAGCGTCGGCGGCGACGCGCTGGCGCCGGCAGCCGCAACAGACGACACCGGCACCGCGGACGACGACCGCAACTTTGCCGAATTCACCATCTAACCTGCCAAAAAGGGACAGGTTTTTTTGGTAGGTTTTATCTGAGCAAACGCCGATGTTGCAAGATATCGAACCGTTGCCCGTTGCGTTGATCAGCCCGTTGATGAGAGGAGGCCCCGTGAACGCCTTTGACCGCTACGCCCCGTTTATCCAAGACTTCATCTACTCCCACGATTGGGAGAGTCTGCGCTCCATCCAGGTTGCGGCGGCAGATGCCATCTTCAACACGCAAGACAATGTGCTCCTGACGGCATCCACGGCATCTGGCAAAACCGAGGCAGCCTTCTTTCCCATCCTGACCGAGTTTTGGGAGAACCCGCCCGCAAGCGTTGGCGCCCTCTATATTGGCCCCCTCAAGGCACTCATCAACGACCAGTTCGTTCGCCTCAACGATCTGTGCGAAGAGGCCGATATCCCCGTCTGGCACTGGCACGGCGATGTCTCGCAGTCGCACAAGGCAAAGCTCATCAAAAAGCCAAGCGGCATCCTACAGATTACGCCCGAATCACTCGAGGCACTCCTGATCCACAAGCACATGGCAATCCCGCGTATGTTCTGCGACCTGCGCTATGTGGTCATCGACGAGGTCCACTCGCTCATGCGCGGTGACCGCGGCGGGCAGACGCTCTGCCTTATCGAGCGTCTTTCGCGCATGGCGGGCGTGCGGCCCCGGCGCATTGGCCTTTCGGCCACCATCGGGGACCCGGAACGCACGGGCGCCTTCTTGTCGCAGGGGACGGGACGCGACTGCGTCATCCCCCGCTTTGAGGAGCCGCGCCGCGTGTGGCGTATCTCCATGGAGCACTTCTACAACTCGGGTCCCCAGGCGCAGCAGCGGGGATTCGAGAGTGCGGGTCCTCAAGAGGCCGAAGTGCTCGCGTGCGAGCGCATTGAGGCGACACCACCCGCGGCACTGCCGTCCGGTGTCCAAGACGTGCGCCACAGCGGACAACTCACACAGGAGGAACGCCGCCAACGTCGCGAGCAGGCACGGGGCAAGGCCGCTCCCAAAGACCGTCGCACTTCTTCGGCCCCCGAGGGCGAAGTCGACATCCCACGAGCGACCGAGCAGGCACTGCTCAACCCCACCGACACCGCACCCGACAACGCCGACCCCGGCATGGGCTACATCTTTGAACATACCCGCGGCCGCAAGTGCCTGGTCTTTGCCAACTCGCGCGAGGAGGCAGAGGCCGTGTGCTCCATGCTGCGCAGCTACTGTGAAAACCGGCACGAGCCAGACCGCTTCCTTATCCATCATGGCAACCTCTCGGCATCGCTACGCGAGACCGCCGAGGAGCTCATGCGCGACGAGGAACAGGCGCAGACGACCGTCACCACCTCTACGCTGGAGCTCGGCATTGATATCGGTCGCCTGGAGCGCGCGTTCCAGATTGACGCGCCGTTTACCGTCAGCTCCTTTTTGCAGCGCATGGGGCGCACAGGCCGTCGCGACCTTCCGCCCGAGATGTGGTTTGTCATGCGCGAGGAGAAACCCGAGCCGCGCACGATGATGCCCGAGACCATTCCATGGAAGCTCCTGCAGGGCATCGCGCTCGTACAACTCTATCGCGAAGAAAAGTGGGTCGAGCCGCCCGAGCTCGATCGACTCCCCTACAGTCTGCTCTATCACCAGACCATGTCGACCCTCGCCAGCACCGGAGAGCTCACACCGGCCGAACTTGCCCAACGCGTGCTCACGCTTAGTTATTTCCACCGCGTCTCGGCCGATGACTATCGCGTACTGCTGCGTCACCTCATCAAGATCGACCACATCCAGGTCACCGAGGGCGGCGGACTCATCGTGGGTCTCGCGGGCGAGCGCGTCATTAACAACTTTAAGTTCTACGCCGTGTTCCAGGAAAACGAGGAGTTCACCGTTCGCAGCGAGTCGGCCGAGTTAGGCACGATCGTCAATCCCCCACCGCCCGGTGAGCGCATCGCCATAGCCGGGCACTGCTGGATTGTCGAGGAAGTGGACTGGAAGCGTCACACCGTCTTTGCCACGCAGGTCAAGGGCCGTGTGCCGGCCTACTTTGGCGACTGCCCCGGTGACATCAACACACATGTACTCGAACGCATGCGCCAAGCGCTCAACGAGCACGCGGCGTATCCGTACCTTATGGGCAACGCACGGGCACGCCTTGCACAGGCTCGTCATACCGCCGAGATTTCGCGCGCGGGAACTAAACCGCTTATCAACCTGGGCGGCGACACCTGGGTACTCTTCCCCTGGCTGGGCAGCTACGCCTTTCTGGCGCTCGAACGTATGCTCAAGATTAAATGTGCCGCGGAGCTGGGCCTTCGCGGACTCGACCCTTCACGCCCGTACTTTATGCAGTTTAAGATGAAGGCCGACGAAGAGACGTTCTTTGAGGTGCTCGCCGCCGAGGCCGAGAAGGACTTCGATCCCATCGAGCTCGTCTATCCCGGCGAGGTGCCTTATTTTGATCGCTACGACGAGTTTGTTCCCGAAGAGCTCGTGCGCAAGGGCTTTGCCGAAGGCGTGCTCGACATAGAGGGCATGAAGCAGCGCGTCCTCAGCTGGCGCGACCACGCCTAAGACCAGTCTTTTTTGGGACGGGGCTTGTTAACCAGTCTTTTTGGGACGGGGCTATTTTAGCTACTTTATGTCGTCCAACGATTTCGATGGACCGCAAATAAGATCAATCTTGTATGTAGTAGCCGTCAAAATGGCCCCTCCCCTGCAAAAACAAAAGGTAACTGGAAGAAGACCCCCCTGTCTTTACGGACAAAAAGGGATAGAACAGTAAAGTACACCTGTCGCGTAATGTGCTTAATATTCAGGGATTAGATTTGCTAAGCAGAGCTGCAACCACCAATCGTTGTATTTTTAACGTTACAGGAAAAGCCTAAATTCCTTCATAGTGCCAAACCCGCAGAGTAAATTGCCGACTGCAGCACCAAAAAAACTAAAACCCATCGCGTTCCACGACCTGAGTTTTCAACATATTGTGAATTGCATTAAGGGGAAGTTTCCCGCATCCACGTCTAGTGCAGACGTAGACGGGAAGCCGCAATTATAAGTCACTAGTCTGGGGCAGGATTAAACGGTTCTCGACTGGTAAGATATAGCAATCTTCGCCCGAGACCATTACTATTCCGCCAGCATCGATAAAACGCTGATATTCCTCGGCATTGAGGCCCACCGATTCAAAGCTAACGCGTACACCCGCAGCCATCAAGAAGGCTCGAAACTTCTGGCAGCTCGTCAATCGATACATCAATTCTTGAAGGCATGTATTCCACCAATTATTAATGAAACAACGGCGGTAATCGCTATCGCGATTGCGCCAATAATACCGAGCGTCATCTGAATGGGATATAACCCCAACATATGTCCAAATACGGAGAAAAACAATGCGGAAAAGAGGGCCCTTACCAGGGACGCGGCGGAAAGGATCGTCGCACGGAGATCGTCCGCTATCCCGTCTTGGATTAAGTTTTCCGAAGTGATGTACACCACTTCTGGGAGGAAACAAAGCACCATGCTAAGGCCAAACAAACACAAAGGATTTGAAGCGAACCACGGAAGAATCAAGAAAAGGCCAGCCTCGATTTGCATCGAGCCGAGCATGGTATTTCTTTTCCCAAAACGCGATGAGAAGAAATCTGCCGCAATGTAGGCCGTCGCATTTACTGCATAGGATGCACCGAAAAAGATTCCTATTATGGAGACGGGAGCATGAAACGCGTCGAATACCAACTGATTCAAGTTGTAATAACTCCCGTAGAATCCGTCGAGCATGCTTGTGCCGATGAGGAGGAGCAATATCGCAAATGCGGATTCTCCAAAGCGCCAGGTTTCTCGCCTGAACATCTTGGCTGCGTCAAACCTCCCCTTTTCTGATCTTTCAGAACGGGTCGTTTCCATCCTCTCAATGGGATACAGAAGGAAAAGCTGCAGGAGATAGAAAACGGAGACACATACGTAGAGGGCGCTCCAAGATACTTGGGCAATGAAAGATCCGAGTACAATTGCCATTCCCGTAGCGATTGATTGTGCGGCAAGTAGCCGAGCATTGATGGTGAGGAAGCGCTCTCCTTGACCGGCATTTCGGGCAATTTCATATAAAAGTGCTTGTTCGGATCCCGATTGAAGGGAGTAAGCGAGCGCCTCAACAAGGGAAAGCGCGACGAGAAAGGGACCTGAGAGCAGCAACATGCCAGCCGTATGGAAGAAAAGCAGCAGCACGCCCACTTGAATCGAAAACTTCCTTCCAAAGAAATCGCCTATCAGCCCTGTTGGCAGCTCGAGGACGACCGTCGCAATGTTAAACAGGGCTTGATAAAGCGCGATTTCCGTGACAGACATTCCTTTCTCCGCAAGGAAAAGTAGAAACACTCCCCGATTTAAAACAAATCCCGCGAGAACGAAAAAGGCGGAATAGATGTGCAGTTGCGTAGTGGCTTGCTTGTTCATTTGGCACTTCCAATGACATTTTTGGCCTAGCGGGCGGAATCAACCGAAGAAGAAGCGAGTTGGCACCGGGCGTCCAGATGCGTCATGCTGAAAATAGATGAAGCGCATGGTTGACAAAACCATAGAGCCCGTCACAAATTGACTACTCCCAATGCTAGTCGTGGAGGGCAGCGCCGAGAAAGTCAGCGTCGAAGGGCACGGCTTCGGCAAAGGCATAGTCGCCGTCGCTGGCAATGAGCAGGTAGTTTTCCTCGCCGCCGAACTCCGCGTCGCCGCAGGGAATCACCCAAGCGTGGTCGAACACCTCGAACGCCGTGGCGGCGCAATCGCGCAGGAACGACACATCGCTCCCCTCGTTCGTGCTCACGATATTGGCAACGTAGATGCCGCCCGGGTTCAAGCTGCCCCGCACTAGACGCAACGCCTCGACCGTCGCCAGCTCGCGCACGGGCTCGGCACCGCCAAAGCAATCGCTCACGACCACGTCGTAGCGGCGATGCCCCACACTCGTCACGCCCAGATACGATCGCGCCTCGGCGGTAATCACCCGCAGGCGATCACCAACCGTGCGCTCCAGCTCGTCTAGGTAGAACCAGCGGCGCGCCAGGCGCGTAATCTCTCCGTCATACTCGATGACGTCCATGCGCAAGCCCTCGTGCGACATCAGAGCGAACTTAGGATAGGCAAACCCGCCGCCGCCCAGCATGAGCATACGGTCGATACCATGCCCGTAAGCATCACGCATTGCGTCTTCGGCCTCGAACACATCGTCAAATGCGCGATAGTACGCAAAGACGGGCTCCGCCCAACGCTCGCCAACGTAGCTTGCGCTTTGGTAGACGCCGCCTTGCACCAACACGCGAATCTCATCGCCGCCCTCATCGTGCACGCGTTTCACACGCGCCAGCCCATTGCGGGTTCGCGCGACCTGCAGGCAGGCAGCACGAACAGCGACAGCGGCCGCACCAAGCGCCGCGGCTCCCAGAGCAACGCCGGCAACGACGCCGGCAGAAACACTCGGCTTGTTCATCTAGAGCTCCTTTTGCAGATAAAGGCCATGGTCATAAAATCCAAGATGGCGATAGTACTCGCGTGTGCCAATCGCGCTAATCACGTTGATACGCGCATAACCCGCATCCCGGGCAATCTCGCACGCACGCTCTACGAGCAAACGCCCCAGCCCGTGATGCTGCGCCGCCTGGCCCTGGTCGCCCACGCGCGCCGCCATGCCATACACGTGCACCTCGCGAATCATCGCCTCGTCCGGCATCGTCGGCAACTCGTCCGCATGTGCGGCAACAAAAGCGCGATCGGGCAGCGACAACCGCAAAAAGCCCGCGATCTTGCCCTGCGGCGTCACCCACTGCAAAAAGCGCTCGCGCGTCACCGGCGTCTCGTACGCCACTTCCTCGTCAAGGGTCAACTCGTCCAGGTCGGCACCCGCCGTGCTGATCTCGCGATAGCGAATCTCACGCAACGTCGCACCATCACCCCGAGCAGCCAGGCGGTTCTCAACGAGCTGGCGCAGGTTGGGCTTCTTGTTGCCCACCATGATGTCGTCGGAGCTAAAGTCGCGGATCATGCGACTGATGCGGCAGAACGCCGGTGTCACCACGATGTCGTCGGCCAGCACATCGAGCAGCTCTTCCTCGGTATAGGGACGCCACTCGCCGCGCTCATAGCAACCCACCAGACGCGAGCCCTCGATGAGCGCACACGGGTAGACCTTGACCTCGTCGGGCATAAAGGCCCCCTCGGTCATAAAGCACTCGTAGTCACGCTTGTCCCCCTCGGGCGTGGCGCCCAGCAAGTTGAGCATAAAATGCGCGTGGATCTTAAAGCCAAACAGGCGTGCAAGCGAAAACGCCCGCTCAATCTGCGCCACCGAAATGCGACGCTCGTTGATATCGAGCAGGTGCTGGTCGAGGCTCTGGATGCCCATCTGGATCTTGGTGCAGCCCAGGCGGCGGATAAGCGTAAGCGCCTGCGGCGTTACAGCATCGGGGCGCGTCTCGATGACGAGCCCCACCACGCGATGCTTCGCCGTCTCGTTGATGCGCTGCTGGCGCTCAAGCTCTTCCATCGTGGCCGTCTGCCACTCGGCGACCTCGCCCCACGGCGTACCAGGGCCGTACAGACGACGCACCGCACGGTTATAGCCGCCCACGGCAGCATCCACACGCCCCTGCTCGCCGGCAACACCTGCTGCAAGCTCGACCTCGTCTGTCGCAATGCCGGCAGCCCGATAGCGCTCGCGGCGCTCTGTTACCACCGGCGGCAGGGCATCAGCGGGAGCGTCATCGAGCAGGCGCCCCGCCTCGGCACGGCTGATGCCCGGACGCGCCAACATGGGGTTGGCCGCCACGCCGGCGACGGCATCGTCATTGAGCGCACGGAAAAGTTCCGACATAAACCACGTCTGATACCCTTGCGGATAGTCGCTCCAGGTGCCACCGAGCACGATGAGCTCTATCTTGTCGGTCGCATGCCCCATCTGCGAAAGCGCCGTCAAACGGGCACTCACCTGCAGATACGGATCGAAGCAATTTTGCTCCGCACGGGCACACGCCGGCTCAGCGTGCAGATAGCTCTTGGGCATGCGCAGGTCGTTGGGGCAAAACAGGCAATCGCCCGAGCACGGCCACGGCTTGGTGATGACGGTAATGGTCGCCACGCCCGAAGCCGTGCGGCGCGGCTTCATGCGCAACACCTGCAGCAGTTGACGCTCCAGATCGGAATCGACGTTCCACCCAGCCCAACGTGCCGGCTCCTCGCGCTTCACCCGCTGGTAAAACGGCAGCAGGCGGCGCTTGGCCAAATCGCGTTTGTCGGCACCCTCACGACGCGCCTCGGCATGTATCAGTTTGACGAGCGCTTTGTCGTCCACGGTCTCGCCGCGACGCAGAGCCTCGAGTATGTTCAAGATAATCTGTTCCATGCCCCCATTGTAAAGGCAAAGGCGCCGGAGCCAATCTCGGCTTCGGCGCCTTCATCAAACAGCGCGTCTATATCTTCGCCTAGGCTTTCGTCTGCCTCACTACTCCGAATCAAACGACATGTCGCCCGAACCAACCTCAAAACGATACGTGGCAGACTTGTCACCGTTATCGAATTCAAGATTCAAAATGGTCTCGCCGTCGTAGCCAAGCGGAAGGAAATCGCTCTCGAAGTCGCCGCTGCCCAAGGTGAGGCTCGCCTTAAAGCCCGTCGAGTTCGGAACCGTCATCTCCACATCGCCCGAGCCCACACTCACGTCCATCGACTTCGCGGGGGCCTGGTAGAGCTCGAACGTTACATCGCCCGACCCGACCTCAGCGCTGAGCGCATCAGTCACGCTGCCCGTAAACTCTACATCTCCCGCACCCAGGAAAAGGTCGAAACCATCACAGATGACACCGGCAATCTGCAGATCACCCGAGCCCACGTGCGCGTTGACTCCCTTCAGATGTTCGGCAACACGGCGCGGCAGCTCAACCGTAACCGAGCGGTCAATCGCCTTACCGTCATCACTTCCAAACTGAGAAACTTTGAGCGTCGAGTCCTCGACGGATGCGATGTTTTGCGTCGCGGCCTTGGAGGCATCCATACCATTGGCAACGCGTCCCCGCTCGATAACGCGAGCCTTGTTGCCATCAACAACCTTGACGTCCACCGTAGCCGCATCGATATCGAAATCGAGGTAGCGAAACTCATCGGCATCAAAGGTCGTACACGAAAGCTGCTGAGGCCGAGCGGAATATTTACCGCCATCGTTCATAAAATCGTCGTCGTCAACCACATCGTCCATACCGGACAAGCCGGATACAACATCGTCGAGATCCCACGGGCCATCAAAATGAATCAAAGTCCGCGAAATGCCAAAGACAAGCCCGATGATGAGCACAAACGCTCCGATGCCAATGCCCAAGCGCCTCTTAGACTCATGCGAGAGCTTCATCATTCGTCACCCTCTTTGGCACATGGCTCAGCGGTGGCCGCGGTAGCCACGCCAGCATCAGGTTCCGCAGAAGTATCCTTCCCCTGGACCTTGATCGCCACCGACGCCGGGCCAACCTGAATATCCCCGCGCGCCCAATCGCCATCGAGCGCACGCGCCACCCAGTGATAGATGGGAATCGTAAAGAAGATCAGCGCGGCAAAGGGACCGGCACCAAACAGGAACATCAGCAAAAAGAACAGCAGCCAGCACACGGCCCAATACGGGAACGACTGGAACGGGCCCTTCACCGGAGTCGAGCCAACCGCGGTGCCACTCGTCGCCTGCGCCGTAGCGGCATTGGCGGCCTGCGCACTCCAGCTTGCCGCTTGTGCCGCCTTGGCCGCAGCATCACTCGCCTGCGTTGCCGCCTCGGTGGCGCGTGCCGCCGCCTCATGGGTGCGGGCGCGCTCTGCCGCCTCGGCCTCGCGCTGACGAGCGCGGTCCTCGTTCTCAAACTCGATATCGTCCTCGATCTCATCGCTCGGATTGAGGAGCTCGTCCAAACTCACGCCATAGAGCTTGGCGAGCGAGATCAGGTTCTCGGTATCGGGCGAGCTCTCCGCGCGCTCCCATTTACTGACCGCCTGGCGCGACAGTCCCAGCTTTCGTGCCAGCCCTTCTTGGCTAAAGCCCTTGCTGCGACGAAGGCCGGCGAGCCGCTGTGCAGTTTCTACATTCATGGTTCCTCCTATGTGATGCCAGCCGTGCCGCCGGACCGTTTTTGTTCTTAAGGCGCCTTGCACAGTTAAAAATCTATCCGCCACCGCCAAAAGCATGCCACCTATTCTAGTGAGATTTTTGACAACCGGCGGTTGCGGGCACATATGAGCTGCGGAAATGTGTCCAAACAAAGCAATGACCCACGGCTCGGTTGTCCCCGTTGCGGCGTTAACGGTAGTATGGTCGTACTGTTTATTCCGCACCGCCAACGGAGGGAGTCCCGCGCCGTGAACCGCGATTTCGCCTCATCGCTCATCCAGCTCAACAATACGTTCTATCGCGAGCACTCCGCCTCCTTCTCCGATACGCGCCAGGCCCCGTGGCCCGGCTGGGTGCGCACCATGGACATCGCACTCGAACAGCTCGACGTCGCCACCATCGAGCATCCCGTCCGCGTCTTCGATCTTGCCTGCGGCAATATGCGATTCGAGAACTTTGCCGCCGGCGGCGCACTCGCCGCCAAGGGCGTCAACGGCGCAAACCCCTCGGCAGATGCCAGTTGCCCGTTTGAGTTCTACGGTGTCGACTCGTGCCAAGATTTGGCCATCGATGCACATGGCCACGCCCTGCGCATTCCCAACCTGCACTTCCAGGAGCTCGACGTGCTCGACGCCCTCATGAAGCTCAACCCCGCCGAGACACCCGATGTGCTTTTCGACGCCCCGCTCGCCGACATCTCGGTCTGCTTTGGCTTTATGCACCACGTGCCGTCGTGCGAGTACCGTGTACGCGTGCTCGACGCCCTGGTGCGCCAGACGCGCCCAGGCGGCATCATCGCCATCAGCTTTTGGGAGTTTATGAACGATGAGCGCATGGCGCGCAAGGCCGTTCGAGCCGAAGCCCGCGCCGAGCTCACCCCGCCGTTTGAGGGATACGATTCAGCGCAGTTTGAAGCCGGCGACCACCTCATTGGCTGGCAAAACGACCGCCACGCCTACCGCTATTGCCATCACTTTGACGATCAGCAGATCACCGACCTGGTGCGTGGCGTCCGTACGTTCTACAAGAGCGGCGAGGTCCCCGTGCGCGAGCTTGAACGTTTCCATGCCGACGGCCGCAGCGGCGAGCTCAACCGTTATGTGATTCTCAAGCGTCTGTAGGCACCGACGACTCGCCGCCGAGCTGTACCGCATCTTTAGAGCAAACTATGCCCACCCTTTTTCAACCCATTGACGGAACGCGCAGCTATGCGTTCCACACTTATGACCAAGGAGCCTCATGGGAGCCGTCCACGTTCGCACGCCTAAGAACTTTGTGCTCGAAGAGCGCCTGGAGCGCTACGCCGATGCGATTGAGACGAATCCCGAGGCCTATGCCGGAGATTGGCGCGAGGCCTGTGCGCCCGCAGGCGGCAAGCCCTTCGAACACCTTCACCTGGATCTGGGCTGTGGCAAAGGAACCTATCTGGTCGAGCGCGCCCACCGCGAGCCCGACACGCTCTTTATCGGCATGGACCAGGAGCCCATCTGCATCGCCTATGCCGCGCAGAAAATCTGCGAGCAGAAGCTGTCCAACGCGCTCGTCCTGCCCCGAGGAGCCGCATCGCTGCCGCAGCTGTTTGCCACAGGCGAGCTCGATGCAATCACCATTAACTTTCCCACGCCACAGCCCAAGGCCAAGTACGCCAAAAAACGACTCGTCCATGTCGACCATCTGATGCTCTACCGCCCGCTCTTTGCAGCCGGCGCCACCGTCACGCTGCGAACCGACAGCAAGCCATTGCGCGACTATGCCCTGGGGCAGTTTGCCGCGGCCGGCTACGACACACTTTGGGTAAGTGACGACGTTCGCCGCGACCATCCCGAGCATCCCGAGACCGAGTACGAGTGCCGCACGCGCGAGATGGGTGCCGCTGTCTATGGCATTTGCGCCACGCCCGGAGCGCAGCCAACCGACGAACAGCTCACAGTAGGCCGCGCGCAGGAGCAAAGCCTTGCCTGCTACCTGCCCGAAAACCTCGATGAACTCACCTACGTGCCTCTCGGCATGGAAGAGGCCGTCGAGAACTTTAAAAACCGCGCCCGCAAAGGCAAGAAACGCCTGCCGCAAGAGTCCTAGGGGCTTCTGATGGTCGCGACGTCGGCAAACAAGCGCGAATAGGCGCCAGCGAACGACCCTCAAATCTAAGTGAGTAGACTTTTTTGCAATAGCCAAGCACAACCCGCATAACCAATACTAAAACCGCAGGTAGAGCCCTTGTGCAAAAGCCATGTGCTCGCGACATCGCAAAAAGTCTACTCACTTAGCTGGCAACCGCACCAAACGGCTGGGCAGAACGCCCATTTCCTGCATTTTCTCGCGCGCTGGCACCCCGCGCCGCCGCTACGCCATAATAGTTGGCGGACAAACGCGAGAGAAAGCAACCACATGGCACAGACCACGACAGACACCACCGCCAGCACCGTCTCCGGCGCCGGCGCCGCCAGCTCATTCTCGGGCGGCACGGGAACCGAAGCCGAGTTCGGCTCGCTCGGTGCGCTCTCCCCCACCTGGTGGGAGTCCGAGGACGGCGGCGAGCCCGAACCATGGCTCACGCCTGATCAGGCCTTCGAACACTTCTTTGAATGGACGAGCGACCGTGGCATTGAACTGTGGGATCACCAAGAAGAGGCCCTCATGGACCTCGCTGCCGGCGATCACGTCATCTTAGGCACACCGACCGGATCGGGCAAGTCGCTTGTCGCGCTGGGCATGCTCTTTATGGGCATGGCGCAGGGCAAGCGCTGCTACTATACGGCTCCTATCAAGGCTCTGGTCAGTGAGAAGTTTTTCGATCTGGTACAGGTGCTCGGCCGCGATAACGTCGGTATGATCACCGGCGACACGCACATCAACACCAAGGCGCCCGTCATTTGCTGCACGGCAGAGATCCTTGCCAACGACGCACTGCGCGAGGGCGAAGATGCCGATGTTGGCTGCGTCGCCATGGACGAGTTCCACTACTTTGCCGACCCCGATCGCGGTTGGGCCTGGCAGGTGCCGCTGCTCACCCTGCCTCACACGCAATTCATGCTCATGAGTGCCACGCTCGGCGATGTCACCGCGATCGCCGCCTCGCTCGAGGAACACACCGGCGCTACCTGCGACTTAGTCGTCGATGCCCCACGCCCCGTGCCGCTGAGCTACGACTACGTGACGACCTCGCTCGAGGGCACGGTAGAGCTCGCGATGCGTCGCGGCGAGGCCCCGCTCTATATCGTGCACTTTAGCCAGGACGCCGCACTTGCGACGGCGCAGTCGCTCGCCAATTTTGGCATCGCCAGCAAGGAACAGCGCGAGGCTATTAAGGAAGCCGCCAAAGGCACGAGCTTCTCCACGGCTTTTGGCAAGATTCTCAAGCGCCTGCTCGGATGTGGCGTCGGCGTGCACCACGCCGGTATGCTGCCGCGCTATCGTCTGCTGGTCGAGCGCTTGGCGCAGCAGGGCCTACTGCCCGTCATTTGCGGCACCGACACACTCGGCGTCGGCATCAACGTACCCATCCATACCGTGGTGCTCACCGCGCTCACCAAGTTCGATGGCTACAAGATGCGTCGCCTGCGCGCCCGTGAGTTCCATCAGATCGCCGGTCGCGCCGGCCGCTCGGGCTTCGATACCGAGGGCATGGTGATTGCCGAGGCACCCGAGCACGAGATCGAAAATGCCAAGCTTATGGCCAAAGCGGGCGACGACCCCAAAAAACTCCGCAAAATTAAAAAGAAAAAGGCCCCCGAGGGCTTTGTCACCTGGAACAAGCAGGCCTTTGAGCGCCTGATCGAGACGCAGCCCGAGACGCTCAAGCCGCGCCTGCGCATCACACACTCCATGGTGATTAGCGTGGTCGAGCAGGGCGGCGACGCCCGCGCCCGCGTGCACGACCTCATCGAGACAAGCCTGCAGACCCCCGAGGAAAAGGCAAAGCTCGAGGTTCGCGCCGACGAGATCTTCGCCACGCTCATCGACTCCGGCGTCGTCGTGCGCACCGAGGTGCCGCCCGCACCCGACGCTCCGGCTGACGCCGCGCCGGACATCGACTACGCGCTGACGGTCGACCTGCCCGAGGACTTCGCGCTCGATCAGCCGCTCTCGCCGTTTTTGCTTGCCGCATTGGAGCTGCTCGACCCCGAGAGTGAGACCTATACCATGGACCTCATCTCGATGGTCGAGGCTACGCTCGAGGACCCCAAACAGGTATTGCGCGCACAGGAGCGCGCCGCGCGCGACCGCGCGATGGCCGAAATGAAGGCTGACGGCGTCGAATATGAGGAACGCCTGGAGCGCATCCAGGATGTCACCTACGAAAAGCCGCTCGAGGACTTGCTCGATGCCGCCTTCGACAAGTACTGCCAGGAAGTACCTTGGGCCAACGACTACCAGCTCTCGCCCAAGAGCGTCCTGCGCGACATGCTGGAGAGCGCGAGCGACTTTAAGGGCTATATCCAAAAGCTCGGCATCGCCCGCTCCGAGGGCATTCTGCTGCGCTACCTAGCCGAGGCCTACCGTTCGCTCGACCGCACCGTGCCCATCGAGAAGCGCGACGAGCGCCTGCGCGACATTGTCTCGTGGCTGGGCTTTGTAGTGCGCTCGGTGGACTCGAGCCTGGTGGACGAGTGGGAGAACGCCGGCAACCCCGCTGCACTCGACGCCGCACCGCCGCAGGGCATCGACGAGGTCGTTGCAGACCGCCGTGGCTGCACGCTGTTGGTGCGCAACGCGCTCTTCCGCCGCGTAACCCTTGCAGCCCGCGGACACGTGCGCGATCTGGGCGAGCTCGACGAGGACTGGGGCATGAGCGAGATCCGTTGGCAAAAGGCGCTCGATGCCTACCATGAGCAGCACGAGGAAATCCTCACCGACGGAGACGCCCGCAGCGCCGCGATGTTTTCCATCGACGAGTCCGACGAGAAGACCGCGCACGTATGGCACGTGCACCAGATCTTTGCCGACGAGGATGGCGACCACGACTTTGGCATCATGGGCGATGTCGATCTGGACGCCACGCAGGACGGCGGCGAAGTCATCCTCAAAAACTACCGCGTCGGCTTTATCGAGGACCTGCTCGAGGACTAGCCGAACATACTGGAACGAAACAAACGGGGCCGTTGGTAATATCGCCAGCGGCCCCGCTTTTGCACTATACGCTATGCCTTACTCGGCATCCTCGACCTCATACGAATCCGCCTCGGCGGGCTCATCGTTTGTCTCTGGCGCAGCCCCGCGCGCCTCGTCAAACGCCGCCTTCATGGTCTTGTTGCCCCACGTGAGCTTGCGAATGGTAAGATCGTCGGCCTTCTTGTTGGCTAGGCGCAGGTTGTTCTCGGAAGACAGCAACGCCTCCTTGGTTTTCTGCAGATGGCTAATCGTCTTGTCGATCTCATCGATCGCCGTTTGGAACTTGCGGCTCGCGATCTCGTAGTTGCGACCGAAATCATTCTTGAACTTTTCCATCTTGGCTTCGAAGTTCGTGACGTCGATATTCTGCTGCTTGTACTCCGCCAGCTCCTGCTTATAGCGCAGCGAGCCCATAGCGGCGTTGCGCAGCAGCGTGATCATGGGAATGAAGAACTGCGGGCGGATCACGTACATCTTCTCATAGCGGTAGCTCACGTCGACGATACCCGCGTTATAGAGCTCGCTCTCGGGCTCCAGCAGGGTGCAGAGCACCGCATACTCGCAGCCTTTCTGGCGACGATCGTGATCGAGTTTCTTAAAGAAGTCCTCGTTTTTGTGCTTGGTCGCGGTCTCGTCGTTCTCGTTTTTCATCTCGAACATAATCGAAATGACCTCGTTGCCGCTCGCGTCGCACTCGCGGAAGATAAAATCGCCCTTGGTGCCCTCGGATGCATCGTTATCTTTCTCGAAGTATGCATTGGGAAACGCCGTCATGCGCAGGCGATTGAACTCGGTCTCGCAATGCTGTTCGAGCGACTCGCCCACCATCTTGGTGGACAGGCGTACCTTCATGTCCTTAAGACGCTCAATCTCTTCATCCTTGTAGCGAATCAGGTCATCGCTCGCGCGCTTGGCCTGCGCAAGCTCGAGCTCGTGTGCCGCCTTGGCTTGCTCCTCGCGAGAATCGCGCACCGCCAGCTCGCTCGTCAGCTTGGCACGTGCCTCATCGCGCTCTCGCTCCGCCGCGGCGACCGCCTTCGATAGCTCCATTTTTGCAGAAAGTTCTTGCTCACGAAGCTGTGCACGAAGGCCCTCGGCCTCGCGCATGGACTGAGTCTTTGCGGCGGAAAACTTCTCCTGTACCTTCACTCGATAGTCAGCAAGCGCGCGCTCGGCCTCGCTGCGAGCGGCATCGAGTTCGCGTTTCGACTCAGCCGCAGCGGCGGCAAGCGCCATCTCCTGGGCTTTATCCGCCGCGGAGAGCTTTGCCTGCAATTCGGCAATCTGAGCGTCGCGGGCGGACAGGTCGTTTTGAGCGGCATTGCGCACCGCCGCCTCGGCGAGTTTGGCTTCGTCATCCTTGCGCCCCAGCTGCGCACGCAGGTTGTCGATCTCGCGCTGCAGCTCGGCATTCTCCTTTTGAGCATCGGCGCGGGCCTCAACCGCCGCGCGCTGGCTTGCACTCTCGCGCCCTGCGGCAGCGCCCTCGAGCTTAGCGCGCAGCTCGGCAAGCTCAGCATCGCGCTTGGCAACCTCTTGCGCCAGTTTCTGATCCGCAGTGCTCTTCTGCTCGACAAGCTGGGCATTGCGCTGAGACTCTGCCCGTTGCAAGGCAGCCGTCGAACGCGAGCGCTCAAGCTCCAGCGCCTGCTCACCCTCACGCTGGACTGCCTTCACACGCTCATCCAGGTCGCGCGAGAACTCGGCATCGCGCACCTGCTTAACGATATCCGCATAGCCGGACGCATCGACCTTAAAAACTTCGCCGCAATGCGGGCACTTGATCTCGTTCATAGCAGCTCCTCGATGGACGCAAATTTCAACCGACTACACTCTACCGCGCCGCACGGACAAAAAAGGCGCCGCCGCCATAATGGCAACGGCGCCAAAACCACCACAAAGCCACCTGCCCCCTTTGTGGTGGTTTGAGGGCTACAGCCTAAAGAAGCTCAAGATCTGGTCTCGGCTTACGGGCTTGTAATCGTTGGCATCGAGACCGACATCGTAGCGAAAGATAGGGCGCTCGCGATCGCGGTTGCGTGCGTTGGCGCGGTCACCCCTGCTGTGGATATGCCCATGCAGCATGACGGCGCCACGCGCCTTGCCATTCCAGCTGAGCATGGGGTAGTGGCTCATAACCAGACGATGGCCCTTGGCATAGCCGGGAGCAATCTCCAGGTAATCGCGCACGTCTTCCCAAATCTGCGGTACGTCGGAATCTTCCCAGTCGCCGTCATGGTTACCGCGGATGAGCGTCACGTTCTGGCATTCGATACGCTCGCGCAGGCGCACCGCCTCCGCCAGGGGCAAACGATAGGTAAAGTCACCCAGAATATAGAGGCGGTCGTCCGCAGCCACGCACTCATTGATGGCATCGATGACCTTGCGGTTCATCTCCTCGACCGAATCAAACGGCCGATCCATGTCGTGCAAGATATTCGTATCGCCCAGGTGCAGGTCGGCGGTAAACCACATCATCGTCTGTGTCCTCATTTCGCAACGCGTCTAACACGTGCCTAGTATACAGACGCTCTGGCGCGTCGGTTAGCCAAAGAGCCCGCCGAACAGACCTCGACGGCGTTTGTCTTGCTTTTTCGAAGCGTCACCCTGAGTTTTCTTGCCCTGCCGTTTCCTACGATCCTGCTCCAACTCATCGTCATCGAGTAGCATATCCCACTCAAACGGATCATCTGTCAGATCGAACAGGTCGTCGTCATCAAACATGGCCGCCTCCATTGCCGACTAGCGAGCATCCACCACATAGAGCCCAACGCGCACCTGATGCCACGGGCTGCGCTCGGGAGCAACCTGTTGCACGCGAACCTCAAATACGTCCTCATGGCCGTAATACATCATCAAGGACAGCGGGCCGACCTCGTTTCCCGGAACATAGCCAAGCTTGGTGTTGCCGTAATAGATCGCAACCGCCTCGGGGTCATGGGGATTATCGCGCTCGGCACACAGCGTCAACTTATCGCCCACTTTTAGATCTCCTAGGACCAAAGCGCCGTCGGCATATTGAAATCCTGCGATGTGAAACGACAGAAGAACACGTGAAGGCTCGTACATGGCAACTCCCCTAACGGCCGGATAAACCGGCGCTTAACCTTACTGAGAAGTTTACGAGCCCGTGCGGACACAAATACATCCTGTCTGCGTCCTTCAATCGTTTGCCTCAACGCTTGCGCGACAGAGCGCTTGCAGATAAGATAGGAACACGGATGGCACCCGTTGCCGCGGGTCTTGCCAACTCCGATACACGTTTTCATCGTGAGAAGTGGCCGTCTTCGCTTACGCGGGGGCGGCTATTTCATTCGGCCGATAAATAGGCCGAGTTCGATAGCCGCGATCAACAACGCTAATAACGAAATAACATCGCTTACGTTCATACCAAATCCCTTCTAAAGGGAGTTGGCCCATCCGTGCTCCATAACAGTAGTCTAACGCAAAATGCAGGTAATAGGAACACTTGTTCGTATTACCTGCGCCCTTTTCTAATGCACAAACATGCGCACGAATTTGTGCTTCCAGCTTGCGTAAGGAGCGTAGCGGAATGGCATGTCCAGCCAGGTTGCCTTGTTCACGATGCTCTTCTTGTGGCTAAACGTATCGAAGCTTTCGCGGCCATGGTACTGCCCCATGCCGCTCGCGCCCATGCCGCCAAAGCCCATATGGCTCGTAGCCAAGTGCATGATCGTATCGTTGACACAGCCGCCGCCAAAGGGCACATAGCGCACAAAGCGCTGCTGGACCTCGCGGTCCTGGCTAAAGATATACAGGGCCAGCGGCGTCGGACGATCCGTAATAAACGTCTCGGCCTCGTCTAGGCTCTCAAACGTCAGCACCGGCAAGATAGGGCCGAAAATCTCCTCCTGCATCACGGCGTCATCGGGGGTCACGCCGTCCAAAATCGTCGGCTCGATCTTGAGCGAAGTCTCGCGCGCGGTACCTCCAAGCACAACCTTATCGGGATCGATCAGCCCACGCACGCGCGCAAAATGCTTGGCGTTGACGATATGCCCGTAGTCCTCGTTGTCGAGCGGATGCTCGCCAAACATACGGCGGACTTCCTCCTTGATGAGGCCCAGCAGCTCGTCATGCACGCGCGTATCGACCAGCAGGTAGTCGGGCGCCACGCAAGTCTGCCCCACGTTGAGCCATTTACCAAAGGCGATACGCCGTGCCGCGACCTTCAAGTTTGCCGTCGCATCCACGATGCAGGGACTCTTTCCGCCCAGCTCAAGCGTCACGGGCGTAAGGATTTTACTTGCGCGCTCCATGACGAGCTTGCCGACCGGAACGCTACCGGTAAAGAAGATCTTGTCCCAGCACTCATCGAGCAGCGCCTCGTTCTCGACGCGCCCGCCCTCGACAACCGTCACCAGGCGCGGATCGAACGCCTCTTCGCAAATTTGCTTGAGCACCGCGCTCGATGCCGGAGCATAGGCGCTCGGCTTGATAACCACGGTATTGCCCGCGGCAAGGGCCCCGGCGAGCGGCTCGAGTGTTAGCAAAAACGGGTAGTTCCACGGAGCCATGATGAGCGTGACGCCATAGGGCACGGCTTGCGTTTTGCACACACTCACGGCGTTGGCAAGGTCACACGGACGCAGGCGCGGACGACTCCATCGAGCCACGTGAGCGATCTGATGACGAATCTCGGAAAGCGACGTGCCGATCTCGCACATATATGCCTCGTCATGCGACTTTCCCAAATCGGTCTTGAGCGCATGGGCAATATCGGCCTCGTGGGCCCGCACCGCATCGCGCAGGCGCACGAGCGCACGACGTCGAGCATCGACATCAAACGTGGCGTGCGTCTTAAAGTAGGCGCGCTGATCGCCGACGATGCGCGCAATTTCCTCGGTGTTCATGGACCCTCCTAGTTCTCGTCCTCAAACATACCACCCGCGACGACCTCGTACATATGCTCGAGCTCCAATCGGGCCATCAAAAGCGGAACGGGGTACAGCGGATTGGCCTCGGCATCGGCATGTGCCGCCATCTGCGGAATGTCGGAGCGGCGAATGCCCGCCACATATTTGGGAATGTCCAAGGCGGCGTTCATTCGATCGACCCAATCGATAAAGGCCTCGGCCGCCAGGCTGTCCTGCGCGGTCACCGGCGCGATGCCGGCCATGCGGGCGAGATCGGCGAGCTTAGGAGCAGCAGCTTCGCCATAGGCGCGAAGCATATGCGGCAGGATGATAGCGTTGGCCAAGCCGTGCGGAATCCCGTAACGCCCGCCCAGGCTGTGTGCGATGGCATGAACGTATCCAACATAGGAGCGCGTAAAGGCAACACCCGCCTTATACGCCGCCGAAAGCATATTCCGACGCGCACGCATGTCGTCGCCATGTTCATAGGCCTCGAGCAAATTGTCGTGGATGAGCTGCACCGCCTGTCGCGCCGTCTTGCGCGTATAGGGCGTAGTACTTCGCCCGATAAACGCCTCGACGGCATGCGTCAGGGCGTCCATGCCCGTCTGCCCCGTAATGGAGGCGGGCAGACCGCGCGTAAACTCGGGGTCGTGCACCGCAAAGCGCGGGATAAGCACAAAGTCGTTAATGGGGTACTTGTAGTGCGTCTCGTCATCGGTAATTACCGCCGCAAGCGTGACCTCGCTTCCCGTGCCTGCCGTGGTGGGAACGGCGATGAGCAGCGGCAGACGACGATGAATCCGCAGCAGCCCGCGCATCTTGTTGATGGGCTTGTTTGGCTGCGCGATACGTGCTCCCACGCCCTTGGCACAGTCCATGGCCGAGCCACCGCCAAAGCCGATAATGGCCTGGCAGGCGCGCTCTCGATACAGGGACGCCGCTTCCTCCACGTTTGAGACCGTGGGGTTCGCACGCGTTTCGGCATAGACCGTAACGCCGATTCCCTTGGACGCGAGCGCACACTCGAGCGGTGCCGTGAGCCCCAGACGGGCAATGCCGGGATCCGTCACGATAAGGACCTTCTGGATCGAGCGCTTTTGAAGCACCGCGGGCACATCCTCGGCATGCTCTAAAATGCGCGGCTCGGTATAGGGCAGGATCGGCAATGCAATGCGAAAAACCGTCTGATATGTTCGGCACCAGGCACGACGGGCTAGATGCATAAAGGAAACTCCTTCATTTGTTGATAGGTCAACATTTGCTCGCCCGATTGTACTCAGCGGCGTCCGTATATGACTTGCAAACCGTTAATCAATCAACATCTTCATATCTCAAAATTGTTTTATTAAAAATCATTCCTAATAGGCTTCACATTTGGTTGCATTTATGGATAATAGAACACGTCAAGACGCACGTCCGGAGAGGGCCCTTACGGGACCGGACGAGCGCACAATCGCCATCGATCGAAAGGATCGAATCATGAAGTTTGTTTGCCCCGTTTGCGGTTATGTGGAAGAGTTCGACGGCGACCAGCTGCCCGAGGATTTTAAGTGCCCCCAGTGCGGCGTTCCCGGATCTCGTTTCCTGAAGCAGGAGGAGGGCCAGCTCGAGTGGGCTGCCGAGCACGTCGTGGGCGTCGCCAAGATGGAGGGCGTCTCCGAGGACATCGTTGCCGACCTGCGCGCCAACTTTGAGGGTGAGTGCTCCGAGGTCGGTATGTACCTGGCCATGGCTCGCGTCGCTCATCGCGAGGGCTACCCCGAGATCGGCCTGTACTGGGAGAAGGCTGCCCACGAGGAGGCCGAGCACGCTGCCAAGTTCGCTGAGCTCCTGGGCGAGGTCGTGACCGACTCCACCAAGAAGAACCTTGAGATGCGCGTTGAGGCCGAGAACGGCGCCACCGCCGGCAAGACCGATCTTGCCAAGCGCGCCAAGGCCGCTGGCCTCGATGCTATCCACGACACCGTGCACGAGATGGCTCGCGACGAGGCCCGCCACGGCAAGGCTTTCGCCGGCCTGCTCAAGCGCTACTTTGGCTAAGCCAACCGCCTGAGACATAACCTCTAGCTCGATGAGGCCCGGACCGTATTGGTTCGGGCCTTTTTGTGTCTCGAGGACTCGTTAACGCCCTGAAATAGGACCGCCTTCGGCATCGGTTTCTCGTCAAAAACTAAGTGAGTAGACTTTTTGGAACTTGCCGAGCACGCCATCCATATTGCTTCATAAAGTCGCAGGTAAATGACTTGTCGCAAAACGGCCTGGTCGCCATCAAGCCAAAAGTCTACTCACTTAGTTCCGCAACCGTCCACGATCGAGCTATTTTGCGTCTAACGGGCATCTTTCCGTCGATTACTCCCAATTTTGTCCAGTCAACGAATAGTTCAGACCGGAGTAATGCCTCAGCCCGTTGCTCATCCGAGCTTTTATCACGATATTCAGCATCGAGCATCCTGTATACGGCCTTAACGATCGCGCGGAATCTATCCTCATCGGATATCTGTCTGTGTGTCAGGAGAAGCACATCGTAGCCCATGGTCTGAAGGGCCGTCATGCGGTCAGCATCGCGCAAGCCATCCCCTGCGCGCCCGTGCGAGGCCTTTCCCTGACATTCAATGGCCACCTGTCGCCTGCCGTCCGGCGAAGAAAGAAGTAGGTCGATATATACACGGGACTTTCCCACAATCGCTCGAGCACTTGTGCTTAGCATCACTTCAACATTAAGCTCTATGCCGCAAAAACCTTCGCCTCCCAGGGCTCGCGGCAATGCAAGTAGCAAATACGCCTCGACCTCAAAAGGCGACGCGGCACCCAATGGAACGAGTTGCGATACCGCCATAAATCTATTGCCGTAACGCATCCCGCAAACATCTGAACAAAAACGGTCAAGGTCTCCGCCCAAAACCAAAGCGTCTCGACGCCATAAATTTGAGGCGGTGCCGTCCTCGGACGGGCAGCGCACCCAACCGTACGTTGTCGAAATCGCGGCCGAATCAATTGCACGCGTAAGCTCCGCCTCAAGTGCCGCCGGCAGAGCGCACACCGCAAACAAGCCACACATCTCCGCCAATACCAAAAGAAGCTGAAGATCCGTCAGATGCCGCGACATGATGAATGCCGTCAGCAGAGGAGACGTAACCAAAAACCCATGCTCCGTTTCCAGCACGGATTCCCTGGGAAGCTCACCAAGAAACAGCCGCTGCCTAATGCTGGCAGGGCAAGTCCGCTTGTTTCTCGTCCGAACCAATGTATACAACGGAAAACCGAGTGCGACCGCAGCCGTCGGGTTGCGGGCGAGATCATATCGCTGCCGGTCTTCTTCCGGTCGTGGAAGCGGCGGACACAAAGCGCGGACTTGAGGAGGCAAACGCCAGTACCTAAAAGCCGATATGTCACAAAGTAGATCCTTCATAGGCACAGGAGAACACGAATTTCAACCCAGTCAGTCACGCATTGGCGCGAACGCACCAAAAATGGCGCCGAACGGACTGCCAAGTTTTCAACAGCCCTCCCCAACTGGCCAAAAGCTTGTCGAGAGCTGGACGAAGCCCTGTTGAAAACCCCATTTTTTTCTCATGCAGAAGCTTTACGCGGCAAGTGAGTAGACTTTTTTGAACATCCCGAGCAGCCCGGTCATCCTGCTTTTCAAAACCGCAGGTAGATAGCTTGTTACAAAACTGCCTGGTCGCCAAAATTCCAAAAGCCTACTCACTTAGGTTGCAGAGTGCCCCCCATTAGCTGCAATTCCAAGGTAGTTAGTACTTTTGGACTCAGATCGTCATACTGAACAAGAATTTGAGTTGAGTTTTCAGGGACAGATGCGCCATCGGCACACCAAAAACAGTCACCGATATCGATAAAAGGGATGCTCGAGCGCGTGAGGGCCCGTGCAAAAGTGCTTCTGCCCGTTCCACGCTCCGCAACCACGATACAGTAAAGGCCCGCGTCTGCATACTCGATCGAGACCTCTCCTGCCGGAAATACCTTCCGCACAAGCGCCATCAGGCCATCACGCGCCTCGCGAGCACGAACGCGCACGCGGTTCACATGTCGCTCGTAATCACCCGATTCCAGCAAACGCGCCAAAGCGACCTGATCAACAGAGCTCACCGACGAGGCGTAGAAACCAAGGTTGCGCCTAAACCGCTCCATTAACTCATCGGGCAACACCATGTACGCCAAACGCAACGCCGATGAAAGGCTCTTCGAAAACGTGTTGGTGTAGATAACCGACTGGGCGGCATCGATCGACGCGAGCGCGGGAATCGGCTTCCCGGCAAGGCGAAACTCACAATCAAAGTCATCTTCGATGAGATACCGACCTGGTCGCTCGGCGGCCCAGCTCAGAAGCGCATAGCGCCGCGCAATGCTCGTCACAAGGCCGGTCGGATACTGATGGGACGGCATCAGATGAAGTACATCGGTCCCGGTTTTCTGCAGAGCGCTCAAGTCCACGCCCTCATCATCCAACGGGATATGTCGAACTTTGCAGCCCATAGCCTGATAGATGCGCGTCAGACGTAAATAGCCCGGGTCCTCAACGGCATACACCTTGTCAGCGCCAAGCAACTGAACCAACATGGTATCGAGCAGCTGGGCGCCCGCGCCGATAACAATGTTATTGGGATCGACATTCATGCCCCTTGTCCCACGCAGGTGGTGAGCAATTGCGCGTCGCAGCCGAGCGGTGCCCTGCACCGGTGCGGGCGAAAAGATTTCGCGCTCATCTTCGGATGCCAGCGTCGCCCGTAGTGCGCTTTGCCAAAGCCGCGCCGCCTCCAAAGAGGAAGGAGAAAGTGCATCGAATAGCTCGACCTGTCCGTTGACATCATGCGCGCTGGGACCCGCAGAGGCGGCATCTCGGTCGATGCCCTCCGAAGCCAAAGGCAAAACCGGTGCATCCGGAAGCTCGCAAGCGTAGTAGCCACGCCGCGGCTTTGAGCAAATATAGCCCTCGGCAAGTAGCTGGCTATATGCATTCTCGATGGTAATGACACTGATTCCCAGATGACTGGCAAAGGCGCGCTTAGACGGCAAATGCTCCCCCGCCACAATGCGTCCAGCTACGATATCATCTCGAATTTGCTGGTAAACATACTCATAGAGCGATGCTTCGCCGCGTTTTTCCAAATTGTAGTCAAGCATGAGTTTGCCACCTGATCTTATCGAGCTGTTCAGTCTGGTATTAGTCTGACCTTATTATTATCTCGAAAACTGAGTATTTCGCCATACCCAGCTCCCAGATAGGATGTTCCGTCAAGCAATGCACATGCCAACCAAGGGAGCAACCATGCCAGAACAGACCAGCAAGGCCGATCGCGTCAAACTCAATCGCGAGCTCGCGCAGATGCTCAAGGGCGGCGTCATCATGGACGT
>CABRZT010000003.1:0-72002 GCA_902475595.1 uncultured Collinsella sp. | reverse complement strand
TCCCGCCCCCGGATTCCCGGTGGGAGTTCTAGACCTTGTCGGCCTTAGTACATACCGCCGCCCTGCTGACCAGCGGTAGCAGCAGCGATAGCGTCCTCAAGCTGAGTGTTCTTAGGCACATCGGAGACGGTGGCCTCGGTGATGAGGATCAGGCTGGCGACAGAAGCAGCGTTCTGCAGGGTGACGCGGCTGACCTTGACGGGGTCGAGGACGCCCATCTCGATCATGTCGCCCCACTCGCCGTTGGCAGAGTTGAGACCCTGGCCGGCGGGCAGCTCGGCAACCTTGTCGACCACGACAGCGCCCTCAAAGCCAGCGTTCTTGGCGATGGTGGCAACCGGAGCGGTCAGAGCCTTCTTGACGATGTCGACGCCGATCTTCTCCTCGGGGTCGTCGATCTCGACAGCATCGAGCGCAGGAGCAGCGTCCATGAAGGCGACGCCACCACCGGCGACAATGCCCTCCTCGACAGCAGCGCGGGTAGCCTGCAGGGCGTCCTCGACGCGATGCTTGATCTCCTTGAGTTCGGACTCGGTAGCAGCGCCAACCTTGATGACGGCAACGCCACCGGAGAGCTTGGCCAGGCGCTCCTGGAGCTTCTCGCGGTCGAAGTCAGAGGTGGTGTTCTCCATCTCGCCCTTGATCTGAGCGATACGGGCGTCGATGGCCTCCTTGGAGCCAGCGCCGCCGACGACGACGGTGTTGTCCTTGGAGATGGTGACGGACTTAGCGGTACCGAGCATATCGGCGGTGATGTCAGCGACCTTCACACCCAGCTCGTCCAGAGCAGCCTGGCCACCGGTGAGGACGGCGATGTCCTCGAGGATGCGCTTGCGGCGATCGCCGTAGCCCGGGGCCTTGACGGCGCAGACGTTGAGAGCGCCACGGATCTTGTTGAGGACGAGGGTGGGCAGAGCCTCGCCGTCGATGTCCTCAGCGATGATGAGCAGGCCACGACCAGCGCGCTGGACAGCCTCGAGAACGGGCATGATGTCCTGGACGCTGGAGATCTTCTGGTCGGTGATGAGGATGTACGGATCCTTCATCACGGCCTCCATGCGGTCGTTATCCGTGACGAAGTAAGCGGAGACATAGCCCTTGTCGAACTGCATACCCTCGACGGTGTCGATGGTGATGTCGAACGTCTGGGAATCCTCGACGGTGATGACGCCGTCCTTGCCCACGACCTCCATGGCCTCGGCGATCTTCTCGCCGACCTCGGGGTCACCGGCGGAGATGGTACCGACGGAAGCAATCTGCTCCTTGGTCTCGACAGGCTTGGCCTGCTTCTTCATCTCGGCGACGGCGGCGTTGACGGCCTTGTCGATGCCGCGACGGATGGCCAGCGGGTTGGCGCCAGCGGCGACGTTGCGCAGACCGTCGTTGACGATGGCCTGAGCGAGCAGGGTTGCGGTGGTGGTGCCGTCACCCACGGTGTCGTTGGTCTTGGTAGCGACCTCCTTCACCAGCTGAGCACCCATGTTCTCGATGTTATCCTCGAGCTCGATCTCCTTGGCGACGGAAACGCCGTCGTTGGTGATGGTCGGGGCACCGAACGTGCGCTGCAGCGCAACGTAGCGACCCTTGGGGCCCATGGTGACGGTAACGGCGTCGGCCAGAGTGTTGACGCCCTTGGCAAGCTTAGCGCGGGCATCGGTGTTGAACGTAATGTTCTTTGCCATGGTAGGTAATCCTCCAAAAGAAATGTGACTCGCGTCGCCGCTTCCGAGTCCTATGCGGCGGGCGCGTTCAAAGACGAATCAGAGATTCTGACGAGACTAGGCCTCGACGACAGCGTAGATGTCGTCGGCGCGCATCAGCAGATACTTCTCGCCGTCGACCTTGACCTCGTTGCCACCGAACTTACCGTAGATGACAACGTCACCGACCTTGACGTCCATGGGGATGCGCTCACCCTTGTCGTTGACCTTGCCGGCGCCCACGGCAACGATGGTGCCGCGCTGCGGCTTCTCCTGGGCGTTGCTGGCGATATACAGACCAGAAGCGGTCTTCTGCTCGGCCTCGTCGGGCTTGACCAGAACACGATCTGCAAGCGGCTTCAAAGACGACATGCTTGTCTCCTCCTTTTTGGGCCGCGCGGTTATACCACGCGAATTAACCCTTTTTGTTTGCGTACGCGTTGAATGGTACCCACGAATGGCGGGTTATACAACACGGAGTCAAAAAATCTTATTTTTTGGCACTTAGATTTTCTGAATGCCGGGGGATAACTTAGCGATGCCTCCCGTGTGGCTCCGGAGGGGCGGGGCGTAAGGTTTCCTGCTCGGGCAGTCCTGCTCGCACGAAGGCCACATTAAGTGGCCTTCGGCTCGTGCGAAACTCGCGATAAACCTTATGCCCCGCCCCTCCGGAGCCACACGGGAGGCAGGTTAACTAATTCGAGCCCGGCATTCAGAAAAGTCAGTGCAGCAAAATGGCGATGCGGATAGCGACATGGGCATGGTTTTCGTTGCGCGCACGGGTCCCCTGGGGAGCACCGTGCATTTTTGGGAGTATTCAGCAAGCCAGGACGGCTGCATACGCGCCGGACATACCTTATTGGTCCCAAGAACGCCTTCAGCGGGCGGTTTTGGTCGGTGGGCAGACCCCGTTGGGACAAATGGGCGTACTTCGCGCCGTACCGGAGCCCAAAATGACGTCAATCTCCGCAACGTTACTCAGCCGCAGCGGCACCGGCAGAGCTCGTGGTGCTGAATACTCCGTTTTTTGCACGGCACGGGCGGGGGTACATCAGGATCAGAAAGAACATCCCAGCCTTTTTATGCAATCTGTAATGGGAAGTATGCAAAACACTAAGAGTCAGCATTGCTGATGTCCAAATTGAGCGCACGAGGCAGCAGCACCTCAACCCCGCGCCCAAATCCAACAGAGCGGGGACGCTCCTAACGAACCCCCATCGGCAAACAAATGCGGCTCGAGCGCCATCCCAAAATAGACTGCCCGAGCCGCGTTTAACGGTGCGGTATGAACGTCAGTGCTCGTAGATCAGGTTGCCGGCTAGGTAGGTGGCTTGGACTTTGGTGGCTTGGAGCTCTTGGGGGTCGATGGTGAGCGGGTTTTGGTCCAGGACTACCAGGTCGGCGTACTTGCCGGGCTCCAAGCTGCCGAGGTTTTGCTCGTCGCCCGCTGCATAGGCGCTGCCCAGGGTGTAGTTGCGCAGGGCTGTTGCTGCATCGATGCGCTCGCTCGGCAACCAGCCGCCCTCGGGCCAGTGGCTTTTGGGGTCTTGGCGCGTGATGGCCGTGTAGAGCACGTTCATGCTGGTAACGGCTGTGATGGGGCTATCGGTGCCGAAGGCTTGGCGGATGCCGCGCTGCTTATAGGTCGCAAACGGCCACATGATGCGGCTGCGTTCCAGGCCCAGATCGCGCTCGGGGCCGCCCGGGTCGAGTGTAATGTGACAGGGCTGGCTCGAGGCAACGACGTTAAGCTTGCGTAGACGATCGATGTCCTCGGGCAAGAGGTTCTCCAGATGCTCGAGCGTGTTATGACCGTGCTGGGGCAGGCCGTACAGGTCGGCGGCCTCCTCAAAGATATCGAGCGCGGCATGGATGGCACCGTCGCCGATGACGTGAATACGCACAGTGTGGCCACGCTCCGCAGCCGCCAGAACCAGCTTACGCATGCGCTCGGCAGGAACTGTCAGACGGCCCTGGTCGCCCGGGAAGCGCGGATTGGTATAGGGCTCGGTGAGATACGCCGTGTGTTCGCTCGACACGCCATCGAAGAACTGCTTAAAGCCCGGTGCCGAGAGCAGCGCGTTGTTCGCGTAGCGGGCCTGCAGCTCTTCCAAGCGCGACTGGTCATCCAGCAGCGTGGGGAACAGATGGGCTCGGATGCCCAGCTTGCCGGCTGCCTGCAGTTTGTCGTAGACGTCGTCGCGGATAAAATCGCAGCCCGGCATGGGCATGAGCGACATATCGCAGATCGAGGTGATGCCCTGCTCGGCCATACGCCTCATTTGATCGGCGTAAGCGCTTGCGATGCGATCCTCCCCCAGCCACTCAAGGCAGCGCGGTAGCAGCTGCATGGCAGCCGCCTCGTGAGCAATGCCCGTGAGTTCGCCGTTTGCATCCTTGTCGTAACTGCCGCCCGCTGGCGGCTCGCTGTCGCGCGTGACGCCGAGCGCATCGAGTGCGCGGCTGTTGAGCCACAGCGTGTGCCCGTCGCCCGAATACATAACGCAGGGACGATCGGGGAATGCCGCATCGAGCGACGCCTTGGTAGGATGCTCGGGCGGATCCCAACGGTAATCGCGCCAGCCCTGCGTCACAACCCAAGCGTCACTAGGCAGATCCTGGGAAAACTCGAGCGCATGTTGCACCAGCGCCGCCTCGGACGTGCCCATATCCATGAGCATGTACGGCGAGGAACCGACCGAGGTATGGAAGAAATGCAGATGAGCGTCATGGAAACCGGGGCAGACAAACTGCTCGCCGTAGTCGATAACCGACGTGGCGGCAGGAGCGGCGGAAATCACGTCATCGGGCGCACCGACTGCGACGATACGGTCGCCTGCGATGGCAATCGCCAGCTCGCGGGTGGTATCGATGCCGTCTTGCGCGGTAAAGACGTTCTTGGAGCGGATAATCCGATCGATATGTTGCATGGGCATCCCCATCTCTGGCAGGAAATTCAACACCCCCGAGTGTACTCCCCCGCCCTTGTAACAAAACCCCAAGCGGCAAACGGCAACTTTACCAGCCCTAGCGGCAGGTGGCATACTGGAGAGAGCCTGTACGATTTTGCGATCAACCCAGCAAGGAGCAAATCGACCATGACGAAGACCAAGGCACAGCAGATTATGGCGGCGACCGAGGCTCGCGCGGCTGACGACGTCACCGCGGCCATCCAAGATATCGCTACCGAGTTTGAACCATATATCATCAAGCAGCGCCGCCACTTCCATAAGCACCCGGAGCTGAGCCTCGCCGAGGAGCGCACGACCTCCGACATCGCCAACCAGCTTGACGCCATGAATATCCCCTACGAGCGTCCCCTTAAGACGGGCCTTGTGGCGACCCTTCGCGGCACCGCGCCGGATGCCTACCGCGAGGACGGCACGCCACGCCGCCGCATCCTGCTGCGCGCCGACATCGATGCCCTGCCCGTCACCGAGCAGACCGGCGAGGAGTTCGCCAGCGTCAACGAGGGCTGCATGCACGCCTGCGGCCACGACTGCCATATCGCCATGATGCTCGGAACGCTGCAAATCCTGCGCCATATGACCGACGACATCCACGGCGAAGTCCGCATCGTATTCCAGCCCAGCGAGGAAAACGGCCAGGGCGCTAAGCTCATGATCGGCACGGGTGTGCTCGACGGCGTCGATGGCGCCTACGCCGCGCACATCTGGAGTGAGGTCGACGCCGGCACCGTGAGCTGCGAGCCCGGACCGCGCATGGCCAATACCGACTGGTTCCGTATCGATGTACGCGGCACCTCGTGCCACGGCGCCATGCCCCAGCGCGGTCACGACGCCGTCATGGTGGCCGCAGAGATCGTCAACGCCCTGCAGACCATCGTCTCGCGCGAGATCAGCCCCTACGAGCCGGCTGTCATCACCGTCGGCGAGCTGCACGGCGGCACCGCACGCAACGTTATCGCCGGCACGGCCTACCTCGCCGGCACGGTGCGCACCTACGGCGATTCGACCCACGAGGAAATGCCGGAGCTCATGCGCCGCATCGTGGAGCATACCGCGGCCGCCTTGGGCGCCGAGGCAGAGCTCACCGACTACACCATCGCCAACTACAAGGTCGAAAACGACGCGGCCTCGAGCGAGCGCTGCCGTCAGGCTGGAATTAAGTGTCTGGGCCCCGCCGGCCAAGGCCATTATCGCGGCACGCTTTCGGGCGAGGATTTTTCGGAGTACCTGCGTCGCGTACCGGGCGTGCTCGCCTTTGTAGGTACGCGCAACCCCAAGATTGGCGCCACGTACGCCCAACATTCCTGCTTCTACAAGATCGACGAGACCGTGCTGGCAAAGGGCTCCATGGTGGCCGCCCAGTATGCTATCGACTTTTTGGCCGAGCCCACGCAAGAGGAGCTCGACGGCCCCGCGATTACCGCGGTCGCCGAAACCAACCCCGATCTGGCCGCCAAGTTGCGCTCTGCCAAGGCGACGACCGCCGAGGCTCGCGACGCCATCCATGATGCCCGAACGGCTCGCCATGCCGCGATCAAGGGCATCCACGACGCACGCGCTGCTGCACGCCGTGAGGAGAAGCACGACGAGTAATCGATTCGCTGGCATCTCGCAGTCATAGCCACATCGCGATGTCAAAGCGGGGGCGGACGTTTCGACACGTCCGCCCCCGCTCATTCTTCAAGCGCTATTTCTACTATTTCTACCCCGTCCCCAAATGGCAGACGGCATGACTACTCGTCCTGAGGTTCCTCGTCGGAGCTTGGCTCGGACGCCGACTCAGGTGCAGGTGCCGGCTCAGGCTCAGGCTCAGGCGCAGGCTCAAGCTCAGATGCCGTCTCAGACTCGGGCGCCGGTTCAGGCTCGGGCGCCGACTCAGGCTCGGTCGCGGGAGCGGGTGCAGGTGCCGGCTCAGGCTTGGGCTCGGACTCAGGTGCGGGCTCGGCATCCGGAGCGCTGTAACCCGAGGGAGCGGACTTCTTCTCGAAGGGCAATACAAAAGTCAGGACGTCGTCCTTATCCTCATCGGCCCACTCGCTTGCATAGCGTGCGGCCCAATAGCCAACGGCACGGTGCTTGAGCATCTTGCCAAAGACCGTAAGAAATACGGTGACAAAAGCGACCAGCACCAAGAACAGCGCGAGCGTGACGCCACCGCCGGTAACAATTGCCTCAATACCCGTAGGACGATAGTAGTAGCTATACATACCGACAGAGGCAATGGCGCCAAAGACGACCGTCAAGATCCATGTGACAACGTTGGCGACCAGGCCCGTCAAAAACTCGGGAAGGAACGAAGCACAGAACAGCTTGGTCTTGTTGTGCTTAAACGCCGCCCAGACCTTATCGAGCGAAAACGCGCTCTCGACGCGACCGGTCACCGCAAAGTGCATCACGGCGATGTCGGCGAACATCTTAAAGAAGACACCCAGAATCGCCGAGGCAATTAGCGCCAGGACAAGCAGGCCGAGCGAACCGAACAGCGCAGCCTCGAGTGCATAAGAGCCGTAATAAGAATACGAGCCCGCGGCGCCAATTACCACGCCCTCCACCAGCGAAAGCACTACACCGATCACGGGAATGGCAGCGATAACCTCGAGTACGACCGAGATAACGCTCGAAAAGACTCCGAGGCCAAACGACGTGGAACGCATGAGTGGACGATCCATACCGTCATCAACCTTGAGCGACAGATCGCGACCCCACTCGATACCAAAGCCGGAACCGCACACGCTCGCAATGCAAGCTGCCAAAAAGCCGATGGTAGCCGCAATGCCGCCAATAACGGGAATAAACAACACGAGCACCGACACAACGCAAATCAGCGCCGGCAAAAAAGCGATCTGGCACACGCGCCGCAGCACACCCGGAGTCTTGGTCATATCCTCAAACGCCTGAGCCACACAGCCCTTGGACGCGTTCATGGGAGGCTGAGGGACAAATTGCTGAGGCTGACCCTGAGGGGTGGAAGCTGCAGCACCGGCATTAGGAGCACCGCACACACCGCAGAACTTGTCGTTATCGCCCATAGGAGCGCCACACTGCGAACAGAACATCGAAATCATCCCTTCGTATCTAGAGCGAATCACCTAGATCGCAAACGATGTCTTTGGCATCATTATCACCCAATGTGAGGACAAATACTCTTAGATGACGTATTTGCAACGCGCGAGGCGCTTTTCGATTGTTTGATGAGTGTGTCTGTGCTAGTTCGTTCCGCGGAAGCCCTTGCCGACAATCTCGGAGCTGTCGACGATCGTGATAAAGGCACCTGGATCGACCTCGCGCGCATAACGGCGCAGCTGCACGGCCTCGCGACGGCTCAGCACGCTCATGATCACCGTCACGCACTTGCCCGAGAAGGCACCGTAGCCGCGGCTGATGGTCGCCGTGCGGTTGAGATGCTTGACGATAAACTCCTCGACCTTAAGGGGTTCGGAGCAAATGACCGTGCAGACCTTACGAAGATGGATGCTCTCGATGGCTTTGTCGACCACAAGCGTCTTGGCAAACAGGCCGAGCACGCAATACAGACCGACACGCGGGCCATACAAGAAGGCCGCGATGGTCACGATGCCGATATCGACCAGGAGCAGGGCGCGGCCAATCTCGAGCGTGGTGCGGCGCTTGAGGATCATGGCAAGAATGTCCGTGCCACCTGTCGAGGCGCCAATATCAAAGACGATGGCACTGCCGAGCGCCGGCAGAATCACAGCAAAGCACAGATCGAGCCACATATCGCCCGTCAGAGAGACATCGGTCGGAATAAAGAGCTCAAACAGCGAAACATAGGCGGACAGCGCAAACGAGGCGAAGACGCTCCACAGGATTGCCTTGCGCTCCAAAAAGATAAAGCCCAAAACGACGAGAACCGCGTTAATAATCCACATAAAGACGCCGACGGGCAGGGTCGGGAACAGCGTGGACAGAATGACCGACACGCCCGAGGTGCCGCCAAAAGCAAAGTGATTAGGGGTTTTAAACGCAACGATGGCAAAGGCCGTAAGAATCAGGCCCAGATTGAGCTCGGCAAAAAAGCGCGGAAAGCCCGGCTCCTGGCTGCGCTTTTGACCGGCACGCTCGCCGCGCTCGATATCGGTGCGATCAACCACGCGCTCCATCGGCACCACGGGAGGACGATGCATCTCCTCGGCAGCACGCGATGCCGCCTCTGCCGCGGCGGCCTCAATCGCCCATGCCTTGCTTTCTGTTTCGTGCTCGTCGGCCATTACGGCAACCCCTCGTTAACAATTTGGAAACAATGCGTCCATTAGGGTAACGCGGAACGCGACGATTGCAACCCCTAGTTAGACGAGCGGTATGCCTACATCGGGGGGCATACAAATAACGGCCGGCCACGCTTTTGCTTGCGCGGTCGGCCGTTTAACGTTTTCGCAGATAAAACCTGCCAAAACAAACCTGTCCCTTTTTGGAAGGTTATTCGTGCTGGCTGGTGCGGTGCTCGTACTCCTCGGGGGTGATGACGTCCTCGATGCGCAGGTTGACGCCCGCCACCTCAAGGCCCGTCATCGCGGCAAGGCGCTCGGTGACGCGTGCCTTGACATCGTCGAAGATCGCGGGCGCATAGGCACCGTACTCGATAATGACGGAGATGTTGACGGCCACGCGATTGTCATCGGTGACCTCGACCGTCACGCCCTTGGTCAGATTCTCGGCACCAAACTGCTCCTGCACAAAGTGCATGAGGTTACCCTTCATGCCCAGAACGTGCGGAACCTCGCGGGTGGCCATGGCAACGATCTTCTCGATCACACCGTTGGAATAGGTCAGCGAGTCCTCGGACTCGTCCGCCTCCTCGTCGTCCTCATCCTCATCGGACTCGACCTCGACAAGAGCCTCGTCCTCGAGCGTCACATCCTCGGCTTCGGCGACGACCGCCTCGTTCTCCTCGAGCTCGGTATCGGCTACATCGACCTTCGTGTTAAAAGCCATGGTTCCTCCTTATGCCTGCCGCAGATGCGACAGTCGAATACATATTAGCGGCCTATTAGCGGCCGCTAAACAGACGGCCGAAGAAGTTGACGATCCCGTTCTCGCCGTCGCGAATTTGGCCGATCACAGCGCCGATCAGCACGAAGAATGCAATGACGAGCGTGTCCCACAGGCCCAACGTGAGCACCAACACGGCGAGGATAAAGCCAGCGACGGCGCCAAGCGTGGTGTTGGGATGACGCACGGCATAGCTCCAGATGGCAGCGCCCGTACCCTTGATGAGACCCATAGCCTCGTCAAAATCCGCGGCTGCCGCGTCTTGTAACTCGGTTGCCTCTGCTTTGGAATCAACAGGTTCGTTCGCCGGCGTGGCGCTCTGGTCAATCGTCAGGCGCGGCGTACGAGCGGTCTTGTCTTGATTGGTATCACTCACCGGAAACCTCCACGGTCTGGACGGTAGTCTTGGACGGCAAAAAACGAACGCGTGCGGTCGTGCCCGGCGTGCCAAGCATGGTGTCGCAAGCTTCCTCGATGCGCCGCTGCATCGCAGTAGCCAGAGATGCCACGTCCTTATCGTCAAGCGCGATAGCCTCGACCTTAAATCGGACGTGCGAATCGTCGGAGCCTTGGACGCGGGCCTCGACATGCTCGACCATCACGCGGTCGTCGCGCTCGGCAGCAGCCCTAGCACACGAAGAAAGCGCCGCAAGGGTGACCTCGATATTGCGCTCCCCCGCCGGATGCACACAGGACGGCTCGCGACGAGCAAACATCAGGCGGAAGAAGCTTACCAGCACGCCGATCGCCACAACTCCGCCGCATGCCGTCACGACAATGCGCAGCATGGGGTCGCGCATCAGCAGCATAAAGCGATACGTATACGGCCCCCAAAACTGGCAGACAAGCGTACCCAGCGCCACGATGGCGGCGGCAAGATACACAATCGCTAGGGCTCGTTTGAGTACGCGCACGTGGCGCTCCCTTCAAATCTCGGCACTCGAAATACAAAACGGTTCGCATCATTATAAAAGAGCCGGGTCCGGTGCTCTACGCACGCGGATCCGGCTCATCTATTCCACGAGGCTTGCATGCTCGCTTCATTATGCCCAGATATGCACGGCTTAACCCGTGCGGGCGCTACTCCTCCTCGAGGGCAGCGATGACCTCGTCGGTCATGTCCATGGTGCTGTAAACATCCTGGACGTCGTCGAGCTCCTCAAGACGGTCGATGAGGCGCTGAACCTTCTTGGCGTCGGCGCCGGAGACCTCGGTCGGGGTGGTCGGGACCATGGTGGTCTCGGAGCCCTTGACCTGGACGCCCTGCTCCTCGAGCGCCTTGGAGACAGCCATGACCTCGTTAGCAGTAGTCCAGACGATCCACTCCTCGCCGGCATCCTCGTAGTCCTCGCCACCGGCCTCGGCGATGGCCATCATGAACTCATCCTCGTCACCGGCAGCACCGTTGGCGATCATGGTCTCCTTCTTGGCGTTCTCGTCCAGGATCTCCTTGGCGACGACGATCTGGCCCTTGCGCTCAAACTGGAAGGCAACGGAGCCGGAGGTGCCCAGGTTGCCACCAGCGTGGGAGAAGGCGGAACGGACATCAGCGGCGGTACGGTTGCGGTTGTCGGTCAGGCAGTCGACGTAGACGGCGACACCGGCGGGACCGTAGCCCTCGTACACGATGTTCTCGTAGACGGCGGCATCGGCACCCGAACCAAAAGCCTTGTCGATAGCGGACTTGATCTTGTCCTTAGGCATGGACTGAGCCTTGGCCTTGGCAACGGCAGCGGCGAGGCTGGCGTTGTTCTCGGGCAGCGGGTCACCGCCGAGACGGGCAGCAACGGTGATGTTGCGGCTGAGCTTGGAGAAGAGGGCGGAACGCTTGGCGTCCTGCGCGCCCTTACGATGCTTGGTTGTGGCCCACTTAGAGTGTCCGGACATACGTGTCTCCTATCGGTTTCGACCTAAAGCCCAGCGCAGATGCTCGGGCAATATAAACAAACGTCGTTATGATATACCTACTGCCCTGCGAGATAAACCCCAAAATGAAGGCGTCGTGATGATGTCCCCTTTGGTGCAAAGAAACCTGGCCCTCAATGCACCAAATTAGAACCAGAAGAAGTCGCTGCGGGTGACGGTGGCGCCGATGGCGAAGGGCATGCAGGCGATGACCGGATACAGGTAGCGCATGTAAGTCGAGCCGTTGCACGGGCCAATCAGGCACACAGCGAGCACGCCCAACAGCGGCACCCAGATCGCCAGCGCACGCCATGAATGACGACGCAGCAAGTAGACCACCACGGCGATCATGATCCACACATAGGTGGCCGAGCTCATGGTGAGCGAGATAAAGGGAACACGCTGCACCGCCACACGGTACAAATTGATCAGGTGGTCGCACCAGCGCACCACGTTGCTGTCAACCGGATGGAAGTCGAAGTACTTGAGGTTGTCGGGACGCGCCATGATCTCGGCACTACGCGCCGTGCTGTAGACCCAGGCATCGCGCGCGCTCGGATAAAAATAACCGTAGTAGTTATTGATGAGCGCCGAGATATAGCACTCGGGATCCTTTTTGAACATCTGGGCCCACACCTCAAAATAGGCCTTGATGTCCTCCTGCGAGGCGTACTCGTTAAAGCAGTTCTTGACGGCATCGGACTTGTCGGGGTTGTAGCGGCGGCCCAGATTCTCGTACTTGAGCACGCGGTCGATCACGGCGCGCTCTTCGTCGGTCACCAAACCGTCGCAGGGTGCCTCCACGATGGTGCCGTCCTCCTTAACCGTAGGGTTGACGCCCGAGTTGAGGCCGTCGTGCTTTTGGACGAAACGAGCCGTCTGCTGGAACGGAATCGAAAGGATTTCGCGCTTGGAGCCGGGCGTAATGTCGTGCGCCGGCATAAAGACCTTGGTGAAGTACATATTAGAGGCAAGGCAGAGCGCGAGCACCGCGAGAACGCCAACCCAGCGGAAACGCGGGATGGCGCCCGAAGGCGCAGCGCCAGTCTGCTTGGCTGCACGACGAGCCACATGCACGTCCCATACGCAAAACGCCGCCGCGATTACGCATGCCGCCAGGGGAAACACCAGGCCGCCGTTGCGCAGAAACGTGGAACCCATGGCGCCCAGAGCGAGCAGCAGCCAGTCGTGGCGCGCAAAGAGCACGGGGGCTTTCTCGCCCGCTCGCTCGACATTGGCATCACGACGGGGCAAGCCACATGCCACGAGCTTGACGGTCTGCACCAACAGCACCAAAAACGCGTCGGCAAAGAGCACGTCTTTGGTGAGCAACGCCGCGTAGTTAGAGAACATCGGCATAAACGCAAAGAACAGCAGGATCGCACCGCGAACCGGCAGGCTCACGCCCAGTTTGCGCAGCGACGAAATGGAATAGGCCATGCAGGCGGCCGTGATAGCGAACTGAGCACAGGTGTAGATGGCAAGACCCGCGTTGGCGCTGTTGAACAGTGAAAGCCCCAGCTGGACGCACGAGCCGATAATGGCCGTGTGCACTACGGGATGATGCCCGTTGAGCAGCACGTTGGGGTTGAGTAGGCGCAGGTAGTCGCTCGTGCCATTGGGATAGTTGAACCACTGGCGAATCTGCGCGCCCGTATCTCCCATAAAAAGGCCGGGCAGCGAAGCGATGAGCGTGGGCGTCCAGGCGATCATAAGCACCAGGAAGGGCCCGGCAAAGGGATGGACCGAGAGCACGGCGTGAGTCACACGCCATACGCGGCCAAAGTGCGCTTCGGAAAACGGGATGCGTCGGGAGCTCAGCCAATCTAGACACTCAAAGGCAAGGTAGAAGGCAACGACCGCCAAGAGCATCCAGCCCGCGCCGCCAATCCAGGCGCAGATGATGCGGGCTTTGTCGCCAAGGACAATCTCGGCCGAGTCGGTGAGATCGTAGCTGCGGCCGAACACCATGCAGACGGCAAAGAACAGCGACGGCAGAACGATCGATGGACGCCAGGTGTCGCCACGGCCAAAGAACACGTAGCGAAACGGCAAGGTGAGCAGGCAAGCAAGTGCAAGCAGCATGACCGCGTCGGTATGGCCGGCAAACGAGAGGAGCACCTCGTAGCACACGTACAGCATGCCCGAGGCTTTGGGGTCAATCGCCAAGACTGCGTTGCTCGACACCGGGGAGGGATCGATGGAAAACGCCGTGGTCGCCAACAGCGCGAGCAAAAATGCGATGAGCGTCTGCTTGGCGGGGTAGCGCTTAAACCAGACGATGCGGGCAGCGTCGCGCGCAGCCGTTGTGGAGAGATCGGAATCCTTCACAGTCCAAAGAGCCTTTCTAGAAACCTGCCAAAAAGGGACAGGTTTATTTTGGCAGGTTTTATCTGGGGAAACGTTACGGTTCTGTCATCGTTGCCCAGCGAATCACTACAAAAGTGCCTGTCCCCTTTGTGGTAGTTAGGCGTCGAGGTAGATGCGCTGGGGTTGGTTGCGGCGACGAGCAAAGATGATGAGCGCCAGGCCCGCGATTACGAGCGGCAGGCTCAGCAGCTGACCCATGGTGATGACGCCGCCCAGCAGATAGCCCAGCTGCGCATCGGGCACACGCACAAACTCAATCAAAAAGCGAACGATGCCGTAACCCATCACAAAGACGCCCATAAACGTGCCTTGGGGCAGTAGCGGCTTTTTGCGGCTGAGCACCTGCAGAATGCAAAAGAGCACGATGCCCTCAAGAAATGCCTCGTAGAGCTGGGAGGGGTGACGCGGCATCTCGCCCGCAGTCCCGCCAAAGACCACGCCCCATGGCAGATCGGTCGGCTTGCCCCACAGCTCTCCGTTCACGAAGTTGGCGCAACGTCCCAGGCACAGCGCCAGCGGCGCGCCTATGACGGCAAGGTCCGCCAAAGTCCATGCGTCGAGCTTATACATGCGGCACACGAGCACGCCGCCGATGATGCCGCCCACCAGGCCGCCATGGAAGCTCATGCCGCCTTCATTGGTGGCAAAGATCTCGAGCGGATGCGCCCAGTAGTAGCCGCCGCCGTAAAAGATGACGTAGAACAGGCGCGCACCGATAATGAGGCCAAAGACCACGCCGACCACGACACTCGTCAGGTCGTCGACCGTAATGTCAAAACCCCAACGGCGCTGCGTGCGGTACATGACGACCGCCGTGAGCAGAGCTCCGACCACATAGGCCAAGCCGTACCAGTAGATGGTGATGGGCCCCGCCGAGATGGCGACGGGATCAAGCATATGGTAGAGGTCGTTGAGCATATCGGTCCCCCTGCTCCCTACATACAAATGCGGCCGCGGGCCTTGCGCTCGCAGCCGCATATTTGGGCGTAACGTCTATGCGGAGTATGCCGTCCGCAGCTTTCGCATCTTAGAACGGCGCGTACTCGTCGTACAGGTCGTCGGTCTCGCCGGAGGCATTGACCTGCTCGACACGGGTAACGCCGGGCACATGCTCCTTCAGGATACGCTCGATGCCCATGGAAAGCGTCAGGGCGCTCATGGGACAACCGGCACAGGCGCCCTGAAGCTCCAGCTTGACGACGCCCTCGTCATCAACGCCTATATACTCCATGTCGCCGCCGTCGGCCTGGAGGTTGGGGCGAATCTCTTCAAGAACCTTCTTAAGCAGCTCTTCGTTAACAGCCACAGGGGCTCCTTTCTCACAATAACGCGGGCGCGCCCGCGGACAGAGCTATGTTACTACAGCCGTGTACCCGCTCACGAGCCGTCCATGCGCGCAGACGCGACTTTCACGAGTAGTCAATTTGGGACGGGGCTCTTTTGGCTGCCTTTTGTTGCCAGCTGGCGTTGCCACGCGCTACCGCTGAGCCCGCCCCTCGGTGCCGATGTGAACATCGACGATAACCTGGCGGTAGCTGATGCCACAGGAGTCGAGGATGCGGCGGCTGATACGCCCATCATCGGTGTCGGCGTACTTGTTGTCCAGGTAGACGACCTCGCCCACGCCCACCTGAGCCAAAATCTTGGCGCAGTCATGGCACGGGAACAGCGTGACGTAGACCGTGGAACCCTCGAGGTCCTTGAGCGAGCCACGGTAGTTGAGCACGGCGTTGGCCTCGGCATGGACCACGTAGTTGTGCTTGTCCTGCAGCGGGTCGTCGCTCGTACCCCACGGAAAAAAGTCGTCGTTGAGCGCCGAGGGTGTACCGTTGTAGCCCACCGAAAGGATGCGGTGGTTGGTGTTGGCGATGCACGCACCCACCTGCGTGTTGGGGTCCTTGCTGCGGCGCTGCGCGGCGATGGCCACGCTCATAAAGAACTCGTCCCAGCTAATAACGTCCAGGCGCTTGCCTGACGAAGTTTGATGAAGATCGTCCGACATGGCAGACACCTCCGTAATCGCAATAGTTTGACCCATTGTAGCAGGTGAAAGGTGGAGGCGTTTGTCCCGCCGGCGCCCTCACTTTTACACACGGCGGGGCTTTTGGTTGATGCGGTACAGCTCGGCGAGACCCCGCAGCGTCAGTGCGTCGTCTACCGTCAGGCTGTGGCCGACCAACGCCGCGAGCGCCTCGGCATCGTCGCCGGTAATGACGATGGGCACGCTGCCCTCCCCCGCGGCCTTAGTCGCGCGCATCTCGGCGAGCACCATGTCGAGCATGCCGTCGATGCGGGCCACCTCGCCCAGAACCACGCCCGAGCGCATGGCCTCACGCGTGTTGCGACCAATCACATGCGTTGGCGCCGAAGGCTCAACCTGCGGCAGGCGCGCCGCAGCGGCCGAAAGCGACCGGGCACCGAGCGCCAGACCCGGCGCGATGACGCCGCCCACAAAGGTTCCGCGCGCATCGATGACCTCGATATTGGTCGTAGTGCCCAGGTCGATCACGATGCACGGAGAGCCGTAGACGGCACGGGCCGCCACGGCATCGGCGATGCGGTCGGGGCCGATCTCGGCCGGGTCGTCGTAGTGGACGGGCATGCCAGTCTTGAGGCCCGGCCCCACGGTGAGCACGCGTCCTGTGCAGGTGCGGGAAAGCGCCGTCTTCCACGGGCGCTCGAGCGCCGGCACCACGCAACTCAGCACTGCGCCCGCGGGAACGAGCACACCCGGCACGCCCGCATCGGCTGACAGCGCGCCCATGACCTGCGCGAGCCTCATGCGCGCCTCGTCTGCCGTAATGCTCGACGGCGTCGTGATCTCGCACGTCGCAAGCGGACATTCCTGCGCCGCAGCCGAATCCTCGGCAAACAGACCAAAGCGAATGAACGTGTTGCCCACGTCGACCGTCAATATATATGCGCACCCATTAAGCATCGTCGGCGCTCCTTTCGTCTGCCCAGCAGTATATCGCCTACCCGAACCAGCCATCCCAGGTAGTCATTTTGGGACGGGGCTATTTTAGCTACCCCAATATGTCGGTTGATATTTGCCCCAATCCCAAATAATTCGTCGACTGTCAAAGGGTAGCTAAAATAGCCCCGTCCCAAAATGACTACCTTGCCGCTATACTGGTGCGCGGTCGTTTGCGAGCTCACGCGGCGGCCCTTGGTAACCCGACTTCCCGCGCCGTATCCGTAGCGGCGCTCCCGGGGGAAGCGGATATACGCAAAGGAGTTTTATATGAGCAATCCCTCGAACCGCGCTTCGATGCGCGGGCAACTCACGCTGCGCGGCGTCGTCATCGGCGTCCTTGGCTGCGTGATCATCACGGCAAGCTCGGCCTATACCGCCCTCAAGATGGGCGCACTCCCCTGGCCGATCGTCTTCGCTGCCGTCATTTCGCTGTTCTTCCTTAAGCTCATGGGCAACGCCAGCCTCAACGAGGCCAACGTCACCCACACCATCATGTCCGCGGGCGCCATGGTCGCCGGCGGTCTGGCGTTTACCATCCCGGGCGCCTGGATGCTGGGCTATGCCGACCAGATCAGCTGGCTCGACATGTTTATCGTGGCGCTCGCCGGCACCATCCTGGGCCTGCTGGCCACGGCGCTCATCCACCGTCACTTTATCGTGGACGCCGCGCTTGAGTTCCCCACCGGCAACGCCGCAGCTCAGACCTTGCGCGCGACCGAGGCTGGCGGCAAAACCGGCAAGCAGCTCTTTGGTTCCATGGCCATCGCCGGCATCTATAGCGTGCTGCGCGACGCCCTGGGCGTGGTGCCCAGCATGCTGTGCACGCTCAACATCCCCGGCGTGACCTTTGGCATCTACAACTCGCCCATGCTGCTCTCCGTCGGCTTCCTCGTGGGCTTCGCCCCCGTCGCCTTCTGGTTTGCCGGCGCGCTGCTGGGCAACTTTGGCATCATCGTGGGTGGCACCGCTGCCGGTCTGTTTGACGTTATGACCGCACAGGGCATTGTTAAGTCCCTGGGTATGGGCCTCATGATGGGCTTTGGCGTCGCCGTCGTCCTCAAGGACATCCTGCCGCAGGTCGCCGGCATCGTCCGCGGTCTTGCCGCCGACAGCTCCACCGACACCGACGAGCAATCGCTCATCTCGGGCTCCCTTAAGCTCGACGCCGGCATCATCGGTCTGGGCGCTGCCGCCATCGCCGTGATCGTCGCCATCGTGCTTAACCTTGGTCCCGTCCCGGCTGTCATCGTCACGCTGTTCACCTTTGTCACCACCATCATGAGCGCACAGAGCTGCGGTCAGACGGGCATCGACCCCATGGAGATCTTTGGCCTCATCGTTATGCTCATCGTGGCAGCCTTCGCGCAGATCGCTCAGGTCAAGCTGTTCTTTATCGCCGGCATCGTAGCCGTGGCGTGTGGCCTTGCGGGCGACGTCATGAACGACTTTAAGGCCGGCGCCGTGCTGGGCACCAACCCGCGTGCGCAATGGATCGGCCAAGCCATTGGCGGCATCGTGGGCGCCCTGGTCGCCGCAGCCGTCATGGTCGCGCTCGTCACCGCCTATGGCCCGGACGCCTTTGGCCCCGACAAGAGCTTTGTTGCCGCGCAGGCAAGCGTCGTCGCCACCATGGTCTCGGGCATCCCGAGCGTGCCGTGGTTCGTTGGCGGCTTTATCGCCGGCATCGTCATGTACTGGCTCGGCATTCCGGCCATGATGATCGGCCTGGGCGTGTACCTGCCGTTCTACATGTCACTCACGGCATTCCTGGGCTCCTGCGTCAAGCTCGCCTACGACAAGTGGTCCGCCCACCGCGACGCCACCGCTGGTCTTTCTGACGAGGAGAGGGCTGCCAAGGACGCCGCCTTCCAGGAGCAGGGCCTGGTTGTCGCCAGCGGCCTGCTCGGCGGCGAGTCCATCGTCGGCGTTATCCTGGCGTTTGTCTCCGTGGGTCTGAGCCTGCTGGGCTAAGTCGAGCAGCTGCTCGACAGCAACCATATTGCCTACGATTTGCCCGGTCGGTAGCTTTCGCGGCTACCGACCGGGCTTTTTGATATCGAAACAAAGAAAGGCCAGCGCGCTGCGTTTAACAGCGCGCCGGCCTTATCGGTTAAGCCATCGAAGCGCTCCTGCTATGAACCGAAGTTCGTTGCAGAATCTACGCTCGAAACGCTACATCTGCTTGCGACGACGATCGCCCAGCGTCACGCCCGCAGCCACGAGCGTAATACCGCCGATAACGAAGACCTCGCCCGCAAGCGCGGAGTCATCACCGGTCTGGGCGAGCGCGGCAGGCGCAGCCTGTTTCTTGGCAACGGGGGCCTTTGCAGCAGCCTGCGCAACCTGAGGCTTGGCCTGCGGCTCGGCCTTGGGATGATACTTGTCGTACTCGGCCTGAGCGGCAGCCAAGGCATCCTTGGCATCTCCGAGCTCGGCCAGTGCAGCGGCATAGGCGTCGTTGGCGTCGGACAGCTTGGCATCGGCATCGCTCAGGGCAGCCTTGAGACCAGCGGCAGCATCGACAGCAGCCTTATAGCGAGCGTAGGCAGCGTTCAGCTTGACCAGCTTCTCGTTGCCCGTCGTGCCCGCGGCAAGGGATGCCTTGTGGTCGACAGCCTCAAGATCGGCCTTGAGTGCCTCATCGCTGGCAAGCTCAGCCTTGGCCTTGACGATCTCGAAGTTCGCATCGACGACGGCTTCGTTGGCGGCCTCGAGCTGCTTCTGGGCATCGGCGACGCCGGCGACGGCGGCTTCATAGGCGACCTTGGCGTCGTCGACCGCCTTCTGAGCGCCGGCGAAGCGCTCGAAGGCCTTGTTTGCGCCGGTCAGCTCGCCCTCGGCAGCCTTGGCCTTGGCCTGTGCGTCGGACACAGCCTGCGCCTTGGCGGCAACCGCCTGCTTGGCGTCCGAAAGAGCAGTCGCGGCCTGGACATCTGCGGCCTGGGCCTTGTCTACACCAGCCTGGGCGGCATCGTCGGCCTTCTTTGCCTCGTCAAGCGAGCCCTGCTTATTCGCAAGGTCCGCCTGGGCGGCATCGCGCTTGGCGGCAAGGTCCTTGACCGAAGCCGTGGCATTGTCATACGCCTCGTTGGCCTTATCGGACTTTGTCTTGGCGGTATCGCGGACGCTGCGAGCCTTCGCCTTGCGAGCAGCGGCCTCGTCAGCCTTCGTCTTGCTGTCAGCAAGCGTGGCGTTTGCCTTATCGAGAGCTGCCTGGGCAGTAGCGGCCTTGCTCTTGGCGGCATCGAGGTTCTGCTTGAGGGACTCGATGTCAATTCCGCCGAGCGCGTCCTTCGCGGCGTCGTATACCGTCTTCGCGGCGGCGGTGCCGGACTTAGCCTTCTCGTACTCGCCCTTGGCGGTGTTCACGTTCGTGTCTGCCGCGGTATAGGCGTCATGTGCCGCATCCTGCTTATTTACAGCTGCGAAGTAAGCTTCCTTGGTAGTACCGAAGTTCTTCTGCGCCTCTGCCAGCTTATTCTGAAGCTGCTTCAGCTGCTCCTTCTGCTCCTGAGTGCCGCCTGCATTGTAAGCGGAATCGATGTAGTCGGTGACGAGCTTCTTGAACTCGGAGACAGTGAAATCCTTCTGCCCCGTGCTTCCACTATAGTCGAAAATGGTTACCTCGGAATCGGTGTTCTTACCGCTACCGGTTGCGATGCCGATAGCCTTCGCGCCGGCATCGATGATGTTGAGATAGTGTCCGCACTCATGGTAGATGCTGTTGTAGTGCTGGTAGATATAGTAGGAATCATATCGGTGGCTACCGAGCTCGTCGCCATACTGCGCGACGTACTTATCGAATGCCTCCTTCTCCTGGGTATAGAGACCGGTATATGGCCAACCGAGGGTATCCTCTGTTTCGCCTCCGGTGTATGCTCCGCCGCCGCCTGCAAGGTTCTCACCTTGATCGAAATAGCAGTTCGAGTGTCCCCAGATGTTCGATGAATATGATGCATTGAGGGCGGCTGCCGCAGTCATGCGGAGGCTGACGCTGAGCTCCGACCGGCCGTTCGCCTTGCGGAGGTTGTTCTGGGTGTCGAGATATGTCAGGGCGTTGCGCATCTGCTCCAGGGAAAGCGGATTGGTGTCGCGAGACATGTCCTGATCGACGTACTGGTCATACCATTCAGCCTTGTCATCGGTACCGGTCAGCATCGATACGGCGTCCTGGGCGTTCTTCTTCTGCGTTGCTGTGAACTGGCTGCCGCCGATGATGTAGTTCATGAAGCCGAACATACCCTGACTGATGACATTCTGGTCAACGGTCATGTTGGACTTGAGGTCAGCAATCTGCTGCTCAAGAGCCTCAACCTGGACATTAGCAGCGTCATAGGCCTTTTCCGCGGCGTTCGAAGCAGCGCAGGCTGCCTCCCACTCGCTGCGCTTCTGCTTGCGAACTTCGACAAGCTTATCGTACGCGGTCTTCTTGTCGGCCTCGGTCTGCTGGGCCTGCTCGTATGCCGACTTCGCGGCGTCACGCTTACTGGCGGCGGCGTTGTACTCCTTGTTTGCCGCATCGTATGCAGACTGGGCAGATGCCACAGCAGCGTTGGCGGCGTTGGCCTTCTCCTGCGCGGCAACGACGGCAGCCTGGGCGGCCTGCAGATTTGTCTGTGCGGTGGCGTCGGCATCCGTCGCGGCATTGAGCTCCGTCTGCGCGGTCTTGAGCTCACCAGCAGCAGCGTTCTTGGCGGCCTCAAGCGCACTCAGGTCAACACCCGTACCCGAGACGGCAGCATCGAGCGCGGCCTGCGCCTGGCTGAGCTTCTGCTGGGCGTTATCGCGCGCGGTGGTTGCGGCTGCGAGCGCAGCGGCAGTCTCCTGCTTCTTGGCCTGGGCGGAAGTCAGAGCGGCCTCGGTATTCTGCTTTTCCTGCTGGGCGCTGGCCTCGGCAGCCTTGGCCTGGTCCAGATTGGCCTGTGCAGTAGTAACGGCCTTATTGGCGTCATCGAGCTTTGCCTGCGCGTCCTCGACGGCCTTCTTGGCGGCCTCGTACTCGTCCATACCCATGGCCTTGAGCTTGGCCTGGGCATCATCGAGGGCCTTCTTGGCCTCATCCTGCTTTGCCTTGGCGTCCTTGAGTGCCTGGGTCTTGTCCTCGACACTCTTGTTGGCTTGATCGAGTTGATCGTTCAGGTCGCCCAGCTTCTTCTGCTGCTGCTCGGTCTTTTCGACGGCGGCTTTGAGCTCGTCAATCTTCTCCTGGAGCGCGGCGACTTCTGCTGCGTTCTGCTCGATTTCGTTGTCGCTCACAGCCTGCGAGGCCTGATTCTTTTGCTGCTGCGCCTGCTTTTGAGACTGGCCCGCCGCGTCGGCCTTCTTCTGGGCGGCATCGTAGGCGGCCTGAGCGTCCTTGAGCTGCTTTGCCGACTCCTCGGCCAGCTGGGCAGCCGTCTTTACGACCGCTTGGTTACCGGCGGCAACGGTGTTCTCTACAGAACTACCCCCCCCCTGAACAGAATCGCCGTTATCGGTTGACGGTGCGGCGATTGCCGCCAGCGGCGACATGAGCGGCTGAGCGATGAGGCCCGCCGTCAAAACGGTTGCGACGGCGCGGTTGGCAACGCCCTTGACGTTGACGGCCTTGGCCCGAGGCTCAAAGTGTTGTGGACTGTAGTTTGCCATGGCTTTCTCCCTTTGACACGGATGTATCCATACGCTTCAAAATGTAGGAGCTGATTTTTGAATTCTGTTGCGCAACATTGGCGACCAGCGTATTTTTTGAAATTCACGCTCTCGTGCTTCACAGTTTCGTCACATTTGAAGGAGCCGGTGCATCATATTCTCGCGGGATGGAATTGAGCCTGTGATTTGCATTTGCTCCCGCGTCATCCGCCCTATCGGATTCCGCATCCAACAGACACCCCGCCCGCCACGGTGTAGAGTTAGGACAACGGGCGCGTTGCGCGGACCGCGCTGGAACGAGGTGGACATGGAACTCGACAAACAACAGATCAAGCGACTACGCGAACGCCATCACCGGCGCCACGGCATCCGCCCTGCCCATAGTGAGGCTGCCGAGCAGGCTGGTCGCTTTTTAAAGCGCGCGTTCAACATTCGCGAGGGACGCGCGCCCTATCACGTGATCCGCAAGCGTTTTGTAAACGGGGCGCGTCTGACTGGCTCTCACCTGTGTATCCTCATCATCGCCATGCTCATCGCAAGCATCGGCCTCGATATCGATTCGGACATTGCCATCGTGGGCGCCATGCTCATCTGCCCGCTTATGGGCTCGGTCCTTGCCATGGCATACGGTATTGCAACGCTCGACCGCGAGATCACCGTCGAGGCCATTGCCAGCCTCGCACTGCAGATGGTCTTTTGCCTGGTCACGTCCACGCTGTACTTTAAGCTCTCGCCCCTTGGCACCACCACGGCGGCCATCATCGACAACTCGACACCCACCATATGGGACCTTGCCGTCGCGCTCGCGGGCGGCTTTGCGGGTGGCCTGGGCAACTCGCGCGACCAGGAACCCGCCACGCTCATCGCCGGCGTGGCCGTGGCGACCGCGCTCATGCCGCCCCTGTGCGCGGCGGGCTATGGCATCGCCATCGCAAGCGGGTCGCTGTTTCTCTCGGCGCTCTACGAGTTTGGCATCAACGTGGTCTTTATCGCACTGGCCGCCGAAGCCGTGCTGCTTCTTTTGCGTGTGCCGCTCAAGCGCGACCTCAACGGCGACGGCATTGTGACCGCCGAGGAAAACGCTGAGGTCAACGAGCTGTCACGCAAAGTGCGCCGCCGCATTATTGTGGGCACGGTGATCTTTGCCATCCCCTGCATCGTTATGACCGCGGGTTCCATTGGCTCGGCGCAGGCCGGCGTGCAGGACGGCTACGGCGTCACCGAGACCACACGCGAGCTTGCCGCGGTGCTGCCGGGCTTTAAGGATTACACCGTCGCCGTCGAGACCTCGGCCACCGAAGGGGACGAAGAAGGCATCGTCGAGCGCGAGATTGTCGCCCATGTGACGACAGGCGAGGCGCTTGGGGCGCACGACCGCCGTGTCGCCCGCAAACTCATCGACCTCAATGTGCCCGAGCTCGATCGCGTTGAGTTCGATGTGAAGTGATGCGGGACGCGAGGCGGGCCCGGCGCGAGCGCGCGCAGCCACGGGGCACAGACGCAGCCAAGCGCAGCGCTACAGCTCGTACTTGTACACGCGGTAGATGTACTTCTCGGCTTCCATCTCGTAGGTGGCGATGGGCAGTCCATAGCGGTCGTCTCGTCGTTTGGCAGATAGGTCACACTGTGCTGGCCTGCGTTGAGCGAAAAATCGCCCTGGGCTTGCAGCAGCTTGTCCTCAAAGCCCGAACCTGCCCAAAAATCGGACAAGCCCACGGAAGGCCGTAGCAAGGTCATTTGCGCAACATATGTCCAGTAAAAACGGGTGGCAGCCGCTACGGCTACCACCCGTTTGTCTCATATCTAGCCCATAGCAGACCAGCTACTTCTTAATGCCGCGCCCCAGGCGCTTGGCGACCGATGCAACGGCCTCCTCACTGGCAGATCCGCAGCTCGCACAGCCGTCGTGGGCACGCATCTGACCGGTGACCTCGTCCATCGCGAGCGGCGCCACCTTCTCAAGCTTAAAGCCCTTACCGGCGCGCATGTTCTCCTTGGCCACGCTGATCATGAGCTTAATGCGGTTGAGCTGGTTGACCTCGGACGCACCGGGGTCGTAGTCCACCGCGACGATGTTGCTCTCGGGATGCTGGCGGCGCAGCTCCTTGATCACGGCCTTGCCCACCACGTGGTTGGGCAGGCACGCGAAAGGCTGCGTGCAGATGATGTTGGGCGCACCGTGGTCGATCAGGTCGAGCATCTCGGCCGTGAGCAGCCAGCCCTCGCCCATGTTGTTGCACACCGAAAGCACCGTGCGGGCCTTGTCGGCCATGGTGCCGATGCGCTCGGGAGCCTCAAAGCGGCGGGACCTTTCGAGCATCTCCTCCACCGGCGTACGCATCCAGTCCACGAGTTTGATGAGCGCCTGCATACCAGCGCGCGTAGTGGCAGAGCTTCCCAGCTCGTCCTTCTGCAGCTCCGCGTTGCTCATGGAGTACAGGAAGAAGTCGAGCAGACCCGGCACCACGGCCTCGCAGCCCTCGCGCTCGATCACGTCGACCACATGGTTGTTGGCCGTAGGGTGGAACTTGACCAGGATCTCGCCGACCACGCCCACGCGCGGCTTGGTACCCTCGCCCACGAGCGGCATGGTGTCGAACGCGCGGATGGCCTCGCGGCACAGCTTGGTGTAGTTGTGGCGGTTAAACTTGGGCGCCAGCTTGCGAGCGCGCGCCATGTACTCCTCGTAGAGCGCGTTGGCGGCACCGGGCGTAGCCTCGTACGGGCGGCAGCGATAGAGCATCTGCATCATCACGTCGCCAAAGAGCACCGCGTAGACTGCCTGCTTAAGCAGCGCCGGCGTAATCTTAAAGCCAGGGTTGTCCTCGCCCAGCGCCACGGCCGAAAGCGAGATCACCGGGATCTCGGGGTGGCCGCTCTCGCGCAGGGCCTTGCGGATGAGTGCGATGTAGTTGGTGGCACGGCAGCCGCCGCCGGTCTGGCTGATAACCACGGCTGTCTTGGACAGGTCGTATCGACCGCTCTCGATGGCCTCCATAATCTGGCCCGTTACCAGGATCGACGGATAGCAAATATCATTGTTCACATAGCGCAGGCCGGCCTCGACGGCATCGTGATCGGTCGAGGGCAGCAGCTCCAAGTTGTAGCCAGCACCACGGAACACCTCTTTGACCAGGTCAAAGTGGATCGGCGCCATCTGCGGGCACAGGATGGTGTAGCCCTCCTCGCGCATCTGCTCGGTAAAGGGCACCTTGGGCCACGCGGTCGAAGCACTCTCGCGCTGCGCCTCGAACGTGTACTTACGGCTCGCGAACGCGGGGGCATCCGTGGAGGGCGCCACCGGCGCGGCATCGCCCTGCTCGTAAGTCTCGCCCGCGGCCGTAGCCTCGGCCAAGCGCTCGGCCTCCTGGTCCTTGAGCGCCGCCATGAGCGAGCGAATACGGATACGCGCGGCGCCCAAGTTGGACACCTCGTCAATCTTGAGCACGGTGTAAATCTTGCCGCTGGCCTCCAGGATCTCCTGCACCTGATCAGTGGTCAGAGCGTCCAGGCCGCAGCCGAAGGAATTGAGCTGGATCAGGTCCAGGTCGTTGCGCATCGTCACAAAACGGGCGACGGCGTACAGGCGGCTGTGATACATCCACTGATCGACGACGCGAATCGGACGCTCGGGCTTCACCAGATGCGCGAGCGAATCCTCGGTAAAGACCGCAAAGCCAAAGCTCGAGATAAGCTCGGGCAGGGCATGGTTGATCTCGGGGTCGTTATGGTAGGGACGACCGGCGAGCACGATGCCGTGACCGCCGTGGTCCTCGACCCACTTGAGAGCCTCCTCGCCCATGGTCTGGATATCCTCGTGGAAGCGCGCGTCGGCCTCAAAAGCAGCGTTGACGGCGGCATCAACCTCGGAGCGCGTGATTTTAGGACCGCGCACGCGACCGCGACCGGCCTCAGCATCGGCCACACGGTCGACGGCGAGCACCTGGTACAGGCGGCGCTTGAGCTCGGTCTTGTCGTGATACGGCACAAACGGATACAGGAACTCGATGTTCTGCTCGCGGATCTCGTCAATATTGAGCGCCAGCGCCGTGGGGTAGCTCATGACGATGGGGCAGTTATAGCAGTTGCCAGCCGTCGGATCCTCCTTGCGCTCCCAACGCACGCACGGCATCCAGATGAAGTCGACATCGCGGTCGATAAGGTTCATCACATGGCCGTGGCTCATCTTTGCCGGGTAGCACACGCTCTCGGACGGCATGGACTCGATGCCCGCCTGGTAGGTCTTTTTGCTCGACTGGTCGGACAGCTGCACGCTAAAGCCCAGGCGCGTAAAGAATGCATGCCAGAAGGGGTAGTTCTCGTACATGTTGAGCGCGCGCGGGATGCCGACGGTGCCGCGCGGGGCCTCGTCGGGGCTCAGCACCTCGCGGTTAAACAGCAACTCGTTTTTCTTTTTGAAGAGGTTGGGGGCCTCGGTCTTTTGCTTTTTGTGGCCGGCGCCCTTCTCGCAGCGGTTGCCGGTAATGAAGCGCCTGCCGCCGCCAAAGTCGTTGACGGTAAGCTGGCAGTTGTTAGAGCAACGGCCGCAGCGGACATGCTTTTGCGTCACGGTGAGGTGTGCGATGTCCTCGGCCGAGAGGATGGTCGAGGTGCCGTCGGCGCCGGCGCGATCGCGGGCGAGCAAGGCCGCACCGTAGGCGCCCATGCAGCCGGCGATGTCGGGACGCACGGCATGAACGCCGGTGAGCTGCTCAAACGCGCGCAGCGTCGCATCGGACATAAAGGTGCCGCCCTGGACGATCACCTGGCTGCCGATCTCCTTGGGGTCGCGCAGCTTAATGACCTTGAACAGGGCGTTCTTGATGACGGAATAGGACAGGCCGGCCGCAATGTCGCCCACCGTGGCGCCTTCCTTTTGCGCCTGCTTGACGCGCGAGTTCATAAAGACCGTGCAGCGGCTGCCCAGGTCGACCGGGGCCTTGGCATGGATGGCAGCGTTTGCGAACGCGCGCACGTCCATATTCATAGAGACGGCGAAGCTCTCGATAAAGCTACCGCAACCCGACGAGCAGGCCTCGTTGAGCATGATGTGCTCGATCACGCCGTCCTTCACGCGCAGGCACTTCATGTCCTGGCCGCCGATGTCCAGGATAAACTCGACGCCGGGCAGGAATGCCTTGGCGCCGCGCAGGTGCGCAACGGTCTCGATCTCGCCGGAGTCGGCCTTGAGGGCCTCAATGAGCAGCGCCTCGCCGTAGCCCGTGGTGGTCACGTGGCCGATGGTGCAGCCGGCGGGGATATGGTTGTAGAAATCGGCCATGATGACCTTGGCCGTGCCCAGGATGTCGCCGTTGTTGTTGCCGTACCAGGTGTGCAACAGCTGGCCGTCCTCGCCCACGAGCGCGGCCTTCATGGTCGTGGAACCGGCGTCGATGCCGATGAACACGCGGCCGGTGTAGCCGTCGAGCTTGCCCTTGGGGACGACCTCGGTGTCGTGGCGGTTCTTGAACTCAGCAAAGTCCTCATCGGTGGCAAAGAGCGGATCCAGGCGCTCGACCTCGGCGCCCTGCGTGTCGCCCAGGCTGTCGATGGCATCGATGAGCTGCGGGAACGTGCTGAGCTTGTTGGACTCGTGCGCCATGGCGGCGCCGCTCGCCACAAACAGGTGAGCGTTTTGGGGCACGATACGGTGCTCCTCGTCCAGGCTGAGCGTGAGGTAGAAGCGGTGGCGCAGCTCGGAGAGATACTGCAGCGGGCCGCCCAGGAAGGCGACGTTGCCGCGGATGGGACGGCCGCACGCCAGGCCCGAGATGGTCTGGGTCACGACAGCCTGGAAGATGGAGGCGGCCACGTCCTCGGGGCGGGCGCCCTCGTTGAGCAGCGGCTGGACGTCGGTCTTGGCAAAAACGCCGCAGCGGCTGGCGATGGGATAGATGGTGGTGGCGTTGGCCGCGAGTTCGTTAAGGCCGCTAGCGTCGGTGTGCAGCAGAGTGGCCATCTGGTCGATGAACGCGCCCGTACCGCCGGCGCAGGTACCGTTCATGCGCTGCTCGATGCCGTTGTCGAAGTAGATGATCTTGGCGTCCTCGCCGCCCAGCTCGATGGCGACGTCGGTGGCCGGGATGAGGGTCTCGACGGCACGCTTGCTGGCGATGACCTCTTGGACAAACTCCAGGTCGAGCCACTGGGACAGCAGCAGGCCGCCCGAGCCGGTAATGGCGCAGGTCATCTGGGCCGTCGGCAGCACGGTCGCAGCGCCCTCGAACAGGTCGCGGGCGCAGGCGCGGACGTCGGTGTGGTGGCGCTGGTACTTGGCGTAGACGATCTGGTTGTCGTCGTTGAGCACGGCGAGCTTGACGGTGGTGGAGCCCACGTCAATGCCCAGGTGCAGGTTGCCGCGAGCGTTCTCGGGGTTGAAAATTGCGCCTTCGGGGGCGTGGGCGGCGGCTACGGGCTCAGCGGCAGTGACGGGCTCGCTAGCGACGGACGTCTCCCCTGCCGCATTCTTGGCCTCGGCAACCGCCTCGGCAACTTTCTCGGCAGCCGCGGTCGCGGCCTTCTGCGCGGCGTCCACCACGGCAGGCGCGGCCTCGCGTGCGGCAGCGACCATGCGGTCCTTGATGCCCTCGACGAGTTTGCTCATCTGTCTCTCCTCTTAGTTGTTGGACTCGACGGTTGCGACGGTGTCGGCCGCATCCTCGAGCTGCAGGTTCAATAGCTTCAAGCCGTATTCCGGCACGTTGATATCGATGGGTTGGCCATATAAGTCGCCGGGACGCACAAAAGCGATAACCGTCATAATACGCGCCATGGCCTCGGGCGATTCGGTGAGCCCACGCTCAAACCAGCGCTGAATCAGGCCGACCTCGGCACTCACGACGTAGGTGACGTAGTAGTCAAAGAACGTGCCCAGCGCCAGGCCCAAAATGCCCGTCTGCGCACGCGGCACCACAGCCTCACGCGCGGTGTCGATGATCCGCTTAATGAAGGCCTGGTCGCCGCCCGGACCCAGCAGCGCACCGATTAAGTCGCGGTTGGCCGCAAGGTAGCGCAGCAACTCAACCGAACCAGGCGCCGGCTCGAGCTCATCGATGTTGTGATAGAGATCGGGCAGCTGAGCTGCGGTGATGAGCTCAATGCGCTCACGGATCTCGGCCAGTAAGCCGTCCTCGATTTGATTGATAAAGTCGGGGATATCACGGTAGTGCGAATAGAACGTGCGGCGCGTAAGACCGGCACGCTCGGTGAGCGACGCGACGTTAATGCGCGAAAGGTCGCCGCTCTCCGCAAGTTCGCTGGCAAGCGCCTGGCGAAGGGCGCGCTGCGAGCGAAGGGACCGGCGATCGCATTTCTCGAGCTGGGACAAACGTCCTCCTTGTTACTCAGCCTGTGCGCTATTGCACAGTGCGAGTATTATTGCACACCGTGTGCATCAACACGTAAAGGCAATATTTGGAATGTGACAAATGGCAGTCCCTTTGTCACATTCAGCGACCGCCTAGGTTGTGCCAGTTGTGCCTGGCTTTTGGAGCGGCATTGCCAATTGTTCAAAATGTCATTCGTGGGTAGAATAGTGTCGACGGCAGCCCAAGTTCTGGAAAGCTGGGCAGCGCCGTTGTTTGCATTAGGGGGTCAACGCCTTAGCGGCGGCGACCCCTTCTGTTGCGCTTCGAACGCTGCTTGAGTGCCTCGGAAAGGCCGACAAGCGCCGTGAAGAACGAGACCAACGCGGTCAGAAGTCTCACGAAATCAATCAAATCGGTCATGGGCATCACCTCCCGTCAGATGGAGGGCGCTGCCCGGCACATGGAACTGCCGCCAACAGCATCAATTCTATCAAAGCGCAGTTAGGTATGCGAATGTTTGTTCGTATTTCAAGAGACCAGCGTCAACTGTGACAAAGGGGCTATCCCTTTGTCACATTATTCGATGATGGTGCGGGAGTTCTGCTTATGCATGGTGGCGAGCATGTGTCTGGGAACAGCGTGGACCATGCAGCTGCCGATAGTCGCGCTCGCGGCGGCTTTAGCTGCATCGCTAGCGTTTTTGGTCGCGTAGCTGTGACGGAAACGCTTGAGCATGGCAATGTCGTTGCCGCCGTCTCCATAGACCGCGACCTCGTCCTCGGCAATGCCGTAGTAGCCCGCCAGCCAGGACACACTCTCGCCCTTGTTGCACGCCGCGTCCGTGATCTCAAACATCACCGGGTCAAACGGCGCGTTGACTACACGGTCCGAGCGCTCGGCCAAATATGCCTTAAGGTCGCGCTCCAGCTCGGGCGAGGTCACGCGGCAGTTGATCTTGCACACATCGTGGCGCAGAATGTCACCGATCGACTGGTCGAAATACTGCTCCTCGTGATACCCGCCACGTGCACGCATACCGCGCATCACGATGCGCTTGATGGGGCTGTCCTTTTTAAAGCCCGCCTGGTGCATCTCGAACGACCCGCTCGAGAACATGCCATCGGGCGTGGAGCAATCAAAGCAAATGTCCGGGAACGCCTTGAGCAGCTCCTCGGTGACCTGTGGGTCGATGGTCCAGGTCTTGAGCACCTCGCCATGGCTGTCGCGCACGATGGACCCATTGGAGCAGCAGGCGTCAAGCGCCAGGCCCGTAAAACCATGCTCGCCAATCGGCAGCGTCGAGCGTCCGGTCGCGGGAACCACATGCAGGCCAGCCTCGGTCAGCTCGCGAATGGCACGGCGGATGGTCCCATCTGCCTCGTGCAGGGCGTTCAGCAGCGTTCCGTCTAAGTCACTCGCAAACATCTTGATCATGGGCATGCCTCTCCTTCGTCTGCACGATATTGTAGACGAAGGAGAGGCATGCCCAAACAATGCCGTCACGGCGCGACGCGCCACTGCCTCCACAAATTCACGGTGCCCCAGTGCCTTAAGACATTCGCCATAAGCGACTTTTCAGCCGATAAAACAGCGCCGTCGTCAACGTCAGCACCGCAAACATGCCTGCGAATACAATCGCCGGTGTCCATCGATCATATGCGAGCCCGTAAACCAATTGGCCAATAGGCGTTGCACAGGAAAGCATCATATAAACGAGTGCCAGCACTTTTCCGCAGAGTTCCTTTGGCGCTGACCGCTGAACAAATGAAACAATTTCGACCGATGCAATGCTTGCCCACGCCATGACCCATGCCGAGCCGGCCGCAAGCGCGGCAAACGCTAATTCATCAGGACCGCTCAGTAGCGTGACAATAATCGGTACGACTCCAAAACAAATCATCGCAACATATCGACATATGCCCTTGAAGGAAAAACGATGCGGCCAAATACCGACCAAACCACTGCCGACAAGACCGCCTAAGCCCATAGCCACCTCAATAATCCCAACAAAGGATGATTGCATTCCGAGATGCTTTGCAACAATAACGGGAGCACCAATCGTTAACCCAACTAACGCAAGGTTCAAAATAGCCGCAAGCAAAAACACAACGAGCAATGATGCGTTTTGAAACAGGTACCGAATCGACTCCCGAAAATCGCTTCGGCATGCCGAGCAAGTCGTACTGTCCCCTGTCATTCCAGATGAGGCATTTTGCTTGAGTGCGCCCCCGAACAGTAGGGCTGACATCGCAAACGTCAACGCCGCGGTTTCGCATAGAGCATCGATACCAAAGCACCCATAGACTGCCGTCCCGACTACAGGCCCCAAGATATTGCTCGCCATGGTTATCTGCGAGACCAACGCAGTGGCACGCTCAACCTTTTCTGGGCCCGTCATGCGCACCGTCTCAATTTGAAGCATCGGTTTCAGCAGCGATTGGATGCCATATTGGACGCAAAGCATTGCTACCACGACAACGGCAAGAGGCAGCGAACGCTTCATGGGGATAAACAACAGTGATGCAGCCATCAGAACAATGCCGAGCACCACAAGGGCCCCGCGATGACTTCCGCGATCCGCCAAGATTCCGCCAGCCGGAGTCGCAAGCACGCCCGGCACGAACGCTATCGCCGCGACGGCACCATATAACGTTGATGAGCCGCTGCAGTCGAACAAGTAAAGCGGGCACGCAAAGCACAGTGCCAACAACATCGAATACGCGCACAGCTGTGCAACAAGAAGACCGAAAAGCCTGATAGATTGCACTGTTTTTTGCGTCAACGAGACGCTACTCCTCCGCATTCCAGCCATAAGCCTGCCCCCTATACATACCATTAGTATGTATTTAATGACTTGAAAAGGGCAGCCGTGGCTACCCTTACAAATCAATTACATACCGTCAGTATCTATATTACCACCCAGCACGGTTCCATACGTCCCATATCTGAGCCGTTGTCTGGAGCACTTCATTACCCAAATCGAGCCCCACCGCGGCCGCCATCTGCGCCAAACATTGCGCGCGAGCGAGCATTCGATCTTTGGTCTCGAGCGGACGGAACAGCGGCAGCAACCAAAGATTCGCCAACAACGATACGGACTCAGCCGCTTCGCGCGGGCATTTGCACGCAATGGAGCCGTCGGCGATGCCCTCCTCGATCACTGGCAAGAGATAGCCATCGGCCGACTCGTCGAACGAGCCCTGGTACTGCATCGCCAGTAGACGCGAGCTTTTTACCGGATCTGCTGCAGGATGTATGCGTGCCCATAGTTCAATTTGTGGAACGACGGACTCGGGCGCATAAAGTCGTTTGAGCTTTTGGGCTCCCGTCATATTGCCGATACCAAGCGTTGAGCGACGTTGCTCAACAATCGGAGCCATTGCCCGATCAAATGCGGCGTTGAAAATCTCCTCTTTGCTCTTAAAGTGATGATAGACAGCACCCTTGGTCATGCCATCGAGGCGGTCGACGATATCTTGAATGCTCGTCCCCTCATAACCCTGTGCGCAGAATAGCTCCAGCGCCGCGTCGAGAATCTTCGCGACCGTCTCCTCGGGATATTTATTACGCCCCATAATCTGTCCATCCGCAACGCAAGTCTTGTGCCTCATTGCAGTATTTTAACGTTGCGGATGGCAGGCGGTCGATGCTACACCGCGGCGGGGCCGTGTTCGCCGGTGCGGATGCGGATGACTTCCTCGACCGGCTCGACCCAGATCTTGCCATCGCCGACGGCTCCGGTGCGAGCGGCGTTGCAGATGATGTCGACAATGCCATCGACGTGCTCATCGGCGCAAATAAGGGTGAACTGTACCTTAGGGATCGTGTTGACAAGTAACTCGTTGCCGCGCACGTATTCCTTCCAGCCATGCTGTGCACCGCAGCCCTGCACCTGGTTGATGGTCATACCACGAACATCAGCAGCAAACAGCGCGTCTTTGAGAACCTCAAGCTTCTCGGCACGAACGACCGCCGTAATTTTCTTCATAGTGAATTCCTCTCTTTAATAAAGAAATGAATTGTCATTCAATGACGCGGGTTTTCCAGGTGCCCGAGATTGCCCCGAAAGAGGAGCGCCGCGTACTTCGGTACGCAAGCGACGGTTTGAGGGGCAAGGTCGGGTGCCTGGGGAAGCCGCGCGACGATTGAACGGCAAGGTGCGGAGCTTGGGGAAGCTGCTAGTCGAGTCCGGAGAACGAGGGGTATGCGCTCTCGCCGTGTTGACTCGCGTCCAAGCCCAGCGCCTCGTCGGCCTCGTCCACGCGCAGGCTGCCGTGGAGCAGCGCCTTGACCACTGCGGCGATCACCAAATCGAGCACCAGCACAATAGCAACCGTCACCACAATGCCCAAAATCTGCGAGATGAGCAGCGAAACGTCGCCCGTGTAGAACAGACCACCCTTACCGGTCCACGAGAGCTCCGGCACACAGAACAGGCCCGTGAGCACGCCGCCCAAGATGCCGCCGATACCGTGGCAACCGAACGCGTCGAGCGCATCGTCGTAGCCGAACTTGGTCTTAAGATGGCTGATGGCCAAGTAGCAGATGGGAGAGACGATCAGGCCCATGACCAGCGCTGCCCACGGCTCGACAAAGCCCGCGCCGGGCGTGACCACCACAAGGCCCGCAACCAGACCGGTGCTGGCGCCCACCAGCGTGGGGCGACCGGTGTGCACGCGCTCGACGGCAAGCCACGAGACCATGCCCGCCGCGCTAGCCGTCACGGTGTTGAGGATGGCGAGCGCCGCCACGGCGTCGGCCTTAAACTCGCTGCCGCCGTTAAAGCCAAACCAGCCAAACCAAAGCAGGCCGGCGCCCAACGCCACAAACGGCACGTTATGTGGACGGTAGCTCACCATGCCAAAGCCACGACGACGGCCAAGCATTAAGCAAAGGATCAGGCCGGTAAGACCGGACGAAATGTGCACCACGTCGCCGCCGGCAAAGTCGAGTGCGCCGATAATGTCACCGATAAAGGAGCCATCGCCGCCCCAAACCATGTGGGCAAGCGGCGCATAGACCACGAGCAGCCAAATGCCCAGAAAAGCTGCCATAGCGCCAAACTTAACGCGACCTGCCAGGCTACCCGTGACGATAGCGGCCGTGATCATGGCAAACGCCATCTGGAAGGCGATGTTGATGATCTCCGGGTAGACGGCGCCGTCCGACGCGGTGCCCTCGGCCGCCTGCAGCACCTGGTTGAGCACCGGCAGGCACAGCAGCTGGTCAAGGCCTCCAATAAACGGGCTGGAACCGTCGCCGCCATAGGCCAGAGACCAGCCGGCAACAATCCACAGCACACCAACCAGGCCAATGGCGCCAAAGCACATAAGCATGGTGTTGATGACATTTTTGCGCCTGGACAGGCCGCCATAGAAAAACGTCAAGCCCGGTGTCATTAAAAACACGAGCATGGTGCAGACGAGCATAAACGTTGTCGATCCCGTATCGTACATTCGCTCCCCTTTGGTCGTATGAACGTTGTCGGCGCCCATAATGCGGCCGAGGGACAACTGGTGTAGACCAGACACGGCGTTGTTAAACGCAGCGTTGTCGAATGGAAACGACGCCGCAACCTTGGAAACGGCGCGGCAACGGACGCGAAACGAACGGGAAATACGCGAGCAAGGGAGCCGTGAGCGCGCCCGTCCCGACTAGCGCCGAAACAGCTCGTGGGCGCGATCACGGAGATTAGTTGCTCGAATGACACCTTCGTAGCGATTGATGCGCAGACGCGGGAAGGCGTTAAAGAAACGTAGGTCGCGGCGGCTGAGTGACACGCTCGGCACCGGACGGCTTATGCGCTTGCCGGCAAGGCGACGACTGAGCGACGGACGCGGCATGCTCGGCGCGGCATCAGCCACGCGGCGGGCAGCGAGCGCCAGGCCGCGAGCACCATCCGAGATAAACGTCGGCATCGAAGCCTTCTCACGAAGGGCATCGAGCGTCGCGTCGCCCAGCTCGGCCAGCCACGCGTTAACGGCACGGCTACGGATGTGCGTCTGTGTCACCGAGTCAATCGTCGATTCGGGAATGCGCTCGAGCATTGAGTCCGAGGCATCGGCAAGCGACTCATTGATGCGGTCGGCAAGGTCGGCCCGGACGCGCTCCAGCTGATCGGACAGACGCCGCCAGCTCGCCAACGAGCACACCGCGTCGACCACCATCGCGACCGTGACGATAAAGGCGGACAACCGCACAATCAGCACCGGCAGATAGCCAAGCAGCCCCAGCAATGCCGGCTCCACTAAACGGCAAATGCACAACGCACCCAGGCCAAACGCGCAGGCCCAGTACAGGCAGATGCGCCCGTGCAAGTTAAAAGGCAGGTGCGAGTAATCCCAAAAGCGAGCGCCCGTTGTTTTTTCCAACAGCACGCCCACGCTGTACTCAATCACGCTGCATACGAGCGCTGCAGCGACAAACTGGCTCGAGGCATCCGGAATCCCGCGCAACAGCAGCCAGCAGGCAATGCCGCCCACACCATAGATGGGACAACACGGCCCCAGCAAAAAGCCACTGTTGGCAAATCGTCCGTGATTGAGCATGGCGCATACTGTCGACTCCCATGCCCAACCGCAAAACCCGTAAAAGGCAAACGAGAGCACCAGTGCCGAGAGTGGGCAGGCGGCAAGCGTCGCGCCGCAAAACGCCATATCAATCGCGGTCCCCACCGTCTACCCTCTCCTCTTTTCGCTCGATGCTTTACTCACGCTATCGTCCGCCTCGTCCTTGCGCCGCAGACGACCGGCGACCGTCTCGCGCAGAGCACACCATTTATCCGCTAGGCACACAATCCATGCCTCACGACACGTCGGCGGCACCGGCACCAGCGGAAACATATGCCGCACGATAATATTCCGCTCGCGCGGCGTCAGCTCAAAATCTTCCTCGGCACGCGCCAGGGCAAAAAACGGATGGCGAAAGCCATGCAGCCGATGGCTCGGGTCGGGGTCGTGCCAATCGTAGAGAAAGTAATCGTGTAACAAGGCCCCGCGCAACAACGAAGCACGGTCGACCGAAATGCCAGCACGGCCCAAGCGCTCGGCAAAGGACAGGCTCGCCCGCGCTACTGAAGTCACATGTGCATAGACCGTCACGTCGCCATGCTGGATAAACTCGTGCGTCAGGTCCAAGCGGCCCGCCTGGGCCAGCTGGCGGGCGGCATAGTCGACCTCGTGCGCGATTTTCTCGGCACGAACGGTATCGGACATGCTGCCTCCTTCCAGCGACTCACGGCGACAAGCCACGGCCTGTGCACAATCGATAAAAACATCATGGAACATATCAGTATGGCATCGGACAAAACGTTTTGCTCCACCAGTTGGCGAATTACCGCGCCGCCGTCACATATCAAACGCCAAAATGTGCGAGACTGTTTTGTGCAATTGTGCCGGCCGAGGGAGTGCCGGCGCACGATTCGCATGGAGTAACCCACAACGATGCTGCTTACGCAAACGACAACGCCCGAGGACGTCAAGGCTCTTAATCGCGCCGAGCTCCCGCAGCTCTGCGGCGAGATCCGCCACGCCATCCTCGAAAGCTCCGCCGCCGTCGGCGGGCACGTTGCCCCCAACTTGGGCGTCGTTGAGCTTACGGTTGCGCTTCATCGCGTGTTTAACTCCCCCATCGACAAGATTGTCTTTGACGTTTCGCACCAGACCTACGCCCACAAGGCGCTGACCGGACGCGCGTACACTTATATCGATCCGGAGCGTTATGGTGAGGCTTCTGGCTTTGCCAATCCCGACGAGTCCGAGCACGACCTGTTCGCCATGGGTCACACCTCGACCTCGGTGAGCTTGGGCTGCGGCCTTGCCCACGCGCGCGACCTGGCGGACGATGCGTACAACGTCATCACCATCATTGGCGACGGCTCGCTTTCGGGCGGCCTGGCGTTTGAGGGCTTTAACAATGCCGCCGAACTCGATAGCAACCTGATCATCATCGTCAACGATAACGACCAGTCCATTGCCGAGAACCATGGCGGCCTGTATCGCAATCTGGCCGAGCTGCGCGCCAGCAACGGCACCTGTGAGCGCAACGTTTTCCGCGCGATGGGGCTTGACTACCGCTATCTGGACGCCGGTAACGATGTGTTGGCCCTCGTCGACGCGCTGCAGGAACTGCGCGATATCGATCACCCCATCGTGCTGCACGTCTCCACCGCCAAGGGCAAGGGCTTTGAGCCAGCCCAGAGCGACCCCGAGCGCTGGCACCACGTGGGTCCGTTTGACATGGCGACTGGGCGCAAGCTCTGCCCGGGCCATCCGAGCGAGCCTGCGCCGCGCACCTATGCCGACATTACGGGCGAAGCGCTCAGTGCCGTCATCGAGCGCGATCCACAGGTCGTGGGCATCACGGCCGCCACACCCTACATCATGGGCTTTACACCCGAGCTTCGCGCTGCCGCCGGCAAACAGTTCGTCGATGTGGGCATTGCCGAGGAGCACGCCGTGACCTTTGCCACCGCGCTTGCGCGCTCGGGCGCCAAGCCAGTCTTTGGTGTGTACGGCACGTTTTTGCAGCGCGCCTACGACGAGCTGTGGCACGACCTGTGCCTCAACGACGCCCCGGCAACCATTTTGGTGTTTGGTGCGTCAATCTTTGGCACCACGTCCGAGACGCACCTCTCGTTCTTTGATATTTCCATGCTGGGTGGACTTCCCAACATGCGCTACCTAGCGCCGGCCTGCATGGAGGAATATCTGTCCATGCTGAGCTGGTCGCTCGACCACCGCGAGCATCCCGTGGCAATCCGCGTACCGGGCATCGGCCTGGTAAGCCGCCCCGACCTTGCGCCCGCCGAAGACACCGACTACAGCGCCGTTCGCTACAACGTGGTGCGTCAGGGCCGCGACGTTGCCGTGCTCGCGCTTGGCGATTTCTTTGAGCTGGGTGAGCGCGTGGCAAACCGTCTGACTGCCGAGTACGGCATCGAGGCCACGCTCGTCAACCCGCGCTTTGCAACCGAGCTCGACCGCGAGTTCCTCGACAGTCTTGCCGCCGAGCATCGCGTTGTCGTCACCCTCGAGGACGGCATCTTGGACGGCGGCTGGGGCGAGCGCGTGGCATGCTATCTGGCATGCACGCCGTTGCGCACGCGCACCTTTGGCATCGCCAAGGGCTTTCCCGACCGCTACGATCCCAACGAACTGCTCGCACAGAACGGCATGACGGTCGAGAACATGGCCGCCGAAGCCGTAAGGCTACTCAACGAGTAAAAAACCTCCGCAAGGAAAGCATCCTCGCGGAGGTTTTTGTTTTCGCGACGCGATTATCTCAATCTGTAACATCTAGGGCCCGAATTCCCGTCTAACTGTTACAGATCGAGACAAGACATCTTAGTCCCCGACGTTTGTCTCAATCTGTAACAGATAGAGACCTTTTGCCCGTCCAGATGTTACAGATTGAGACATTCGAATTCCCCTAAGGAGATAATCTCGATCTGTAACAGTCACTCGGCAAAAACGGCTGCAGATGTTACAGATCGAGACAAAACAGTAAGGCATGCCGCTGCATCGGCCAGAACCACCACAAAGGTGCCTGTCCCTTTTTGGTAGGTAGAATTACCCATAAGGCAAGTATGTTTCTGAGTTATTTCGTGTTGACCCATTTGAGCGCGATAGGGTATAACTCTACTCAACCGCTAGGGATTTTATTGAGAAAGGTGTTCTACCATGAGCAAGAACCTCTCCCAGCAGGTCGTTCTCGACCGCCGCGGCTTCGTTGCCGCCACCTTCGCAACCGTCGCCGGCCTTGGTCTTGCCGGCTGCTCTGACACCAGCGCCGAGGCCGACAAGGGTTCCGCCGCCGGCTCCCCCAAGGGCTCCGAGGATACCGAGGTTTCCGCCACGCTCGACGCCAAGGCGTTCGACAAGCTCGTCGACAACGGCCCCAAGGCCGATGACGACGCCATCGCCGCCAGCACCTGGGCGACGGCCGTCAAGGACGCCGGCGTCTTTAAGATCGGTGGCGTTCAGACCTCCACGCTCTTCTCCCTCCTCAACGAGAAAGACGGTCAGACCCGCGGCTTCGACGCCGGTATCGCACAGCTCCTGTCCAACTACATTCTGGGCGAGAACAAGGTCGAGATCACCCAGGTGACCTCGGACACGCGCGAGTCCGTCCTGCAGAACGGCCAGGTCGACGCTGTCTTTGCCACCTACACCATTACCGACGAGCGCAAGAAGCTCGTCTCCTTCGCCGGTCCCTATTACTACACGCAGCAGGCCATCCTGGTGCTCGCCGATAACGACGACATCAAGAGCGTCGACGACCTGGCCGACAAGAACGTCGCCGTCCAGTCCGGCTCCAACGGCCCCGCCATCCTGGAGGAGTTCGCCCCCAAGGCCAGCCAGCAGGAGTTCAAGACCGACGAGGAGGCCCGCCAGGCACTCCAGCAGGGCCGCGTTGACGCCTACGTCATCGATAACAACATGCAGCAGAGCGCCCTGGTCCGCGAGCCCGGCAAGTACAAGATCGCCGGCAAGCCCTTCGGCAGCAAGGAGCCCTATGGCATCGGTCTGCCGCTCGATTCCGACGGCGTCGCCTTTGTCAACGACTTCCTTAAGAAGATTGAGGACGATGGCACCTGGACCGAGCTGTGGCAGATCTGCATCGGCGACCGTACGGGCGACACCAATGTTCCCGAGCTGCCCGAGATCGGCGCCTAGGCAGCGAGCCTGGTAACGGCCGCAACGAAACCATATGGAAACGCATGATGCGCTTTATTGCGGTAAACTGTTTCCTCACTGAGTTGTCGGGGCTTCCGTACACACGGGAGCCCCTTTCCTTATCGGCAGGAGGTCCGCATGAGTCTCTCCGAACTCTGGTCGCTCTATGGCCAGAACTATATCGACGCGCTGCTAGCGACCTGGGGCATGACGCTTGAGTCGTTTGCCATCGCCATGGTGCTGGCCGTCGCCGTCACCGTGATGCGCGTGTCGCCGCTCAAGCCGCTGCGCGTCTTTGGCGACCTGTATGTCCAGGTCTTCCGTAACATCCCCGGCATCGCGCTGCTCATCATCGTCGTCTATGCGCTGCCGCCGCTCAAGGTCGTTCTGCCCTACCGCACCTGCGTTATCGTCGCCACGGTCCTTTTGGGCTCGGCCTTTGGTTCCGAGAACTTTATGAGCGGCATCAACACCGTCGGCGTCGGCCAGGTGGAAGCCGCACGTTCGCTGGGCATGAGCTTTAACCGCATCCTCGCCAAGATCGTGATTCCGCAGGCGCTGCGCTCGAGCGTGCTGCCCATGACCAACCTCTTTATCGCCGTCATGCTCACTACCGCACTCGGCAGCCAGGTGCCACTTAAACCGCAGGAGCTCACCGGCGTGGTGAGCTACATCAATACCCGCTCGCTCGGCGGCGTCGCCGCGTTCTTTATCTCGGCGCTCGGCTACCTGGGCACGGCCTTTGTGGTGAGCCACATTGGCAACTACATCGACAAGAAGGTGAGGATCCTCCGATGAGCAAGCATTCCTCCCCTGCGCTTACCATGCGCGATGCGCTCTACGAGGCTCCCGGCCCCAAGATGCGCGCCAAGATTCGCATCGGCACCGCCATCTCGCTTGTTGCCGTGGCCGCACTCGCCGTCCTTGTACTGCAGCGCTTTTATGTGACCGGTCAGCTTTCGGTCCACTACTGGTATTTCTTTACGCACCTCACCACCTGGAAGTTCTTGCTTGCCGGCTTTGAGGGCACCGTTAAAGTCGCACTCACCGCTGGCGCCATCGCGCTGGTGCTGGGCCTAGGCCTTATGCTTGGCCGCACGAGCGATATTAAACCGCTGCAGCTGGCCTGCCGTGTGCTCACCGACTTCTTCCGCGGCGTGCCGAGTCTGCTGTTCATCTACTTCTTCTTTTTGGTGCTGCCCCAGTACAAGATCGCGCTGCCGTCGTTTTGGATGCTCACGCTTCCCGTCGCGCTCGCTGCCGCCGGCGTACTTGCCGAGATCTTCCGCGCCGGCGTCAACGCCGTACCGCGCGGGCAGGTCGAGGCGGCCCAGGCGCTCGGTCTCTCCAAGGCTAAAATCACCTTTAAAATCGTATTGCCCCAGGCGATTCGGTTTATTATCCCGTCGTTGATTTCTCAGCTCGTAGTCGTGGTCAAGGACACCACCGTCGCCTACGTGGTGAGCTATCCCGACCTGATGCAAAATGCCCGCGTGCTCATTACCAACTACGACGCCCTCGTGTCGGTCTACCTGGTTATCGCGGTCATCTACATCCTCATCAACGTCGCGATCAACAAGGCCGCTGTCTATGTTTCGCACAAAACCGGCGCGACCATCATCCGCTAACGCTTTACCATTTCGAGTCATAAGGAGCCGAGCACCATGGCACAGAGCACCTCTACCACCGGCAATCAGCCGCTGATCGAGCTCAGACACGTCGATAAGCACTATGGCGACCTACACGTCCTCAACGACATCAATCTCTCGGTCGACCGCGGCGAGGTCGTCGTTGTAATCGGTCCCTCGGGCTCGGGCAAGTCGACCATGTGCCGCACCATCAACCGCCTGGAAACCATCGACTCGGGCGAGATCCTCATCGAGGGCGAGCCCCTGCCGCAGGAAGGCAAGGACCTTGCCCGCATGCGTGCCGAACTGGGCATGGTGTTCCAACAGTTCAACCTGTTTGCACATATGACCGTACTGCAGAACGTCATGCTTGGACCGGTCGACGTGCTGGGCGTCTCCAAGGACGAGGCTCGTGAGCGCGCCATGGACCTGCTGGGCCGTGTGGGCGTGGCCGAGCAGGCCGATAAGGTACCCGCACAGCTCTCGGGCGGCCAACAGCAGCGCGTGGCCATCGCCCGTTCACTTGCCATGCAGCCCAAGGCCATGCTCTTTGACGAGCCCACGAGCGCCCTCGATCCCGAAATGATCAACGAGGTGCTCGAGGTCATGGTCCGTCTGGCCCAGCAGGGCATGACGATGATTGTCATCACGCACGAAATGAACTTTGCCCGCCGCGTGGCCGACCGCGTCGTGTTTATGGCCGACGGCCAGATCGTGGAAACCGGCACGCCCGACGAGTTCTTCGACCACCCCCAGACCAAGCGCGCCCAGGACTTCCTCAACTCCATCAAGGGCCACTAGCTCAATTGCCACGCGGGCAAATTCAACACCAGCGTTTGTCCCGCGCACCCCTGTGCCATGTCCACCCGGATTCGAAAGCAACACCTATGATCGGAACCCGTACCTCCTCGTCCTATACCCCGCACGTCGACGTCGCCCCCGCCGACCGCCCGCTCATCCTCGTCGCGCCGCGCTGGGAAGATGCAAAGCCGTTTTTAAGCGAGACGCTCTCTCCCAACGAAGAAATCGCAAGCGTCTTTGTCGATGCCATCCTTGCCGCCGGCGGCCTGCCACTGCAGATGTCCATCACCGAGGACATTGAGGTCATCCGTCATTACGTGGAAATCGCCGATGGTGTCGCTATTCCCGGCGGCCCGGACGTCAACCCCAAACGTTGGGGCGACGAGCGTCCTTACGATCCCACGCTGTGCTGCGAGATTCGCGACCGTTTTGAGTTTAAGCTGGTTAACGAGGTGCTTCGCGCCAAGAAGCCGCTCTTTACCACCTGCCGCGGCACGCAGCTGCTCAACGTCGCCACTGGCGGCACCCTGTGCATGGACGTGCCGAGCCTGGGTGCGCGCGAGGGCCGCACGCAGTGGCGCCACACCCACGTGCTCAACGACCCCGTGCATCCCGTCGAGGTCGTGCCGGGTTCGCTGTTGGAGCGCGCGGTTGGCGGGCACAGGCTGATCCAGACCAACTCCGCACACCACTGCTGCGTCGAGCGTCTGGGTAAAAGCACGCGCTTGGTCGCCAAGGCAACCGACGGCGTTCCCGAGTGCATCGAGGTCGAAGGCCAGCCGTTCTGCTTGGGTGTGCAATGGCACCCCGAGTACACGTGGAAGACGCTCGAGACCGACTTTAACCTGTGGAAGTCGTTTGTCGAGGCAGCGGCAAAGGTTAAGCAGGCGCGCTAGCTCGCGAATCACACAGGCTTAAACCTTCCATGCCGAGGGGGGCGGACATCAGCCACGGTGCCCGCGCCCCCTGTATTTGGTATGCTCGGTATGATTATCCCTCACAAACAATCAAAGAAATCTCGACCGCAATCGGTCGACGGCAAAGCAAATGGCAAAAACGCTTGCTACGTTTATTAGGCAGTCAATTAGAATCGAAATGCATTGACTATTCCCCAACGGGGTCACGCCACAAATCCACATGAGCATCGAGGACGGAAGCGGAAGTATGGAATTGGCCCCGAGCTGTATGTAGATCGCTACAACGTTGACAAGCAGCAGCATGCCAATCGGACCGAAGCCGGATCCAAAATAGGAAACGGCAATCACGCCAGAGACCACGTATGCAAGGCAGACGACACTCGCCAGAAGAAGTCGATAGCAAAAAAGATTCAGGTTGAAATACTGTTGAGCATCTAAAACGATCGCGCAGTTAAGGCAGTACAAAACGACACTCGACAGGATAAACGCGCCCAAAAGGGCAAAAGAAGACAGCACCACTCGCGCAACGATAGCACACACACGCTTCCCTCCCCGAGCCTCCGACAACCCCCACGGTTCCTCAATAAAGCCCGAACTGACAAAGCGCGGCACAATGCAAGCCGCGATGAACGGAAAGAACAATGCATGAGCCAACGGGGCTACGTTGAACAGCAGACCGCGAAAAACCTCTGCATTACCAAACAGAAGGACATCCTCTGCCGATAGCCGAAGCGTCGGGTCTGGGAAAAAGCCCAAGAAACTGTTCTCACGGAGGCTACAGAACCACATCGGGAAAGAATTAAGCTGCAATACCACCATGTACGCATAAATTACCAGGATTAAGGCGTACGCCCATTTGCTCACATGCTTCAATTCTGACTGGAGAAGTCTTTTAATCTGACGAGTCATTGAGCACACCCCCAGCGCGAAAGCTCACGAGAACGTAAATCAATACCGATAGACAGCTGGCTGCCACGCCATATCCCAGAAGTGTCAGCTGCCCCATATCGCTATACCCAAGGGCGCATCCAACTCCAAGGTACGGCCCCGGAAGAAAGAAGATCCATCGCAAGGACGGTATAGGTGTCTGAAGGAAGGTTCCGTAGAGCGTCAAGCTCATGACAAATCCAACTATTAGCACTGCCCCGCTAAATACAGCGCTGCTTGTGATCCGATAGATGGTCACCGTCTCCAGCGCAACCGATATCACTAATACGGCGTTGATCATCATTGCCGGCAAAAATGCAGCCAGCATGCCATGCGAGTAGTTTTGCCCTCCACGTGTTATGGCTATTGCAAACAGAAGAAGGCAAAGCGCGCTATAAGCTGCGCCAATTATTAGTGCAGACGAAAATGCATGGGCTAGAGCCCCATAAAAGCGGCTGAGACCTCTTGCCAAAGAAATTCGGCAGCCCTCTTCATAGCCACGCTCCTGTAGAATTACCAGGCAAACGATGAGCGGCACAAGCAGAGCTGTGCCGGCAAAGGCGCTACGCACAAGGGACTCTTCGGGTGCAGAAGGATCGATTACATTCCAGCAGAAGCCAATATCCTCCCCAAAAACGCTATTGCCAAAGGCGAGCAACGTTGTTCCGTTTTTTAGAAAGATACCGAAGAGAAGGCCGAACGCCAGCATAAGCGCAAGACCAAACTTCGCCGGAAATATCCTGTGCAAACGCATCATATCTGCCTTTATGGGATGGATCGCCCGCTTCATAGCGGGACCGCCTTCATCAAGCGCCTGTAATACTCTTTTAGGGACGACGCCTCATCCCTTATGACGTCCATCGATTCCTTTTTTAGCAGTTCGCCGTCATGAATAAACACGCAACTTGTTGCGACTGATGCCAACTCATCCAAATCATGGCTAGAGATGAGCATGGTCTTACCCTGTTCTCGATTCAATCGACCGATAAGGGCCCATATACTCTCGATGCCCAGCGGGTCCAAACCGTTTGCTGGCTCATCAAAAATAAGCAGGTCAGTGTCACCCAACAAAGCCGTAGCTATATCCAGCCGCCGTTTCATTCCCAGAGAAAAACTGCTTACGCTCTTTTTCTCTTCGACGTCCAGTCCAACTAGACTCAAAACGCGAGGAACCTCACGTTTCTCATCAAGCCCCCATTCCGCACATCGGATCCGAAGATTCTCAACCGCACTGAGGGACTGGTATGCTCCGCTGGAATCTGGCACATAGCCGACACGCGTCCGCATCAGGCTAAGCTCTCTCTTTGATTTGCCTCCAAAGAGCTCCACGCTCCCCGACGATGGCTCGCAGAGGCCCAAGACGATTTTAATAAGCGTGCTTTTGCCCGCACCGTTTGCACCGACAAGGGCACAGAACTCAGACTGATGCGCCTCGAAGGAAACATCATGCAACACACGCCGTTTCCCGTAGCGCTTTGACACCTTTGATAACTTTATCGCTGATCCGTTCATTGGCCTCCCGTTCTGTTTGATAGCAAAACTGCTCATATCGTTTCTTCTTTTCTTTATTGTTTTCCATAGTCGTTATTGTTTTTCGATAACTCAAATTTGTCAAGATAATCTAAAAGAAAGAACCCGTATTAGACACGGGTCCTTTCACGCTTAAATTTCGTTTTGGTTGTTCGCCTTAAGCTACTCGTCACTCAAATCGACAGCGAAGACTGATGTCGGAAGCGACGCCTCAATGCCTCCGCCATCTCGCATCTGCCTCACGACATTTTTTGCACGCTCAACAATAAGCTCCTCAAGCTCTTTCTCACTCACCCGCCGAATAATATCTCCCGGTTGACAGTCAAGTTCATCGCAAATATCGAGAAGCGTCTTAAGGCGAATAGCTTTAATTTTTCCGTTTCTTAGCTTAGAAATATTAGCCGGAGTATGCCCCGTGGCACGAATCAGATCAGCACTGGTCTTTCCGGTCTTAAGTAGCTGCGTCTCAAGCTCGATGATGAGATAGCTCATGCTTCCTCCTACACAAGCTCGTCAGACTGCTCTTGGAGCAGCGAGGCATAACTCCAGATCACCGAGATACACAGACAGACAGCCGCGCCGATAAGCGACCCCGCATCAAAGGCAACGCCTTGGCAAATCTCAATAACGAAGGAATGAGGCACGACGTAAAGCTCCAGCCCACCAATGGTAAGATTGACCGATCCGTAGGCACCAATAAGCGAAACCGCGGCGTTAACAGCAAAGGCAAGCGCAAGAACACGGATAAGCCGCACATGCGTCTTGGTAAAGGGCGAGACGCCTCGCGAGATGTTACGGCTGATCCCACACAGAACGACAAGCGAAATACCCACGACGAGTGCCAGGCACAGTCCGCTTGGGATAACGATGCACCCGCCATCGAGAAGCGTCACGACGCCGAAAGAATCGACAGAGGCAACGTTTGCAACCGCATACCAGATCACGTAAACAACCAACGCGGCAAAAGCGACGAGCATCCCTGCAAAAACGGCTGCCATGCAAAAGCCAAGCTTCCTGATATTTTCGCCCGCTTTGGCCATACGCTGAACGCTGTTAGACATACACTCACCCTCATCGACTCTATCGTTATTCGAACAGTTTATCGAACAACGATATTGATTGCATGCGGAAAGCCCCGCCAGTGCGCATAGGCCATTTAGTAACCCGGAGGGGTGAGCGTGGATTTTTGGACATATATCGAACGAGAGTGGATAATCTCCCACTTTGAGGCCGCCACCGGGCCTAAAACGGGAGATTATCCACTCTCATAGTCATCAAGGCCCGCAAGCTCTTATTCGGCCGCCTCGCGCAGGGCTGACATCGTTGCCGCATATTGCTGCTGCAACGCATGCATTCCCTCGCGAGCGCCGTCAACGGCATCGGCGCCGCGCAGCGCCTCGGTCACCACGACCGCCGGCTCATACAGATTATCGAATCCCAGGTTCTGGCTCACGCCCTTGAGCGTATGCGCTGCCATAAACGCACCTTCGGCGTCTCCTGCCGCCATGGCGGCCTCCAGCTTGTCCATGCTCTCGTCATCCAAAAACTTGAGGGCAAAGCGGCTAAGCATCTCCTCGCCCATCAGCCGAGCGCACGCGTCTTCATAATTAGCGCCGATCTTCTCATACGCCTCACGCATGGAAATCATGGATTAAAACTCCTTAGGTCAAACTAAATCGTGGGAAACGCGACAACGTCGGCGGGGCGTGCCAACGTCTCGGCAATACGGTCTTGCACCTCGAGCAGGCAGTCGAGCAACAGCGGATTAAAGGTGCCGCACTTACCGTCCAGGATCATCTGGATCGCCTCCTTGTGCGGGATAGCGTCCTTGTACACGCGCACGCTCGTCAGAGCATCATACACGTCGGCCACCGAGACCACCTGCGCGGCAATGGGAATCTCGTCGCCCTTAAGGCCATCGGGATAGCCCTTGCCGTCCCAGCGCTCGTGATGCCAACGCGCAATCTGGTACGCATATTCCATAAGCGCATTGCCGACGTGATGGCGGCCCAGCTCACGCAGCATGTCGGCGCCGATCGTGGTATGTGTTTTCACAATCTCGAACTCCTCGGGCGCAAGGCGCCCGGGTTTGTTGAGAATCGCATCGTCAATCGACATCTTGCCGATATCGTGCAGCGCCGAAGCCAGGGCAATCGTAGAGCGTTCCTCATTGTCGAGGGAGATCGTGCCGCTACGCTGGACCAGACAGCCAAGCAGCAGCTCGGTCAGCTTCTCGATGTTCGTAACGTGCCTGCCGCTCTCGCCATTGCGAAGCTCCATGACGCCGGCCATGATGTCGATGAGCATGCGACTGTTCTTGACGCGCTCGTTGTACTGCTGGGACAGCAGGCTCGTCAGACGGCGCTGTTTGGCGTATAGGCGGATGGTGTTGCTTACACGGCGGCGCACGACACGGGAGTCAAACGGGCGGTTGATATAGTCCGAGGCGCCCAGCTCGTACGCGCGCAGAACCATATCATCGGAATCTTCGCTCGAAATCATGATAAAAGGCAGATTGTCGATACCCGATCGGCGCGACAGATCGGCCAGCACCTCAAAGCCGCTTATGCCCGGCATGACAATATCCAGCAGCACGAGCGACAACTCATCGCCATAGCGGTCGACCATGTCAAGCGCCGTACGACCGTTGTCGGCCTCGAGGATGCAATACTCGTCCTTGAGCATCTCTTTGAGAATGGCTCGGTTCATCTCGGAGTCATCGACAATAAGCACCAAAGGCTTTTCGCTTTGGAAGGCCTCGATGGAATCGGCATCGGTCACGACCGTACCGGCTTTTGCCTTAGCGCGGCTCAATAACTGGACAGCGCGGCCAACTCCCTCATCGACCGTCTCGCCATGAATGCGAACGCCACCAACACATGCCGTCAAGCTCACGTACTCATGGCCCGGAACAATCGTGGCATGAACGGCATCGGACACCTGATGCAGGCGACGGGTGAAGTCATCGGAGGGAATATTGGGCATGACGACTACAAACTTGTCGCAGCCATAGCGTACAAGCTCGTCAGTCGAACGAATTCCGCTGCGTATGGCTGTCGCCACAGCACCGAGCGCAAGGTCGCCGGCATGGCGGCCACACGTATCGTTGAAGACCCTAAAATCATCAAGGTCGATCACCGCAACGCCGGCATTCATGCGGGCGCTACGGAGCTTTTCCTCGTAATATCGGCGATTGCGCACACTCGTCAGCACGTCGGTGTAGACAAGGTCCTCTTCTGCAGCCTCTTGCTCATCGATCGGACGCACCATCAGCAGGACGTGAGGCTCGCCCTCGACCTTTAGAGGGCGCAGGCGAGCGCGGTACTCGGTACCATCGTTGAGCAGTTGCTCCGACACCTCATCGGAATCTGCCAAGGCCTCAAGACTCGACTGACGCAGACAAGGGCACCGATTGCCGGCGAGCAGGCAGTTAGGCTCGCTCTTAATCTGATCGGCCGACAGCAAACGCACCACGGGGTAGGTCTTCGCGACGCGGGCGACCTCAGCGGCAGCCTCCTCGTCGGTTAGATTGACCTCGTGATTATTGAGCATATGGGGCCCCTTCTATCGTTACGCACGGCAACGGTGCATATCAATTGGTACAAGGGTAACATCTAACAGCTGAAGGCAAACGCGCGATTATCGTTACATTTTTATGACCTGGCAAGCGGCGGTAATGGAGCCGCGGGTGCGTGGTTATGGACGCATTCGTTAACAATGACGAAACGCTAACAACCCCTCTCCCCGCAGGTCATCGAGCGTGCTAACGCTCCAAGACATCGCGAACGGCATTTGCCGCCGTAACGGGGCGATCGCGCAAACCGTTATGCGCGCCCGGGATCGTCACGAGGGGGCAATCGAGATATTCGGCAGCCGCCCGCGTACCAGCCTCGCGGGGCGTACCGACCGAGAGCTCGCCCAAAAACACGGCCGGCACCGCCTTTGACGCGCGGGCGCGCTCCCAGTCGGGAGCATATGTCATATTTGTTCCATATTCGTTCGCCATAAAGCAACGACCATTGCGCAGGGCATGTTTGGCTTCTGCTTCGGTCGTCCCGGGAGCCTCGGGGTCCAAGTCGCCGAGGGCTCCCAAGAAAAGCCGGAGCGCCCTTGAAACCTTTCCAGCCGCAATCATTTCGAGCAAAACCGGAGCTGCGCCCATGCCGACGCCTTCGGCCGACACAGCCGGCTCATGCAGAATCGCACGGGCGACGAGATGGGGTTCGGTGCGAAGAAGCTCCAGCGCCACCAACGTACCGGCGCTATGCGCAAGCACATTTGCCGGAGCGCCAACGTGTTCGATCACGGCCTGCAGGTCGGCGGCCTGAGCGGCAAGATCATAGCTGCCGTCTGCCGCTTCGCTGCTGCCGCCACAGCCGCGGCGGTCGTAGGCAATTACGCGGTAGTTGTGACTGAGCTCACATGCAATGCCGTCGAAAAATGTGCCGTCGACACAAGCGCCGTGCACGCACACCAAGGCAGGAGTATCAGGCGACACATCCGGGCCGGCATATTCGCGACAGGCAATCGTGGTGCCCGCATTCTCGACCGTAAAATCCATGTTGTGCCCCCATCATCAACGCCCATCCAGTTGCGCGTCAGTACGGCTGGATAGACCCGCATTTCTTTACGCCTTGTTAACAGATTAACTTTACCCGACCCGAGGCTTTTCATGACACGGCATAATGAGCGACGTGAAAAAACGAAACTTGTAAAGCAAGAGCCCGCACCCTGCTTTGGAGCCGATGCTATGCTTAGGCACAATTGTCTTGAGGAGCATATGCCTATGTCTACGTTTTTGAATGCCAGCCCCATCTTTGGGCCCGTTCGCAGCCGTCGCCTTGGTCTCTCGCTCGGCGTCAACATGATGCCGGCCAGCGGCAAAATCTGCACGTTCGACTGCATTTACTGCGAAAACGGCCTCAACGCCGAGCGCCCCTGTCACGAGCCGTACAACACAGCTGCCGTGGTACTCGACGCGCTCGAGGCAAAGCTGCGCGAGATGGCAACCGAGGGCGAACTTCCCGATGTGATCACCTTCGCAGGCAACGGCGAGCCCACCGCCGCACCGGAGTTTCCGCAGGCCATCGCCGGCGCCGTCGCGCTGCGCAACGAGCTTGCCCCAAACTCCAAGATCGCCGTGCTCTCCAACGGCACGCGCGCCGACCGCCCCGAGGTGCACGACGCGCTCATGATGGTCGACGACAACATTCTTAAGCTCGATACCGTCGACCCGGCGTTTATCCAGCTGCTCGACCAGCCCGTTGGCCCCTACGACGTCGAGCACCAGATCGAGACGTTCGCAAGCTTTGACGGTCACGTTATTATCCAGACGATCTTTTTGACCGGTGAGTATCAGGGCAAGCCCATCGACAACACCGGCGAGGAGTACGTCGCCCCCTGGCTCGCGGTGCTCGAGCGCATTCGTCCGCAGGAGGCGACCATCTACACGGTGGCGCGCGAGACACCGGTCGCAGGCCTTGCCAAAGCAGCACCCGAGGCCCTCGACGCCATTGCCGCGCGCGTGCGCGCCCTCGGCATTCTCTGCCAGGTGAGCTACTAGCAAAACCACGCAGCAGCTAGTGCCTGCCATCCCGCTCCATCAGTTGCGGTGATATAGTTCCTATTTATGCTGTTAAACCGCTTAAATCGGAACTATATCACCGCAACTTTTATGGACGCGTGGGTGGGCTATACTAGCTGCGAATGAAAGGAAGTTAGCCATGTTTGACAATGGACCCGTGCCCGGCCGCAACGACGCCTGCTGGTGCGGCAGCGGCAAAAAATATAAGAAATGCCATAGCGCCTTTGATGAGCGCCTCGAGCGCTTGTGGGAAGAGGGCTGGGAGGTTCTGCCCCGCACGCTCTACAAGACGCCCGCCGATATCGAGGGCATCAAGCGCTCGGCCGCCATCAACGTGGGCGTGCTCGATTACGTAGGCGAACACATCGCCGCGGGCATGACCACCAACCAGATCGACCAGATGATCTACGACTACACCGTCGAGCACGGTGGCACGCCGGCCGACCTCAACTATGAGGGCTACCCCAAGAGCGTTTGCACCTCGATCAACGACGTGGTCTGTCACGGTATCCCCTGCGATACGGACGTGCTGCATGAGGGCGATATTATCAACGTGGACTGCTCCACGATCCTAGACGGCTACTTTAGTGATTCGAGCCGCATGTTCTGCATCGGCGAGGTCTCTGCCGAGCGCCAGCGCCTGGTCGACGTCACCCGCGCCAGCGTGGAGGCGGGTCTGGCTGCCGTCAAGCCGTGGCTGCCGCTCTCCGTGATGGCTGAGGCCGTGCAAAAGACGGTCGAGGACGCCGGTTTTAGCGTAGTGCGCGAGTACGGCGGACACGGCATTGGCAAAGAGTTCCACGAGGACCCGTTTGTGGGCTTTACCACCGAGGCGCCCGATGTGGACACCATCATGGCCCCGGGCATGGTCTTTACCATTGAGCCCATGGTCAACGCCGGAGCGCCCGACATCAAGATCAGCAAGGGCGACGGTTGGTGTGTGCGCACCAAGGACGGCAGCGATTCGGCCCAGTGCGAGGTACAGCTCGTGGTGACCGAGGACGGCTACGAGCTGCTGAGCTGGTAGCCGTGGATGCGCCGGGCTTCGCGATGGATATGTTAACCATCGCGAAGCCCGGCGTTTTTATAGCGTTTTGCCTGATAAAACCTGCCAAAATAAACCTGTCCCCTTTTGGCAGGTTGGGCGGAGAGGACCGTTTGTGAACATCCTGGTTTTGTTGCCCGTCAACGACCGTCATCGCGCAATTCTTGAGTCGAGCGCTCCGGGCGAGGACTTTATCTACACGAGTGCCGACGCCATCACGCGCGAGCAGGTCGCCGATGCCGACGTGATCTTGGGCAACATCGACCCTTCCCTGCTGACCGCATGCGAGCACCTCCAGCTGCTGCAACTGCAGACCGCCGGCTATGACGACTATCTCGCCGCCGGCACCGTGCCGGCTGAAGCCAAGCTGTCTTGCTCAATCGGCGCCTACGGCCAGGCCGTGAGCGAGCACATGTTTGCCATGGTCCTTTCCATGATGAAGCACCTGCCCGGCTATCACGACTTGCAGCGCGAGCATCGCTGGGAGGACTTAGGCCCGGTCACCTCGCTCAAAAATGCCAATGTGCTGGTGTTGGGCGCGGGCGACATTGGCGGCCACTTTGCCACGCTCTGCCGCAGCATGGGCGCGCACGTCCGCGGCATCAAGCGCCATCCGCTCGTCTACCCCATTGTGTTTGAGGACATGGACGGCATGGATGCCCTGTCTGAGCGCCTGGCGGAGGCCGACATCGTCGCATCCTTTATGCCCAGCACACCCGAGACCCGCGGTCTGGCGAACGCCGAGTTCTTCGCCGCGATGAAACCGGGCGCCTTCTTTGCCAACGGCGGCCGCGGCGATCTTGTGGTTGCCGACGATCTGGTTGCCGCTCTTGAGTCCGGACACCTTGCCGGTGCCGCGGTCGATGTCACCGACCCTGAGCCACTGCCCGCAACAAGCCCGCTGTGGGATGCGCCCAACATGCTCATCACGCCGCACGTCTCCGGCTGGTTCCACCTGGCAGCCACGCTCAACAATGTGGTCGACATTGCCGCAGAGAATCTGCGTCACCTGCAAGCCGGCGAGACCCTGCGCTGTTGGATCGAACATTAGGGTTCCGCCGTTCTAACGAACGGCGGACCGGTCGACGCTACGCGCCGCCCAGAGCGGCAATTTGTCATTCAAAAGGCAAGGCATGACCAGAAGGTCTATGCCTTGCCTTTTTCATGCCAACTTGTTCGCTCTGGACATCGCTCGCTGACGCTTGCTCAACCTGCGGTGTCATAACAATTCTGTCCAGCTGTTGGCTTTGCGGCATTTGCCCAGATAAAACCTGCATAATAAACCTGTCCCTTTTAGCAGGTTTTAGAGCTCCACGCTTTCGGCGCCGTTGATGGTTAGGTTTCGCTCGTAGAAAGCCGTGAGGGCGCGAATGGCGTACATCACGTCGCGTACGCCGCCGGTCTCGTAGCTTGAGTGCATGGCCAGCTGCGGCAGGCCCACGTCCACGGCATGCATGCTCGCCTGCATGTTCGACAGGTTGCCGAGCGTGGAGCCACCCGCCATATCGCTCTTGTTGGCGAAGGCCTGCGTGGGCACGTCGGCGTCATCGCAAATAGCCTGGAACACTGCGCGGCTAAAGGCATCGGTGCAGTAGTGCTGGTTAGCAGCTTCCTTGACGACGATGCCCCCGTTAAGCACCACCTGGTTGCGGGCATCGCACTTCTCGGCATGATTGGGATGCACGGCATGTGCGTTGTCGCAGCTCACGAGCATCGAGGCGGCAAGTGCGCGGTGATACGATTCGTCGTCAAAGCCCAGCGAGCCGTTAATGCGGCGTAGCGCATCGGCCAAGAAAGTCGACATAGCACCCTGCTTGGTCTCGGAGCCAACCTCCTCGTTATCAAAGCAGCAGAAAACCGAGACGTCGTGCGCATTCTCGGCACCCAAAAATGCCTGCATCGAGGTATAGGCGCAGGCCAGGTCGTCAAGTTTGGGCGTCGAGATAAACTCGTCGGCCCAACCCCAAATGCGCGCATCCTGACGATTGACCAGGAACAGATCGCGGCCCAAAATTTGCTCGGGCTCAACGTCCAGCTCATCGGCAATCAGAGCGTCAAAATCTCCCTGCTTGAGTTCACCGGCGCTGATGAGAGGGCACAGGTCAACGGCTCGGTTGGGAGCAAAGCTCTCGTTAACGCCACGGTTCATATGGATGGCAAGGCTCGGAATAATGGCAACCTCGCGCTCGGTGGCAAGCAGGCGGCTCTCAATACGGTCGCCCTCGCGCACCAGTACGCGGCCCGCGAGCGCCAGCGGACGATCGAACCAGGTGTAGTCGATCATGCCGCCGTAGGCCTCGGTGTTCAGACGCAGCGTCTCGCCTGCGCCGTCGAGCTCGGGGACGGCCTTAACCTTAAACGTAGGCGAGTCGCTGTGCGACGCCGTCAGCTGAAAATGGTAGTCGCCGGCAACGCCGTCCTCTCCCCACGTCGCGGCCAGGTCCTCGCCCACCTTAAAGGCAACAACGCTCGAGGTGTTGCGCTGCGTGTAATAACGCCCGCCCGGCTCGATATCCCACGCCGCATTCTCGGGCAGGTAGGTAAAGCCCGCCTCGTCGAGCTCGGCCATAATGGTCGCCGCCGTATGGAACATGCTGGGGCATGCCTCGATAAAGTCGATAAGGTCGTCGGCAGCCTCGATATCGTCGGCCGTCACGTGCACGCGCTCGGGCGCTTCCTGATCCGTCATGCTCTCCCCTTTCGCTGGGCTGATGGTCCCCTCCAGCATACCCCGCCACGCCAGCGCTGCACTCTTCATTCCATGTTTAATCCCGCGCCGCTCACCAAGTTGAGCTATCATGCCCGTGCACCTTTTGCGACAATTACGCTAACAGGACGAGAGGAGTCGTCATGAAGCCACGTAACATTGCCATCGCCTGCGGTGTCGCGGGAGTCGCCGTCGGCCTTGCCGCTGCCACCGGTATCGTTTATCACAAGCAAATCAAGTCCGCCGCGTCGCTCAAACGCTTGACCGGCTACGCGGATGGCTATGACCTGTACGCAATCGACATCGCCTACGACTACGATCTTGATCGCATCATCGCCGCTGGCGTGCGCGACGACCAGGCCTACATCGATGCCGTGGTGGCGCAGGTGCTGCCCGGTGTGCCGGTACATGTCCAGGCGCCCCAGTTTGCCTGCAGCGCTTTTGTCGCCGTAGATGCCGAAGGCCGCGTGCGCACCGGTCGCAATTACGACTTTAAAGACGACACCTCGGCGCTGCTGGTGCGCAATCACCCACGCGGCGGCTATGCTTCCATCGGGTTTGCCGCCCTCAATAACCTGGGCGCCAACACTCCGCTTGACTCCATCACCGGACGCGCCGCGGCGTTGATGGGCCCGTTTGCCCAGCTCGACGGTGTTAACGAATGCGGCGTGTCCATTGCCGTACTCACCCTGGATTCCAAGCCCTGTGACCAGGACACGCAACGCCCCGCCATCAATACCTCGCTCGCCATCCGCCTGGTGCTCGACCGTGCCGCCACCACGCAAGAAGCTGTCGACCTGCTTTCCGCCTACGACATGCACGCTATGGCAGGACGCGATTACCACTTCTTTATCAACGACGCCGCCGGTGACGCGCGCGTAGTAGAGTGGGATCCGCACGATCCGGACCGCGCTTTCAAAGCGACTCCTGTACGCCAGGTTACGAACTTCTATGCCTGCTATGGCGACGAAGTGCTGCCCAACCAAAAGAATGGCGAGCTGGGCCATGGTAAAGAGCGCGCCGTCGCAATCGCCGATGTCCTTGACGCCCATGTCGGTGCCCAGAACGAGGCAGTCGCTTGGAAGGCCCTACGCGCTGCGGCGCAAGAGCCCAATCCGGAAGACATCACCAGCAACACGCAGTGGTCGGTCGTCTTTGACAACACCGAGCCCGCTGCCGCCATCACGCTGCGCCGCCACTGGGGCAACGTCGATGCCTTCGCACTGTAAGGAGCCAGGCCCGTCGACCTTACGTTCCCTGACGTTGCTTACATTTCCATACGCTTGAGCTAACACGTTTTACCCCCGTATCAACAGTGTGCGGGGGTAAACTTATGCGCATGTTATAACTTGCCCGGAAGGATTCATCATGCTTAGGATCGGTCTTCTTACCAGTGGCGGCGACTGCCAGGCGCTCAACGCCACCATGCGCGGCATCGTCAAAACGCTTATGACCAATAGCGAAGAGCCTATCGAGATCTATGGTTTTGAGGACGGCTACCAGGGCCTTATCTACAGCAGATTCCGCGTCATGACGCCCGCCGATTTTAGCGGCATCCTCACCCGCGGCGGCACCATCTTGGGCACGAGCCGCACACCGTTCAAGCGTCTGGATACCCCCGAGGCCGATGGTGTCGAGAAGGTGCCGGCGATGGTCCACACCTATCACAAGCTGCAGCTCGACTGCCTGTTTATGCTGGGCGGCAACGGCTCCACCAAGACCGCCAACCGCCTGCGCGAAGAGGGCCTCAACGTTATCGCCCTGCCCAAGACCATCGATAACGACACCTGGGGCACCGAGCTGACGTTTGGCTTTACGAGCGCCATCGACGTCGCCACCAAGTGCATCGACGACATCCACACTACCGCCTCGAGCCACGGCCGCGTGTTTGTCATCGAGATCATGGGCCACAAGGTTGGCTGGATCCCGCTGTACGCCGGCGTCGCGGGCGGCGCGGATGTCATCTTGATTCCCGAGATTCCCTACGACATGGATAACGTCATCAAGACCATCGAGCATCGCATGGAGACCGGCAGCCGCTTTACCATCGTGGCCGTCGCCGAGGGCGCCATCTCCAAGGAGGACGCAGCGCTATCCAAGAAGGAGTACAAGAAGAAGCTCGCCGAGCGCACGAGCCCGTCAATCGTGTACGACATCGCCAAGGAGATTGAGGCCAAGACCGGTCGCGAGACCCGCGTCGCCATCCCCGGTCACACGCAGCGCGGCGGCCAGCCCGACGCCCAGGACCGCATCTTTGCGACCCAGTGCGGCGTCGAGGCCGCGCTTGGCTGCCTGCGCGGCGAGTTTGGCTACATGATTGCCCTGCGCGACGGCAAGATGTGCCACATGCCGCTCGAGGATGTCGCCGGCAAGCTCAAGTATGTCGACCCCCAGAGCGATCTGGTGCGTGAGGCCAAGGCGTTGGGCATCAGCTTCGGCGACGAATAGCCTCGGCCGAAATCCATCCCATCGGGCCCTCCGACCCCGCCCGACGTATTTCGATTTGGCTCCTCCCTTGACTCCGTCAAAGGTCGCCAATCGAAATCGTCGGGCGGGGTCGGAGGGCCCTGCGTTTACATACTCGCCGAGGTTATTCGTCTTCTTGCTGCGGGTGCCTGGTCTGATAGTAAGTTGCGGTGGAATAGTTCCTGCTTAGCCCGCAAATGGCTGAATCTAGGAACTATTCCTCCGCAACTTACTGAGTGGGGGCTCTTGGCTGCTACTTGCACTGACATTTGTCCTGAAATGGCTGGTCGTTAGGGGTTGCTACCGGTAGTTGCGGTAGGGTTGGGGCAGATTCTAACTAGAAATGGTGGTCGCTACCGGTTGTTCTCGGCATACTCGGCTCATTCGATTACGGTCACCACATGAAAGGAACTGTCATGGATCTTGCGATGGCGCAGCGGCTCGTTGATCGCCGCAAGGCTGCCGGGCTTTCTCAGGAGGCGCTTGCCGCCCAGCTGGGTGTGAGTCGCCAGGCCGTCAGTAAATGGGAGCGCAGCGAATCCTCGCCCGATACCGATAACCTTATTGCGCTCGCCGCGCTGTATGGCGTGTCGTTGGATGAGCTGTTGTATGGGGAGGCGGTGGATAGCACTGACGACTCGCAGGCTGATGATGAAGCACAGGACAGCGACGCCGGTACCAAAGCTTCAGATGAGGCTGAAGAGGCTGAGGCTTCTACTGAGCACGCTGGTTACAGCGATAAGCCACTTGTCGATATTTCCCTCGCGCGCGGCATCCACGTTATTGATTCCAACAAAGGCGAGGAAATCCATGTTGGCTGGAGCGGCATCCATGTGACCAACGAGCGCAAGGGCGAAGAGGTGCATGTGGGGCCAGGCGGATTGCATATCGATACGCTTGAGGACGATGGACATAGCGTGCATACCAATGACGACGGCGCCGTCGCCATCGACGGCGAGACGTTTTCCAGCTGGAAGGAAGCACACGACAAGCTCGACCATCATGGCAAGCATTTCAACACCGGGCTCGGACGCGCATGGAACAAATTCCCCTTTCCCGCGCTCGTCGCCCTCGCCCACCTGGTGCTCGGCATTGCCTACGGCACATGGGCTACGGGACTCTTGCTCGTCTTTTTGGTTCCCGTCTACTACGCGATTGGTGACTTTATCGATCGACGCCATTTGTCAAAGCTCATTGAATGCGTCTATCCAGCAGCCGCCATTGCATGGTTTCTCTATATGTGGCTTTGCCTGGGGCAGCCCCATCCCGCATGGGCCATCCTCATCACGATTCCCGTCATAAAGGCGCTCATGCGCTGGTGCCGCAAGCAATGGAAGCACCGCAAACAGGCCTAAACCGCCCTAACCCGCCAGCACCACTCATCCGGTACCGGCCGCCCCTTCCAAGTTGTGGTGGAATAGGGACTGTTTTGAGGCTCCAAAGCACCAAACAGTCCGTATATCACCGCAACTAACAAACAATTGGGTCAGTTCCGGCACGGAGATAAGCATTGAGCTGACCGCACGCCAAGAAAAGGGCCTATTTACTACGTTTAGCCCGAAGGGGCCAACCATGACCGCCTTTTTCGAAAATCGACAAGCCTTCTACCTGCGGTTTTATTTTTCGTTTTCCCGGCATAGTTGAGGGTATCCAATTAAACGTAGTAGATAGGCCCGTTTTGTGGCATACGACCCATTCAAGCCCAATCTCGAAGGCTAAAGAGAGCCTCTCATCCACGCCTGCGAGCGAAAACCAAATAGAATGGAAGGCAAATGGAAAGCCCGTTTGACGAGCGGAGGACATATGCGCGACGTAGCCGAAAGCGACTGGAAGCTGTTTAAGAAAATGCTTCCCCAATGGCAAGAACGTTATATGGAAAAGCTCATCGGCCAGTACGTTGAGATGCTGAACGGCGACAGCGAAGCGTCCAGTAAATTTTGGGCACTAGAAGAGCGCCTCAATAGAGACAAGCTGTCCTCAGGCGTAATTGCAAACGACATTCGCCGCAGTACAATGCACCACGAGATAGCCAATTTGCTTATCGACAGCGTGATCACCCTTGACGACCTTGACGGTTTTACCGAAGACATTAAGAGCTATGCGCAACACTGGATTGGCCAGTAAGAGCACTGAACGACAGACATCCCCAGCAAAACGGGGCAAACGCCGGGCCACCTAATGGTTGTCCGGCGTTTGCCCAGATAAAACCTGCCAAAATAAACCTGTCCCTTTTTGGTAGGTTACTCGGCACTCTTGAGGGCACCGACCATGTCGATCTTGTTGAGGGTACGATTGGTGGCGAGGTTGACGATAAACGTAAAGCCAAAGGCCAGCAGCACAGATAGCATGTAGCTTAGCGGCTCGACCTCGACGTCAAAGTACAGCGACGGCATCTGCAAAATGTACGTAAAACTCTCGGCCAGCAAGCCGCCTAGCGGTACGCCCAGTGCGGCGCCAATCGCCGTGAGGATCAACGTCTCCTTGTTGACGTAATGGTGCACCTCGCCGCGACGGAAACCCAGCACCTTGATGGTCGCCAGCTCGCGTTCGCGCTCGGAGATATTCGTGTTGGACAGCGTAAACACCACCACAAACGACAGGCACGCCGCCATAAAGGTCACAAGCACCACGACCGAATTGATAATCGTAAAGTTCGCTTCATAGTTCTCCCAATGCTCGGCCGTACTCGAAATCGTAAGCCAACCGTCACTCTTGAGATTCTTGCTAAAGGCAATCTGGTCGGCCGACGAACCCTTAAGCAGCACAAAGACGCCGTTAAGGCGTGCGCTTCGACCGAACGCGCGCTCATAGGTGCCCTGCGTCATGTAAAGCGTGTTGCCCAGATAGTTGAGCGAAATGTCGCTGACTTTGACCTTGGCAACATTGAGCGACGAATCCTGGACGTGCGCCGTATCGCCCGGCTGAATCCCCAGCACCAGCTGAGAGCTCTTGCTCAAATACACATCCCCGTCACGCAAAGACAGCGGTTCTTTGGACTCATCCTCCAGGCGCACGTAATCGCCCAAGTCACCCGTGCGGTCATCGGGCACCACGATGAGCTGCACGGTCTCGCTCTTTCCGCCGAATGTAAAGGTGACGTTGTCGGTCATAATCGGCAGCGTCGAAGTCACGGTCACGTTGGAATCATTGACCGCGCTGCGCTCATCCAATGTCGCGCACGTCTGCGAAAAATCGTCGGGATTGGCGACCGCCAGCAGATCGTAGCGTGTGATGTGGCCGTACTGCTTGGGCGACAGCGCGACCGACGTATCACGAATGCCCATGCCACAAATCACAAGTGCTGTGCAGCCCGCGATGCCAAAGATGGTCATAAAGGCGCGCTTTTTATAGCGGAATAGGTTGCGTGCTGCCACCTTGTTCAAAAAGCCCATGCGACGCCAGATAAAGCCGATGCGCTCGAGCAGAATGCGCGAGCCGGCGCGCGGAGCCTTGGGGCGCATGAGCGAGGCAGGGGTCTCGGCCATCTCATGGCGGCAGGCGATAATCGTGGCGCCCACCACGCCCACGGCAAACAGCGCCACCGACACAATCGACGACACGATGTCGTACGAAAGCTGCATCTGAGGCAGCGTGTACATGTCATCGAACACCGTAAACAGGAACAGCGGCAGGCCCACAAATCCGATGATGTTGCCGAGCACGCCGCCGATCAGACACGCCCACAGCGAGTAGTCCACGTATTTGGACAGAATACGCCCACGTGAATAGCCGAGCGCCTTGTACAGGCCAATAAGCGTGCGCTCCTCCTCGACCATGCGCGTGGCGGTGGTAAGGCTGATGAGCACGGCGACGATAAAGAAGATGAACGGGAACACCGTGGCGATGGCTTCAATTGACGAGCTATCGCTCTCCACGCTCGAGTAGCTTGCGATATTGCCGCGGTCCTGGATGTACCAGGTGCATTCGCCCAGGTCGGAAAGCTCGGCGCGGGCGTCGGCAAACTGTTGGTCGGCGGCGGCACGGCGCTGGTCCAGGTCGGCTTGCGCCTGCGCACGCTCGTCGCTGCCCTCGGCCATGCGATTGATGTTGTCCTGCTCGATCCCAAAGAGCATGGCGGCCTGACGCTCGGCCGCATCCAAGCTTGTCGGCGTGTCGACCGTCAGCTCCTGAGCGCGCGCCTTCTCACGCTCCTCGCGGATCTTCTCTATATTGCCCTTGACCTCATTGATCTTTGCCGCGTAGGAATCCGAATAGGAGTTGAGGCTCTTGGCTCCCTCGACGATCACGTGGACCGCGGAGTAGGAAGAAGATGTCGCGGCGTCCTCGCTCACATAGAACTTATAGTCCGCCGCCGAAGCAGCGCGAAAGGCGTTGACTGTCGAGTCGGAGCTCACATCAGTGGGGTCGAGGACCTCGGCCGTAATGGTGTAATCGCCCGCGGCAAACTGGTCCTTGGCGCTTTGATTGGACGAGCTCGCGTCATTGGCGGCAAAACTCACCGTATCGCCGATTTTCTTGCCCGATGCCTTCAGGAACTTCGAAGTCACCGCGACTTCATCAGCGCTCTCGGGCAAATCGCCGTTCACGAGCACCGGCTGATCGATGTTCTCCTTGGAGAGACTCTGCACGACCACGCGCTCGCGCGTTGTACCCACGGCGGTGTAGGCGGTCTCGGTGTAGATGCCCTCGGCCGTTTCGACGCCATCGACCTCTTGTATGGCGTCGAGATCATCGTCAGTCAGGCCATAGGTCGACTGCACGTTAATGTCATAGACATTTTGCTGGTCGAAGTAGGCATCAACCGAATCACACAGGTCCTCGCAACCCGCCTTAAGGCCGCACATCACGCTCACGCCAAGCGCGGTGATGACCACGATTGACAAGAAGCGCTTAAGACTGCCTCGGATTGTGCGGTAGATGCCACGGCGAAAAACCGTCGGCACCATATCGTTTGAGCTTTGGGCAGTGCGGTAGGTCGTAAAATCCTGCTCGCGCTCCGTGTTCTGCGCGTCGCGGCGTAGGCTGTTTTGGCGGTCTTGGTCCATGGGCGCTACCACTCGATCGTCTCGATAGGCACGGGATTTTGCTGGACCGTCTCGCTCTCCACGCGACCGTTCTTAAAGCGGATCAGGCGATCGGCCATGGGCGCCAGCGCGGAGTTGTGGGTGATGATGATGACCGTAATGCCCTGCTTGCGGCAAGTGTCCTGCAGCAGCTGCAAGATCTGCTTGCCGGTTTTATAGTCAAGTGCGCCCGTGGGCTCGTCGCACAAAAGCAGCTTGGGGTTCTTTGCCAGTGCGCGGGCAATGGACACGCGCTGCTGCTCGCCGCCCGAAAGCTGCGCGGGGAAGTTGGCGAGGCGCTCACCCAAGCCAACCTGGCAAAGCGTTTGCTCGGCATCGAGCGAATCAGGGCAGATTTGCGCCGCAAGCTCAACATTTTCGAGCGCCGTCAGGTTGGGGACCAGATTGTAGAACTGGAAGACAAAGCCGACGTCGGCGCGGCGGTATTCCACGAGCTGCGCCTCGTTAGCGGAGCTCACATCGCGCCCGTCCACCGTCACGGTGCCGGAAGTCGCCGTATCCATGCCGCCCAGAATGTTGAGCGCCGTGGTCTTGCCGGCACCCGAAGCACCCAAAATGATGGCGAGCTCGCCGCGCTCGACCGTAAAGCTCGCGCCGTCGAGTGCGTGAATGCGGGCGTCGCCCTCGCCGTATGCCTTGATGACGTCTTTGAATTCGATATAAGCCATCGATCGGTTCCCATCTGGTCGGATAACTCTTTAGTATTACCCATTTCGCACCGACTAAAAAGGGACGGGTTTATTTTGGCAGGTTCTATATGGGGAAACGGCAGCTATAGATGAGGCGCCGGGGAGGCAGAGAAATCATCGATGGGGTCAGGCCGACCGCCAAACACAACGCACGCATCTCAATCTGTCAGCCAAATCATTCGAACAGCTGTTCGTTTCTATGATATGATTCCGCTATCTAAGCAGGCCAATACGCAGAAAGGCGGCCAACATGGCGTTCGACTTTAAGAAGGAATGCAAGGAGCTCTACAGACCCGCAAGCAAGCCGAGTATCATAACTGTCCCGCCTATGAGCTACGTTGCCGTTCGCGGAAAGGGCGACCCAAATACCGAAGGTGGCGAGTATCAAAATGCCCTGCCGCTGCTTTACGGCATCGCCTATACCGTCAAGATGTCAAAGAAAGGCTCAAGGAGTATCGAGGGCTATTTCGACTTTGTGGTACCGCCGCTCGAGGGCTTCTGGTGGCAAGACTCCCCGAGCGGCGACATCGATTATGTACGCAAGGACGATTTCAACTTTATCTCGTGCATCCGCCTGCCCGATTTCGTCACTCAGGATGACTTTGACTGGGCGGTCGCGGAAGCCACGGCCAAAAAGAAACTGGGCTTTTCTGCCGTCGAGCTGCTTAAAGTTGACGAGGGTCTCTGCGTTCAATGCATGCATACCGGACCCTACGACAGCGAGCCGGCAACCGTAGACGCCATGCATGAATATGCGACCGAGCAGGGCTATGTCCCCGACTTCTCAGACACCCGTTTACATCACGAAATCTATCTTTCCGATCCACGCAAGTGTGCGCCGGAGAAACTTAAGACTGTGGTTCGTCATCCTATCAAGCGCGCTGAATAGCGTGGAGCGTCATTTCACGCGCTGGGTTTTAAGCCAGCCAACCAGCCGCCTCCTAGGCTGTCAAGCAATTATCTTGACGCGGCCCGTCGCATCTGATAAGTTTGTTTTGCTAAAGCTGGAAAGCCTCTCAACGATGCGCAACTCCAGCTCTTTTTCTATCAAGAGGCTTAATGAAATACCAGAAGTCGCGGATATCCATCAACGAACAAATAGCACTATTGACAGAAAACAAGGGTCTTAAGTGCTCTGATCAAAGCGAACTCGAGCGAGCTTTGGTCGAAGCCAACCACTACAGACTGTCGGCCTACTGGTTTCCCTACAAAACCAAATGCAAGTCCGGGATTACCATCTTTCGCGAAGGCACAACATTCGAAACCATCATCTACACGTATGAATTTGACCGAGCCCTCCGGCAGTTAATGTTTGATGCGGTCGGCAGTGCGGTCGGCAGAATTGAGATCTACCTCAGAAGCAGAATTGCCTATCTTGCCTCTGAGGAACGCGGGCCTTTCTGTTACCCAGATGTCGCCATAACGAGGCTCAACTCGGCATGCCCGTCGAGCTCTGCGCCGCACTGGGCTACGCAGCCGTCTTTGGCAGCGCCACCAATACACTGCTCGCACCCATCCTTATTGGCTGCGAAGTCTTCGGCTTTGGTAACTTGCCGATGTTCTTTATTGTCTGCGTCGTGGCTTACCTGTTCAACATGGATAAATCGATCTACGCCCTGCAGGAGCGGGCGTAGATCGATGTCCAGGCAGGCGGTCTCAACCGGAAACGGCGTCCCACTCTGAGGCTGTATTCCGGGACACGGTTTCCGCTTGAGACGCCATTCGGAAAGCGCATCCCGTTCTTTCACGGCATCTTGGCTATGTAAAGTGTTCGGGCACTACTCTTCGTAGGCGCCCTCAAGCCGAAGCAGCCACTCCTTGCGGTCGAGCCCACCGGCATATCCGTTGAGCGAACCGTCTGCCGCGACCACGCGATGGCACGGCACAATAATCGAAACAGGGTTACGCGCGACCGCAGCCCCCACGGCACGGGGGGACACAACGGGCGCCTCGTTTCCCGGTACACGATGTCGAGCCGCAACACGCTGGGCGATCTCGCCATACGTGGCAACCTCGCCGCGCGGAATGGAAAGCAGCTCGTACCAAACTTCACGCTGAAACGCCGTACCGATCATATGCAACGGCGGCGTAAACCGAGGTTCCTGCCCTGCAAAATAAGCATTCAGCCAAGCCCAGGAACGCTCAAGCACCGAAGACGCCGCACCATTTGCAGGACTCACCGACGACATGCCGCCAGCACCAGAAACTGCATCGGCGCCTTCAACATGTTCAGGATCTTCTTTGAGAAGCGTGGAGCCAAAATGCTCCTGTCCCTCAAACCAAAGCCCCGTCAGACCGCGGCCATCAGCGGCAAGCAAGATTTCGCCCAAAGGCGAAGCAAACGTCGTCGTGACCACCAGCGGCTCCTTTCAAAACTCCGCAACATAATACCGCGAATTGTGCAGACAACCCCAATCGACCCCAAAGTCACCCAAGGCAGCAGGCGCGCAGCGCCGCAGCTGCCGCACGACCCCAAAGTCCCCGCAGGCAGCAGGCGCAAAGCGCCGAGGCCACCGCCGGGACCAGGGCCCGCAGCGGCCACGTGCCCTCACATCAGCCCAGCGGCCCCAACCAACAACGGCCCCATCGCAGATCGCTTGCAGCAGCGTCACCGCAGGCGGGGGCCGGGCTTAGTTTTCAGAACACTCCGCAGACCAGTGTGGCGCCTTGTCCGCGGCTCCGAAGGAGCAGGACAAGGCGCCACACATGGTCGAGGACGTTCTGAAAACTAAGCCCGGCCCCGCCGGACAGGCCACACTACTCGCAGAGCAGCTTAGCGATCTGGACGGCGTTGGTCGCCGCGCCCTTACGGATTTGGTCGCCGCAGCACCAGAAGGTGATACCGCGCGCGGCCTCGGGGTTCGAGATGTCGCGGCGCACGCGACCGACCCAAATCAGGTCCTGGTCAGACGTGTCCATCGGCATGGGGAAGCGGTCGTGTGCATCCTCGGCAGCCATATCGTCAACCAGCTTGACGCCGGGAGCGGCAGCCAGCGCAGCACGGGCCTCGTCAACCGTAATATCGCGCTCAAACTCGAGCGTAATGCTCTCGGAGTGCGAGCGCAGCACAGGCACGCGCACGCAGGTGCAGTTCACGCGCAGCTCGGGCAGATGCATGATCTTACGGCCCTCGTTCTGCAGTTTCATCTCCTCGGAGGTAAAGCCCTCCTCCTTGACGCCGCCAATCTGCGGAATCAGGTTGCTCGCCAGCTGGGCGGCAAATGCGCGCGGCTCGGGAATCTCCTCGCCACGGCCCAGGGCGGCCAGCTGAGCCTCGAGCTCGGCCATACCGGGCGCGCCAGCGCCCGAAGCTGCCTGATACGTGGACACGATCATACGCTTCACGCCGGCAAGCTGATGCAGCGGCCACGTGGGAACCAGGCCGATGATGGTCGCGCAGTTGGGATTGGCGATAAGGCCGTGATGCCATTTGATATCGTCGGCATTGATCTCGGGCACGACCAGCGGCACCTCGGGATCCATGCGGAAGGCGTGGCTGTTGTCGACCACGACGGCTCCGCGCTTGACGGCCTCGGGCAGCAGCTCCTTAGCGATATCGTCGCCGGCAGCGCCGAGCACGATGTCGCAGCCCTCAAAGGCCTCGGGGCAAGCCTCTTCGATCACGATTTGCTCGCCGCAGAACTCAACGGTCTTGCCCGCGGAGCGTGCGCTTGCCAACAGCTTGAGCTTGCCGACCGGGAACTCCTGCTCGTTGAGGCACTCGAGCATCTGGGTGCCCACGGCTCCCGTCGCGCCCAAAATAGCAACCGTGTACTGTTTCATGCTTCCCCCTTTAAAGGTTGTGGCTTTTGCCCGCACGCCGAGCAGGCCGATTATTGTTGCCAGTTTATACAAGAACAGGGCGGGCACGAAACCCGCCCCGTCGAAACGAAACCGAAACGAAACGCCCCGCCGTAGTTTTTTGAGACATGACCCAAAAATCTACCGAGCAGTCGCTACTTTTTGAGCGCGGCCAGAGCGGGATCGACCGGCGCGGGAGCCTCCAGGTCGGAGACCTTCACGATGCCGTTCTCGTCGGAGAAGGCACGGTAGATGGTCTGAATCGCCAGGTCAAAGTCCTTCTCCTCGACGCCGATAATGATGTTGATCTCGTCGCAGCTCTGCGAAATCATGCGCACGCTCACGCCAGCTTGACCAAGCATGCCAAACAGGTGGCCCGAGATGCCGGCACGACCACGCAGGTTGCGGCCGACGGTAGCGATAAGCGCCAGGCCCTCGACGACCTCGATCTCGAGCGGCTCGACCTCCTGCTGAATGTCGCCCACGAGCGAGTACAGCGAGTCGTGCACGTCCTGCTCCTGCACCACGGCGCCAAAGCGGTCGACGCCGGTGGGCATATGCTCGACGGAAACGTCATAGCGCTCGAAGACCGAAAGCGCACGGCGCATAAAGCCGACGCGGGGCTTGGTGCGGTCGCGGGCCACGTTGATGGCGACAAAACCGCGCTTGCCGGTCACGCCGGTAATAATGGGCTCCGCCTCGCCCTCATCGGCCGTCTCGCTAATGATAGTGCCGGGGTCCTGCGGCGCATTGGTGTTCTTGATGACCAGCGGAATACCAGCCTCGCGCACGGGGAACACAGCCTCCTCGTGCAGGACGCTCGCGCCCATGTACGAAAGCTCGCGCAGCTCCTCGTAGGTAACGCGGGCGATGGGCTGAGCCTCGGGCACGATGCGCGGGTCGGCAGAGTAGAAGCCCGAGACGTCGGTCCAGTTCTCGTACAGATCGGCTCCCAAGCACTTGGCCAGGATCGAGCCCGAGATATCGCCGCCGCCACGATCCAGCAGCTTAATCTGGCCCTCGCGCGTCGCGCCGTAGAAGCCAGGCATAACGAAGCCGCCCTGCTGACCGTACTCTTGCACCAGCTCGGAGGTGCGGTTCATGCTGAGCGTACCGTCGTGATGGAACGCCACAACCGTCGCGGCGTCCAGGAACGGCAGACCCAGGTACTCAGCCATCAGGCGAGCGGTGAAGTACTCGCCGCGGCTCACGAGCTCCTCGGTGGAGTAACCGCCCGAGCGGGCGCGCTCAGCAAAAGCCGCGAACTCCTCACGGATGGGATAGGTGAGCTCCAGCTCGTCAGCGATATCAAAATAGCGCTGGCCGATGTCCTCGAGCAGTTCCTCGCACGACACGTGGTACTTGACGTGCGCGTTAACCAGGTAGAGCAGGTCGGTCACCTTGGTGTCGCCCTTAAAACGGCGGCCGCAGGCAGAAACCACCACAAAACGGCGGGCCGGGTCGGCGTCGACAATGGCCTTGATCTTCTTGAAGTGTTCGGCGTCGGCGACCGACGAGCCGCCAAACTTGGCAATCTTAATCATGGACTGGAGGTTACCTTTCTAAAAAGCCTCTGCGAACCTATTTTGCGCGCTCTGATACCATGGGTTCACCGATTGGGACCAAGGCATCCGAGGAGCAGTGTTATATGGGAACTTATCATAGTACACGAGGACGCACTTTATCGTGCTCAAGTAAGGTGGCAATCCGCACCGGCATCGCTCCCGACGGGGGTTTGTTTGTCTCGGACGAGCTTGGCACTCAGCAGGTCGATATCAGCTCGCTTGCAGATAAATCGTACTTTGAAATCGCTCAAGATGTGTTGGGAATGTTACTGAATGATTACACGGCCGAAGAAATTTCGGCGTGTGTCGACGAGGCATACCGCGGCACGTTTGCGAGTGAAGAGGTTACGCCGCTCGTCAAACTCGACGCTGCGCCGGGCGCTGACTCCCCCCAGACCTATGTGATGGAGCTCTTTGGCGGCCCCACGAGCGCCTTTAAGGACGTCGCCCTGCAGATGCTCCCCCGTCTGATGGCCCGCACTTCCGCCAAGGACGGCGGCACCGAGCGCATCATGATCGTCACCGCCACATCGGGCGACACGGGCAAGGCCGCGCTCGCCGGTTTTGCCGACGCTCCGGGCACGGGCATCACCGTCTTTTATCCCGAGGGCAAGGTCAGCCGCGTCCAGAACCTGCAGATGTCCACGCAGGAGGGCGACAACGTCGCCGTCTGCGGCATCCGCGGCAACTTTGACGACGCCCAGAGCGCCGTCAAGCGCATCTTTGCCGATAAGGAGCTTGCCGAGCGCCTGGAGGCCGCTGGCACGGTGCTTTCGAGCGCCAACTCCATCAACGTTGGCCGCCTGGTACCGCAGGTCGTCTACTACTTTGCCGCCTATGCGCAGCTGCTGCGCGCCGGCGCCATCGAGGCCGGCGATGCCGTGGAGTTCTGCGTGCCGACCGGCAACTTTGGCGATATCCTGGCCGGCTACTATGCCAAGCGCATGGGTCTGCCCGTCGCCAAACTCGTCGTGGCCAGCGACAAGAACAACGTGCTCGCTGACTTCCTGACCACCGGCGTTTACGACCGCAACCGCCCGTTCTTCACGACCATCTCGCCGTCGATGGACATCCTTATTAGCTCCAACCTGGAGCGTATGCTTTATTTCCTGTCCGATGGCGACTGCGAACTCGTTGCCGGCCTTATGGAGCAGCTGGCACAGACTGGTCGCTATGAGGTGCCCGCCGAGCTGCTGGCCAAGATCCAGAGTGTGTTTGGCTGCGGCTGGGCCAGCGAGGACGAGGTCCGCGCTGCTATCAAGAACTGCTGGGATGCAAACGGCTATGTGATCGACCCGCACACCGCTTGCGGCTATCACGTCTTTGAAAAGGTCGCCCCCGCCGAGGGCGCCAAGGCCCGCGTGCTGCTTTCGACCGCCAGCCCCTACAAGTTCCCGCGCGCCTGCTGCGACGCCCTGGGGCTCGACGTTCCCGAGGACGACTTTGAGGCCATGCGCGTGCTCGAGCAGACAACCAATACGGTCGCCCCGGCCCAACTCGCCGAGCTCGAGTCCAAACCCGTCCGCTTCGAAGACGTCTGTGACGTCGATGAGATGGCCAGCTACGTAGAGCAGGCTGCAAAAAAGATAGCAACCAACTAAACCCCTTATAAGGCGCCGGCGAAAGCCGGCGCACCTTCTTTTATCAGATACCTACCGGGATGATGACGAACGTGCATAGCGTGCCTGGCTGTTTAGTTCGTCGCGAGTTCCGCACGCAAAGGAAAGCACTTAATGTGCTTTCCGTCTTGCGCAGGACTGCCCGAGCAGCGAACTAAACAGCCAGGCACGCCAGGAGGACTCACATGATCAAGATCACCGTCCCAGCAACAAGCGCCAACTTGGGCATTGGCTACGACACCCTCGGCATGGCCGTCAGCCTCTACTCGCACTTTACCTTTGAGCGCGCCGACAAGCTCACCATCACGGGCTGCCCCGAGGAATTCCAAAACGAGAACAACCTGGTCTACGTGAGCTTTGTCGATGCGCTGGCCGCATGGGGCGAGCCGGCTTTTCCCGTCGCTATCGACATCCAGACCGACGTGCCCGTCGCCCGCGGCCTGGGTTCCAGCTCCACCTGCGTCGTCGCTGGCATCATGGCGGCCGCCGCGCTGACGGGCCACACCGTCGACCGTGCCGAGCTTGTCCGCATTGCCACCGAGGTCGAGGGCCATCCCGATAACGTCGCCCCTGCCATCCTGGGCGGTGCCGTTTGCTCCTTTACGCCGACTGATTCGCTCCCCCAGTGCCTGCGCTACGAGGTGAGCGATCGCCTGCGTTTTATTACCGTGATTCCGCCCTACGAGGTACACACGAGCGAGGCGCGCAAGGTCGTGCCGCAGGAGATTCCGCTCTCCACCGCCGTGTGGCAGATGGGCCGCATCGCCGGCATGACGCGCGGCCTGGAGACCGGCGACCTTGACCTGATTGCCGCCGCCAACGACGACCGTATCCAGGAGCCCTATCGTCGCCGTCTGATTCCCGACTACAACGCCGTGCGCGACACCTGCCTTAACGGCGGCGCTAAGACCATCTGGATTAGCGGCTCGGGCTCGACCCTCATGGCTGTGACCGACGACACCATCGTGGCAAAGTTCCTGCAGGTCAAGCTGCGCGAGCAGTTCCCCAAGTGCGATACGCATATTCTGACGTGCGACACGGAAGGCGCCCAGATCGAATACCTGTAGTCGCCGTCCCGTATACTCGCCGGGGAGGCCAGGGGCTTTGCCCCCAAATCGTCCTCGGACATGGCAGGA
>CABRZT010000002.1:0-79382 GCA_902475595.1 uncultured Collinsella sp. | reverse complement strand
TGCTGTTCCAGGACAAAGGTTCGGGTAGGTTTAAAGACGTCAAGATCTACCCTAACCGCATTGAGGTACTCAAGAAGGGCACTTTTGGCGGCAAGCACACCGAGATTGTTTATCTTAAGGACATTACGGGCGTCAATAGAATCAAAGGCCGCGATGTTTTTCTGCGCAATCGTCTGTTGACCGCTTGCGTCTTTAGCCTGAGCAGCCGTGCGAAGGCCCAGGAGTTTGTTAACGCGCTGAACATGGTGATGTAGCCGATAGCGGCGTTCGGGCCAAGGTAAAAATCGGGGGCACAGAACGGTGTTCTGCGCCCCCGATTGAGTCGATGTGTCTAAAAGGCCGGCTTGCCTATTCGACAACGTCCTCGTTGTTTTCACCGTCACTGGCAAGCATCGCCGCGCCGGCGACCGTTGTCGCCACGGCGGCGGCAGCGAGCCCGGCGGCAACGCCAGAGCTGTCGCCCGTGTCGGCGAGCTTTCCGCCCGAGCCCTTGCCCTTGTTGCCCTTACCGTTCTTATCAGCGCTGCCTGCGTTGGAACCCGTGCCGCTGCCGGTGCCGGTGCCGCCTGCACTGTCCGAGGCCGCTACGGTAAAGCTTGCGGCTCCGTCGCTGGCGAGCGTGTAGTTCTGCGCCGCGTTGCCCAAGAGACCGTTCACGCGCACCCAGTACGTTCCTGCGGCAAATGTTTCGCCCTCGGCCATTGCTGTGCCCGGAGCGCCGTTCGCGTCGTGCACAAACTCGAGCTGGGCCGTGCAGGCATCGGTTTCGAGCTTGCCCTCGAGTGATGCCGCAATCTTGGCGCGCACGTCTTCGCCGGCCTTAAGGCCTTCGAGTCCCTCAAAATGGGGCGTCAGCGCGCGTGGATCGATATCGATGGGCACAGAGCCCTGCAGCCCCGTAACGGTCTCGTTGCCCAGGGCGTCGACATCCACGTATTCAATGGCAAACGCATGGCCCGAAGCTGTCGCGTTGAGCGCGTTGCTGCTGTCGGCAAGGCGGAAATGACCCTCGCCAACGGTCTTGCCATCCTGGAATGAGGCATCGCTCAGCGAGTCGCCGTACGTCATGCGCATGCGGGTCGGGAGATAGTACGGGAGATAGTACGAAGCCGTCTGCTTGTGCTCCGTATCGTAATTGCGCTGATAGATGCTCCGGGCCAGCGCCGCATCAACAAAGTCGGATGCGATGATGCCAATGTGCTTGAGGTAATCTGACTTTGTATCCTCGATGCCGCTGGGATTGATGTACGGGCTCTTATACAGATGCTCGTTGACTACTCGTGCCGAGGTAAAAGGATTGCCTCCGTGCGACAAGTCCGTGCAGCTGGTGTAGTTGATAGACCAGCAACGCTCCAGGACTTTCTCCTTGGCCCCGTTATCGTCCTCGACATCTACCTCGTTGCGCGTGCGCCCGGTCGTTTCCTTCAGCGCATTATCGACCCAGCTGAGCTTGTCGGTTCCCGTGAGTTTGTACTTGTCCTGGGCGTATACCTTGGTGCAATAGGGCTCTTTGTCGCCTGTTTCCCCCGCGGCTTCAAAGCCCCGCGCGTCTTGGACGAGACACATAGTGGCGCTGTCGGAGTGAGCCTTGATCTTGTCATCCCATTCGGTAAGGTCGAGGCCCCACGTGTGGCCGCTTACACTGTTGCCGTCGAGCCTAAATCGACGTAGCAGGACGATTTTTCCGCGCACCTCGCCCAGTGTGGGAACGCGGCTCGACGTATAGAACAGTTTGGGGTTGTCGTCCAAAACCTTGGCGAAAGCCGTCGTAACACTTTCATCGGTAGCCTCGTCGTTGCCTCGTGATACAAGCATGATGAGCGCTTCTGTCGGGTTTTCGTTCAAAAACGTTTTGAAGTAGCCTATGACATCGGAGAGATGCAGATAGTCCCCGTCTTTTTTGAATAGGTAGAAATCCCCGTGGCAGATGCCAGGGTTGTCGCCCTTTCCGAGCCGGATATCAAAATAGCGAATGCCTTCGAGCAACTGCGTGGGAATGTAATCCTGCTGGCATTTTACTTGCGAGGATTGGGGCTCAGTGTCGTTGTCCACGCTGCAGGTGCCCGAATCGTGCGTACCCGGGATGCTCAGCTCGTCGAGGAACTTGTTGTCGTCGACGTATTTCATCCAACATGGTCCGTCGACGTAGCTGCTATACGTGATCCAGTCGAGGCTGCTAACCGTGGCATCGTTCTTTTTCATGTCGTAACCGATAAGTTCGAGCTCCCACGGAATGCTCTTACTCTTATGGCAGATCTTATTGTTGTCCTGGTCTTCGCCGTTCGATTCTATTGCCAGGTACTTAATGTCTTTTTTCTCGGTTTCTTTCTCGACCGTGCGGTCTCGGATGATATAGGTTCCGTTTGATTGCCGCTCGAACGCAAAAGAGCGACTGGGCTTGCCGTCATGCTCGCCACTCCATACGTGGATGACCTTTCCGTCTTTGTCCGAGTCGCCATCGACCGACCAAATGCTGTAGCCCGTCTTTTTATGCTCTTCGAAATTGAGCAGGGTGCGGATGGCATACCAGTTTGTATCGTCATTCTTGGTCGTTACGTTCTCAAGGATGAGCTTGCTGGACGTGCCGTCATTAAACAGATGGCAGACGTTGCCGATGACGTTGCCGTCTTCGTTAACGCTTGCGGTACGAAAATAGCCCGCGGGGCGAAGGCGAATGACGAAATTGTCGAGGCTGACTGCTGGCCCGGCCGTGCTGTCCGCAAAGGCTGCCCGCGGGCTAATGCCCAGCATGGCGGTTTCGGGCAGGCTTGCAAGTGGCGACAACGCCGCGAGTCCAAGGCCCAACGTAAATGCTCGGCGGCTGATGGCGTGGTGTTCGGTCATAACTTCTCCATTCGTAGAGTGCGGTTATGCGATAGTTTTGGTCACTATACTGCCCAGATGTTTAAAGATGCTGGTTTAATTGTCTGCGCGGCGCGATAAATCGGTGGGCGGACGTGTTGGGGTGTCTGTCGTTTTCGTACTGTTGCCACATTTGGGGCGGTTCCGGCGTCCGGCATCCTCGCGTTCGTCGGCTACCGGCATAAGAAAGGGAGGGTCGGTTTACCGGCCCTCCCTGGGTACGAAGCGCTGGGGTACCGTCGCTTGTTTGCACTGCGACCGTGTTTCCCGTTGCGCTTGCCAGTCGCTTAGCGCTTGATCTCGATATCGTCGAGCTTGACGTCCATGGCCTCGGTCTTGGCCTCGGCGATGTCGTCGGCAAATTCCAGAGACTTCATCATGGTCTCGACGGCGTCCTTGTGTTCCTCGACGTTGTCGATACGCACGTACACACTGCCGCCGTCAACGTCGGTGAAGTATTCGGTCGTTACGCCGCCCGAGTGCGTGAAGTAGGCACTGCGCCAGGTCTTGCCGTTGTACTTAACGGGATCGCTCTCGGTCCATCCAGAGTTGGCCTTCCACTTTGCCTCGTAGTCGAACAGCTCGTCGGCGTTCTTGTCAGGATCGAAGACGGGGATGAAGCGGTCGCTGGCGTGCTCGCTCTCGGTGAACTTAAACTGGGCCCTGTCGGCGGTGTCGCCTGCGACGTCGGTGATCTCGACTCCCTCGGGAACCTCGACCTTAAACCAAATGAAGTCGGTCCTCATATCCACGGCTGGCTTTTCTGCGCCGCCGCCACCGCCACTGCCGGTAGCGCCGCCGCTTCCGCCGCAACCCACCAGGGCAACCGCGGCAAAGAGACTGATGCAGAGGGTGAGAATCGCAAAGGCCTTCTTTTTCATGGTCGTGTCCTCCTCGATCTGTAATCGTCCATGGATTACCTGCCTTTACTGTACGCGTGGACGGCTCCTTCGGGTGGGCCATGTGTCCCATTCTGAGGGCCGGATTTGCGCCGTTAAGTGGCAATATGCGCGGGTTCAAAAGAGGGGAGGGCCGATGCTGTCGGCTCTCCCCGGGGTGAGGTGCCCGTTGTTTTAAAGGGTCGCGTGTACGTGGGCGTTGCCCCAACAGGTTCCTTGTTTATAGATATGCCCCAGTTTGTGACGTCCGGAAGTCCCGAAAGGTGAGCCATGTGTCCCATGTTTGCGTTGGCGTGGTCTATCGTGTGCCATAGAAATCCGCGATGGCCAGGTGCGCTGACGCTCGAGTACTTATGGGCTAGACTTAGCACCATTATGTGATCGATGCGGTCGGTCGGTGGTTGCCACCCGACCGATGTATATGACTTGAAGGTGCGTGCGTATGAGCCAAGAGATGATGGACAAGACCTGCCGCGGGTTTGCCGAGGCGCTTGCCGCACGCGAGCCGGTTCCCGGCGGCGGTAGCGCGAGCGCCTTTGTAGGTGCACTGGGCGCCTCGCTTTGCGGGATGGTTGCTCGCTATGGGGCGACAAACCCTGCGCTTGCCGATCGCGCAGACGATCTGACGCGCGCGTTTGCCCAGGCGGATGAGTTGGCGCAGGAACTTGTGGGTCTGGTCGCCGAGGACGTTCGTGCGTACGGCCAGGTGTCCGCGGCGTACGGTATTCCGCGTGACGATCCGGCTCGAGCGACCGCGATTCAGGATGCACTGCATGTGGCCGCCATGCCGCCGTATCGCATTATGGATGCCTGCGGGCGTGCGCTGGCGCTGCTCGAGGACATGGCCGACAAGGGTTCGCGTCAACTGCTGTCCGATGTGGCGTGCGGCGCCGTGTTCTGCCGTGCCGCTATGCAGGGCGCGAGCTTGACGCTCTTTGCGAACACCACGTCTATGAAGGATCGCGCTCGTGCTGAGGAGCTCGAGACGGCGTGTGATGAGTTGCTCGACACATGGTTGCCGCGCGCCGATGCGCTGGCGCGTCGCGCCTCCGACGCTGCAAGGAAGAGAGGATAGCCATGACTGAACTGCTGAAGGGTGCTCCCGTTGCTCGCGCTTTGACTGAGGAACTTGCTGCTCGCTGCGCAGCCCTGCGCGAGCGGGGCGTTGTTCCGACGTTGGCTATCGTGCGTGTAGGTGAACGCGAGGACGACCTATCCTACGAGCGCGGTGCGCTCAAGCGCTGCGAAAAAGTGGGGATTGAGGCTCGTCGCGTTTTGCTTTCTGCCGATGTTTCGCAGGACGAGCTGTTGACGGCCATCGAGGACATCAATACCGATTCGGCTGTTCATGGCTGCCTGATGTTCCGCCCGCTGCCCGCCGGCCTTGACGAGAACGCCGTCGCCGCAGTGCTCGATCCCGCCAAGGACGTTGACTCCATGACGCCGGCTTCGCTGCTCACCACGCTTTCGGGGCGCGGCGAGGGTTTTGCCCCCTGCACAGCCGAAGCCGTGCTTGCTTTGCTGGATCATTACGGCGTTGAGCTGGATGGAGCTAAGGTTGCTGTGGTCGGGCGCTCGCTGGTGATCGGGCGTCCCGTTGCCGCCATGCTTACGGCGCGCAATGCCACCGTGACGACGTGCCATACGCATACGCGCGACCTTGCTGCCGAGTGCCGTGCGGCTGATATTGTGGTTGCGGCCGTTGGGCGCGCGCACACGATTGGTGTGGACGCGGTTCGCGAGGGCCAGACGATCATTGATGTTGGCATTAACTGGGACGAGGCCGCTGGCAAGCTGGTCGGGGACGTTGATTTTGATGCTGCAGAGCCGGTTGTTGACACCATCACGCCCGTGCCGGGCGGCGTGGGAGCTGTGACGACGGCGGTCCTCGCCAAACACGTGATCGAAGCGGCCGAGCGCGCATTGAAATAGGCGTTTTGGGCTGTTTGAGGGGTTAGTTCTATACCCCGTGGACAAAAAATGCCAAATATGAGTACTGTTGCCAAGATAGTCACATATATTTTAGGTTAATTTGGCTCTCTAACGATATTTATTATCGATAGAGAGCCTATTTTATTGGGCCTATGGGGAAGTACATCATCTAATTTTTGAACAAATGTAGACTTTCGACACCCATGCGTAGCAAAATTGCTGTTACTAAATTAGTGACAGTACTCATATTTGGCATTTTTTGACCACAGGGGTTGCCAGCGCCGTGGTTTCGCCCTTTCTGCGCCGAAGCGATACACTGTTATCGTTTGATTTCTTCGCTCAAGGAGGATGCGCATGCCGTGCACAACGATTTTGGTTGGTAAGAACGCGAGCTACGACGGGTCGACCCTGGTCGCGCGTAACGAGGACTCGTCCAACGGGGTGTTTGAGCCCAAGCACATGCGCGTAGTGCATCCCGACGAGCAGCCGCGCGTCTACACGAGCGTCCTGAGTCACCTGACCGTTGAACTGCCCGATAATCCCATGCGCTACACGAGCGTCCCCGATGTTATTCCCGGTCACGGCATTTGGGCCGAGGCGGGCTTCAACGAGCTCAATGTTGGCATGTCCGCAACCGAGACGCTCACCACCAACGAGCGCGTTCGCGGCGCCGATCCGCTCGTGGACTACGTGCCCGCCAAGGGCAACGAGGGTGAGGACGGCTATGTGCCGGCGCAGCCTGGTGGCCTGGGCGAGGAGGACATGGTGACCCTGGTCCTGCCGTATGCCAAGTCCGCCCGCGACGGCGTCCGTATCCTGGGCGACCTGCTCGAGCGCTACGGCACCTACGAGAACAACGGCATCGCCTTTAGCGACGTGGACGAGATCTGGTGGCTCGAGACCATCGGCGGCCATCACTGGATCGCCAAGCGCGTGCCCGACGACGCCTATGTGACCATGCCTAACCAGCTGGGTATCGACAGCTTTGACCTGGACGACGCCGAGGGCGACCAGGCCGACCACATGTGCTCCGCCGACCTGCGCGCCTGGATGGCCGAGTGGCATCTGGACTTGACGCTGGGCGTCGAGGGCGACGGCCCGGCGACGGTCTTTAACCCGCGCGAGGCCTTTGGCTCGCACAGCGACAGCGACCACGTCTACAACACGCCGCGCGCCTGGTACATGCAGCGCTGCCTCAACCCCAGCGATGTGTGGGACGGCCCCGACGCCGACTACACGCCCGAGAGCGACGACATCCCCTGGAGCCGTGTGCCCGAGCGCAAGGTGACCATCGAGGACATTAAGTACGTACTCTCGAGCCACTACCAGGGCACGGAGTACGACTGCTACGGCAGTAAGGGCACGCCCGCCACGCGCGGCGCCTATCGCCCCATCGGCATCAACCGCAACAGCCAGCTCGCCGTGTTGCAGCTGCGCCCCTATGCGCAGCCGGCGTATCGCGCCGTGCAGTGGATGGCCTTTGGCTCCAACTCGTTTAACGCGCTGGTCCCGCTGTACGCCAACGTCGAGACCATGCCCGAGTACTATGCCGACACGCAGGCTCGCGTGACGTCCGAAAACTTCTACTGGGCCAACCGCCTGATCGGCGCCCTGGCCGACGTCCGCTTCCATGAGTGCGGTCGCGCGGTCGAGGATTATCAGGAGAAGGTCGGTGGCATGGGCCACAAGCAGATCCATGACGTCGATGCTGCCGTAGCCGCGCTACCCGAGGCCGAGGTGCCTGCCGAGCTTGCACGCGCCAACGAGGCCTTTGCCGAGCTTGTGCGCGTGGAGACCGATGCCCTGCTGGGCAAGGTGCTCTACACCACGAGCTGCGCCATGAAGAACTCTTTCGCGATGAACGACAACGTGAGGTAGGGATTTCCCGTCGATCGAATAGTGCTAAAACGCTTTGTCGCTTTCACTCAATCTTGGGTACAAGAACGCCAATGCAGTTGTTTGTGATTGGAGACAACCATGGTTATGAAACTCGATCAGCTTGTTAACGGCGCCATTAACGTGGGCTTTGGCGCTGCCGCCGTTGCTGTTGAAGGCGGCAAGAAGGTCCTCGACGACCTTAATACCAAAGGCGAGCAGGTCCGCAAGGACACCGCCACCCCCGATATCGCCCGCAGTGTGTCCGACATGTTCGAGCAGGCCGGCGGTACCATCTCCGACCTGACCGAGCGTCTGGGCATGCAGGGCGAGACCGCGGCCCAACGCGTGCTCGACGAGCTCATTCTGGCTCGCGTCCGCGTTATGACTGCGCCCGAGCGTACGGCCTTCCTGGCCCATGTGCGCGACATCGTCGATTCGGTCGAGGACAACGTGACCTCGGTGCCCGTCGAGTCCGTTGAGCCCGACGATGCGAAGGATACCGAAGAGGCCGAGTAGCAGCGCAGATGGCAGATTCCACCACCGATTACAACAATCTAGATCCTCTGGGTGACGAGGCGGCGGTTGTCGATGAGGTCGACGCTGCCGTCTCGGGCGCTCGCAAGAAGCCACGCGCTGTCGATATGGTGCCCGAGGAGCCCGACGCGATGGCACCGGACGAGGAATACCAGCTCACGCCGGCGGGTCGTCGCGAACGCATTGGGCAGATTGTTCGCCTGGTCAAAAAGTACCGCGTGTGGGATAACCTCACGCCGGTTCGTTTGCGCCGCCTGCTCGAGGAACTCGGCCCTATGTTCGTCAAGATGGGGCAGATTCTGGCCAACCGGTCCGAGATTCTGCCGCAACGCTTTTGCGACGAGCTGCGTCGTCTGCGCTCCGACGTGGAGCCGGTGCCGTACGAGGTAGTGCTTCGCTGTCTGGAGGAAGAATACGGCCTGCGCCTGGGGGAGATGTTCGATGCGATCGATCCCAATCCGCTTGGTAGCGCATCGCTCGCGCAGGTGCACCGCGCTCGTCTGGTGACGGGCGAGGATGTGGCCGTCAAGGTGCAGCGCCCCGGTGCGCAGCAGGTTATGGCGCAGGACATCGATATCATCCGCTCGGTGGTGCGTATCGTTTCCAAGTTCGTCAACACCGATCAATTCGTTGACCTGCACGGCGTAGTCGAGGAGTTGTGGACCTCGTTTCGCGAGGAGACCAACTTTTTGGCCGAGGCCAAAAACCTCAACGACTTCTACGAGTTCCATAAGAGCGTTCATGGCGTGACGTGCCCTAAATCCTATCTGGACCTGTGCACCGAGCACGTGGTGGTTATGGACTACGTCGACGGCATTTCGATCGCCGATCCTGAACGCTTGGTGGCCGAGGGTTATGACTTGGAAAAGATTGGTGCCGCAATCGTCGAGGACTACTCGACGCAGGTGCTCGATGACGGCTTTTTCCATGCCGACCCGCATGCGGGAAACATCATTCTCAAGGACGGTATTGTCTACTTTATCGACTTGGGCATGGTCGGACGCATGTCGAGTCACGATCGCGGTATCGTCAAGGACATGATTTTCGCCGTGGCCGAGGGTGACGTGCCCAAGCTCAAGGATTCGCTCATGCGCTTTGCCGTGACGCGCGGCGATTCGGCCGAGCTTGACCATTCGGCCTTTTTGTCCGATTTGGACTTTATCGTGGCTGACTTTGCGGGCCTTGACCTTAAGGACCTAGATATCGGTGAGTTTTTGACCTCGCTGTTAAACCTCGCGCGCAAAAATGACGTTGAGCTGCCGAGCGTGGTGACAATGTTCGCCCGCGGCATGGTGACGCTCGAGGGCCTGCTGACCGAGTACATGCCCAACGTCAACATGATCCAGATCATCCAGACGCACATCAAAAACGAGAAGAGCACCTACGCCCGCATGCGCGAGATGAGCCGCGACTTTGCAGCGAGCAGTTATCGCGCGGCGAAGGGCTCGCTCGAGGCGGCCGAGTATCTGGGCTTGGCTTCGCGCATGCTCACACGCGGCCAGCTTAAGGTGAACACGCAGATCATGAGCAGCGATAAGGCGCTGCGACAGCTGGGCGGAATTATCGACCGCATGTCGATGGCTATCGTTATCGCCGGCCTGTTTATCGGTTCGTCGGTGGTGTACTACGCACGCATCGAGCCGGTTGTGTTTGGTATCCCGGTCATTGGCTTTATGGGCTACGTGAGCGCGCTGGTGCTGGCGCTTATGCTGGGCCGCAATATCTGGCTCAACAGCCACGGCGGCAAACACTAGAGGCTGCGACCGTCACCGCATTTTCCTATCGCAAACAATAGCTTTTACCTTGGGCTTCGCCTGTGTGCGGGGCCCTTTTGCGTGATACCATTTTGACGGTAATAATCGATGGCCTAGATGGTGGTGCGGAGACGCACGAACGCGCGGTTTTCCTGCGCGTTTGGGAGAATCGGGGTGCAAGTCCCCGGCTGTACCAGTAACCGTAATTCCTCTTGGCTCGGGATGTTCGCGTCGCAGATCGGACGACGCGCCTGAGCCGTTAAGGTTAAGTCGGATCGCCTCCCATCTTGCATGCGGCTGCGGCGTATGCCGCCGGTGTGCATAGGGCTCTGGAGGGAAGGGGGACCCCGATGGGGGAACTCGAGCGTAACATGCGCGATGACGTGGGGCAGCCGCTGGGCAATGCTCCAAGTACAGACAATGGGGGACAAATGGATATGTTTGAGGACGAGCACGAGCGCGCCTCGCTGCATCGCCGTGGCGCGATTGCACGCGGCGTAGCCAAGCGCGGCCTGGTGGCATTCCTGGCCTTCGCGATGGCCTTTGGCACCACGCCGGCTCAGCTGTGGGCCGAGGGCGCCGAGGGCATTGCCGAGGCTGTGGTTCAGACTGCGACGCCGAGTGAGGGCGCGGGGGCCGCGGACGGTACTGCTGACCAGGGCAAGGCCGAGGTTTCGGATTCCGGGAGCGCGCCTGCAGCTAGTGCCGCCACAACAGAGGCAGCAACTGGCGACGAAGGCTCGGCGACGGGGGAGAGCCCTGCCACGAGCGAGCAGTCTTCGACGGCATCCGCTGGCCAAGCGGGATCTGCCACCGCGGCTGTCGTCCAGACAGAGAACCCGACAGAAACCGGCGATGTCGCCAAGAAGCAAGTCGAGGTCTCGTTCTCGATTATCGGTACCGATGCCGACGGCAAGGCTCAGACCTGGGTGGCACCTACGCAGCTCAAGCTCGACGAGGGCGCGACGGCTGCGGATGCCTTCATTAAGCTGCAGGAGAAGACGGGCTTCAAGGCGAAGTACGATCCGAACACGGCATACGGTTTCTACCTCGAAAGCATCACATCCCCGAGCGATGGCCGCACGCTTGCCTTCGATCCGACGACTTATGCCTTCTGGCAGCTGTTCGTCGACGGTGCGTCTTCCTCGGTTGGCGCGAGCAGCGTTAAGCTCACCCAGGGGCAGAAGGTTGAGTTTGCCTATACGGCTGGTAGCGCGTCCCCTGTCGTTAAGGACCAGGTTGCCGCAAATGTGACCGTCATTGGTCGCGATGCCCAGGGCAAGACTCAGGCTTGGGTCGATAACGCGCAGTATGTGGTGACGTCCGGCTCGAGCGCGCTTGATCTTACGAAGGTCGCACTCGAGGCGAACGACATTGACGCCGTTGCTGCGGGCTCCTTCATTCTGAGCCTTAAGTACAACGGTGTTGAGCTGGGTACGCCCCAAGATTATTCGACCTATTGGCAGCTGTTCATCAACGGCAAGTCGAGTGACTATACGGCGGACAATGTCACCATCCATGCCGGCGATACCGTTACGTGGTTCTACGGTGGCTGGGGCGACCAGCTGCCCTCCGATTCTGTCCATGCTTCTGTTCAGGTTCTCGGTAAGGATAAGGACGGCAAGCAGCGGGTTTGGGCTTCGACGGGTCAGACGAGTCTCAAGGCAGGCTCCACTGCTAAGGATCTCCTTGAGCAGACCGGCCTTAAGCTTGATGCTAGCGAATCGTCTTGGGGCTGGTTCCTCAACGGCATTTATTCGCCGTTCGATGGTAAGTCCTATGGCTGGGATGCTGCGACCAATAGCTATTGGCGCTTCTACGTAAATGGCAAGTTCGCCGACGTTGGCGCCGGTGCCTACGAGCTCCAAGAGGGCGATGCCATCACCTTTATGTATGGTGCTGACGCCGATGCCCTTCCTGGCCAGGTTCTTGGGTCTGTCGATGTTATCGGCCCCGATGTCAACGGCAACAATACTCGCTGGGGCTCGGCAAGCAATGTTTCCCTGCCCGAAGGTTCTACGGCCCAAGACCTTATTGAGGCGGTTCTGAAGGCGAAGGGCGTTGATTACAACGCCTCCCAGAATGGTGCTTACTGGTTCCTCAATTCCATTACTTCGCCGTTCGATCACAAGCCGTATGGCTGGGATGGTGCGACCAATAAATATTGGCATCTGTATATCAACGGAGAGCCCTCATCTCTCTGCGCCAACCAGGTCACGCTCAAGAGCGGCGACAAGGTTACGTTTGCCTACACCACCGATAATTCGCCCATGCCCGATCCCGACAAGATTGTCGTGGACCCGAGTGCGACGACTCCTGATTGGGATGTCGAGTGGGCCGGCTACGGCAACAGTGGCAACGGTTCGACCGTAACGGATGCCAAGACGCCTGCGCAGGCCGCCGGTCTTAAGTGGGCCTTCGATTGGAAGGCCGAGTCTGGCCAGCAGTATGCCAACTGCAGCGAGCCTGTCATCGCTAACGGCTTTGTGTACATCGCGACCGAGAACGAGCTCATTAAGATCGATTCGTCCACGGGCAAAAAGGTTGCCTCTGCGCCGCTTGCCTCCAAGGTGAGTTATACCTCTCGTCCGATCTACACCAATGGCCTTATCATCGTTCCGCTCAACGGCGGTGCGGTCCAGGCGATTACTGCAGACAAGCTGATCTGCAAGTGGCTGACGCCCGGTTTGACGGACTTGACGCAGAGCTCCTGCACCGTCGTTTCGGACGGCGAGTACGTCTATGTTGGTACGGTCGATATTTCGTATGACGAGAACTACAACGCGACCTACGGCAACGGCTCCCTTAAGCGTATCAAGATTGCCACGGGCGAAGTCTCTTGGCAGAACATTGACGCTTCCGAGGGCTATTACTGGACTGGTGCGGCTTTGACGGATAAGTATGCCATCGTTCCTACGAGCGCGGGTACGCTTAAGTGCATTGATAAGACGACGGGCGATGTCGTTTCGACCATGAAGCTCGGCACTGTCGCAAATGCCGATTGCATTGCCGATCCGTCCAATGGTTCGACCTTCTATCAGATGACGCACGATGGAAAGCTCCATGTGATTTCGCTTTCGGCGAAGGGCGTGCTGAGTGAACAGAAGACGATTGATCTGGGCCTTACGAATAATCTGAGCGCCCCTGCGGTGTCTGGTGACAATCTGATTGTCGGCGGACAGACGGCTACGGGCTCTGCTCTGGTTCTCTATAACCTGAAGACGGGTAAGACCACGATGGTCGCTGCTGCTGACGGCAAGGCGCTGCCGGCTGGCCTCAACGGTATTGCCGCTACTCCGCTGGTGAGTGTTCAGGGTGGCAAGACCTATGTGTACTTCACCGTTAACAGCGCGGATAGCAAGGATTACGTCAACTACTCTGCTGGTGGTGGCGTGTATCGCTATACGCTCGGCGATGCAGAGGCGACGCAGATTTATGATGCGGCTGGCCATTACCAGTACTGTGACTCTCCGGTCATTGCCGATGCATCTGGCAACCTGTACTACATCAACGACTCGGGCACGCTGTTCAAGCTTGGGGCCGTTGAGTCTTGGACGGTTGCCTTTAATTCCAATGGCGGGTCTGCTTGCGACACTAAGTTTGTTGCTACGGCCGATGGCAAGCTGGTCAAGCCGGCCGATCCGACGCGCGATGGCTGCACTTTCGGCGGTTGGTATACCGATGAGGCTTGCACGCAGGCGTATGACTTCAGTACGCCGGTGACGGCCGATCTGACGCTGTATGCCAAGTGGACCAAGAATGCCGTTAACCCTGGCGGCAATGGCGGTTCTGGCTCCAATGGCGGCAATGGTGGCGCTGGTAACGGTTCCGGTGCTGGCGCTGGCACGGGTTCCGGCTCCGGCACGAAGGGCCAGCAGGCTGGCGGCGCTGTCGCCCCGGGTCAGAAGCCGGTGACCAAGACGACGGTGTCGACCAAGACCGAGACCAAGGACAACAAGTCCGACAAGAAGGACTCCGATAAGTCCGATAAGAAGGACGAGAAGAAGTCTGACAAGAAGTCTGACAAGAAGGACAGCAAGTCCGACAAGAAGTCCGATTCCAAGTCCGATACGGGCGCTGCTTCCACGACCACTGCTAAGAAGCCCTCTGGTGCTTCCGAGCAGGAGACTGGCACCAATCCGCTCGCCATTGTTGGCGTTGCCGCCGGCGTCATCGGACTCGCCATCGTCGGCGTGTTCGTGTTCACCAAACGTCGGTAGGTGAGGGCTGTGTCCAATAAATCCAAGGACGCTGACCCCAAGCAACCAGATTCCTCGTTCATTCAGTTCGACGATGCAAAGCAACAGGGCGCCGTTTCGGCGGCGTCCGCCCCTCGGCGGAAGGCGCTTGCTGGCGTCCTGACCGCCGCGTGCACCATTCTGATCGTCGTCTCGCTGGGCTTCGTCCATCCTTCCGAGAGCGGCGCCTGGTCCATCGACTGGATCGTTCAGACCGTGACGGGGGAGAGCGTCGTCACCAAGGACACCAAGGCGTCTGGCTCGACTACGACTTCGGGCGAGGCCAGTTCCGAGGGCTCCAAGTCATCGAATGATGCAAAAGACAAGTCCAAGGGTTCGAACGACGCCAAGGACGATTCCGAGTCTTCAAACAAGGAATCGGACAAAAACTCGGATAGCAAGAAGTCCGAGGACCGGGGCGGCAAGAAGTCTGGCGATAAATCCGCTGCCCAAAATACGGGAGCCGGTGATACTTCCAATGCGTCTGGCGGTGCTTCTTCGGGCGGTGGCCAGTCGTCTGATGGAGCCTCATCCTCTAATGGTGGAAACGCCTCCTCGGGCAGCCAAAGCGGCTCGCAGGAGTCCAACTACGTTACGGTGACGGTTTCGGTCACATCGAGCGCTGTAGGCAATCCTGTGTCCTCTGGTGGCACCTTTACCTTTAACGAAGGCGCTACCGTTTACGATGCCCTGTGCGCGCTGGGCCTTTCTGTCAACGCACACGGCTCGTCGTACGGCACGTATGTTTCCGCGATTGATGGTTTGGCCGAGAAACAGCACGGCGGCACGAGCGGCTGGATGTACTCCGTCAACGGCGCAACGCCCATGACGGCCTGCAGTAACTACGTTCTCTCCAATGGCGACAACGTTGTTTGGTATTACGTAACGGGCTAGAGGCCTCGACATAGCGCGCCAAACGGGCGGTTCGGACCAACATCCGGACCGCCCGTTTTTCATGCGAATGGGACTGGGTCGCCGGGTCTCTCGGCAAACAAAAAACCGGTTGGAACGGGAATTCCAACCGGTTATACATTCAAGCAAATAGTGAATCGACTACGACCGTGCGCCCTCGAGGAAGAAGCGACGGCTGAAGTAGTTGTACCAGGTGACAAGGAACGTGGCGATGGCCTTCATGGCTTGGTAGCCGATGCTCAAAAACGTGACGCCCACAAACATATACAGGTCGTTGAGGCCCAGGCCGATCACCGACAGGATGGTGAAGATCGTGAACTCGCGCTTGCGGCTCATGCCTTCGCGGTGGTCGAACACGTACTTCATGCTGAGCCAGTAGTTGACCACGACGGACGTGATAAACGAAACCGTGGTGCTCATCAGAAAGTCGAGGTGGAACAGCTCGACGAGCGCAATGAGCATGCCCCAGTCGATGCCAAAGGAGATGAGACCCACGACAGCAAACTTGAGGAACTGCTTGGTATGAGGTTGTGCCAGCGCCTTGCGCACGTAATCACATCCAATGCGTTGATGAATCGAGCAGAGGATACTTTAGAGCTTTTACAAGGGAAACGTAAGGTCTTTGCCAAGAACTATATGAACTCGCCAAATTTTCAAGAGCTAATCCGTAAACGTTGAAAATTTGCCCGTAAACGAGCGGCGCCCACGGACGATGCTGCGCTGAGTGCGCATCGTCCGTGGGCGCCGTAATGCTGCAGGGGTGTCGAGCTATTTGGTCTCGTTGCCCTCCAGGAAGATCTTTCGGGTCACAAAGTTGTAGACCATGACAAGCGCGGTGGCGCAGATCTTGGCGATATTGGCCTCGAGCCCCAGACCGGCGTTGAACGCCAGCACGATGCCGTCGTTGAGCACCAAACCGATCACGGACAGCACGACAAAGATGATGAACTCGCGGCGGCGGCTCATGCCTTCCTTGTGCGCAAACACGTACTTCATGCTTGCGAGGTAGTTAAAAATGAGTGAGATGATAAAGCCGCTGGTGTTGGCAATTAGGATGTTGAGGCCCAGACCGTAGTGGAGCAGATTCATAATGCCAAAGTCGATAACCGTGGCAATGACACCGACGATGCCAAATTTCATGATCTGCGCAAGGAGCTTTTGCATGGTACCTGCCTTAGGGTGGCGCGGGGACGCCGTGGGGATGACAAACTCAGCAAGTTTAGCCAATCCCCGCGGGTGGTGCTAGGCGCGCTCCTCGATAGCACCGTTTCTATATGCATCGAGCAGCTGACGCAGGTCTTGGATTTGGCTGCGGATCTTGGCGCCAGTATCGGTGTCGCTCACCATGCGGCGACGGTCCGCTTGGTCAAAACGGTTGGTCTCGCTTTCGATGTCCACGTTGCGCGTGAGTGCCTCGGCAACCGTCGTAAAGGCCCGGTGCGACTTGAGGCGGCAGCCGCGCGAGCTCGAGATGAGCGTATAGCCGGCGATGCCCGTCTTGGGATGGTAAGCGCGGCAGAAGCCGCCATCGATGACCAGCAGCTTGCCCTCGGCGCGGATGGGCTGCTCGCCCTTGGTGGTTTTAACGGGCGTGTGGCCGTTGATGATGTGTCCGGTCGGCGAACATGCCATGGGCGCGACGCCAAACTCGCGCATGATGTCATCGCAGACCGAGGGCGACTTGGTAAGCGTAAAGTACGGGTCCATCGGCTCGACCCAGGTGCTCTTATCGGCGATATAGGCGCGCTCAAAGGTACGCACCAGGCGTCCGCTGGCGGGTGAGTTAAAGCCAATCCACAGGTACCACATCCAGTCGAGAGCGTCGCGGTCGCCCACGCGCCACGCGCGGCGGGCGATGTGGTCGCAAAAATCGAGATAATCGCGGCCAGCGTGCCAGGTGCCCAGGCAGTTCATGCTGCTAAAGGTGCCGTCTTCGTTGAGCGGAACGCAGCCATGGAACAGCAGGTTGCCGTTGGCAACCTTGTACATCGAGCCGTGGGAATAGAGGAAATCGATATGGCGATGCAGGTGATCGGCGGTGACAAACTCGGACACGAGCTTGTCGATGATGTGCTGCTCCTGGGGCGTGAGCGTATAGGGGTCCGCTGGATCGACAGTGGGGAAGTCGTTGGTCGTGAGTGGCCACACGCTGCCGTCGGCGAGCGTGACCGTGCCGGTGCCGTGCTCGATCTTGTCGAGTAACAGACGGTCGGTCATATCGAACTCGGGGTGGCGCTGGATAATCTGGCCCTCGAGCTTAAAGAGCAGCACATTGATGGCCTTGATCAGCGGGGTGATGGGCTCACCGGCGGTGTAGGTGGCATCGGCAAAGGCGACAAGCTCACGCAGCGAGATGCCGTAGTCGTTCTCCAGGATCTCGTACCCCCATCCACAGCACGTCGTGGTTGCCCCACTGGATGTCGAGCGAATGGTAGGTGAGCAGGCGGTCCATAATCTTGGCAGCGCCGCCGCCGCGGTCGAAGATGTCGCCCACCAGGTGCAGGTGGTCGACGGCCAGGCGCTTGATGAGCGAGGCGAGCGACTCGATAAAGTCGTCGGCGCTGGCGGTCTCCAGGATGGACTCCACGATGCGCTCGTGATAGCGCACGCGATAGTTGTTCTCGTCCGGGTGCGTGTGCAACAACTCGTCGATGATGTAGGCGTAGTCGCGCGGGATGGCCTTACGCACCTTGGAGCGCGTGTAGCGGCTCGAAAGCGAGCGGGCGACCATGATAAGCTGGTCAAGCATCGTCTTGTACCAGGTGGGCGAGTCCTCGCGCCGGCTGCGGACCAGCTCAATCTTCTCGCGCGGGTAGTAGATGAGCGTGCACAGCTCGCCCTTCTCGTCAAAGGAGAGCTTGTCGCCAAAGATCTCGTCGACATGTTCGCGCACGACGCCCGAGCAGTTGTTGAGGATGTGCATAAAGGCTTCGTACTCACCATGCACGTCGCTCATAAAATGCTCGGTGCCCTTGGGTAGGTTGAGGATGGCCGAGAGGTTGATAATTTCGGTAAATGCGGATTGTTCGGTGGGAAACTGTCTCGACAGCAGGCGCAGATACTTGAAGTCTTGCGGGTTGCGATCGAATGCGACCATGAAACACCTTCCGATGGGGCTGGTAAAACTGATAAACAGCGTCAAACGTTTATCAGTATGCGCCGCTTTTGTTTCGATTTTGCGTCAGCGGCTGAATTGTCGGCTGAATGGTTTGGTAAATCGATTTAGTGAAGGTAGATGTGTTGGTCGGGTGGAGACGACAGAAGGTGTTTTCTCAGATATTTATGCGTGGGGCCGGTGGAGACGATGGTGGTAAAGATGTTCACTATTTTTGGTTCGATTTGGTAAATAGTGGACATATGTACCGCATGTAGGCTCACTGTGCGATAATTTGCGCAGCAATGAGTAAGGAGCCTCATATGAGTGATTTTGTCCTGACCTGTGAATCCGCCGCCGACCGAACCCGTGAGTTCTTTGCGTCGCGCAATATCCCTGTCGTGTGTTTTCATTACGAGATCGACGATGTTGTCTATACGGACGATCTGTATCAGTCGATTACGCCGGACGAGTTTTTTGCCCAGATTGCCGCGGGCGCCATGCCCAAGACGTCTCAGGTGAGCGTGGGCGAGTACGAGGAGTTTTGGGAGCCGTTTGTTGCCGAGGGTAAAGACGTGCTGCACCTGACGTTGTCGTCGGGTATTTCGGGCACGTATGGATCGGCCTGCGTCGCGGCGCAGATGCTCGCGGATCGCTATCCCCAGGGCGGCAAGGTGCGCGTCATCGATTCGCTGGGGGCGTCTTCGGGCTTTGGTCTGTTGCTGGAATATGCCGCCGACGTGCGCGATAGCGGGGCTTCACTCGACGAGACGGCCGCTTGGATTGAGGAGCATAAACTCAACCTGCACCACTGGTTCTTCTCGACCGATCTGTCGAGCTACCTGCGCGGCGGTCGCATTTCGGCCGCGAGCGCGATCATCGGCACGGCGCTCAAGATTTGCCCGCTTATGACGGTCGATTGCGAAGGTAAGCTGTCGCCACGTGAGAAGATTCGCACTAAGAAGCGCGCGATTTCCGAGATGGCTAAGACCATGATGGCACACGTACAGGACGGTGCAGATTATTCGGGTAAGTGCATCATGTCGCAGTCGGCGTGCCGCGAGGATGCTGAGGCGGTCGCGGCGCTGATTGAGGAACAGGTTCCGCAGCTTAAAGGCAAGATTGAGATCAATGACATCGGTACTCTGATTGGCTCGCATACCGGACCTGGTACGGTGGCGCTCTTCTTTATGGGCGACAAGCGCGTGGATTAATTTGCCCCATCACGTCGCTGCATGATTGCTCAAACGAAAACGGCCCGCCTCACGTTTGTGGGGCGGGCCTTGCTGTTGCGGCTAGCGTTTCTTTCCGCGGAAGAAAAAGCCGTGCAGTGATGGCTTGAGGCCGCGGTTGGCGCGATGCTCTTCTACGCGCTCGTGGATCGAAGCAACGCGCTCGATGACTTCGTCGGGAATCGGCACGTCGGGATTCATGTTCTCGACCTGGCTGACCTCGGCGGCGGCGACCTGGTCGATAATGGGCACATCGTCGCGCGAGATGACAGGTGTGGCGTCTTCCTTCATCTTGCGATAACGCTGCATCATGTCGGTCTGTAGCTGCTGGGCCGAAGGCGGCGTCCAGATGATGGCGTTGGCGCCGGCGGCGATGGTCTCACGGATGCTCTCGGGCGTCTTGCCGCCCGGCGCGATAAGCGGCAGGTTGGGATAGTGCTCGCGCAGCTCGCGTAGGACCTGGGGCGTGTTCTTGCCGGCGGCGATGTTGAGAATCTTGGCGCCGGCGCGCACCTTAGCGTGGGCATCGTCGTCGCAGCGAACGACCGTGGCGATGACGGGGATGTCGGCGATGTTGGTGATGTGCTCTACCATCTCGGCAGTAGCGGGGGAGTTGACCACGCAGCCCGCCGCGCCCTGCATCTCGGAGACGGCTGCCATCTGCACGGAGCGCTTGCCGGTCGTAGTTCCGCCGCCCACGCCTACAAAGACCGGGCACTCGGCGACGGTCAGCAGCGCTTGCGTAATGGCGGGCTGCGGCGTGAAAGGGTAGACCGCAAAGACGGCATCGGCGTTAGAGTTGCGGATAACCGCGACGTCGGTGGTGTAAATGAGCGACTTGATGCGTCGGCCGAAGAGCGTAAAGCCGCTGGCCTCCTCGATCTCGTCGGGCATGCGAAGGGCCGCCTTGCGCAGACGCCCGTCGATGGGCAGCGGCTCCATGGGGAGTAGTCCGTTGGGGGTCACGGCTACCTGGGGCTCGGTGAACTCGTCTGCAAGCTCGACCTCGGAAAAATCGACCGAGGCGACGATGTCCTCGTGAACCTCGGCGGGAACATCGATGGGGGCCTGGTCGTTCGTCGCGGCAGGCGCGTCGAAGGAACTGGTGCCGACAAAGGCGTCGACGCGCTCGTTCAAATCGTTGAGAGTATCCATGGGGGCTCGATTCTATGCGATGGTGGCCGGCGGGGTGCCGACAGCGTTGTGCTTGCTAAATCGTTTGACGAGTTGATTTTTCCCCGCCGCGCCATCCGTTAGACCGAAGGACCGGCGAACGTGAAGGAGCTGTGGTGGCGGGTATTGAGGTGCTATCTTGAATGTCCCGTTTAAAAGAGAGGTGACGCGGTATGGATTTCACAGCAATGTTGGGCTCGATTGGCCTGTGTGTGGGCGCAATCGTAGCCGCCGCGATCATCTACTTGGTGGTCACGGCCATTAAGGGAAAAAGGGCCGAGCGCAAGGAACGCGAGGCACTTAAGCAGCACCGTGACCAGCAGGACAAGCGCGCACGGAGATAGCTTGTTGAGTTTTGAATCCGTGCGCTAGCTGCGTTTTCGGATCAGGGCGATATAGAAGCCCTCAAAGTCGCGGCTGGGCGGAATGGTCAGCGTGCCGGGCATACCGTTGGCGACGGACGAGACGTGGCCGGCGGCGATGGCCTCGGTGAGGGCGTTGCTCTCGACGCGCGGCTCTTCGCCAGCTTCCTGAGCACGGCGCGTTTCACTTTCGCTCGGCGTGCCGTCGAGGGGGATAAGCTCGCAGTCCATGTGCTTGTCGAGGGCCTCTTGCAGGGCGTCCTCGTTTTCCTGCGGCAAGATCGAACAAGTCGAATAGACGAGCGTGCCGCCCGGTTTGAGGGCTCCCATGGCGCGGTCCAGAAGCGCGCGCTGCGAGCGGGCGCACTTGCCGAGCAACTGCTCGGTCAGGCCGCGCAGACTCTTCTCGTTGCCGCTGATGACGGTGCCCGTGCCGGTGCAGGGAGCGTCGAGCAGGATACGGTCAAAGCGGAAGAACTCGTCGAGCTCGCGTGCGTCGATGCGCATGACGGGCACGTTTTTTGCGCCTTGGCGGTGGAGGTTGGCTTCGAGCTTCTCGGCGCGGGGAATGCTCATCTCGCAGGCGGTAAGGTGCGCCTGCCCCTGCGTGAGGGCGGTAATTTGCGTCGTCTTGCCGCCAGGGGCTGCGCACATGTCCAGGATGTCCTCGCCTGCCTGGGCGCCCAGGACCAACGGTGGCATCATGGACGACAGGCTCTGCAAGTAGATCTTGCCGTCGCAGTAGATGTCGAGGTCCCACAGGTCGGAAACCTGGGCCTCGGGCAGGATGAAGGCGTCCGGATACCATGCGATGGGGCGGTGGGCGATGCCGGCTGCGTCGAGCGCGGCGGCGATGTCCTCGGCGGTCGCCTTGAGCGTGTTGGCGCGCAGCGTGACCGGGCGTGTGGCCGCGGCGCCGAAGCCCTCGATTATGAGCTGGGCATCGGCGGGTGCATAGGCGCCGGCGACCGTGTCGACCATAAAGCGCGGCAGGTCGGCGGCGCAGGGAAGGGCGGCAAGATGGTCGGAAAGCTCGGTGGCGGCAAACTGCCTAAGCTTGAGCTCGGGCTTAACCTGCTTTTTCTGCTTACGACGGCGCGGCTTGGACATCCGTCTTTCCTTTCCATTCCATTAAAAGTAGTCATTTTGGGACGGGGCTATTTTAGCTACCCGTCCGTTTCGGCAGGCGTTGCAGTTAAATTTGGGACGGGGTAGCTAAAATAGCCCCGTCCCAAAATGACTACTCTGCCTTGGCGTTGGCCTAGTACTGGCTCTCGTGCTTGCTGAAGAAGTCGAAGCGCGGGGGCAGTGGCTTCACGCGGTGCTCGCCGGGCTTCTCGCCCAGGCTCTCCACGAACTCGTCCGTGGAGGCAAAGATGTTGTCCCAGCTAAAGAAGGCGACCGGGTCGACGTCGAAGTACTCACAGATGAGCTCGCAGCCGGCCGGGACGATGCCGTGCATGAGCACGGTCGCCACGCGCAGCTCGGTAAAGGCGTCGACGAGGGCCTGCGTCATTGCGGCGCTGGCTGGCTCGCCCTCGAGCTTGTTGGCGGCCTTGGAGGCGTCGCTCCAGCGCTTGTTGGCGGCGCGCAGGTAGTCGTCACACACGGCGAGCGCGCGGTGCGTCTCGAACTTGTACATGGCCTGCTCAAAGGCAAGGGTTGCCTGCTGGGCGGCTTCGACCACGGTGTCAGAAGCGGCACCAGCGGGGATGCAGCCGTTGCGGTAGGGGCTCTCGTCGCCTTCCTTGATGGCAACGCCGTAGAAGCAGCTGCGGGCCAGGCGGTTGAAGACGCCGGTCAAAAGGGCGCTCTCCTTAAGGGCGGGATCGATGACGCGCTTGTCGTCGCAGGCGCGCACCTCGTTGCCGTCCTTGTCCTTGCCGGTCACGCGCGTGTCATATGCCTTGGGGCTAAAGCTTACCGGCTTCTCGGACAGGCCGAGCGACAGCCAGTGCGCGCGCATCTGCTCGCAGGTGTAGTGGTTGAGCAGGTCGTCTGCCGGCGGGGGAGGCGTCTGCGAGGACGAGCTGGCCTTTTTGCCCATGTAGAGCAGGTGGTAGCAGGCGCTGACGGTGCTCTGCGTGAGGTCCCAGCCCAGGGCCTCCCACATGGCGGTCTGCGCAATGCAGTAGAAGTAGATGTTGTCCTGACCGATAAACTGGTAGATCTGAGCGTCGTCAGAGCACCACCAGTCGCGCCAGTCGAGCGAGCTGTGCTGGTAGGTGGGCGCGGGCACCTGCGTGGAATCGGCAGCGGGCTCGCCCATGAGGGCGGCATCCTGGGCGGCGACGCCCTCGGTTGCGCCGGCGGCCTTGGCATCGCGTGCGAGCACGGTACGCGTATAGCTGATGGGCGCCCACAGGCTCTCGGGCCAGCACCAACAGGTGACGTCGGAGACGCCATCGACCTCGGGCACCGGAACGCCCCAGTCGATGTTGCCGGTGATGCGGAAGGGCACGAGTGCCTTGCCGCTGCGGAAACGCACGCCACCGTTGGCGAGCACCGCGTGGGCATCGTCGCGCTCCTTCCAGCTGGGGAAGGTGACGGTAAAGCTGCTCTTGTTGCCCTCGGGCTCCAGGACGGTGTGCTCGGGAAGCTGATCCTCGACGGCATCGAAGGCCTCGCGGAACTTGTTCTGGATGTAGAGCTGAGCCGGCAGCAGCCACTCCTCCATGGTCTTGGAGACCACGGAACGAACCTGCGGGTTCTGGGCGAGCTTGGCGGTATAGGTCTTCATAAAGTCGAGGTAGGCCGGCAGGTCGAAGTAGAGGTTGTCGACCGGGCGCAGCTCGGGCACCTCGCCGGTGAGCTGGCTCTTAGGCGCGATGAGCTCCTCGGGCTCAAACTGGTGACCCAGGTCGCACTCGTCGGCATAGGCCTTCTCGGACTTGCAGCCCTGGATGGGGCAGCGGCCGATCACCTGACGGCCGTTGAGGAACGTGCCGGCCTTGGCATCGTAGAACTGCAGCGTGGAGCGCTTGGAGATGGTGCCCTGCTCGTGCAGGCGCTCGATAATCTCGGCGGTCACCTCGTTGTGGATCTGGGCCGCCGGCTCAAGGCCCGAGCCGCCGTAGATATCGCAGCTGATGTTGTAGTTGTTGAGGGTCGCTGCTTGGCGGGAGTGATCCGGCTCAAGGCCCGAGCCGCCGTAGATGTCACAGCTGATGTTGTAGTTGTTGAGGGTCGCGGCCTGGCGGGAGTGATTGGACTCGACATACTCGCTAATGGACTTGTCGTAGCCCTCGTTCTCCTTGAGCTTGCGGTAGCTCTCCATGATGGGCGAGCCATAGCAGTCGGTGCCCGAGGTGAAGATGACGTTCTCGCGACCCAGACGGTCGCGCAGGAAGCGGGCGAAGAAGTCGGCCGGGACAAAGACGCCGCCGACGTGGCCAAAGTGAAGGCCCTTGTTGCCGTAGGGCTCGCCGGCGGTAACGATGGCGCGGCGAGGCCAGCTGGGACGGTCGTTCATGGAGTATTTGGATGCCATGGGACTCCTTCGCATATGGTGAGAGCGCGGCCGGGCGCAAGGCCTGGCGGCGCGGTGGTCAATTCGTGCATATCGTTCGACATTATCGCACATGCGGACGGGTACGTGGCAGGGGCGCTATCCTAAGGTGCTATGAATGAGATTTCCAACATACATGCGTTTGAAGACGAGGATTTTCTGCACGCTTGCTTCGTGTGGGGGATGGTCGTAGTCGGCGTGTTTGCCGTGTGCCTGGTGCCGGTGTTTATGCTGATGGGCGGGCCTGCGGACTTGGATGCGGCTGACGCGGGCGGCTGGACGGCGGTTGTGGGCTGGATAGTCGGCTTGGCCGCGGTTTCTGCGGCGTCATTTGCCGTGCACGAGCTGGTGCACGGTGTGTTTTTTAAGCTGCTGGCGCCTGCGGGCGCGAAGGTGACCTTTGGGGCGAATCGCGAAACCTGCATGATTTACGCCTGCGCCGAGGGCGTGGTGTATTCGCGCCGGCGGTACGTGGCGGTTTGCCTGGCGCCGACGGTTGTTGTGACGACAACGTTTGCCCTGGGGTTTGCGTTCTCGGGCTATCCGCTGCTGTGCTATCTGGCGGCCGGCTTGCATTTGTCGGGTTGCGTGGGCGACTGGTATTACGTGCGGACCATCCTGCGCGACCGCCGCATTGTCGCCTGCGAGGACACGTCCTTTGGCGTTCGCTTTTTTGGTCAGTAGTCTTTTTGGGACGGGGCTATTTTGACTACTTTTTGGAGATGGGTAGTTTTGACTGCTTTACGTCAAAAGTAGTCAAAATAGCCCCGTCCCAAAAAGACTACTTATTGTGGGGGAGGAGATGTTGATGAAGCCGTTGCTGCTGCATGCTTGCTGCGCACCGTGCTCGCTGGAGCCGGTTCGCCTGCTGCGCGAGGAGGGGTTTGAGCCTACGATTTGCTGGACCAACCCCAATATTCAGCCGCGCGATGAATGGCAGCGGCGCTTGGACGAGCTGCGCCGGTGGTGTGCAGATGGCGACATTGAGCTCATCGAGGTGGGGGAGGACCGCGAGCGCTGGGAGGCCGGTGTGGCCCCGTTGGGCGCCGATCGACCCCGCCGCTGTCGCGCGTGCTATGCCCTGCGTCTGGCCGAGGCATGCCGTGTGGCCCAGGAGCGCGGGTTTGGATATGTGGGCACGACGCTCGCCGTTTCGCCGTATCAGCTGTTCGACACCTGCAATGATGTGTTGGAGCGTTTGGCTGCCGCCCGCGGGCTCACTCCGGTGATTCGCGATTTTCGCCCGTATTACCCCGAGGCGACACGTCGTTCGCGCGAGCTTGGCATGTATCGGCAGAACTACTGTGGTTGCCGCTTCTCTGCCGTCGAGGCGGCCATGGACCGCGCCCGCATCCGCGACGAGCGCAAAGCCGCCAAAAAGTAGTTCTTTTGGGCTGGCGGCCTGCTAGGATGTAGAGCGGACTTTAACTATATAAGGAGTATCCGACGTGTCTATGCGTACCGATGATTTTGACTACAACCTTCCTGAGGAACTGATTGCCCAGGCTCCTGCCGAGCCGCGTGACTCCTGCCGCCTGCTGGTGGTGGATCGCAAGGGCTCTCAGGCGGGAACGCCGCTGGAGCACGGCGGCACCGTCGAGCACCGCATCTTCCGCGACATCATCGACTATATCGAGCCGGGCGACGTGCTCGTCATCAACCAGACGCGCGTGATGCCGGCCCGTCTTATCGGTCGCAAGACGGGCTCGGGCGGCGTGGTCGAGACGCTGCTGCTCAAGCGCCGCGAGGATGTTGACCCGCTGGGTCACGTTTGGGAGTGCTTGGTCAAGCCGGGCAAGCGCCTAAAGCCCGGCGCTCAGATTGAGTATCGCGCCGGTGGCGCCCATGCGCCCGAGGGCGCGCCCGTGGTGCTGACGGCCGAGGTCATCGACTTTGTCACCGATAGCCGTGGCGGCCGTCTGGTGCGCTTCGAGCCGGCCGGTTGCAATGCCGCCTGGTGCGTTTTGAGCCGGCCGGTTGCAATGCCGCCGGCGAGCCGCGCACGCTCGACGAGGCCATCCATGCTGCCGGCCACGTGCCGCTGCCGCCCTACATTACCGATTACGAGGGCGATCCCGAGAAGTACCAGACCGTCTACGCCATGAAGGAGGAGCATTCGGCCGCTGCTCCCACGGCGGGCCTGCACTTCACGCCCGAGCTCATGGCGGCTATCGAGGCTAAGGGCGCGAAGTTTGCCGCTGTCGAGCTCGAGGTCGGTATCGATACCTTCCGTCTGGTGGAGGAGGACGACCCTACGCAGCACGTCATGCACACCGAGCGCTACCACGTATCGCAGGAGGTGGTCGACGCCGTGCATAAGGCTAAGGCCGAGGGGCATCGCGTGATCGCCGTCGGCACCACGGCGGTGCGCTCGCTCGAGAGCGCGTTTGACGCGGACGCGCCGGTGTCCGATCCGGCTGTGACGGCGCGCTATTTTGAGGGCCGTGAGGACGGCGCCGATACACTCGGCCGCGGTGACATCGTGGTGCGCGAGAACGCGACGACGCAGCTCTACCTCATGCCTGGCTCGACCTATCACGTGGTCGACGCGCTGATCACGAACTTCCACGTGCCGCGCTCCACGCTCATGATGCTCGTAAGCGCGCTTGCCTCCCGCGACCAGATCATGGATGCCTACGCCGCCGCCATCGAAGAACGTTATCGCTTCTTCAGCTTTGGTGACGCAATGCTCATTCAGTAGGTTACGGCGTTTTCCAAACGCCGTAACCGGCCGACGCTGCAAACGCCCCTAAGCGGCAATCTGACGTTCAATCGTCGGGCATGACCAGAAGGTCAATGCCCTCCTCTTTCACGTCACCTTGCTCGCTTAGGGGCGTTTTCGCTGTCCGCGCCAAAACATCTGCGTTGCCGTGGTTGTTGCTGTAGTCATTGGGGACGTTCTTAAATGACTAGTCAAAGGGGACACTCTTGCGGCGCTTGGCACTTGGGGACGTTCCTTTTGCGCCGGCACCTGGGGACACTCCTTATTTCAAGAAATCGGTGGAAGAGGGATAGGTTGCCTTGCGCCGATCTAAATAAGTTGCGGTGAGATAGTTCTTGAATTGACCTTTTTGAGGGCTCAACAGGAACTATCTCACCGCAACTGCGCTGGGTGTTTTTGGCAGCGGGTTTACTTGCTCGCGAACAGCCAGATTGCGATGATCACCAGGATTGCGGCGATGATGCAGGCGATGGCTCCGGTGAATTTGACGCGTGAGTCGCGGGTTCGCTTGCGCACGTCGTCTTCGGCGGCCTCGAGTTGGGCAACTTCGCGCTCGGTCTCGGTATGCTCGGCCTTGTCGCGTGCCAAGGACCCGGCGAGCGATTCGGTGATCTCGGGATGGTCGTGCACCTCGGTCGCCTGCTCGACAATCGACTGCGCATGCGCGGCATCTGCCCGGGCGTTTGCGATGGCCTGCTCTTGCTCGCGGCGTGCCTTGTCCTGCGTGGCGATCTTTTCGCGCAGCTCGCGCTGGCGCGTCGCGGCGGCAGTTTTTGCGGACTGCAGCTCGTCGCGCGCGGCATCTGCCTCAGCCGTTACGGCCTGGTGCGCGCGTTTAGCGTCGGCGATGGGGGCCTGCGCCTGCTCGACGGCCTGCTCGGCGGCGGCAAGTGAATGCTCAAGATCGGCAGTCACGCGCGGAATATCTTCCTCGGCCTTGCGGAGGGCGTCGGCAGCGTCGGAGATTTGCATAGACAACTCGTTGGTGCGTACGGTGTAATTGGCGGGATTTGCCGAAGGGTTGCGCTGCAGCTCGGCATACTCGCGACGCAAGGTCTCGAGCTGTGCGCGCGTAGCATCGGCAGTTTGTCGTGCGGCGGCGACACCGGCATCGCGCTCAGCCTTCACTTTGTCGCGGATACGCTTGGAATCCTCAAGGCGACGAACGAGGCGGTTGCCGGTCTCGCGCGAGCTCGCCTCGCGGGCTTCCACGGCGTCGAGTGCAGCCTTCAGGCGGAGCTCGGTCGCATCGTCCTCTGCCTTCATTTGCTCGAGCTGGCCCTTGAGCTCCGTCGCTTTGGCGGCATGGGCATCACGGTTAATTTCAGCTGCCGCAGCGGTCTTTTGTGCCGCGGCAATCGCCTGGCGTTGATCGGCGACAATCTGGTCGAAGCGTCCCGCGATATCCTGCCGCGTCTCGAGTTCCTCTGCCTGGTCGGCGATGCGCTGCTCAAGCTCGGCTAAATGGGCGCGGGCATCGGCGAGTGCCTTCTTGGCGGCGTTCATCTCGCGCATGGCCGACGCGCCCTGGGCGATAAAAGTGCCCACGGCGTTAGCGGTGTTTGAGACGGCGCTCCCCAGGTCGCGGCTCGTGGCGGAAGCATGCGAGGTGGTCGGGTGCGCGGCCTCGGCGGCATTCGTATCGACAGTCTGCGGCGCGGCGATATTGCCGGTGCCGCCTTCAATCACGGAAAAGCCCGCTGCATGCGGGTCGACCGCGTCGGCGCCGATCGTGGGGTGCTCGAGTTGCAGGAACGAGGGCATGGTGCTGCCTTGGTCGGCAACCGGGGTCTTGCCGGGCACAAACGTCGAGGCAGCTTCGGCGGCTTCCTCTTCCTCGGCGTCGACATCGGCATCGGCGACGGCGTCCTTCATCGCTTTGACGGCATCCATCATGGAGTCCATGACGGCGTCGAGCTCTTCTTCCGAAGACACCTCGATGGGGCCCGCTGGTTGCGGAGCGTTCTCGGCCTTGGGTTCAGTATCGCTTGGGTCCGGCTGCTCTAGCTGCTCTTCTTTGCCTTGATCTGCGGCAACATTTGCGTCTGCGGCCTCGTCTGCGGCGGCAGGAGCCTCCTCGACAGCGGCATCAATGCCGCCATCGCTGCTGGTAGAAGTATCGCAGTCGTCAATGGTGTCTGCTGAATCATCAATATACTGTTGAGTCTGGGGGTCCAGCTCGTCTGTCATAGGCATGTGCTCCTCATCGTTGTTCGTCACCCTATGATAAAGTCTCGCGCCGACATCCCGCGCCCCGCAGCAAAGTTTCAAAACGTGTTCGATGACTCGTTTGGGTGACAAAAAATTCGGCCTCTTTGTCCAGTTCGTGCTTGACATTCCCTTCGCCGAAAGACGTTGCACCGTTCGCCTGCCATGGTCTTTATTTTTCACTTGAACCCGCTAAAGTTGCATTTCAGCTTTTGGCGCGTGAAGTTGGATGCGCGCAGTCGACGGGCGGGCCCGTCGCGATTTGAAAGGACTTCGTATGGGACTTTTCACTGGTAAGACCGTAATCGTTACCGGCGGCGGCAAGGCCACGCTCAAGGACGGCTCCGCTGGCTCCATCGGCTACGGCATCGATATCGCTTTTGCCAAGGAGGGCGCGAACCTCGTCATCACCGGCCGCAACGTCGCCAAGCTCGAGGCCGCCAAGGAGTCTCTCGAGGCTGAGTACGGCGTCAAGGTTCTGCCTGTTCAGGCCGATGTCTCCGCCGGCCAGGACAACGAGGCCGTCGTACAGAACGTTATCGACAAGGCGATTGAGGAGTTCGGTCGCATCGACGCCGTCGTCAACAACGCTCAGGCCAGCGCCTCGGGCGTGACCATTGCCGATCACACCATGGATCAGTTTAACCTGGCCATTTACTCTGGCCTGTATGCCACCTACCTGTACATGCAGAAGGCCTATCCGCACCTGAAGGAGACCAAGGGCTCCGTGGTCAACTTTGCTTCGGGCGCCGGCCTGTTTGGCAACTACGGCCAGTGCAGCTATGCCGCCGCCAAGGAAGGCATCCGCGGTCTGACTCGCGTCGCCGCCAACGAGTGGGGCAAGGACGGCATCAACGTCAACATCGTGTGCCCGCTTGCCTGGACCGCTGCGCTCGAGAACTTCCAGGATGCCTATCCCGAGGCGTTCAAGGCCAACGTTCACATGCCGCCGGCGGGCCATTACGGCGATGTCGAGAAGGAAATCGGCCGCGTGGTCGTTCAGCTCTGCGGCCCCGACTTTAAGTACATGAACGGCGAGACCGTCACCCTCGAGGGTGGTATGGGCCAGCGGCCTTAGGGGTTACGCGGTTCTACGAACCGCGTAACCAGTTGACGCTGCGCGGTCACCAGAGCGACAACTTGTCATTCAAAGAGGACGGCATGATCAGAAGATCAATGCCGTCCTCTTTTCATGCCAATTTGTTCGCTCTGGTGACCGCTCGCTGACATTGCCAGAGCATCGGCGTTGCCTTGATGTGGTCGTTGGGGACGTTCTTAAATGACTAGTCGAAAGGGACGCTCTTACCGGCACTTGGGGACAGTCCCTAAGTGCCGGCTGATTGGGACACTCCTTTGCAAGGTGGCGCTGAAGACTGTCCCCGGCGACTAGTCGTTTAAGAACGTCCCCCAATGACTATAACCTCTTTGCACCAGTTTCTGTCGAGTCGGTGCGGTTTGCTGGTTGCTCGTATAATGGTCTGCGTATGAACCGCAACCAAGGAGTTCCAGTTTATGGACCAGAGCCTCTTTAAATTCGACCTGATCGCCGAGGACCCGACCACGCACGCGCGCGCCGGCGTGCTGCATACCCCGCACGGCGACATCGAGACGCCGATTTTTATGCCTGTGGGTACCAAGGCAAACGTCAAGGGTATCCCCACCGAGACCGTCAAGCGGCTCGGCGCCCAGATCGTGCTTGCCAATACCTATCACCTGTCCATGCGCCCTGGCGAGGACACCATCGCCGAGCTGGGCGGTCTGCATAAGTTTATGAACTGGCACGGCCCCATCCTCACCGACTCGGGCGGATTCCAAGTCTTTAGCCATAACGACGCCGTTAAGCTCACCGACGAGGGCGTGCGCTTTATCGTCAATGACTACGACGGTCGCCACGTGTTCTGGACGCCCGAGGACAACATGGAAATCGCCATGAAGCTCGGTTCCGACATCTGCATGCAGCTCGACCAGTGCCCCGGCTATCCTGCCACGCGCGCCTACGTCGAGCGCGCGGTGGAGCTGTCGAGCATGTGGGCCGAGCGCTGCTACAAGACTCACACCCGCGATGACCAGGCACTCTTTGGCATCGTTCAGGGCGGCATGCATCTGGACCTGCGTCTGCGCTCGCTGCGCCATCTGGAGGAGTGCGGTGACTTCCCCGGTTACGGCATCGGCGGCTACTCGGTGGGCGAGGACCACGAGACCATGTTCGAGACGCTGGCGCCGCTCGTGAGCGAGTACATGCCCAAGCACAAGCCGCGCTACCTGATGGGCGTCGGTAACCCGACGACGCTCGTGCGCGGCGTGGGCGTGGGCATCGATATGTTCGACTGCGTGCTGCCGACGCGCACCGGCCGCATGGGCACGGCATTCTCCAGTGAAGGTCGCCTTAACTTCCGCAACGCCCGCTTTGCGCATGACGACGGCCCCATCGATCCCACCTGCACCTGCCCGGTGTGCACGGGCGGTTACAGCCGTGCGCTCATCCGTCACATGGTCACGCAGAAGGAGATGCTCGGCGGCATTCTGCTTTCGATGCACAACATCTACTACCTGCTCAACCTTATGCAGCGCGCCCGCCAGGCCATTATCGAGGGCCGCTACGGTGCGTTTGTGAGCGACTGGATGAACAGTCCTGCGGCGGTGGACTACTAAGAGCGGCGCGGGCGCTTGCGGGGCGTGAGCAACGGCAAAGGGCGAGCGCCGGCCGGTCGTCGCGTTCGCTAACACGGTCTGCATGACCGCTGACCGATGCCTTGCAAGCACTTTATGCATCGTGGGTACCATACCGAATAGTTGATGTTCGGGCGGGTGTTTGGCGCATGGCGTCGACCCCGCCCGTTTCTATTTTTGATAGGAGTACCCATGATTAAGAATGAGAACGTCGAGGGCGAGCCCGCCTACGACGAGACGTACCGGCGCGGCCCCGTGGTCATGCGCGGCCCCATGATTCCTAAGGACAACACCTACGCCAACCTGCTGGCACCCGAGGATTCAACCGACTGGTTGCATGCCGATCCCTGGCGAGTGCTGCGCATACAGGCTGAGTTTGTCGATGGCTTCGGCGCGCTTGCCGAGCTTGGTCCTGCAGTGACCATCTTCGGCAGTGCTCGCACGCCCAAGACCGATCCGCTCTACAAGGCGGCGCGCACGGTCGGTCGCAAGATCGCCCAGCGCGGCGTGGCGGTTATCACCGGCGGCGGCCCTGGCATTATGGAGGCGGCCAACAGGGGAGCGGCGAGCGCCAACGGCAAGTCGGTCGGCTTGGGTATCGAGCTTCCGCACGAGCAGGGGCTCAACAAATACGTGAACCTGGGTATGGACTTCCGCTACTTCTTTGTGCGCAAGACCATGTTCGTTAAGTACAGCTCGGGTGCCATTGTGTTCCCCGGCGGCTTTGGTACGCTCGACGAGATGTTCGAGGTGCTCACACTGGTGCAGACACACAAGGTCAAGCGCATGCCGCTCGTTTTGGTGGGCACCGAGTACTGGCAGGGCCTGTTCGACTGGCTCAACGGCCCGGTGATGGAAGCCGGTATGATCAGCCCGCTCGATCCGGAGCTGGTGCATATCACCGACGACCTCAACGAGGCCGTCGACATCGCCCTGAGCGGGCTGATGTAGGGTAGCTAAAATGGGACAGGCTAAATGAACTGCTTCTAAGTTGCGGTGGAATAGGGATTGATTTGCGGCTGATAAGCCAAAAACAGTCCCTATTTCACCGCAAGTGGTATGGGTGGCCCTAATTGGTGGGTTGGTAGCGGGGGCAGTAACTGATGGCGATGGCGTCGACGCCTACGTGGGTGGCGATGGTGCAGCCGATGGGGCCGGTGCCGGCGTCTACGTAGTTCTGGCCTGCGAGCGCTTGGTTGACGAGCTCCTGCTCCTCGGCAGCGCCGGTCGTGAGCACGCGCACGCTGGAGCCCGGGTGCTCGGCCAAAAATGCGAGGCAATCGGCCATGGTGTTGGCAACGATGCGCTTGGCGCCGCGACCCTTCTTGATGGCCTTGATCTCGCCCGATTTCCACTCCGGCGAGACGGCCAGGCGAATGTTGAGCATCTGCGTCAGCTGGCCAGCGAGCTTGGGCGCGCGGCCGTTCTTAACGAGGTTCTCGAGCGTGCGGGGAATTAGCAGCAGGTGTGCGTCGGGCAGCGTCGCGCGGATCTGCGCCTCGGTCTCGTCCAGGCTGCGACCGTCCTCGCGCATGGCCAGCGCGTACTCCACCAGCAAGCCCTCGGCGCCCGAACCGGTGCGCGAATCGATGCAGCGCACGTCGAGCTCATGGGTCCCGGCCGTCAGGCATGCGTTGGAATAGCAGGCAGACCACTCGCTGCACAGCGAGATAAAGATCGCGCTATCGTGGCCGTCGGCGCGCACACGGTCAAAGAGCGCCTTAAACTCGCCGGCGCTCGGCTGCGAGGTGTGCGGCAGCTGCTCGGAGCCAGCCATGCGCGCGACGTATTCCTGGGCGGTAATCTGCACCTGGTCGAGCAGGTCCTCACCCTCGATAATCACATGCAGCGGAATCACGTAAATGCCGAGCTCTTGGGCACGGGCGGGGGAGATGTCCGACGTGGAGTCGGTTATGATGGCAAAAGACATAATTGCACCTTTCGTTGGGGCGTTTGCGCGCCGCCTTCTGAGAGCAAAGTGCGACAAGTATAGTAGAGTCGTTCCACATTGCTAGGTTCAATTGTTGAATAGTCAACAGTTTGAAGTGTCGGTGTGGAAATCGTCAACTGGGGAAGAGGGATGCCGATGGAGGCGTTGGAGATAGGCAAACGGCCGGTTGTGCTGTTCGATTTTGATGGCACGGTGGCCGATACGGGTCGGGCGGTGATGACCTCGACGCGCAAGACGCTGGCTGCGCGTGGGTTTACGGAGGCGCAGATGGGTGACTTGCGCCGTATGATCGGGCCTCCGCTGTGGAAGAGCTTCCACGACTTTTACGGCTTCTCGCGCGAGGAGTCGCTGGTGGTGGCCGACGAGTACCGTGCCTTTTTTGATGAGTTAGGACCGGAGGAGTATCCCGTGTTCGACGGGATCCCCGAGTTGCTCGACGGGCTGGCCGCCCAGGGTCATCGCATGGCCGTGGCGACGTCGCGCATGGAGGCAAAGTGCATCGACATGGTGCATGAGCTGGGGCTTTCTCAGTTTGAGGCCGTGGTCGGCATGAATCCGCCTCAGGGACGCGAGACCAAGGCCGATTCGGTCCGCGATGCGCTGGCGGCGCTCGGCGCGACTGCTGACGAGGCCGTGATGATCGGCGACCGCTTTAACGACGTGGAGGGCGCGCACGCGATGGGCGTGCCGTGTATTGGCATCTATTCGGGCGCGGCGGCGCCGGGCGAGCACGAGGCAGCGGGCGCCGATGCGGTGGTGCATTCGGTGGCCGAGCTTGCTAAACTTTTCGCTATATAAGTACTTGATGTGAGGGGCGGCACACTTGCCCCTCATTGGTAAGGAGGTCGTCCATGAATCAGGTGGAGCAGAGCGTTACCGAGTATGTCGACGAGGTCTGGGAGGATGTCGTCGCCGATATCGAGCAGCTGGTGAGCTATCCGTCCGTGGCGGTTTCTGCCAATGCGGAGCCCGGCGCGCCGTTTGGCCGTCCGGTCCGTGACGCGCTCGATTGCGCGCTCGGCATCGCGCAGAAGCTCGGCTACCAGACAAGCGACGACGAGGGTTACGTGGGCATTGCCGATATCCCGGGTCGCGGCGATAAGCAGCTCGCGACCATCTGCCACGTGGACGTGGTGCCCGCCGGCCCTGGCTGGAATACCGATCCGTTTGCGATGGAGCGCCGCGAGGGCTGGCTGCTCGGTCGCGGCGTGATCGACGACAAGGGTCCGGCCGTGCTGTCGCTCTACGCCGGCGCCTATCTGCTCAAACATGGGATTGTCCCTCGTTATACCTTCCGCGCGCTGCTGGGTTGCGATGAGGAGGTGAGCATGTCCGATGTTCACCATTATCTGGAGAACTACGCAGACCCCGACTTTTTGTTTACGCCCGATGCCGAGTTCCCGGTCTGCAATGCCGAGAAGGGCCAGTTCGGGGCGACGTTTGTGAGCTCCAAGATCGACGGCGGGCGCATCGTGTCGTGGAGCGGTGCCGAGGCGAGCAACGCCATTCCGTCGCAGTCTATCTGCGAGCTTGCGATTGCCGCCGATGAACTGCCGGCGCCCGTTGAGAACGCTGACCGCCTGGAGATTACAGCACTCGATAACGGGCATGCGCAGATTTTCGCCCACGGTATTGGCGGTCATGCCTCGATGCCCGAGGGAACGATCAATGCCGTCGGTCTGATCGTGGCGTATCTGCGCGAGGCCGAGGACGCGTTTGGTGCCCGCGGCGAGCGCCTGCTGACGCCTGCCGAGCACGAGTTTGTCAAGTTCCTGGCCTTTGTACATGCGGACGCCTATGGCCGCGGCCTGGGAATCGATGCGACGAGCCCGGCGTTTGGCCCGCTCACCTGCAATCCCGGCGTCATCCGCGTGGTGGATGGCCACATCGAGCAGGTCATTGACGTGCGTTTCCCCGATAGCACGAGCGCCGATACCATCAGCGAGCAGCTCGAGCCGCTCGTGGGGCGCTTTGACGTGACGTGTCGCTTGGGTCATGCAAAGGTGCCGTTCTCGGTGTCTGCCGACGACCCGGCTGTGAAGGCGCTGATTGACACCTATAACGAGTTTACGGGCAAGCATGCCGAGCCTTTTGCCATGGGCGGCGGCACGTACGCGCGCAACTTTGCCCGCGCCGTGTCGTTTGGCCCCGAGGAGACCGGCCTGGAGCTGCCCGCATGGGGCGGCCAGATGCACGGTCCCAACGAGTGCGCCAACGAGGAACAGCTCAAGCAGGCGCTAAAGATCTATATCGTGGCCATCTTAAAGCTCAACGAGTTGGAGCTGTAGGGCTTCCCCTATATCCTGCTTGGATACAAACCTGCATTACGAGCCCGGTGCTTTTGCCCGGGCTTTTTGCGTCACTTGGGGACGCTCCTTTTGTGCCGGCAGATAAAGAACGTCCCCAAAAGCCGGCAGATTGACTTTGTCAAAACATCGGCGTTGCTGGGGTAGTCATTGGGGACGCTCTTAAATGACTAGTCAAACAAGAACGTCCCCAACGACTAGTCGTTTAAGAACGTCCCCAATGACTACTTCGCTCTGGTGTAAAAAGCGTGCCATGCTTGGGTGGGGATTGTTATCCGTTTGTAAAGGCTGAGCAGAGCTTGCGGTAAGGGTCTATCAAATGACCGTAAGAAACCGCAGATAAGGCGGTCGTCGCCCGATCGAGGCCGTATCTTTCCAAACAGCAAAGCGGGCAGGGTGCCCGCGATTCGCATGTATGAAAGGAAGATCATGCTCGATCAGGCTTATTCTCGTCGTCAGTTCCTCGGCCTCGCTGGTGGTCTCGCCAGCATCGTCGGTCTCGGCCTCGTTGGTTGCGGCGGCTCCGGCGCATCCGACGCCGCCGACAAGGGTAGCGCCGCTGCTGCCGAGTCCGTCTCCGGCGAGGTGACCTACGACGGCGCCTCCTCGTTCCAGGCTCTCGTCGAGGCTGCTGCCGAGAAGTTCATGGACGCCAACCCCGACGTCTCCGTCTCCGGCTCGGGCAACGGTTCGGGCAAGGGTCTGACCGCTGTCGCCGCCGGCACCGTCACCATTGGTAACTCCGACGTCTTCGCCGAGACCAAGCTCGAGGCCGACCAGGTCAAGAACCTCGTCGACCACGAGGTCGCCGTTGTGGGCATGGGCCCCGTCGTCTCTAAGAACGTGACGGTCGACGATTTGTCCCTCGAGCAGCTCAAGGGCATCTTCTCCGGCCAGATCACCAACTGGAAGGAGGTCGGCGGCGACGACGCCAAGATCGTCGTTCTCAACCGCAAGGCCGGCTCCGGTACCCGCGCCACCTTCGAGGCCGCCGTCTTTGGCGACGAGGCCGTCGACTTTAAGGGCGACGCCGAGCTCGACAAGTCCGGCGACGTCCAGACCCAGATGGCCAGTACCGACAACGCCATTTCCTACCTCGACTTCTCGCACTTTGACGATTCCAAGTTCAACGCCGTCAAGGTCGAGGGCGTCGAGCCCAAGAGCGCAAACGTCACCGACGACTCCTTCAAGATCTGGGCTACCGAGCACATGTACTGCTCCAAGGACGCCGACGAGGCCACCACGGCCTTCCTGGAGTTCATGCTTTCCGACGACGTCCAGGGCAAGCTCGTCGAGGAGCAGGGCTTTATCCCCGTCTCTGCCATGAAGGTCGTCAAGGACGCCAGCGGCAAGGTCTCTGCTAAATAAGTAATCGCCCCCGGAAAGGTTTGCAATGGCAAAACAGCTGCCAAAGCGCGACCTTGAGAACGTGGGTCTAGGCGTCACGGGCGCGTGCGTAGCGCTCGTGACGCTTGTCGTTGCCGCGCTTATCTTCATGGTCGCCCAAAAGGGCCTCTCGGCTTTTGTCAAGGACGGCGTCTCGGTCGTCGAGTTCTTCACCGGCACCAAGTGGGACCTGGCCAACACAGCCGAAAACGGCCTGCCCTATACCGGCGCCCTGCCCCTGATCGTCACCTCGTTTGCGGTCATGGTGCTCTCCACGCTCATCGCACTGCCTATCGCCATCGGCTCTGCCATCTTTGCGGTCGAGATCCAGCCTAAGTTTGGTTCCAAGGTCTTTCAGCCGCTTATTGAGCTTTTGACCGGCATTCCCTCGGTCGTCTTTGGACTGATTGGCTTTCACGTGGTCGTCGGACTTATGAAGTCCGTTTTCCACGTGAGCACGGGTCTGGGCATCCTGCCCGGCGCCATCGTGCTGGCTGTCATGATCCTGCCGACGATGACCACCCTTTCGGTCGATGGCCTGCGCGCCGTGCCCGACGGCTACCGTCAGGGCTCGCTCGCGCTGGGCTACACCCGCTGGCAGACCATCTGGCACGTGGTGCTCAAGTCCGCCATGCCGTCGCTCATGACTGCGGTCATCCTTGGCATGACGCGCGCCTTTGGCGAGACGCTCGCCGTGCGCATGGTCATCGGCGGTATTGAGGCCATGCCGACGTCGCTGCTGTCGCCGGCCTCGACCATCACCACCACGCTCACCACGTCCATGGCGGTCTATGCCGAGGGTTCGGCCCAGGACGATGTTCTGTGGGCGCTTGGTCTGCTGCTGATGGGTATGAGCCTCATCTTCATCCTGATCATCCACATTATCGGCCGCAAGGGGGCGAAGGCTCGTGGCTAGCACGCGCATCCATATCGACGAGGCGAGACTCGGGCGCGTCCAAAAGCAGGATCGCATCGCCACGGGCGTGCTGACGGCAATCATCGCCATCGTCATGCTCATCGTCGTCTCCATGGTGGCCTATATCCTGTTCGAGGGCATCTCGACGCTGTTCCAGCCGGGTTTTCTCACGCAGCCGTCGCGCGCCAACGGAACTCAGGGCGGCGTACTCTACCAGCTGTTCGACTCGTTCTATCTGCTGCTGATCACCCTGATCATCTCGGTGCCCATCAGCCTGGGCGGCGCGGTCTTTTTGGTTGAGTACGCGCCGGACGGTCCCATCCGCGACATCGCTTCCACCGCCATCGAGACGCTGTCCTCGCTGCCTTCCATCGTTGTCGGCATGTTCGGTTTCCTGGTGTTCTCGGTGCAGCTGGGCTGGAAGTACTCCATCATCTCCGGCGCCGTCGCGCTCACCATGTTCAACATTCCCATCCTGGTGCGCGTGATCCAGCAGGCGCTCGAGGACGTGCCGCAGGCCCAGCGCGATGCGTGCCTGGCCATGGGCCTTACCCGCTGGGAGGCCACGCTGCACATCCTGATCCCCGAGGCCATGCCTGCCATCGTGACCGGCATCGTGCTTTCGGCCGGCCGCGTGTTTGGCGAGGCCGCGGCACTGCTCTTTACCTCGGGCATGAGCTCGCCGGTGCGTTTGAACTTCTTGAGCTTTAACCTGTCGAGCCCCACCTGCGCTTGGAACGTGTTCCGCCCCGGTGAGTCGCTCGCCGTGCACATCTACAAGATTTACGGCGAGGGCAGCCCCGAGGCCCAGCAGATCGTTTGGGGCACCGCTGCACTGCTGATGATCTGCGTGCTGCTGTTTAACATAGTTGCCCGTATCGTGGGCAAGCAACTGGCAAGGAAGATGACGGCCGAATGAGCGAGATGAATGCAACGCCCGCAACCGAGGCGGCCACGTCCGAGACCCAGGACTTTCTGTCGAGTGTGGGGGAGAGCGAAAAACGCGTGCGCGTGAGCGGCAGGGCCGTGAGCGACGAGGTCGTGCTCTCCACCAAGGACGTCAACGTGTACTATGGCGACCACCATGCGCTGCACGATACGTCGCTCGACTTTCACAAGGGCGAGATCACGGCGCTCATCGGGCCTTCGGGCTGCGGCAAGTCGACCTTCTTGCGTAGCCTCAACCTGATGAATCGCGAGATTCGCGGCTGCCGCGTGGAGGGCGAGATCAACTACCGCGGGCGCAACGTGAACACCAAGACCGAGAACACGTACGAGTTGCGCCGTTCCATTGGCATGGTGTTCCAGCAGCCCAACCCGTTCCGCAAGTCCATTCGCGACAACATCACGTTTGCGCCTAAGCACCACGGCATCACCGACCGTGACGAGCTTGACCGCATGGTCGAGGAAAGTCTGCGCGGCGCGGCGCTGTGGGACGAGGTCAAGGACAAGCTCGACAAGAGCGCCTATGCGCTTTCGGGCGGCCAGCAGCAGCGTCTGTGCATCGCGCGCACGCTGGCGCTCAACCCCGACGTGATCCTGTTTGACGAGCCCTGCTCGGCGCTCGACCCCATCTCGACGCTGGCGATCGAGGACCTTATGTCGTCGATTGTGGCCGAGCGCGCCATCGTCATCGTGACGCACAACATGGAACAGGCGTCGCGCGTGTCCAACCGCACGGCGTTCTTCTACATGGGCGATATGGTCGAGTACGACGAGACCGACGAGATTTTCCAACGGCCCAAGGATAAGCGGCTGAATGATTACCTCACCGGCATGTTCTCCTAGTCCGGGACATGCTTGAGGCCCGTGGCGGCTATGGTTGCCGCGGGACTGATTGGAGAGGCGGGTCATCTCTTGCGGGAGATGGCCCGCCTTTTTGCTCTGCGACCGAAGCGACCACCACAAAGGGGACAGGCACCTTCGTGGTGGTTTGGGGTGGGGCTCGCTGCTATCATGGACAACGTTGAATTTCTACGAAGGAGCAGGGCATATGGCGATTCTTTTGGGATGCGATTCCATCAGCCTAGAGTTTCCCACCAAGCATATTTTCGATAGCGTGACGCTCGGCGTGGGCGAGGGCGACCGCATTGGTATTGTTGGTAAAAACGGCGACGGCAAGTCGACGCTGCTGAGCGTGCTCGCCGGCACGCTGGAGCCCGACGATGGCCGCGTGACGCATCGCCGCGGCACCACGATCGGTCTGCTCGGCCAAAAGGACCAACTTGTCGACACCGATACCGTGCATCATGCCGTCGTGGGCGACACGCCCGAGTATGAGTGGGCGTCGAGTCCGCGTACGCGCCAGATCCTCGCCGGTCTCATTAGCGATGTGCCCTGGGAGGGCACGGTGGGCGAGCTTTCGGGCGGTCAGCGCCGTCGCGTGGACCTTGCGCGCCTGCTGATCGGCGACTACGACGTGCTCATGCTCGACGAGCCCACCAACCACCTGGACATGCGCACCATCAACTGGCTCGCGCGTCACTTAAAGGCCCGCTGGCAGCGCGGTCAGGGCGCCATGCTCGTGGTCACGCACGATCGCTGGTTCTTGGACGAGGTCTGCACCAGCATGTGGGAGGTCCACGACGGCCAGGTCGATCCCTTCGAGGGCGGCTACTCGGCATACATCCTGCAGCGCGTGGAGCGCGACCGCATGGCCGCAGTTACCGAGGAGCGTCGTCGCAACATGGCACGCAAGGAGCTCGCGTGGCTGAGCCGTGGCGCCCAGGCGCGCTCCACCAAGCCCAAGTTTCGCGTGGATGCCGCTCGCGAACTCATCGCCGACGTGCCGCCCGTGCGCGACGAGCTGGAGCTCAAGCGCCTGGCGGTGAGCCGCCTGGGCAAGCAGGTCATCGACGTGATCGACGTGGACGCCGGCTATGCGGATACCGACGGCGCGCCCAAGCAGGTGCTCTCCGACGTGACCTGGCTTATCGGCGCGGGCGACCGCTATGGTCTTTTGGGTGAGAACGGTGCCGGCAAGTCCACGCTGCTCGACGTGATCCAGGGCAAGATTGCGCCCCTGCGCGGCCGCGTGAAGATCGGCCAGACGGTACGTTTTGGCGTGCTATCGCAGCAGCTCGAGGAGCTCGAGCCCTACATGGGCGACACGATCCGCGAGGTGCTCAGCAACTATAAGAAGTATTACGTCATCGACGGCAAGGAGACCTCTCCCGAGAAGCTTTGCGAGCGCCTGGGCTTTACGACGCAGCAGCTCTGGAGCCGCATCGGCGACCTTTCGGGCGGCCAGCGCCGTCGCCTGTCGCTGCTGCTGACAATCCTGGACGAGCCCAACGTGCTTATCCTGGACGAGCCCGGCAACGACCTGGATACCGACATGCTCGCGATTGTCGAGGATCTGCTCGACGGCTGGCCCGGCACGCTGATTCTGGTGACGCACGACCGTTTCCTCATGGAGCGCGTGACCGACCAACAGTGGGCACTGCTCGATGGCCATCTGACGCATATGCCCGGCGGCGTCGACCAGTACCTGCGCCTGTGCAACGCTACCGCCGAGGGCGAGCCCGTGGGCGCGCCGAGCGCCAAGACCGGCACGTTCGACACCGGTGCCGCGGCAGCTGCGGCCGAAAAGCCCAAGTCGAGCGGTCAGCCCAACGGCCTGTCCAACGCCGAGCGCCAGAAGCTCCGCCGCGAGGTGAGTTCGCTCGAGCGCAAGATGGAGACGCAGCGCACCCGCGTTGAGGAGGCCGAGGCAGCAATGGCCCAAGTCGATCCCACCAACTACACGGCGCTCGGCGAGCAGCAGGCAAAGATCGACGAGGCTCACGCTGCCATGGACGAGCTGGAGATGGCGTGGCTCGAGGCGAGCGAAAAGCTCGAGGGCGAGGAGTAGGCGAGAATGATCAAAGCCGCGTTTTTCGATATCGACGGCACGCTGCTGAGCTTTAAGACCCACCGGATTCCGGCGTCGGCGCAGCAGGTGCTCGACAGCTTTCACGAGCAGGGGATCGCGTGCGTGATCGCCACGGGCCGTCCGACCTACCAGATGCCGGACTGGCTGTTCGACCTGGGCTGGGATGCGTACATTACGCTTTCGGGCCAGCACTGCTTTGATGCCGAGGGGGTTTACCGCAGCTGCCCGATCGATTCGGACGACGTCGCGGTGATTGTGGACCAGGTGGCGCAGGGGCGCTACGACTCGCTGTGCATGCAGGGCGAGAACTCGTTTGTGAACCGCCTGTCCGAGCGCGTGGTGACGGCTGGCAGCAACGCGGGAATCGTCTACCACGAGGAGCCGTTTGAGCACGCCTTTGACGCACCGGTCTACCAGTTCTGCGCCTTTGTGGACCCTGACGACGAGCATATCGTGACCGATGCCGTGTCGCATTCGCTCACCACGCGCTGGTGCGACCTGTTCTGTGACATTATTCCCGCTAACGGCGGCAAGGACCTGGGCGTGGCGGCGACGCTGGAGCGCCTGGGCATCGACGCGAGCGAGGCGATTGCCTTTGGCGACGGCGAGAACGACCTGTCGATGTTTGCCGCCGTGGGCACGAGCGTGGCCATGGGCAACGCACAGGACACGGTGAAAGCTGCGGCGACCTATGTGACGACTGCCGTGGACGACGACGGCATCTACAACGCTGCGAAGCACTTTGGACTCGTGTAGCTGCGGGCCGGCACCTGGCACCTGGGGACACTCCTTGCGGGGCGTCCCCATTTTGTTTTCGTCCCGCACGTTTTGTGAAACACGGCTAACTTTTAGGTAAAGTAGTAAGACATGGGCAACTTTTGCGGTAAAGTTAGCCGTGGAAAGTATCCAAAGGCTAACTAGCAATCATCGCGAAAGGCGGCCCATGGCCCTACGTGAATCCGGAGAAGACTATCTCGAATCGATCTACGTTCTGTCGGAACGTCAGGGCATCGTGCGCTCGATCGACGTTGCGGAGTACCTCGGCGTAACCAAGGCGAGCGTTTCCAAGGCCATGGCGACGCTGGAAAGCAACGGCTATGTCGAAATGGGCAAACGAGATGTTCATCTGACAGAGCGAGGGCTGGAGGTCGCTCGCCAAATGTGGGAGCGTCACTGCTTTTTCGTGGGGCTGCTGGAGGATGCGGGTGTTTCGGCTGAGGTCGCGTCGCAAGAGGGCTGCCACATGGAGCACTGCCTGAGCGAGGAAAGCTTTGAGAAGCTAAGGGCGATGTTGGGCCGGGACAGCGACCGGGACCAGTAGCCCCGCCAACTAAGTTCAACTCAGACAAGGAACCCCGCCAGCAAGCGATGCCCAAGAACCACCAGCAACGTCACCGCAGGCCGGGGCCGGGCTTGGTTTTGAAAACATTCCGCAGACCAGAAGTGCCCCCGTTCGTAGCTCCGAAGGAGCAGAACGGGGGCACTTCATTGGTCGAGGACGTTTTCAAAACCAAGCCCGGCCCCGGCCGGAAGGACCACAGACGCTACAGGTTCTTGACACCCATCGCGCGCATGGCGTTCAGGATGGCGATGATCGCCACGCCCACGTCGCCAAAGACGGCGAGCCACATGTTGGCAATGCCCAGCGCTGCCAGCACAAGGATCAGCAACTTGATGCCCAGTGCAAAGATGATGTTCTGCCAAACAATCGTCATGGTCTTGCGCGCCACGCGGATAGCGCGGGAGATGTTGGAAGGTTTGTCGTCCATGAGCACAACGTCCGCCGCCTCGATTGCGGCGTCCGATCCCATGGCGCCCATGGCGATTCCGACGTCGGCGCGCGTGAGCACGGGTGCGTCGTTGATGCCGTCACCGACAAAGGCGAGCTTGCCCTTGCCCGATTCGACTGCCAGCAATGCCTCGACACGCTCGACCTTGTCGCCCGGCATCAGTTGCGCATGGAACTCGTCGAGCCCCAACTGTTCGGCAACGGACGCAGCCACTTCCTCGCGGTCGCCCGTGAGCATGACGGTGCGCTTGATGCCGGCGGCGTGCAGGTCGCGAATCGTTTGCTCGGCATCGGCCTTGACGGTGTCGGCAATTACAATGTGGCCGGCATAGATGCCATCGACGAGCACGTGGAGGATGGTGCCGACGACCTCGCAATCGGGCGCTTCAACGCCGGCCGCGGCGAGCATCTTGGCGTTGCCGACGACGACATGCATGCCGTCGATGGTCGCCGTCACGCCGTGCCCCACGTCATTAGCGGAATCCGTCACGCGCTTGGGGTCGGGCTCGCCCTGGTAGGCGGCGCGCACCGACTGCGCGATAGGGTGATCGGAGAACGACTCGGCAAGGGCGGCGACTCCGAGCAACGACTGCTCGGTATAGCCGGCCTCGGGGTGCACCGCGACGACCGAGAACGTGCCGTTGGTAAGGGTGCCCGTTTTGTCGAAGACGACGGTGTCCACATTGGCGAGCGTCTCGAGGTAGTTGGAGCCCTTGATGAGGACGCCCAGCTTGGATGCGCCGCCGATGCCGCCAAAGAAGCTGAGCGGGACGCTGATCACGAGCGCGCACGGGCAGCTGACGACCAGGAAGGTCAGGCCGCGCAGGATCCAGTCGGACCAGGCACCGGTGACCAAGCCGCCGCCGAGTGCGAGCACGGCTGCCGCGCCGGTGACGGCGGGCGTGTAGACGCGGGCGAAGCGCGTGATGAAGTTCTCGGTACGCGCCTTCTTTTCGCTAGCGTTTTCCACGAGCTCCAGGACGCGCGCGACGGTGGACTCGCCAAAGGGCTTGGTGGTGCGCACGTGGATGAGACCCGTCATGTTGATGCAGCCGCTGATGATATCGTCTCCGGTTTTGGCCGGGCGGGGGACCGACTCGCCGGTAAGGGCGGCGGTATCGAGCTGCGTCTCGCCTTCGACGATGACGCCGTCGATGGGCACGCGCTCGCCGGGCTTGACCACGATGACGGTGCCGACAGCGATGTCATCGGGGAAGACCTGCTCGAGTGTGCCGTCGGCTTGCTCGATGTTTGCGTAATCGGGCGCGATGTCCATCATGGCGCTGATCGACTTGCGGCTCTTGCCCACGGCATATGCCTGGAACAGCTCGCCAACCTGATAGAACAGCATGACGGCGGCGCCTTCGGCCATGTGCGGGTCGGTGTCGGGGAAGAGCACCATGGCAAATGCGCCGATGGTCGCGACGGCCATGAGGAAGCTCTCGTCGAACGCCTTGCCGCGGCGGATGTTGTTGTATGCCTTTTGGAGCACGTCGTAGCCGGCAATTAGGAACGGCACCAGGAACAGCACGAAGCTGGCGTAGATGTTGCCGGGCTCCCCAAATGCGATAGTGAGAGCGCCGAGCTCGTCGAGGGCATAAATTACGGCAAAAATGACCAGTGCTACCAGGATGCGGTTGCGCTTATGCTCAAGGGACTCTTTCTTCTTGCGCTTCTTCTTTTTCTTCTTGGGATCGGCGGTTGCCATGATTCAATCCTCCCATTTGAATGTATGAACACTCGATCATATAATTTCGCGAGCAAAGGCCGCGGCAAGCGCGGCCTTGCAGGTTAGCGTAAACCTGGACTAGAGAATGATCTCGCAGTCCGGCTCGGCGTCGGCGGTGAACTCCACGACGCGGTCGAGGACCTCGTCGAACTCGGCGTCGTCGGCCTCGAGCGTCAACTTCTGGGTCATAAAATTGACCGAAACGGACTTGACGCCCTCAAGCTTGGCAAGTTCGTCCTGAAGTTTGCGCGCGCAGTTGGCGCAGTCGATCTCGTCGAGCTTAAACTGCTTTTTCATGGTGGGTTCCTTTCCCTGTTTTTGCGGCTTGGGTGCAGGCCGCGTTGGTACCGTGGTTGGTCGCTATTCGCAGATGTGGCTCATGCCTTGGTTGAGCATGGTGTAGACATGGTCGTCGGCAAGCGAGTAGAGGATATTGCGCCCGTCGCGCCGGAATTTAACCAGGTGCGACTGCTTGAGCGTTCGCAACTGGTGCGACACCGCGGACTGCGAGGTCGTGGTCGCTTCGGCAATGTCTGCCACGCAGAGTTCGCGGCCCATGAGGGCGTAGAGGATCTTGATGCGCGTGGTGTCGCTGAAAACCTTGAACAGGTCGGCAAGGTCGTACAGCAGCTCCTCGTCGGGAAGGTCCTCGGGCGAGCAGGTGGTGGGGATCGCGGGCTCGGTGGCCTCGGTGTCGGGTTTCATTTCATCAACGCGGATGCTCATTGCAATATCCTTTCATATGAACATGCGCTCATAAAACTTGCTTCCGATTATATGAGCGCATGTTCATATGTCAATACAATTTGCGTTAATTTCGATGACTGCTTGCCGCCTCTGCGATTTTCTGTGGGTTGGGAGACATCGACGCAATGCTCGCCAACATATTTCGAGATGTTCGGCTAGCATGCTAAGAAAGCCACCTTGAGAAGCATTAGAACTGTTCATATTTGTACTTTATCGTGTCAAATACCGCGAGAATCAGTTCTTCCTCTACGGGAGTTCCTGCAGAATCAGTTTTATCTAAAGTTATATTGAGCATTGCTGCAGCCAATCTGGCACATCGGTGGCCGAATAAGTCGAAAAATGTAGGTGGACATCCGCAGAGATCGCCTTTAGAAGAGCGAATTCTCAATTAGATCAATAATCGTGTCGTCTTCCGTGCGGTTTTCATCGATTTTTGCGAACATGTCGCATTCCCAAGCCCCATTGATTTCCTCAGCAAGGGCCCCGACGTGTTGCATGTCGTCGGGTTCGGGCACATCGTTGATGCTCGGGTCATCAGCTTGCGGATATTGGCTTGCAATTTCGCGCTTGGCGGCCTCTTCTTCTTTGAGTGTCTCCAGGACGCGGCGACCGTATTCGAAGTAGCGCCGCAAGACAAATTGACGAAGAGTTTCTTGCAGGATGGCGAAGTTATCCGGGAGTCGACCGGGCCATATCTTCTCGCGAATGCGAATCGCTTCCATGACCCGTTTAAAAGCGGACTGCTTGAAAAACGAATGACGATTAACTGTGATAACGGCATATCCCATGTTTCGCAGCGTGTTTCGGCGCTCCTCGTCAATTGATTGCTGCTCGGGTTCGTCGTGGTAAAAGCCGTTGTATTCGATATCGGTCATCGAATTTTCGAGCAGCGCGTCGAGGTAGAAAACCGTCCGTCGCGTTAGGGCGGCGTATCTTTTGGGGACTGGGATCGGATAATCCGTTTTGATAGCGCGTATGGCTAAGCCACCCATTGACTTGGGCATTGTCAGCATCATGACAAACGCCGTTTCGAGTGGGGAGCGACAGCCTTCGTGTACATAAGAAAGTGCCTTAAGTGCTTTATTAGATCCACGATACCCCGGTACCTCTGAAAAGAAGGCTCTGAGCTCTTCAACGCTGGTTAGGGCTGGGCGCTCGCGATATTGAGTTTCGTCGGACGTTCCAAGCGCGTAGGAGCCGCAGATTTCAAAGTAATACTCAACGAGCTCCGAAAGGTTGAGGTCGGCTGTTGCTTCTAACGCGCACAGCTTGATATCGACGATGTAGACGTTCGGCTCGAGTTCTAGGTAGCTTTCTGCATCAAACGTATAGCGCGTGCAGTGGCAGATGCAGCCCTTGCGGTGCCTTTTGGCATTATTGGAAAACGTCAGCACATGGATACGTTCAGAATCGACATTCTTTCTGTTGAGCCATGCTCGTGCCGCTTCCAGGTCGGACGTGGTCGGCGCAGACACCCTGATCTTTTCCATAGGTATGGGACCGGTCGCGTAGCTTGCGAGCGAGTTGGCTGTTTGGTATACAGCGCGTGCCGTGGTATGTGACAGAATGATTCCCATACGCGCATGATGGCATAGCGGACGCCGCATACGCCCGAAACTTCGGGCAACGGTATTGGGGCGCGGCTTATCTTCTGCGAACGGTGGGTTTTTGAGCTGTCGTATTGAGGGAGCAGCTTTGGCTGGGGAGGTTTCTGCCGGCTGCCCCTTTTTGATGAACTTTAGTTGCGGATTCGTAGCTTCTAAGCGTTTTTGCCGACCGCTCAGATGCCTCACCAACATAATTTGAGTTATTCGGCCTTATCCTATACAAATGGTGCGATCGCAACGTCCTATTCGAATTGATTCAGGTAGATTTATGGGGCTTGGTTGCGAAATTAAGGCGATTTTAGCTTCGATTGCGGTTCAAGGGGCCTTGACTAGTGGTTCAGCTGGCCGAACAACTCGAAAAATGTAGGTGGGCCAACCTGCCGACTATGTGAAGCACGCGTATTTGCTCGTTTTGATGAAAACTAGGGTGCAGCCATAAGGCTGCGCCCTAGTTTACTGCGTGTCGGTGTGCCCAGACGGATTGCGCTGTGCCTGGCAGGCGCTCCCGCAGATGGATCGGTTATTTCGCGAATAGGTTCTTGAGGTTGAACTCGGCCTGAACCGTGCGGAGCATGAGGTCGGTGTCGTCGAGGCCCAGATGCTGCTCGTTGGCGTCGGCGGCGAGGGTTCCACGGCGGCGCGCCCAGTTCTCGAGCGCGGCGGGCGCGGATTCGCGGGGGAGCGAGCGGACGTCGGCATCCAGGCTGCGGCAGATCTGGCGCGAGTCGATGACGATGATCTTGCCGGCGCGGCGTGCCTCGGCGTAACCGTCCAGGTGGATCTTGAACCAACTGTCCTCAAAGGCGGCGTTGTGCGCCATGTACGGGTACTTCTTCATAAGCTTGAGCAGCTGCTTCTGCAGTTCCTTGTTCTCGCGGAACGGCTTTTTGCCGTCGATGTCGTCCCAGGTGATGTGGTGGATATTCGACAACGGCACATCCTCGCCGCGGTAGATATCGGGCAGGCCGCAGTAGTGTGCCTCGGCGTCGTGCGGGACGGCGTCGCTGGTGAGCTCCATGATTTCCCAACCCACATTGATGATATAACCGCGCTCGGGTGCACGGCCGGTGGTCTCGATGTCGATACCGAGCACGGTGCCCTGGATGGGCTTGCGGGCGTAGGCCACGCCGAGCGCGTCGCGGTCGCCGCGGATCTCGCGCATGACCGACGCGGCGGTGCGCTTTTGCATCTTACCGATGGCGGCGCAGGTGTCGGCATCGGACAGGCCGCGCGAAAGCGTCGCGGGCGTCACGTTGCGCAGGCGCGCCTCGCCAATCTGGTCGCACAGGTCGCGGTTGCGGTCAGCCAGGTCGCGCACGGTGGCAAAGTCGAAGCTGGGGTCGCCCTCGGCGGTAAAGTACTCGGTTTCGAGCACCTTAAGGGCCTCCTCGCCCTTCTGGCGCTCGGACTCCATGGCGCCGTGATCGCCATAGATAAACATGGGGATAAACGGCTGACGCTCGTATTCGAGTGCTTGTGAAACGTTCATATAACTGCTCCTTGGACGGGCCGCACCGCGCGGCTCGGGTTCATTGAGATGTGGCGAGATGATAGTTTACCATGGGCAACTATTGGCATCGCGCCTAGGACAACTACAATACCCTAGTTGACCGCTAGGACTTTTACAATGCTGCCGAAAGACATGAAAGGTTCCATCCGTCATGGATTTGCTGATTGATATTCTGCTCGACGCCGGCAAGGACACGCTCTCGCTGGCGCCGTTTTTGTTGGTGACGTATCTTGCTCTCGAGACACTTGAGCACGTTGCGGGCGACCGCGTCAACGGCGCTATCAAGCGCGCCGGCGCTGCGGGTCCTGTGGCTGGCTCGCTGCTGGGCATTGTGCCGCAGTGCGGATTTTCGGCCATGGCAGCAACGCTGTACGCCGGCCGTGTCGTGACGCTGGGCACGCTGGTCGCCGTGTTCCTCTCGACCTCCGATGAGATGCTGCCGCTGTTGCTCGCCGAGCAGGTGCCCGTGCAGACCATGGCGATGCTTTTGGCTTCGAAGGCACTGATCGCGCTGGTCACGGGCTTTATCGTGGACGCGGCTATCCGCGGCCTTCGTCGTAATGCCCGCGCGCATGCGGCGATTCGCCGTACCGTGCTGGGGACCGCTGCCAATCCGGCTCATGTGAACTGCGCGCACGACGACCATACCGGGGGCGACATCATTGATGAAGTGGCCGAGGCGGGCGTGAGCGCCGACCACATCCACGAGTTGTGCGAGCGCGACCATTGCGGTTGTGATGATGATGAAGATGAACACGAGCGCGACCACGGACACAGCCATGACCACGGTCACGCAGGCGAGCATGAGCACCACCACGGCCATGGGCACGACCACGGTCACTCCCACGAAGGTGCGCCCGTCCTGTCGATTATCCGCAGCGCGATCTCGCACACCGTGCAGGTTTCGGTTTTTATTTTCCTGGTGACGCTGATTCTAGTTGCCGTGCTCGAGACCTTCGGAGAGTCCGCGATCGAGCAGTTCCTGCGTGGCAACGAGACGCTCGCCGTCTTGGGCTCGGCACTCGTCGGCCTGATCCCCAACTGCTCGGCCAGCGTGGTCATTACGCAGCTGTACCTGGAGGGCGCGCTACAGCTGGCGCCGATGCTCGCCGGCACGCTCATTTCCGCCGGCGTGGGCTATCTTGTCCTGTTCCGCACCAATCGCAGCGCTCGTGAAAACGCCGTGTTCCTGGTCATGATGTACGTCATCGGCGCCGGCTGGGGCCTTATCCTATCCGCCTTCGGCCTCTAAGTAGGCCTAAAAAATGGGCTTCAAATAGCCATGCTCGGCGCCTGCGCAATGCGGCGACGCATGGCATTTTGAAGCCCGTTTTTTGTTGAGCCATGGATTCCGAGCGCTCACACCGCTCAAAACAAAAAGGTAGATTTCCGGGCATGTCCCGAAAATCTACCTTGGTTAGCGCAGCAGCTCGGTGAGGTTGCGCTTAAAGCGGGCCCGGTCTTCGCTGGTAAATGCCGCCGGACCGCGAGTGCGACCGCCGGCGCGGCGCACCTTCTTTTCCTCGTGGCGAATAAACAGTTGCATGTCGATGGTCGCCTTATCGTAGACGCGCCCGCGCACGCCGATGGCGGCGGCATCGCGCCCGAGCACCATGCTCGCCAAGCCAATGTCCTGCGTCACGACTACGTCGCCCGCCTGCAGGCGTTCGACAATGGCAAAGTCGGCGCTGTCGGCGCCCACGCTCACATCGAGCGTCGTGACCCAAAATCCGCGTCGCGCATGCTCGACGTCGCGCGGATCGTCGCGGCGAATGTGGCGTTCCAGGTTCTGTGTGCTGTTGCCGGCGATAACGACGGCGACGCCCGCCCGCCGCGCGCAGTCAATCGACTCGCGCGTGACCGGGCAGGCGTCTGCATCAATAAAGAGCGTTCGTGGCATCTAGTGCACCAGTTTGCCAAATTGAATAGCACGAACAATCAGCGTTACGCCAAACACCAGCAGTGCGGCGCCGCTAAAGATGACGAGCATCTTGGCCGACCACAGCGGATAGATAAACACGAACATGCCGGCGATGATGGAGAGTGCGCCGCTCAGGATGGCGAGGGCGCGGTTGGACGAAAGCTCGGACTCCAGAATGGACATGACACCTTCGACAATCCAGCCAAAGCCGGCCACGATAACCACCATCGTGGTGAGCGTCGCGGTCGAGAAGGCCTGGTTGCGCAGGATTATGGCGCCGCCCAAGATAATGAGTAGGTTGGAGATGATGCTCGTCACGCGCCAGCCGGTGGGCAGCAGCGGCTCAAAAATGGCAGTGAACAGCCTGATGGCAGCAGTGATTACAAAGTAAAAACCCAGGACAGTCGTCAAAAAGACGAGGGACTTGGCGGGTGCAAAAAGCAGCGCGATACCAGCAATGAGCGCTAAGACGCCCGTGATGGCGTAAATCCAGCGCACGGCCTTGACGGCTTTGCCCGCCATGCTTTTCTCGTCAAATCCAAACTGGCTCGATTTTTGGTCATCGTTCTTAAAGATGCCCATAATGTCTCCTTTCCGTGCGGCGTAAGCCTTGATCGTTACAACCAGTATCGCCTAAAGGCGCTGGCGTATGGGTCGGAGAGGGCGAAACGTAACCCAAAGGCCCCGAATTGTTTCCGTTGTTCCCCACGTTGCGATTTTCTATTCAACAGGTGTAGAACATTGCAGCCCTGTTCGTTATTGCCTACGTTTTAGGTTAGATTTTCCTAAGGACAATTGGCTTGTATTGGGGGTCCCTATGAACGAAGCAGTTCCCGAGGCGCCGTCGAGTGTCGAATCGATGGCAGAGCAGGGTTGCGAAAAGCTCGGCTTGGAAGCGTTTGATGCGCTGGTCCGTCGTGCCCGTACGTGCCGCCGTTTTGACGAGTCCATGCGCGTGCCGCGTGAGTTTTTGCTCGAGCTGGCAGAGCTGGCTCACCTGACTCCCTGCGGCGCCAATGCTCAGCGTCTGCGTTTTCATGTGGTGAGCGGTGCCGTGGATTGCGCGCGCGTATTTGATGAGCTTGCATGGGCCGGTGCGCTTAAGGATTGGCCGGGTCCTGCCGAGGGTGAGCGCCCGACCGGCTACATCGCGATTTTGGCTGAGCGCGCCGTTCCGGGCAAGCCAGCCGCTCCCATTACCGAGGTCGACACGGGCATTGCCGCGCAGACGATGATGCTCGCCGCCCGCAGCGCCACGCCTGAGGTGGCAGCCTGTATGTTCAAGGCCTTTACGCCCCGCGCGATCGATGCCATGGGGCTCGATAACGACAAATATGAGCTCAAGCTGATCATGGCGTTTGGCGCTCCGGCCGAGACACAGGTGATCGATGCGATCGATTCCAACCCCGACGGCTCCATCAATTATTGGCGCGATGAGGCGCAGGTGCACCACGTACCCAAGCGTTCGCTCGCCGACGTGCTGGTGTAGTTGAGTGTCACCGCGGTGTGATCCAGCGGTAAACCACCACAAAGGTGCCTGTCCCCTTTGTGGTGGTACGAGGGGAGGGTGTGTGGCAGATCTGTATTTGGTGCGGCATGGGCAGACTGAGCTCAATGTGCAGAGCATTTTGCAGGGCTGGCACGATTCGTCGCTTACGGCGCGCGGGCGCGAGCAGGCGCTGACGGCGCGTACGGCGTTTGCGGCGCGTGGCGTGGCCTTTGATCATGTGTATTCCTCGCCGTTGGGCCGGGCGCGGCATACGGCCGAGCTTATCGTTGGCGAGGGCCGTTCCATAGAGCTGGTCGATGACCTGCGTGAGTGGCATTTTGGCTCGCTGGAGGGCACATCAAATCGCGAGATGCCGCCGCAGCCCTGGGGTGATTATCCGGTTGCCTTTGGTGGCGAGTCGGAAAGTGAGCTTCAGTCGCGCATGGTCGCGGCGCTGTCCCGCATCATGGCCAGGCCGCAGCACGACTGCGTGCTGGCGGTTTCCCACGGCTCAGCCTGCCAGGAGTTTCTTGAGTATGTGACTGGCGAGGGGGAGCTACCCGACAACGGCGCCGTGCTTCATTTTGGCTATTGCGACGGGGCGTTTTCGCTCCTTGATTGGTGACGAACGAAAGGACCCCTATGAATAAAGATCTGTATCTGGTCCGTCATGGACAGACGATATTCAACCTCAAGCGTATCATTCAGGGGTGGAGTGACTCGCCGCTTACGCAGTTGGGCTGCGACCAGGCGGCGCGTGCCGGCATGTTTTTACGTGCGCGCGGCATTGAGCCCGATCATGCCTACACCTCCACGCTTCATCGCACCGAGCAGACTATCGCCAACTTGTGGCCGGGCTTGGCGTACGAGCGCCTGGACGGCCTGCGTGAGTGGTTCTTTGGTGACTTTGAGGCCGAGCGCGTGATGCTCATGCCCGAGCGCCCGTGGCGCGACTTCTATCGCCAGTTTGGCGGCGAGGGCCAGATGCAGGTGCGCGAGCGCATGGTGGCGACGTTGACCGATCTTATGCGTCGCCCGGACCACGAGTGCGTGCTCGCGGTGAGCCACGGCTCGGCCATCAAGGAGTTCATGGACCATGTGAAGGGCGCGGCGGCCGATGAGCGCGACCGCGTGCCAGGCAACTGCTCGGTGCTGCACTTTGCGTTTGACGACGAATCCGACACGTTTGAGCTGGTCGAAGTCTTTACGCAGGAAGACTACGCGCGCGAGCTGGGGCTTGAACCGCTCGTGGCTACTGCGGGTCCGCAGCGCGGATAACGCGAGCGCGGCGGTACGGGTCGCCGGCTAATTTCTCGACGCAAAAGGGGCGGAGATGCATGTACCTGCTGCATCTCCGCCCCCTGTTTGTTGAGCTGCCGATTTTTGTGCCGGGCGGTCTGGTCTTGCTAGAACCGCGCGACCTGGTGCGTGAGCAGACCTGTCGGAACCTGCGGCGCGGCGCCGCTGACCTGCGCGGCGGGGAAGAGCACGGCAACGGTAAAGTTGAACGGCTCCTTGCCGGTGTACGTTCCGGCGACACGGGCCTCATCGGCCAGCAGCTGCGACGCCCCGGTCAGAGCGGCGGCGTAGGCGGGGTCGTCGGCCAGTGCCGGCTCCGGTGCTTGGTCGAGCATGGCGCGGATGGCCCCGACGGCGTCCTCGCGCTTGACCTCCCACGCGCGGTGCGTAATGCCCGCGGGGTCGGTGACGGCGTAGAGCGACGCGCCCTCTTTGGCGGCGCCCAGGATGATATCCATGACGGGCGAGGCCTCGTAGGCGAGCGATACGGGGCGCGGCTGCACCTTGAGCTCGGCGATCGCGCGCGCGGCGGCGGCCACGTCGGCGCTGGCATCGCCCTTGCCGCCCGCAAGTACACTCGTCGGGCAGATCGCCACGACACCCGTCACACGTCCCGGCTCGCCCGAGCATTCGTACACGTAATACGCCGCACCCGGGTCCTTGAGCATCAGGCCATCGGCAATGGCTCCGCGCAGAGCATCGTTGCCGCTCAGGATGCTGCCCATTGCAGGCAGCGCCTCGAGCACGCGGTCCTGAGCCGGGCGGATGCAGGGAAACGGAAGTGCTTTCATGGGCGGTCCTAACGCACGAGTCGGTTTGTTCGCGGCTTATTATGCCCCAACTTGGCCGCTCGCGTCCCAGAGCACGTTATCGGCGAGCGCGATTAGCACCTGCTGACAACGAACGATATCGGCGTGGGGCACATATTCGTTGGGCTTGTGCGCGAGCGCGAGCGACCCGGGACCGTAGCTCATGCAATTGCGGTTACCTGTCTTGCCGGCAATGACGGCGGTGTCGGTGTAGCCGGTAAAGAAGCCGACGGTCGTGTCCGCGTCCGTCACGTCATCGGCGGCACGCTTGAGCGCTGCTAGAAGGGGAGAGTTCGGGTCGCGCTCGATGGCGGGGCGGTCGCCCGTCACGACGTAGCTGCCGTGGCAACCGGGAATGGCGGCTTCGGCGACGGTGATGGCCTGCTCTACCATGCGCGTTACGGCGGCCGTATCGGTCGGCGGGGTCAGGCGCATGTCGACCCAGACTTTGGCGCGGTCGGGTACGACGTAGGGGCGATATCCGCCCTCGATTTGGCCGAACGTGATGGTCGAAGGCCCCAGCTCATCGTGCGCGGGCAGCGCCACAAACGCGCGACGGAGCGAACACACGACCTCGGCCATGGCGGCGACGGCATCCGCGCCCTTCCAGGGCCGGCTTGCATGCGCCGTCACGCCATCCATTTCAATCTCGAACCACGTACGCCCCTTGTGCGCCACCTGGATCTGTCCGTCGGTGGGCTCGGTGTCCAGCACCCATTCGCGCGAACCGACCCAGCCGGCATCGATGGCTGCCTCGGAGCCTCGCATAAAGTCTTCCTCGTCGACCGAGCAGATGAGCGAAAAGCCGCGGCGGGGCAGCGCGCCATCCGCCGCCACGCGCTCGAGCGTATGGACCAGTGCGGCAATGGCACAGGCCAGGCCACCCTTCATATCGCAGGCGCCGCGGCCGTAGAGCTTGCCGTCGCGCACGACCGCCCCGAGCGGCGTAATGTCCGCGTCCCAGCCGTCGCCCAAGGTGACTGTATCCATGTGGCAGATGTAGACGAGCCGTGGCTCGTCGCTCAAACCGGGCACGGTGACCATGAGATTGCGGCGTCCGGTCAGCACCTCGAGTTCCTCAACCTGCACGGCATGGAGCACCGGATGACTCAACCGCTCCAATTGAGCCTCAACCAACACTTTGATATAGCGTTCAATCTCGCCCTCATACGCACCTGGGTCGGAACTGTCGATCCGCACGAGCCCTTGCGTAAGCCGCCAAGCAAAATCTGTATCAACCATAGGCACCTCACAGATAGTTAGGTCAACATACAAATTGTATGTCAAGAAGCGGCTCGGTGCATTTAATGGAGCGCTCACAAAAACGGGGGCGCCTCTCGTGCGAAAGGCGCCCCCGCGGGCATTCAATGTCAGTAACGGGCAGGCCACATGGGGAACTGCCCGTCAGATCAGCCGGCGCTATTTGATCACGCGCACGCGATACATCGACGGAATCTGCTTGAGCGCCTCGATGGTGCTGCTGTCCAGGTGCTCGTCGGTGTCGAACATGGTGTAGGCGTTCTCGCCGGCAGACTCGTTGGTCATACGCTGCACGTTGGCATTGTCCTTGGCCAGGATTGCCGTGATCTGACCGATCATGTTGGGCACGTTGGCGTGCAGGCAGGCGATGCGGCTTGCGGCGCGCGCCTTGCCCATGCTGCAGGCGGGGTAGTTGACGCTGTGCGCGATGTTGCCGTTCTCCAGGTAATCCTTAAGCTCGCTGATGGCCATGTCGGCGCAGTTGGCCTCGGCCTCGCCAGTGCCGGCGCCCGAGTGCGTGGTGATAAACGTGTTGGGCATCTTGACGGTCTTGGGCGTGGCAAAATCGCAGCTAAACCAGCTCAGCTTGCCCTCGCGCAGGGCGGCGTCAACGGCGTCCTCGTCAATGATGGTCTCGCGTGCGTAGTTGATGAGCACGGCGTCCGGGGCCAGCAGGTTGATCTGCTCGGTGCTGATCATGCCGATGGTGTCGGCCTTGCTGGGCACGTGCACCGTGAGGTAATCACAGCCGCGGCAGAGATCTTCGAGCGTGCCCACGCGCTGCACCTCGCGGCTCAGCACCCACGCGTGCTCAACGGAAATGAACGGATCGTAGCCGTAGACGTCCATGCCCAGATTGACGCAGGCGTTGGCGACCTTGGAGCCTACGTTGCCCAGACCGATGACGCCGATGCGCTTGCCCTTGAGCTCGCGGCCCACAAAGGCCTTCTTGGCCTTCTCGGCGTCGACCTGGATCTCGGGGTCGTCGGCGTTGTCGCGCACCCAGTTCATCGATTGCACCACGCCGCGGCTCGAGAGCACCAGCATGCCTAGGACGAGCTCCTTAACGGCGTTGCTGTTGGCACCGGGGGAGTTAAAGACGACGACGCCCTTCTTGGCGTACTCCTCGACGGGGATGTTGTTGACGCCGGCGCCGCAGCGGGCGATGGCGCGGATGCCCTCGGGCAGCTCGTAGCCGTGCAGGTCAGTCGAGCGCATCAGGATGGCGTCGGCCTCCTCGGCGGTGCTCACAAATTCGTAGCCCTCGCCAAACTCGACTTTGCCGTCCTTGGTGATGTTGTCGATGGTCTTAATCTTGCGCATGAAAAACTCCTTAGCAGGTTTGGTTTAAACAGGTGGTTTGAAGTGGCTGGTCGGCCCGCGCGTTGCGGGCTAGTTAGATCGCGGGCTCAAACTACGCTGCGTTTCGAAGTCCTTCATGTACGAGGCCAGTGCCTGCACGTCTTCCATGGTTACGGCGTTGTAGACGCTGGCGCGCATGCCGCCTACCAGACGATGGCCCTTGACGTTTTGAATCTGGTGCTCGGCCGCGCCTGCGACAAAGGCCGCGTCGAGTTCGGCGTCGCCGGTGCGGAAGGTGACGTTGGCGATGGAGCGGCTGTCGGCCTGCGTGGTGCCATGGAACAGCACACTGTGCTCGAGCAGGTCATAGAGCAGGTTGGCCTTGGCCCAGTTGCGCTCGGCCATGGCGGCAAGTCCGCCGGTCTCCTCGACCCACCGGAACACCTTGCCGCACACGTAGATGCCAAAGGTGTTGGGCGTGTTGAGCATGGAGCCCTTGGCGGCCTGGGTCTTAAGGTCCATGTACTGCGGCGCCCGCGCAAAGGCGGGGCCGTCGGCGATGAGGTCGTCGCGCACGATAACCACGGTCACGCCCGCGGCGCCGGCGTTTTTCTGCGCGCCGGCGTAGATGAGCCCGTAGCGCTCAACATCGAGCGGCTGCGACAGAAAGCAGCTCGAGACATCTGCGACCAGCGGTACGTCGCCGCAAGCGGGCAGCTCGTGGTACATGGTGCCAAAGATGGTGTTGTTCTGGCAGATGTAAACGTAGTCGAGCCCGTCGCTCGCGGCCTCGGCGGCAATGCGCGCGTTGATGTCGGCCATGTCGGGGATGCGGTCGAAGTTGGTGTCCTCGGAGCTCGCGAGCAGCACGGCCTCGCCGTACTTGGCGGCCTCCTTGTATGCCTTGTTGGCAAAGTTGCCGGTCACGATGTAGCCGGCGCGGCCGCGGCGCATGAGGTTCATGGGGATGCCCGCAAACTGCAGCGTGGCGCCGCCCTGCAAAAACAGGACACGGTAGTTGTCGGGGATGCTCAGCAGGCGACGCAGGGTTGCCTCGGCGTCGTCGATGATCTGCTGGTACATGCTAGATCGATGGCTCATCTCGAGCACGGACATGCCGCAACCGCGGTAGTCCATCATCTCGTCGGCGATCTCGGCGAGCACGCTTGTGGGCAGCGCTGCCGGGCCAGCTGAGAAGTTGTGCACACGTGCCATCTTCTAGTTCCCCCTTGTAGTCGTTTGGACGTTCGGGTTACTTTAGCACAGTGGAGCGCCAGGCGCGACCGCATCACGGTAAAACTCGAGTGCGTCGCTATGATTTACAGGATGGTTACATGGGGGAGGGGTGCTTTACTCCTCAGGCAAATCCAAATCTGCGAGCGAAGACATGAGGTTCCTAGGCGCTTGATCTCTTCGTCCTAAAGTAGCTACCTCCTAGTCACTACGATGCTAGCGTGGCGATGACGGCTTCGTCGCCGGCGTATATTAGGGTGTTGCCGTCGGGGATGATCGTTTGGCCTTCGCGCTTGAGCATCACCACAATAAACGGATGTTTGCCTTGCGGCACATCGCACAGGCGCTGGCCGGCCAGGCGACCGTGGGGAGTCACGGTGACCTCGCGCAGCGTAACTTCGGTACGCTCTTCAAACGTCGGCGCGGCCATCACCAGCAGATCGCCTTCCTGGATCACGGTGTCGCCATTGGGCAGTACCGGGTGCGCCCCGTCGCGCAGCACCAGGACCACGAGCATATTTGTGGCGCTGCCAATGTCCGCGAGCGAGCGTCCGGCAAACGGATGTCCAGCGCACACCTTGAGCTTTACAAACGACATGCCGTCCTCGTCGCGGTAGTCGTTAAAGGTGCGGCGCACGTCGCCGGTCGCATCGATCATATCGAGCTTCTTCGCCACCGCCGGCAGCAGCGAGCCCTGCACCACAATGCTCGACACGGCAATCACAAACACCAGGTCAAACAGGTCGTGTCCGCCGGGAACGCCGGCCACCACGGCAAAGAGGCTAAACACGACCGAAGCTGCTCCGCGCAGGCCCGCCCAGCTTACGAGCGCGACCTGGCGGGGGTTCGTCTTAAAGGGCGCCAGGAGCACGCCGACGGCGATGGGGCGGCTCACGTAGAGCATAAACGCCATGAGCGCCAGGCCCGGCAGCAGCATCTGTGGTAGGCGTGCGGGCGTGACGAGCAGGCCGAGCAAGAAGAAGATCGTCATCTCGGCCATCTCGGTGAGGGTGTCAAAGAAGTGCGCCATCTCGACCTTGCCGGTGATGTCGCTCGCACCTAGCACAATGCCGGCCAGGTATACGGCCAAAAAGCCGTTGCCGCCCAGATAGCTTGGTAGCGCGTAGGCGACGATCGCCACGGCGAACAAGAAGATGGTCTGCGCGCCCTCGGCCGTTGCGTGCGCGCGTTCAATCAGACGGCCCGCCGCCCAGCCGATGGCAAGGCCCAGGCCCGCGCCCAGGATAATCTGCTTGGCCAGCAGTGCGGGAATGTTGATGTCGCCGCCGGCCGCGAGTGCGGCGAGCACGGCGGTGAGCATGTAGGCGACGGGGTCGTTGGAGCCCGATTCGACCTCGAGCAGCGAGTCGGTGCCGCCCTTCAGCGAAAGGTTGTGCTCGCGCAGCACGCTAAAGACGCTGGCCGCGTCGGTGGATGCCACGACCGATCCCAACAGCAGGCCGTCGATCCAGTCGAACCCCAGCGCGAAGTGGGCGAACACGCCGGTGATGCCGGCAGTGATGACGACGCCGAGCGTGCTCAGCAGCACCGCCGGCACAGCGACGGGTTTGGCACGGTCGATATTGGTGTTAAAGCCGCCGTAGAACATGATGAACAGCAGCGCCGTGCTGCAGACGGTTTCGGTGAGCGCATAGTCGCTAAAGTCGATATGCGCCGGGCCGTTGACGCCCAACAGCATGCCGAGCGCGATAAAGATGAGCAGGGTGGGGAAGGGGAGCTTTTTGCCGACGGGTTTGATGGTCAGACACAGAATGATGACGAGGCCGATAAAGAGAAGGATCTGGTTCATGGATGGTGTCCGCTCCTGGTTGGTTGGCGTGGCACGGTCAGTTGCCTGCGGTTATTTGTACCCAAAGATGGTGGGTTTATGGGGTTGGATTGCGGGCGTCCGCGATATCGTCATAGACGGCTGCCGTCTTTGCCTCTGCTCGGAAACCCTTTCCAGCTTTATTGCAACGGAGTACAATGGGTAACGTTTAAGTTCAACTTGAAGTTTTAGTTGCGGCGCCGGGCTTCGGCCGCAATGCAAGGAGAGGCGTACCATGGCGATCTATGTGACATCTGATGCTCACGGGCACGTGCGTGCGCTTGACGAAGCCCTGTCTAAGATCTCGTTGACGTCCGACGACACGCTGTACGTGCTGGGCGACATGATCGATCGCGGGCCCGATCCGGTCGGCGTTATTAAGCTCGTGCGCTCGCTGCCCAACGCCCACGTGCTCAAGGGTAATCACGAGCAGATCATGCTCGATGCCATCATTGGCCAGGATCCGCTCGATGCCGAGACCTGGGATATCAACGGTGGTTGGACGACGCGCGAGCAGCTCAACGACATGGAATTTGAGGCATACGAGGAGCTCGTGCGATGGATGGCCGCGCTGCCGCTCTACGCAGTGGTCGAGACCGAGGAGCGCCCGTATCTGCTGGTACATGCTGGAATCGAGATGAAGGCGGCGCGCGCGTTTTTGCTTGAGCATGGCGTCGATTGTGCCGATGGCGTTGGAGCGGTGGGTGCCGATCGCGAGCTGCTGCAGCAGATGCTCGCGGTGCAGTCGTCCGATGACCTGCTGTGGATTCGTCATGGCTATTGGGATGTGCCAACCGGGCTGCTTTCTGCCGAGGGCAAGGGCCCGGTCGTGGTGAGCGGTCACACGCCCACGGTATCGCTTGGGCGCTATTGCGAGGTCGGTGGTCTGGCGGGGCTCGATGAGGAATCGGGAGGAGGGCAGATCGTGCGCCTGGGCGGCGAGGACACTGCCGGCGTGCCCGATCGCATCGACATCGACTGCGCTGCCGCCACCGGCTCCGAGTTCGGTCGAGTGGGCATCCTGCGCCTGGACGACGGGGCGGAGTTCTACGCGAACATCAACCCGGGCGAATGATGTCCCAAATTAGCTACCCCCATCGCTGCAATTAGGCGCCGTATGGGTTGCGGTCGCGTTCGATGCGTTGGCGGATGTTGGCGTACTCGATTATCAGCAGCACCAGGAGTAGGACCATGATGGCTAGGTAGCTCACCACAGCGCCCATCAGACCCAGCAGCTTAATCAGGATCACCGGCAGCACCACGCTTACGGCGAAGCAAATCAGGTAGATCTTGGTGACGTCGCCGGCATGGCGCAGCACCGTGATGATGGCGTAGATAAAGTCGATGGCCGCGGTGACGCCGCCGGCGACGACCATCAGCAACGCCAGCGTACGGTAGCGCTCAAAGCTGAGGCCGTACATAAAGCTCATGAGGGGAATACCGGGACCTGCCATAAATGCGGCGCACACGCCGGTGATGACCACGATCAGCGCCATAACGGCAACAATAATCAGGTCAAAGCGATGACGCTTGCGAGGATTAGCCCAAATGCTCGACAAGCGCAGGAGCTGCGGTTTATAGATAAATCCAATGCTCAGCAAAATAGCCTGCGCCGGAAAGAACAGGGCATTAAAGTACAGCTGATATTTGTATGCCAGCGTGCCTTCCATCACAAACTTGGGCATGCTCTCAATTAGGTTGAACAGGAACAGTGCACCAAAGAGCGGGGCGCACTGGACAAACAGGTGGCCGACCTCGCGCAGGCTCACGCGGCGCGATTTTTCGGTCTCGAGCAGGGCGAGCGGCGCGGTGACCAGCACGAGCGAGGCGATCGCGGTGACACCCATGGCCATGGTCGCGATGGGCATGCTGCGCGTGAGGAACAGCGCCACGCTGAAGACCGCGATGACGCCGACGGAGCGTAGCGTTTGGCTCATTCCAGCCAAGTAGAGTTTGTCGGCCTGCTGCAGGCGGCCTTCGTACACGTCGGCGACGCCGTCGATGACCTTATACAGGTAGACGCCCAGGCCGATCGTCGCCATCTGCGCATCATAGCCGCGGGCGCTGCTGTACATGAGGCCGCAGCCTAGGGCGAGCGCTCCACAAAGCCAGCGGTTGAGCTGGTAGGAGGCAAAGGACGTCTTTTCGTCGATGTCTGAGACCTGGAAATTGCGCACGCCGTAGTTGCACGCGATCATGATGAGCGTGCCGGTGACAAAGGCGATGGAGAATTTGCCTGCTTCTTCGGCGCCCACGAGCTGCGTAGACACGATGGTGAGCAACGGAAACGCCAGGCCCCACACGGCGGTGCCGAGGGTGTTCCAAAGATAGTCGCGGCTGGTGGCGTGCTCCTCGTTTTCCGCTTCCTGCATGGAGAAGCCGCCGCCGTAGACGGCGCCGAGCAGACGGTTCCACCAAGCGTTGACCATGCGGCGGACGGGGCCGGGCTCCCGATCGCGTTCGCGCCGGCGACGTGTGGCTTGGCTGCTATCGGGTCCGCCGGCGTTGCGCTGACTCAGCTCCTGGATGCGTGCGAGCTCTTCGGCCGTGTGGGAGGCAGGGAAGAGGCCGTTCTCGATGCGGCCGCCCTGGGCCCTTGCGGTGCCGCTGCCCGCTACGGCGGAGTCGGCGACGCCATTGCGGCGGGCGATGGCGCGGCGAATGCTATCGAGGGGCGTGATGCTCAAAGCGGGGTCCTTTCTATTGCTGCGCTCTAGTATAGTCGCGGTGGTATCCATTCGTGTTTTTGAACAGGTTGTTCAATAATTTCGGCGGCGCCATTCAGCAGTCGGCACTTAGGGACGTTCCTTATGTGCCGGCACTTTGGGAACGTCCCTAAGTGCCGGCATCCGAGGACACTCCTTGAATGTTGCCTGTTCAAGAGTGTCCCCAACGACTAGTCGTTTAAGAACGTCCCCAATGACTGGGCCGCTTGTCTGCGATTTTTGACCGTTGGGCGGGCTTGCCGCCCTTGCCGCAAAAACGTTTGTGCATATCGGGTACAACGGGCTTTACGTGAGTAAAGTGCGCGCCGCGTCCACGTGTCGCGTTTTTAAAGGAGGCCTCATGCCTGGTGTTACCCCTGCAGAAGTTTTGTCCAACTTTGGTATTACGCTGGTCGAAGATCCCGCCGAGAATCAGCCCCGCCTGCTGGTCGATCTTCCCGCCGCGGAGCTCGTCGAGCACGCCATCCGCCGCGAAGAAGGCCGCATGGCATCCAACGGCGCGCTGGTGATTGAGACGGGGGAGCGCACCGGCCGTTCACCCAACGATCGCTTTATCGTTGACACCCCCGATGTTCACGACAAGATTGCCTGGGGCGCGGTCAACCGCCCGCTGTCCGTCGAGAGCTATGAGGCCATCAAGGCCGGCATCGTCGACTATCTCAACGAGCGCGACGTGTTCGTCACCCGCGGCATGGCAGGCGCCGACCGCAACCACACGCGTCGACTGCTCGTTGCCTGCGAGCGTGCCAGCCAGGCACTCTTTATCAAGCAGATGCTCGCCCGACCGCTTGCCCGCGAAATCGCGCGCACCGGCGAGCCCGACTTCTGCGTGCTCGCAGCGCCCGGTTACCAGTGCGACCCCGCCATCAAGGGCCTCAACTCCAGCGCCGCGGTGGTCATCAACTTCCAGGAACGCGTGATTCTGGTCGCCGGCACCGGCTACTCCGGCGAGATTAAAAAGTCGATCTTTAGCGTCATGAACTATCTACTGCCCGTCGAGGACGACGTGCTGCCCATGCACTGCTCGGCCAGCATGGATCCCGTCACGCACGAGACCGCCGTGTTCTTTGGCCTGTCCGGCACCGGCAAGACCACGCTTTCGGCCAATCCCACGCGCCTGCTGATCGGCGACGACGAGCACGGCTGGTCCGACATGGGCATCTTCAACATCGAGGGCGGCTGCTACGCCAAATGCGAGGGCCTGGACGCCTTCCACGAGCCCGAGATCTTCAACGCTGTCCGCTTTGGCGCGATCTGCGAAAACGTGGTGCTCGACGAGAACCGCAAGCCCAACTACGACGACATCTCGATCACGCACAACACGCGCGTGGCCTATCCCGTGGAGCACATTCCTAACGCGTGGACTAAGGGCATGGGTACCACTCCGAGTGTCGTACTGTTCCTGACTTGCGACGCTTTTGGCGTGCTGCCGCCCATCTCACGCCTGACGGCCGATGCCGCCATGTACCACTTTGTGACGGGCTTTACGGCTAAGATTCCCGGCACCGAGGTCGGCGTCACCGAGCCCACGCCCACGTTCTCTTCGCTGTTCGGCGAGCCGTTTATGCCGCTCGACCCCATGGTTTACGCCAAGATGCTTGGCGAGCGCATTGCCGACGGCCGCACGCGCGTGTACCTGGTCAACACCGGCTGGATTGGCGGCGGCTACGGCGTGGGCCATCGCATCGAGCTTGCCTACACGCGCTCGCTGGTCGCGCGCGCCCTCGACGGCACCATCGAGGACAGCGAGTTCGTGCACGACGACATCTTTAACGTCGACATTCCCACGACGTGCCACGGCGTGCCCGATGGCATCCTGGTGCCGCGCCAATACTGGCAGAGCACCGCGCGCTATGACGAGGCCGCGCACAACCTGGCGGTGATGTTCGAGGAGAACTTCGAGAAGAAGTACTCGCACCTGCCCGAGTCCGTCAAGGCCGCCGGCCCGCACGCCCAGGTGTCCGCCGAGTCCCGTCATCGCGGCCGCGGCCTACTGGGACTCCGTCACTAGCGTCGCCGCGAGTCCATATCCACCACAAAGGGGACAGACACCGTTGTTGTGGTTTTGCTCGCGCGGAAGACTCGGGTTACAATACGCCTGACATATCGTCCCCTTCTCCGGATGGGGACAGCGCAAGCGTTCTTGTGACGGCACCGTAGGACTTTGAAGGTGGCCGTCGTGAGGGCGCTTTTTGTTTAGGCGCCCTCACTCGGGCGCGCACAATGAAGGGAGAGCGTATGAAGAGCTTTATTGCCGAGGATTCATTCTGGGAGCTGTTTCCGCAGGCAGCGGTCGGTGTTGTGGTCGTGGAGGGCATGAAGCCCACGGCTCAGATTCCTCAAGAGGACGTGGATGCGATTGCGGCGTTGCTCGACCGCGCCAATATCGATGCGGAGCGTCACCTGACAAGCGATACCATCAGCGAGAACGCGCCGGTTAAGGCATGGCGCGAGGCGTATCGCCTGTTCAAGACCAAGAAGGGCGCGCGTTGCTCAGTTGAGAACCTGCTCAAGCGCGTGCTCAAAGGCAAGCCGGTCGGCCACATCACACCGGCGGTGGATATCTACAACACGATTTCGTTGACTTATGCGCTGCCCGTTGGCGGCGAGGACCTGCATGCGATTGAGGGAGATCTTCGCTTGAAGGTGACCGATGGTGGCGATGCGTTCTTGCCGCTTGGCGAGGAGGCGGACGATCCGACGCTGCCCGGCGAGCTCGCCTACATCGACGATGCGGGCGCTGTGTGCCGCTGCTGGAACTGGCGCGACGGCGTTCGCACGGCGCTGTCCGATGATTCGGCCGATGCGTTCCTGGCGATTGAGTGCGTGGAGCCCGAGCGGATGGGGGATTGCCAGGCCGCGATCGATCGCTTAGCCGAGCTGCTCGAGCGCTATCTGGGAGCGACGGTTGTCGTTAAGACGCTTGTGACCCGCGACAATCCCTGCGTGGAGCTGTAGCGACGCCTGCGGATCATGTTCGCCGGTCAAAACCACCACAAAGGTGCCTGTCCCCTTTGTGGTGGTTTTTATGTTGATGGGTTAACAAATGGGGTATTTGGGTACGGGTGTCGCCTTATGCGACTAAGATGTTTACCCGTTAGCATTATGCAAGCGAAAGGCGGTCGTCTCCCATGCAGCAGAACGACGAGACACGTTTCGAGGACTTTGTCGGACTGATCAGCGGGCTCTACAAGGAGATCCAGCGCATTAAGACATCCGAGGGCGCAAGGCTGGGCCTTAAGGGCTCCGACGTTATGTGCCTGTACTATCTTGAGCGCAGCAAGGACGGCCTGACTGGCGCTGACCTGGCTCGCATGGCAGGCGTGACCCGCGCCGCCGTCTCGCGTACGCTCGCGCATCTGGAGGAGGGCGGCTACGTCGAGGTCGACGATTCGGGCGATGCCGCCGTTAAGTATCGTGCTCCGGTGCGCCTGACCGCTCTGGGTGGCGAGAGCATGAGCGAGGCCGACCGCATCATCCACGAAGTGCTCGATACCACCGGTAAGGCTATGGGTGTGGAGCAGCGCGAGCAGATGTATACGTCGCTGCGCACGATTCTCAACACCCTGCGCGAGCTGTAGGGCCGCCAAGGCTTTTGCTTCCAATTAACAACTGCATAGTCCTGTTTGAGCGCGTATACCGTGCCGGGGCCTTGCTGTCAAAATTCCCTGCGCGGGACCTGCGCAAGAAAGGATTCGCTATGTCCGTCCGCATTATTACCGATTCCGCAAGCGATATGTCGCCGGCCGAGCACCCAGCACTGGCCGTTTTGCCGCTGTCCGTCACCTTTGGCACCGATGTGTACATGGATGGCATCGACATCGATCACCAGCGCTTTTACGAGATGCTCGTGGAGCGCGATGAGCTGCCCAAGACCGGCCAGGTCAACCCGTACGCGTTTTCGCAGGCGATTGCCAAGGTTCGTGAAGCCGGCGATGAGGCTGTGATTATTACCGTGGGCGCTAAGCTATCAGGCACCAATCAGAGTGCCCGTACCGCACTTGCCGAGGCGCCAGGCGGCGACGTTTACGTGGTGGATAGCAATAACGTCACTCTGGGCGAGCGTGTCATGGTCGAGTATGCCCTGCGCCTGGTGGATGAGGGCCGTAGTGCTGCTCAGATCGCGGCGGCCGTCGAGGCCGTGCGCGACCGTGTGGTGGTTATCGGCCTGCTCGAGACGCTGGAGTACCTGGTGCGCGGCGGTCGTCTGTCTGCTGCGGCCGGCGCCGTGGGCACGCTGCTCAACGTAAAGCCCGTGGTGGCTGTCGAGGACGGTCTGATCGTGCAGCTGGGTAAGGCGCGCGGTTCCAAGAACGGCCGCAATCTGCTGAACCAAAAGGTCGAAAAAGCGGGCGGCATCGACTTTTCCATGCCGCTGGCGCTCGGCTATACGGGCCTTTCGGATGCGGTGCTCAAGAAGTATATCGAGGACAGCGCGGCACTGTGGGCTGGTCATACCGAGGGCGAACTGCCCGTTCACACCATTGGCGCCACCATCGGCACCCACGTAGGCCCTGGCGCCGTAGCCGTAGCCTTCTTCCAGCCCGCCAACTAACCGACCTGCCATAAACCACCACAAAGGTGCCTGTCCCCTTTGCGGTGGTTTATGCTTTTCAGGGTGGAAGGGAGCGAGCAATGGCGTCTGAGGGCTTTTTTGAACGGGTGTACGAGGTGGTCGAGCAGATCCCCGAGGGGATGGTCGCCACGTATGGTCAGGTGGCGCTGCTTGCCGGTCGTCCACGAAGTGCGCGGTACGTGGGGTATGCCCTGCATAGTAATCCGCGTCCCGGCGAGATTCCCTGCCATCGCGTGGTGTTTGCCGACGGCCGTATCTGTGAGGGCTTTGCCTTTGGTGGCCCCGATGCTCAGCGCGAGCTCTTAATGGGGGAGGGCGTGACGTTTGCCGATCCCATGCATGTTGATCTGGCCGCCTGTCGTTGGCCGGCCGGGCTGTAGCGGCGGGCTTCGTCAAAACCACCACAGAGGTGCTCGTCCCCTTTGTAGTGGTTTTCCGTTGCAGGTTTACCGGAGCTAACTTATGGAGAAGGTATGGCGGCGCACATTGACGCTAGAAAGTAAACCACGGTGAACTATATTGGTTTCAGCAACGGAGCAGGCAATAGGCGATGAAAAAGCCTGCCCTGTTGAGTTTGATTCGCATCCCTCCCCTCTGTGCGATTCAACGGTGTACTTCGGGAACAGGCCCGCTGGCAACTAACTGCCGGCGGGCCTGTTCCTGTTTCGGTGAGGATCCGGCCTCACCGTCTATGTTGTGCGAAGGCGCTTTGCCTAGTACACCATGCCCATGGCGTCCTGAACCTCGGCCAGGGTCTGCTCGGCGATCTCGTTGGCGCGACGGTTGCCCTCATGCAGGACGTCCTTCACATAGTCCAGATCGTTCTCGTAGCGCTGGCGACGCTCGCGGATAGGTGCGAAGTACTCGTTGACGGCCTCGGTCACGTACTTCTTGAGCTGGCCGGAGCCGCCCATGCCAATCTCCTCGGCAATCTCGACTTCGGAACGGCCGGTGCAGATGGCGGCTGTCGAAAGCAGGCCAGACACGCCGGGGCGGTTCTCGGGATCGAACGTGATCATGCGCTCGGAGTCGGTCTGGCTCTTCTTGATGCGTTTGGCCGTTTCCTCGGCGGTCATCGAGATGTTGATGGCGTTGCCGTAGCTCTTGCTCATCTTGCGACCGTCCAGGCCCGGCAGCAGCGGGGTCTCGGACAGCAGCGCTTCGACCTCGGGAAACACCTTGCCGTAGCGGTTGTTAAAGCGGCGAGCGATGGTGCGGGTAAGCTCGATGTGCGGTAGCTGGTCGCGACCGACGGGCACCACGTTGCCCTTGCAGAACAGGATGTCGCAGGCCTGGTGCACCGGGTAGGTGAGCAGAAGGCCGGTGAGCTCGTGGCCCGAGGCCTCCATCTCGGCCTTTACCGTGGGGTTGCGCGCCAGCTCGGCCTCAGACACCAGTGACAGGAACGGCAGCATGAGCTGGTTGGCTGCGGGCACGGCGGAGTGCGCGTAGATCATGGTCTTGTCGGGGTCGATGCCGCAGGCAAGGTAGTCCATGACCATGTTGTACACGTTGTCCTGGATGTGCTCGGTCGTGTCGCGGTCAGTGATGACCTGGTAGTCGGCGATGAGCACGTTGGTCTTGGCGCCCATGTTCTGCAGCTCAACACGGCCCTTGAGGGTGCCGAAGTAGTGGCCCAGGTGCAGACGGCCGGTGGGGCGGTCGCCGGTGAGCATGGTGAACTTCTCGGGCGTCTTGGCCAGGCCCTCGCGAATGGCGTTGCTCTTTTGCAGCGCGACTTCGTAGCTGTTCTCGTTTGGCATGATTGCTCCTAACGTATGTTCATGGGTCAAGATGATAACGCGTTTATTGGAGGGGTGGTGCGTAAGTAGGCGAGGGGCGGGAGAGGGGCGCGCGTGGTGCGGCATGTGCGATGGGTGCGGCGCGGCCGCGCTTGGCTAACGGTGCCTTGGCACATCCTCGGCAGCTTGCCCTAGAGCTTGTGGTGGCGCTCTTCTTTGCGCTCCTCGGCTGCCTGCTCCTCCTGCTTAAAGGCGGGGTCGTCGGGGGTGACGAGCTCGTCCTCGTGCGTGCGCTTGTTGTAATGGTGGCGTAGCACGGGTTCAAACAGGTGCAGGTGCTTGGCGAAGGCCGCCGAGCCAATGGCGAGCACGGTAAAGATGAGCACGCGCATGGGCACCTCGACCTGGTTAATCGCGGCGGCGCCGGCCGAAAGCATGATGCACCAGGCATAGATGAGCAGCACGGCCTGTTTTTGGTTGTAGCCTTCTTGGATCAGGCGGTGGTGGATGTGGCCCTTGTCGGCCTGCCCAATGCTAATGTGGGCGCGCCTGCGGCGCACGATGGCGCTAAACGTGTCGATGATGGGCACGCCGGCAACGATGAGCGGGATGATAAGCGAGGTGAGTGCGGCGGTGCGGCTCACGTTGAGCAGCGAGATGGAGCCCAGCGCAAAGCCCAGAAGCAGCGACCCCGAGTCGCCCAAGAAGATGCTTGCGGGGTTGAAGTTGTAGCGCAAAAAGGCCAGACAGGCGCCAAAGAGCGCAATGGAGAGCGCGGCGGCGTCGATGCGGCCCGAGAGAACGGCCATCGAAAACATGGTGAACGACGCGATGCCGCAGATGCCCGTGGCCAAGCCGTCGAGGCCGTCGATGAGGTTAATGATGTTGGTGAATGCCACTAGATAGATCACGGTAATGGGGTAGGCGAGCCACCCGAGCATGATCTCGCCGGGGGCAAACGGGTTGACGATGACGCCGATCCGCAGGCCGCCCATGCAGGCGATAAGCGCGGCGAGGACCTGTCCGGCCAGTTTTTGCTTAGGCGTGAGCTGGAAGACGTCGTCGATCGCGCCGGTCGCAAAGATGACGGTAAAGGAGAGCGCCAGCATGGGATAACTAATGTGAAGGCGCGGGTGCGGCACCAGGACGGGTGGCCAGCCTAGGTGCCAGGTGCCTAGGATTTGCACAATGCAGGCAACGACCAGGCCCAAAAACACCGCCGTTCCGCCCAAACGCGGGATGGGCTTGGTGTTGATGCGGCGCTTAGAAGGATAGTCGACGGCATCGAGCTTAATTGCCAAGCGCTTGACCAGGGGCACCGCGAGGAAGGTCGTGATAAAGGCCGCCGCTGCCACGCATAGGTACGGTATGTAGCTCGGGGATGAAGCCATGAATCTAAAAACCGCCAAGCGTCGAAGAAAAAGGTCAGAAGAACGCCATGCGCAAAGGGCATAGCAGAACCATAATACTCGACAAAGGGGGGTGCATGTAATTGCACGCAGCGATAATCACGCGCTTACCAGATATTGGGATGTTGTCGATGGCTTGTCGGGATGCCGGCGGGAATCCATATGGACTGTAATGGTGATTTTCGGCAAAAGAAAACCACCCCCCACGTTACGAAAATGAACCCACCTAAAACAGGTGGGTGCCCTCATCGACTGTTCCAGCGTCCTTAACAACGAAGGATACCTGTACTAGGTACGACTGTGTGGGCTCCCTAAATAAACGCGACGGTTCACCCAGTTGCTCCGCGGGGGGCGGAATACCTACATCATAAAGCGGCACTTTATCGATTCCAGTCTTGACATTACAAAAATCGTGTCGGACGATTACGACGCCTTGGGGCTCGAGCCGTCTACGCGGCCTGGCCCTTTACGTTTGAGCTGCTGAATCGTTGTTTTGGAGCATGTTTTTATGCCGACGTCGTTGACCGAACTTTTTTCGCCCGCCTGCCATTTGTGTCCGCGCCGTTGCGGTGCGGTGCGCGATGAGGGCGCGCGCGGCGTATGCGGTGCTAACGACACGCTCAGGGTGGCCCGCGCGGCGCTTCATATGTGGGAGGAGCCGCCTATCTCGGGCGAGGCCGGTTCGGGCACGATCTTCTTTAGCGGCTGCTCGCTTAAATGTATCTACTGCCAGAACCACGAGATCTCGACCGGCAATTTTGGCCTTGAGATTTCGCCTGAGCGCCTGGTCGAGATTATGCTGGAACTGCAGGACCAGGGTGCCAACAACATCAATTTGGTGACGGCGACGCACTATGCGCACCTGTTGCCCGCCGCGATTGCCGCGGCACGGATGCGCGGACTGGTTATTCCAATCGTCTACAACACGAGTGGTTACGAGCGCGCGAGTGCCGTGGCGGCGCTGGGCGACCTGGTCGATGTGTGGCTCACCGACTTTAAATATGCCGATGCCGGGCTTGCGCAGTCGCTTTCTCATATTAAGGACTACCCGCGCGTGGCCGTGTCGGGTCTGGCCCAGATGGCGCGCGAGATCGATCGCCGCGGGGGAGAGTTGGTGGATGACGACGGGCTCATGAAGCGCGGCATCATCGTGCGCCACCTGGTGCTGCCGGGGCATGCGGATGACTCGTGCCGCGTGTTAGACCTGGTGTGGCAGACGGTGGGCGACGTGCCGATTTCGGTCATGAACCAGTACACGCCCAATGCGCTCATGCGCCAGCAGGGCGGCGACCTGGCACGCGCCGTGACGCGCGAGGAGTACGAGCAAGTGCTCGACCATGCCGACGACCTGGGCTTTACGACGATGTTCTGGCAAGAGGGCGGCGCGGTAGACGAGAGCTTCACCCCGGCCTTCGACACCACCGGTGTTCTTACCAGCGCAAAGTAGTGCGTTCGTCGATGATTTTTCTGGGACGGGGATTAAAAAATCATCGAGAGGATCGCCTGCTCGAAAAGTTGCCAAAATAGCTGCGCCCCAAAAAGACTGGTTATTGGGCGTTGACAGTTGGCGAGCCGTAGGTAAAATATCGACTTGTCCTGGGGACGTAGCTCAGTTGGGAGAGCGCTGCCGTCGCATGGCAGAGGCCGAGGGTTCGACTCCCTTCGTCTCCACCCTTGGATTTGATAAGCCGCTGACATTGTGTCGGCGGCTTTTTTTAAAAGAAAGGGCTGTACCATGGCCGAGCTTGAGTCCCAACCATTGTCCGACGAGGAGCGCGCGGAGTTGGAAGAGCTCCGCGCCGAGAAGGCCCGCCGCGAGGCTCGGGAAGAGGCCCGTCGCGAGCGTGAGGAGCTGGCTGCCCTGCGTGCCGAGCGCACGAAGGCCGAGGAGGCCGCCACGAACGCCGCATCCGCATCGGCGCCCGCGCCCGCACCGAGGAGGTCGCCTTGAACGCCGCATCCGAGCGCAAGCCCGCGCCCGCACCCAAGCCCGCTGCTGCGAAGCCTGCACCTGCCGCGCCCAAACCTCAGCCTAAAAAGGCCGCTCGTCCCAAGTCCGTCGAGCCCAAGCCGAGCCGTGACGAGATGACCTTTGCCCAGCGCATGGTTACCTCCAAGGAGCCTACGGGCGAGAACGAGATCCCTGGCATGGCGCCGGCTCAAAAAATCATCATTGTCCTTGCCCTCATCGCGTTTGTCATCTTTATGGGCTACACGATCCTGACCAGCATGGGCCTGCTCTAACCGATTTGCATCGGGCGTCATGTCCGCATGCTCTGCTCTCGTCCAACCCTTAAATTCTGCACCACACATCCGAAAGGTCGCCCCATGGCTTTGACCGACATCTCGCATCCCACCGACATTGCAATGCTCACCGATCTGTACGAGCTCACTATGGCCCAGGGCCTGTGGGAGAGCGGCAAGGCCAATGAGCAGGGTTGTTTTACCGCGTTTTACCGCGACCATCCTTTTGGCAGCGCCTATGCCGTCATGTGCGGCACCGCCGAGCTGCCCGAGCTGGTCGAGAATCTGCGCTTTACGCCCGAGGATATCGACTACCTCGCCTCGCTCCAGGCCCCTGCTGGCGGTGCGATGTTCAAGTCTGGATTCCTCGACTACCTGCGCGATTTTCGTGCGCATGTAAACATCGACGCCGTGCCCGAGGGCGAGCTCGTCTTTCCGCGCGAGCCCATGGTGCGTGTCACCGGCCCCGCGCTGGAGTGCCAACTGCTCGAGACGGCGCTGCTCAACATCGTCGGGTTCCAGACGCTTGTCGCCACCAAGACGGCGCGCGTGGTGCTCGCCGCCGACGGTCGCCCTGTGGCGGAGTTTGGCCTGCGCCGAGCCCAGGGTCCCGATGGCGGCCTGGCCGTTGCGCGCGCGAGCTACGTTGCCGGCTGCTCCTCTACGTCCAATGTGCTCGCCGGCCGCCGCTACGGTATTCCCGTCTTTGGCACGCATGCGCACAGCTGGGTGATGAGCTTCGATTCCGAGCTCGAGGCCTTCCGCGCCTTTGCCAAGTCGAGCCCCAAGAACTGTACACTGCTCATCGACACCTATGACGTGCGCGAGGGCTGCGAGCATGCCATTACGGTTGCCAAGGAGATGGAGGCGGTGGGCGAGCGTCTGTCGGCCATTCGCATCGACTCCGGCGACCTCGCCAAGCTCTCCAAGTATGTTCGCGGCCGTTTTGATGCCGAGGGCCTGCCCTATGTGGGGATCTCGGTTTCCAACGATCTGGATGAGTACACGATTCAGTCGCTGCTCGACCAGGGCGCGCCCATCGACAGCTTTGGCGTGGGCACCAAGCTCGCGACCTGCTATGACCAGCCGGCGCTGGGCGGCGTGTACAAGCTTTCCGCCCGCCGTGCGAACGAGGCAGATCCATGGACGCCGGTGGTCAAGCTCTCCGAGCAGCCCTACAAGCGCACGATCCCGGGTGTGCAACGCGTGCGCCGTTATTACGACGGCTTTGGCGGCCCGGTCTGCGACATGATCTACGACGAGGACCATCTGGTGGGGGAGGGCGCCGCGCGCGGCAATACCCTCGTGGCCGTGAATGATGCCGCCCTGGTGACCGACGTGTCGGAGCTTGAGTATCGCGAGCTGCTGGTGCCGATCGTGCGCGATGGCAGTGCGGTGGCTCCGCGTGAGAGCATCAAGGACGCGCGCGAGCGCTGTGCTTGGGCGCTCGATCATCTGGATGCGGCTTTCAAGCGCTTCCTGTATCCGCAGACCTACGTGGTGGGTATGGAACAGGGCCTGGCCCAGGTGCGCGACGAGCTCGTGCGCAAGAATATGGCCGCGGCTTCTGCCTTTCCTTGGGCTCACTAATTCCTTGGGCGGTAGGGGCGAGTCACGCTCCCTTGGCCGCCAGCTCGGCCGTTCGCTGAACAGTTGATTGGTTTGACGTATGACGACTTCTTATAAAACGATGGTGGTAAAGATCGGTTCGTCCACGGTGGTGGGCGCCGATGGCAAGGTCAACCGCGCCTTTATCGGCGGACTTGCCGATCAAGCCGCAGCGCTGCGCAAGCTCGGCTGGCGTCTGGTCGTGGTGAGCTCGGGCGCTATTGCCTGTGGCTATCCCGTGTTGGGCTTCGACCGCAAGCCAGTCGGCGACCTTCCGAGCCTGCAGGCCTGCGCCTCGGCTGGTCAGTGCATCATCTCGTCGGCCTACGACGAGGAGTTCCATGCGCGCGACCTGCTCACCTCGCTCGTGCTGCTCACGCGTCACGACACGGCGCGTCGCACGTCCTACCTGCACGCGCGCGACGCCCTGCTGCGTCTGGTGGAGCTGGGCGTGGTGCCGGTCGTCAACGAGAACGACACCGTTACCGTCGACGAGATCAAGTTTGGCGACAACGACACACTGGCGGCGCTCGTGAGCTGCCTGGTATCTGCCGATCTGTGCGTGACGCTCTCGGACATCGATGGTCTCTATACTGCCAATCCGCATGAGGACCCCACGGCCGAGTTTGTTCCTGTCGTGCATAAGATCGATGCCAAGATTATTGCCTCGGCGGGCGATTCTTCCACATCGGTGGGCACGGGCGGCATGATTACCAAGATCCGCGCGAGCCGCATCCTGATGACGGCGGGCATTCAGAGCGTGATTTGCTCGGGCGAGGAGCCCGATGCGCTCGTGCGCCTCGCCCGCGGCGAGAGCGTGGGCACACTGTTCGATCCGCCGGCGGAGCGTCTGGACATCGCACCCCGCAAGCTGTGGATCGCGCTGGGCGACAAGGCACATGGGTCGGTGACGGTTGATGATGGTGCTGCGAAGGCGCTGGTTAGCCGTGGCTCTTCCTTGCTTGCGGTGGGTATTCGCGAAGTCGATGGCCAGTTTGCCGAGGGCGATGTGCTCGATGTGTGCGATCCGAGCGGTATGGTCGTCGCCCGCGGTATCGCCGAGGCCGATTCGGACGTGCTGGAACTTGCTGCCGGTCGCCGCCAGGACCAGATCGCCAGCAACCGCCTGCTCGCTAACCTGGCCGAGAAGCCGGCGATACACAGGGATAACTTGATCGTATTTGCATAAAGAAAGACGGCGCTGCGGATCGTTTCCCGCAGCGCCGTCTTTCTCGTGCCGGCACCTGGGGACGCTCCTTTTGTGCCGGCAGGTGGGGACGCTCCTTTGTTAGAAGATCCGGCGCAGGTCTCCGCGGTTGAGCGCTTCGTCGAAGAGGTGCTTGAACACCACGCTGCCGTGCAGGCCGTCGTGCTCGAACTCGTTGGTCACCCAGGCGTGCGAGTTGCCCACGCGGCTGAGCGCATCGAGCTGCAGGCCCGAATCCACGTACATGTCGTCGAAATACACCGCGGCCTGGAGCGGCACCTCGTTGCAGGCCAGGCGCTGCGGGTCGTAGATCTTGTCCCAGCTGGTGTCTTCCATCAGCAGGTCCATGGCGGGCTTAAACGGCATAAGCTCGGGCATCTGCTCGAACATCCACGGGAACATGGCCTCGCCGGTAAACATGAGCGGGCGCGCGAGGGTGTCGAACTCAGCGCGGTGTGCCTTCTCTTCAGCCGCGGCCCAACCAATGGGCATGGTGTCGCCGTCGGCATATATGAACTCCTGCAGCGTCCAGTACAGCGGATTCGTGCGCGTGTTGGTGCGCTCGAAGGCGCGCATCAAAAAGCTGTCGGATACCGAGGCGCCGCAGGTCAGCGTGCCGTCGCCGTCAACAAAAGCGTGATCGATAATCCAATGCATGCGCTCAAAGCTCGGCTTCATGCCAAAGTCGCTGCCCATGAGCTGTAGGCGCTCGACCGTCATCGGCGAGCCGTCAGGCAGCACGGGCTTCTGTGTCTCGAGCGCATCGGCCAGGGCTGCCACGCGCTCGACGTCGGCGGGGTAGCGGTCGTAATACTGCTGCGTCTTGGCGGCCATGCGCGGGAAGGTGTGCGCGTAGACCTCGCTGGCGCTCGCCGGCACGTGGGGGATGCCGCCGCAGGTAAAGCTCGCCGCCACGCCCTCGGGGAAGAGCGACAGATAACTCAACGTCAAAAAGCCGCCGTAGCTCTGGCCGAGCGTGACCCAGGGCTTGCCGCCAAAGCCCACCAGACGCAGGTACTCAAAATCGCGCACGATGGAGCTGGCGAGGTGGCGCTTGAGGAAGTCAGCCTGCGAGCGTGCGGCATCGGAGTCGGCCGCCGTCGCGCGCTCGCCCAGTGCGGCAATCGTGCGCCCGTCTACACAGCTGCTGCGCCCGGTGCCGCGCTGGTCGGGCAGGACGACGCGGAAGTGCTTGACGGCCTCCTCGATCCAGCCGTCGCTTGTGGGCGACAGCGGACGCGGGCTCTCGCCGCCGGGGCCGCCCTGCAAAAACAGGAGCAGCGGCAGATCGTCGTTGATGCGGTCGGGCGCGCAAACCACGCGGTAGAAGAGCTTGATGCTCTCGGGCGCGCCGGCGATGGGTGCCGGCATAGCGCCGCGGCGCATGGTGCTGCCGACGGCCAGGAGCATCGGCTCCAGGCCGCGCCAGTCAAGGGGGACGTCGATGCTGTGGTCCTCGACATAAAGGCCGGGGACGTGGTACGAAGTGATGAGGGCCATGTGAGTCTTCCGTTCGTTGCGGTGTTTCGGGTTGACCAATTCTACCGCCGCGGGCGAGGCCATGCGCAAATCGGCTACCATGGTTGCAAACTTCTAGGAGAAAGGGCCGCCTATGTCGGTCGATATAGCCACGTATGTCCACGATCTTGCCGTTGCCGCCAAGGCAGCGTCGGCCTCGCTTGCCACGGCGAGCGATGAGCAGCGTCAGGAGGCCGTGCGCGCCATGGCCGCAGCACTGCGCAACGGTGCCGACTCCATCGTCGCCGCTAACGAGCTCGATATGTCCGCCGCGCGCGATGCGGGCACTTCGGCCGGTCTGCTCGACCGTCTGCTGCTGACGCCTGAGCGCGTCGAGGGCATGGCCGCCGGTTTGGAGAAGCTCGCCGAGCTGCCCGATCCCGTCGGCCGCGTGCTCGACCACCGCGTGCTTGCGAGCGGTGTGGACCTGACCCGCGTGAGCGTGCCGTTGGGCCTGGTCGCCATGGTCTACGAGGCGCGCCCCAACGTGACGGCCGACGCCGCAGGCATCTGCATCCGTACCGGCAACGCCTGCATTCTACGCGGCGGCTCGCTGGCTTATCACTCGTGTGCCATGATCGCCGAGCTGCTGGCCGATGCGCTCGAGGCCAAGGGCTTCCCGCGCGAGGCCGTGTCGATGATCGAGTCCACCGACCGCGAGGCCACCGGCGAGCTCATGAAGCTCCGCGGTATTGTCGACGTACTCATTCCGCGCGGAGGTGCAGGCCTGATCCAGCGCTGCGTGCGCGAGTCGCTTGTGCCGGTGATCGAGACGGGCACGGGCAACTGCCACATCTACGTGCATGAATCCGCCGACTTTGATAAGGCGCTCAACATTATCGTTAATGCCAAGACCCAGCGCGTAGGCGTGTGCAATGCCGCCGAGTCGCTGCTGGTCGACCGTGCTGTGGCCGATGCGTTTTTGCCCGCGGTCGTGACCGTGCTGCATGACCACGGCGTGCTCATTCACGGCGACGAGGCAACCTGCGCCGCATGCGCCGATGCCGGGCTTGTGGAGGGCGATGACTACGTCGCCGCGACTGAGGAGGACTGGGGTCGCGAGTACCTGGCGCTCGAGATGAGCGTGAAGGTCGTGGCAAACGAGGACGAGGCCATCGCACACATCAACCGCTACGGCACCATGCATTCCGAGGCCATCATTGCCGAGGACGTGGACGCCTGCGAGCGCTTCCTCGATGCTGTCGATGCCTCGGCCGTGTACTCCAACGCCAGCACTCGCTTCACTGACGGCGGCGAGTTTGGCTTGGGTGCCGAGATCGGCATCTCGACCCAAAAACTCCACGCCCGTGGCCCCTTTGCCGCCGAGGCCCTCACCACCTACAAATACAAGCTCCGCGGCACCGGCCAGGTCCGTCCCTAACGCCCGCGCAAACAAAAACCACCACAAAGGTGCCTGT
>CABRZT010000001.1:0-174748 GCA_902475595.1 uncultured Collinsella sp. | reverse complement strand
TCCCACTCGATGGTCGCGGGCGGCTTGGACGTGATGTCGTAGCACACGCGGTTGGCGCCGGGAACCTCGGCAACGATGCGGCCGGAGATGCGGGCCAGCACGTCGTAGGGCAGCTTGGCCCAGTCGGCGGTCATGGCATCGCTGGACTCGACGGCGCGCAGGATGATCGGGCGCTGGTAGGTGCGCTCGTCGCCCATAACGCCGACGGACTTAATGTCGGGCAGGACCGCAAAGTACTGCCAGCAGCTGTGCTCGGAGTTGCGCTCGCCGGTCTGCTCAAACAGACGCTGGTTGTAGGCGTCGAGCTCCTCGCGCACGATGGCGTCGGCGTTCTTGAGGATCTCGAGTTTCTCCTTGTCGACCGCACCGATAATGCGGATGGCCAGACCCGGGCCCGGGAAGGGCTGGCGGAACACGATGTGACCCGGCAGGCCCAGCGCCAGACCAAGTGCGCGGACCTCGTCCTTAAAGAAGTGGTCGAGCGGCTCAATAAGGTCGAAGTGCACGCCCTCGGGGAACGGAATCAGGTTGTGATGGCTCTTGATGGTGGCCGTCTTGCCGCCCGTCTTGCGAGCGCCGGACTCGATGATGTCGGGGTAGATGGTGCCCTGGGCCAGGTACTTGACCGGCTTGCCGTCGGTCTCGAGCTGCTGCGCCACGGCGAAGAACTCTTTCCAGAACTGCGTACCGATGATGCGGCGCTTCTCCTCGGGCTCAGTCACGCCGGCCAGAAGCTCGGCATAGCGGTCCTCGGCGTGAACGTGAATAAAGTCGACATCGAACTGCTTGGTGAAGACCTCCTCCACCTGTTCGGGCTCGCCCTTGCGCAGCAGGCCGTGGTTGATGAACACGCAGGTCATCTGCTTGCCCACGGCGCGGGCGCCCAGCGCAGCCACGACGGAGGAGTCGACGCCACCGGACAGGGCCAGAATCACGCGGTCGTCACCGACCTTCTCGCGGAACTCGGCCGTCATGGTCTCGACCAGGTTGTCCATGCTCCAGTTGGGCTCCAGGCCGCAGATCTCAAACAGGAAGTTGCTCAGCAGCTGCTGACCGTACTCGGAGTGCTTGACCTCGGGGTGGAACTGCGTGGTGAAGATCTTGCGCTCGACGCACTCCATGGCGGCAACCGGGCACACGTCGGTGCTGGCGGTAACGGTAAAGCCCTCGGGCACCTCGGACACGGCGTCGCGGTGGCTCATCCACACGGTTTGTTCCATGGGCGTGGAGTTAAAGAGCTTGGCGCCGGCAGTACGCGTAATAGTGGCACGGCCGTACTCGCCCACCTCGGAGTGACCGACCTTGCCGCCGAGCGTCACGGCCGTGATCTGATGGCCGTAGCAGAAGCCCAGGACGGGAAGGCCCAGGTCAAAGATGGCGGGGTCGATGGACGGAGCGTCCTCGGCGTACACGGACGCCGGGCCGCCAGAAAGGATGAGCGCAGAGGCGTTCATCTCGCGAATCTCATCGGCCGAGATGTCGCAGGGGACAATCTCGGAATACACGTTGAGGTCGCGGACGCGACGGGCAATGAGCTGACCGTACTGCGCACCAAAGTCGAGTACGAGGACCTTTGCGGAAGCCTTTTGATCCATGGTTCCCCCTCTTGTTGGCGGGGAGCCGGTGCCCACCCGCGCGAATGAACGAAAATAACTTCAATAGTGTACACGTTATATGGGGTTTCTCGTCCCTCGCAGCCATCAGCGCACGGCAAACGCACGACCTGGGCCCCTGTTTGACGACAATTGAAGTGTTACCAAACGTTACGGATGATGTAATACGTTTGAACATTGGACGCCCTGTGCCACAATACTGCCGAACGATTCCGCCTCTGCGGCGGCAAATACGATAGGAATACCAGCATGAAACGCATCCTTCTCATCGCCACGGGCGGCACCATCGCATCGACCGAAGACGGCAACGGTCTCTCCCCCGCCCTGACCGGTGAGGAGCTCGCCCAGAGCGTCCCCGAGATCTCGGGCCTCTGCGAGCTCGACGTCGTGCAGCCCATGAACATCGACAGCACCAATATGCGCCCCAGTGACTGGATGCGTATCCGCGACGTCATCGTCGAGGGCTATGCCGACCACGACGGCTTCGTGATTCTGCACGGCACCGACACCATGAGCTACACCGCGGCGGCGCTTTCCTATCTGATTCAGGACAGCCCCAAGCCCATCGTACTCACCGGTTCGCAAAAGCCCATGGGCAACCCTTTTACCGACGCCAAGCTCAATCTGTACCAGAGTCTGCTCTATGCGCTCGACGAGCATTCGCACGACGTCTCGATCGTGTTTGGCGGCGTCGCCATTGCCGGCACGCGCGCCCGCAAGCAGCGCACCATGAGCTTTAACGCGTTCATTAGCGTCAACTATCCGCCCATTGCCTACATCCGCAACGACCGCATCGTGCGCAACGGGCTCCACGGCACTCATCAGGGCGAAAACCCGGTGCGTTTCTACGACAGCATCGACCCGCGCGTATTTGTACTCAAGCTTACGCCCGGCGTAAACCCGGGCATCCTCGACGCCCTTGCCGATAGCTACGATGCTGTAATCCTTGAGACCTTTGGCATTGGCGGTATTCCCGAGTTTGGCGAGTCCGGCGATTCGTTCCAAGAGGCAATTTTCCGCTGGGTCGATTCGGGTCGCACCGTCGTTATGACCACGCAGGTCCCCGAAGAGGGCCTCGATCTGGGCGTTTATGAGGTCGGCCGTGCTTACGCCGATCATCCGGGCATTCTGCGCGGCGACGACATGACCACCGAGACGCTCGTGGCCAAGACCATGTGGGCACTCGGCCAGTCACGTGATGCGTCAGAAATTCAGCGCCTGTTCTACAGCCAAGTCAACCACGACCGTATCCCGATGGTGTAACCACCGGTCAATAGGCATCTTCTATTCGATACCCTCGAGAAGCTCTGACACCGTCATGCCGAGTGCGGGCGCGATCTTAAATAGAACCTTGAGCGTGAAATTTGCCGTCCCATCTTCGATTCGGTCGAGGTAGGGTCGGCTGATTCCTGTCGCCACACAAAAATCAACCTTGGAGATACCAAGGTCCCTGCGTGTCTCTTCGACCCGCCTACCAAGAATCTGTTTCGCACGTTCGTCCATGCAGCCGAGTTTGAAATGGAGCCGAACATAAACGTAAACTATAGTTTACGTTTTGCCGAATACACAGGAGTTTTCTATGTCGGGTTCTTCGGTCCGCATGTACCGAGCCACGCTTCGCAAAAACAGCGCACCGCCCAAGCTCGTCGTCGTTGAAGCAGAATGCCTTTCGCCCGATGAGCGCACAGCATTTGCATTGCTATCAAGTCGCGTCGCCGCCGTTCTGGTCCCTTGCCCGGCGCAAGGTGAACTTGCCATCCGATGCCAAGCGCACAGCTGCTCACTCAATCAGGCTGCCGTAATCGCAACCAGCCAACGTGGCCTGCCGCTCCTTTTAGAAGCCGGTATCGCACTTGCCCTTCGCGGCGCCGGATACGAAAACGAGGCCGCCGCCGACATGGTCTTTAAACCACGATCGAGCGGCGGCCTCGCAGCAGCCATCGAATATGCTTGCAGACTCGTTGCCTAAAAGAACAAGTTAGAAACCAAAGCCAAAGCCCGTTCCGGTAATCGCCGAGTACATAAAGTAAACGTTGATCACGTTGAGGAACACACCCGTGATACAACCGTTGCGCAGGTAGCGCTCGCACACGATGCGCGCCATGGCGGCGGAGTCATCATTGTTTTTAGCCTGGCGTCCCGCCGTAAAGTACGTCGCCACGCTCAGCAGTAGGTTGAGCACCGGCAGTGCCAGCAGCTCGTAGCTCTTACCCCAGCGCGTCACCTCGCCGGCGGCGTTAAACTTCGTTGCCACCTCGGGACCAATGCTGGGGATAACACACGCTGCGACCACCAGCGGAATCACCGCAAGCACGAGCAGCGCGATACCCATGTAGCCAGCTTTTTTGCCATATTTAAACATGCGCGTCGTCCTTACACGTTAAAGCGGAAGTGCACGACGTCGCCATCGGCCATAACATAGTCCTTGCCCTCAATACGCAGTTTGCCGGCGGCCTTGGCGCCCTGCTCACCGCCGAGCTCGATGTAGTCGTCATAGCCAATGACCTCGGCCTTAATAAAGCCGCGCTCAAAATCGGTGTGGATGACGCCGGCGGCCTGCGGGGCGGTCGCGCCCTGACGAACCGTCCAGGCCTTGACCTCCATCTCGCCGGCCGTAAAGAACGACTGCAGACCGAGCAGCTTATAGGCCGCCTGCGCGAGCACGTCCAGACCGGGCTGTTCCAGGCCCAGGCTCTCCAGGTAGTCGACGGCGTCCTCGGGATCGAGCTCGGAAAGCTCGGCCTCGATCTTGGCGCAGATCGGCAGCGGCTTGACGCCATCAATGGGCGCCAGGTCCTCGTTGAGCATATCCTCGTCCACGTTGGCCACATACAGGATGGGCTTCATGGTGAGCAGGAACAGGCCCTTGGCGGCAGCACGCTCCTCGTCGGTCATCTCCATGGATGCGGCGCGCTTGCCCTCGTTGAGCCAGGCAAGCAGGCGCTTGGCGACCTCGAACTTGGGCATGAGTTCCTTGTCGCGCTTGGCCTCTTTCTCGAGCTTGGGCAGCTGCTTCTCGAGCGTGCCCATGTCAGCCAGGATGAGCTCGGTCATGATGGTGTCGGCATCGCCGGCGGGATCGACGAACTCGCCCGTGCGGCCCACCTCACGCATGACGTTGGGGTCCTTAAAGTAGCGCACGACCTCGCAGATAGCATCGGTCTCGCGGATGTTTGCCAAGAACTGGTTGCCCAGGCCCTCGCCCTCGTTGGCGCCCTTCACCAGGCCTGCGATGTCGACGAACTCGACCGTCGCCGGCACAATGCGGCCCGGGTTGACGATGTCGGCGAGCTTTTGCAGGCGGCTATCGGGCACGTCGACGATACCCACGTTGGGGTCGATCGTGGCAAACGGGTAGTTGGCGGCAAGGCCGGTCTTTTTGGTAAGCGCGGTGAACAGCGTCGACTTGCCCACGTTGGGCAGGCCCACGATACCGATGGAAAGGGACACGACAGCTCCTTTTGGTACAAGTATTTCAAACTGCATAAGTATAGCGCCGCCGCAGCATCCGGGCGAATCCGGACACCGCAGCGGCACGAATGAAGCAGAGATAGGAATCGCTGACTAGTCTGCGAGCTTTTCCACCTGGTCGAGCATCTTGTTGAGCTTTTCCTTTGCCTCGGCCTTGACCTTCTGGGCTTCTTCGTGGGCCTTAGCCTTCTGGGCGGCCTTTTCCTCGGCCTCGGGATCGACGACGACCAGGTTGGATGCATCATGCTCAACCAACTTAAGCGCATGCTCGGGGCACACCTTGACGCAGGCTCCGCAGCCTAGGCAATATGTGGACTCCAGTGCAAAGCGACCGCTTCCCACCAAATCGCAGGCAAACGTGGGGCACACGTTGACGCACTCGCCACACGACGTGCACTTGTCAAAATCGCATTCCGGCGTGATCACCTGCATGTTCTGGGCAAGCTCGGGGTGGTTTTGCAACGTCGAGAGCACCAGTTGGCGCCCGTGCGTGAGCGAACGGCGACGCTTGGTCGTCGTGGTGCCGCACATGGTGTTGAGTGTACGCTCCAGCTGGGTAATCTGATGGCGATGGGCCTTCAACTTCTGCGTCACCGAGGCCAGTGCCGCCGTTGCCGGGTTGAGCTTGGTCACGGTAAGGCCCGTGGTGCGGGCAATCTTATCCATGTACTCCTTGCGCTCGTACTCGCGGCGCTTATGGCATTTGAGGCTCTTGGGGTCGACCTCCAGGCCCATGCCCGTACCCGCCCACTCCTCGGCGGTAGCAATGGCCTCGCCCAGAATGTCCTCGCCACCGGTGTTGCGGCACTTATCGCACACGCCCAGTGGCAGGTAGACGCTCACGTTGGGATAGTCCGCCAGTACCGAGAACCAGGTCTCGGCCGTAATATCGCCCACGCAGGCAACGACGACCTCGTTTTCGCGCGGCATGCGCTTGAGGGCGCGTGTGCAGGTGACGTAGGCGGTCTCGTGGCTCGTAGCAGCGGAGACGATATCGTCATACAGGTTTTTAGGCGCCAGGCGCGGCGAGATGATCGCCTCGGTCGGGCAGGCAGCGGCGCACAGACCGCACTTGCGGCAGGAGTCGAGGATCTCAATGGCGTCTTCCTCGACCTCGATAGCGTTGACCGGGCACACGTCCATGCACGCGGTGCAGCCGCTCTTTTCGTTTTTGCAGGTCAGGCACGGAATGGTGTTGCCGCGCGGACGCTCCTTGTAGTCGGCAGGATTCCACTGCGGCGCCGAGGGATCGAGTGCATCGGTCACGCCGCCAAGCGGGTTTTTAAGAAAGTCGAAACCCTTGCTGATCTCGATAATGTCATCAAACAGATCGTGTTCCTGCGCCATGCGCGGCCCCTCCCTGAGCAGTGCAAACAAGCAAGAGATAATGATACGCTATCGGCCCACACCTCGGGCAAATTACACGCGGTGCACCTTGAGGGAAATAACCCATGGCCTATCGCCGCCCCGATTGCACAAGGTCAATCAAGCGCCAAGCTATGCCTCGCACATGAGCTGCACGAGCTTCTGTTTGGTCACCTTGGCCTGCTCGTTGGCCATATTGCGCTCGTTTCTAAAGACCGCATTTGCAACACCCTGCAAATCGGCATCGGAAATCTCGCTGCGCGGACCGTCCATCGAAGCCGCCGTGGGGCATACGCATAACGGCAACTCGGCATAATACGCAACGGCCTTGGCGATATCGAGCATCTTGCCGCCGCCAATGCCCACCACCATGTCGCAATACTCGGCCCGGGCTTCCTTGGCCATTTCGACAACGGCATCTTCCGTACACGGACCGTTGTAAATCTTAAAGAACGGCTCGCTTAGATCTTCATCCAGAAATCCATCGACGATCTGCCTGCACAGCCGATCCTCGGTGCCCTGGTCAAACAAGACATAGGCAGCGCAGCCCAACCATGACAAATACCTGCCTTGACGCGACAGTTCGCCCGGCCCCTGAACATACCGGCCGGGACCGCCGTAAACCATAGGAAGCGCCATACGAGAATCCGCCCTTCATCAAACAACGATTGGTGCAAAGTAACCTTACCCCTTTGCACCATAGCAAAAAGGGGCAAAGCCATCTGTCGGCTTTGCCCCTTCCTTACCTTAGTTTAGTTTACTCATCCATAAGGTAATAATGACCCAGTGCGTCGGCACCCAGGATGGCGTTTGCGACCATCTCGGGCGTCACCTCAAACGGCATGTTGCACATGGTGTCATCGGGCGCGCAGGCGGCCTCGGCAACAGTCATGGCCTGCTCGCGCGTAAGCTCGGCAACGCCAAGTTCCTTCATCGTGACCGGCAGGCCCAGCTCAATGCAGAAGCCCAAGACTTCCTCGAGCTTCTCGGTCGGGGCATCCTCGAGTACCAGTTGGACGATGGTGCCAAAGGCGACCTTCTCGCCGTGATACATGCCGTGGCACTCGGGCAGCATCGTCAGGCCATTGTGGATGGCATGAGCAGCAGCAAGGCCCGAGCTCTCAAAGCCAATACCGGAGAGCAGCGTGTTGGCCTCGATGATGTGCTCGACGGCAGGCGTCAGCGCGCCCTTCTCCAGTGCAACCTTGGCCTTGACGCCATCGGCCATAAGCGTCTCGTAGCAGAGCTTGGCGAGCGCCAGGCCGGCCATGCCGCCCTTGCCGCCAGCGCAGGTGCCGCCGTCGGCATCATGCGTCGCCTGGGCCTCAAAGTAGGTTGCGAGCGCATCGCCCATACCGGAAACCGTCAGGCGCACCGGGCTCGCCGCGATAACCGTCGTATCCATAAGGACGATATTGGGGTTTGCCTTCAGGAAGAGGTACTTGTCGAACTGGCCGTCATCGGTATAGAGCACCGAAAGCGCCGAACACGGGGCATCGGTCGAAGCAATGGTGGGACAAATGATAACCGGGGACTCCAGGTAATAGGCGACGGCCTTCGCGGTGTCGAGGATCTTGCCGCCACCGACGCCGACGATGATGTCGCAACCGTTGTCGCGAGCGAGCGCAACCAGGCGATCGACCTCGCCCTTGGAGCACTCGCCGTTAAAGTCCTCAAACAGCAGCTCGGCCTTGGCCTCGGCAAAACCGCCCTCAATCTTGGCACCGACGCGCTTCTTGCCCGAAGGCGTCACGATGACGAGGGCCTTAGCACCGAGCGGCTCGACATAGGAACCGAGCTTGGCCAGCTCGTCCGGACCCTGGATGTACTTGCTGGGGCTATTGAAAATTGAAGCCATAACTATCCCATTCTCTAAAATAAAAAAGAAAGGGGCTCCGTACAGATACGTGCGGAGCCCCTCGTTACGATAACAAGAGTCGATTAGAAATCGATGTCGGTGTCGTAGTAGCAGGCCTTGAGGATCTTCTCAAAGTCGGCAGCCTTGGTCTCACGCGGGTTCTCGGGCGTGCAGGCGTCCTGCTCGGCGTTCGCGGCGATCTCGGGCAGCTTGGCGAGGAACTCCTCCTCGGAAACCATCTGCGGGTTCTCGGCGTCGACCTTCACGCCACCATTCGCGTAATCCTTGATGGACTGCGGAATGTTGAGCTGGTCGTTGAGGTCGCGAATCTTCTGGACGAGCGCAGCGATGAGCTCCTCGTTGGTCTCGCCGGGAAGGTGCAGGATCTCCTTGGCCACGTAAGCGTAACGCTCGGCAGCACGGGGATCCTTGGAGTTCCACTGGATAACCTTGCCCAGGTACATGGCGTTAGCGGCACCGTGGATGATGTGGCCGTTCTCAAAGGCAGCACCGGTCTTGTGAGCCATGGAGTGAACGATGCCGAGCAGGCCCGAGGAGAAGGCGATACCGGCGATGCACTGAGCCTCGTGCATGTGCTGACGGGCCTCATGGTCGCCAGCATAGGACTTGGGCAGCCACTCGACGATCTCGCGGATGCCGTGCAGGGCGTTGGCGTCGGTGAACATAGAGGCGCAGGTGGAAACGTAGGCCTCCATGCAGTGGGTCAGAGCATCCATGCCGGTGTGAGCGCACAGCTTGGCGGGCATGGTGTAGGTGAGCTCGGGGTCGACGATGGCGACATCAGGGGTGATGTTGAAGTCGGCCAGCGGGTACTTGATGCCCTTGGCGTAGTCGGTAATGACGGAGAACGCGGTGACCTCGGTAGCGGTGCCGGAGGTAGAGGAGATGGCGCAGAAATGAGCCTTCTGACGCAGCTCGGGGAAGCTGAACGGCTGGATGATGTTATCGAAGGACTCCTCGGGATACTCGTAGAAGACCCACATGGCCTTAGCGGCATCGATGGGCGAGCCGCCGCCGATGGCGATAATCCAGTCGGGCTCGAACTCGCGCATGGCCTCGGCGCCCTTCATGACCGTCTCGATGGACGGGTCGGACTCGACGCCCTCGAACAGCTTGACCTCGAAGCCGCCCTCTTTGAGGTCGGCCTCAACGTCCTGCAGGAACCCGCCGCGGCGCATAGAGCTGCCGCCAGAAACGATGATGGCCTTCTTGCCCTTGAGGTTCTTTACCTCGTGGCGAGCGCCCTCACCAAAGTACAGATCGCGAGGATTGGTAAAACGTCCCATACTGTGCCTCCTAAACAAGCCCCTCTTAGACTTGCGTATATAACGGAGCACCCAATTGGCTCCGTTAGGACCGGTTTGCGCGTTGCCGGCGATGACAATGCGCGATGTCTAAACGTCTCAACGCTCAGACAAACACTATTTTACCGTTCTGGTTGGTCAGTTATTCACCTAAAGCCAACAATGATGAAACGTTTTTTCTATCCCTGAAGACCCTTGTGCGACATCCATACTCCCAAGCTGGGCAAACGTTTTATCAAGGTTGACCACACATCCCGGGCAGGACTGTGCCCCTCCAAAATGCGCCCCGTTCGCCGCCAAAAATCGACCGTTTGCGGCACCGTGATACCACTCGGCCGTCCATGGTGCCGACATTTGTGCGACATCCGACTTCGTGGTGCAAAGGTGCAAGTCCAAGTGCGGCACCCCCGGTGTGCCACATGCGGGTAAACTAGAACCTTATATAGAAACATCTGAACCCTAACCGCAGCAAAGGAGGCCCCATGGCATTCGACCCCATTCAAGAGGATTGCCATCGCCTCGTTCTTGAGGCCTTGCGCCGCGACAATATCCCGCTCACCGACGGTGCCGCCGTAGAGCGTCTGATGGAACAATTCACCCGCAACCCCGCACCGCTCATCGTGCACGACCGCGACCGCGCCGGGCATCTGATTGCCAAGGTGGTCGAGGCCGTCGACTACCGCATTCCCTTTATCCCCGACGATGCCCAGGCAGAGCAAGAAGAGGCAGCTGCCGAGAACATGCTCCGCGAGGCGGCCGCACTCGATCCGGCCAACTGGGATGCCCAGCGCATGCTGACGGCACTCACCGCCGAATCCAACGAGGAATACGTGCAGTACCTGGTGTCCAAGTGCGACGAGGTGGAGCACGATCTGGCGCTCAAGATCGCTTCGGCGCAGGACCCCTACGAGCGCGAGGCCGCAGGCGACCTTACGCGCCGCCCCTATCTGCGCTGGCTTGCCGCCTTGGCATCGCGCGCCCTCATTAGCGGACGCTACCGCATGTCGCTCGAAGCCGCAAACCGCAGCCTGGACTTTGCGCCCAACGACCCCGCTGGTGTCCGCCACACCGCGATGCTCGCCATGACAAAGCTCGAATACCCCGCCGAGGAGCTCAAGCGCTTTCGCTCCGCTCACTCCGTGCCGTACCTCGCGAATACCCCGCTGCGCCGCCGCCCCAAAGATGCAGAGCGTGACTTGGACCCGTGGACGCTCATCGCGCTGATGAGCGCTGCCTGGCGCGAGCTGGACTACGAGGGTGCCGAACACTACCTGCGTATCCTTGCGCGCTCGTGTCCGCACGCGGCCGAGGCGCTCTACTTCCAAACCGAGTTTCCCGATGGCGTCTATGCCCGCGTCAACGTAGGCGTGGGCTCGACCGACGAGCTTGTCCTTGCACTGTCCGAGGCAACACCGGTACTGCAGGAGGGCCTGGGCGCCCCCGACAACGCCAGCTTTGCCGCCTGGGTCGCCACCAACGACATCGTGCGCTCCCAAATCGACGAGCGCATCCTGCGCGCAGCCGAGCAGGGTTTGCCGTTTAAGGGAGGAGACCTCTAATGGATCCGAGCGTCTACATCCCCGCCTACCTGGAGCGCACCTATCTGGCGTCGCACCCCGAGCTCACCGATGCAGCACGCGAGCTTGTCCATAACGACATTAGCGCGAATCCCCAAAAGTATGCGCAGTCCGAGCATGCCCAGGCGCTGCTGTCCTACGCCGGTGTTCATCGCCACCTGCTCGACGAGCTCCATCGCATCGAGGACATGGGCAGTGACGAGGAGTTTGAGCAGACGCGCAATCGCCTGTTCGACGACATGCGCGATGAGCTGCTCAAGATCGTCCGCGTCGATGCGTATGTCCTCGACGCGCAGCTGCTCGCCATCATCCTGGCCGACACACCCGTCGACGCCTGCCTGGGCGACCTGATGAAGCTCGAGGCGACCACGGCCGATTACCTGCAGCAAAGCGTGCCCGGGTTCGACATGGAAGCCCCGCACTACTGGGCCAATAATGTTTTGGCCGACGGTGTCACCGCAACAGACCTTACCGTGAGCGAGCCGGCTCTTATCGGGTGGCTTCACACACTCGAGGCCATCTCGCAGCTGTGCATGGCGAGCGCCCGCTACCGTGCTGCCGCCAACTACGCCCGCCGCGTCCTTAAGGCGGAAGGCTACCCCACCCGAGCCGCAGGCACCGTGTTGCTCGCCCTCGCTCGTCTGGAAGACCAGGACGGCTTTTTTGCCCTGGCCCACCAGCTCGAGGAAGAGATCGGGGCTGACGCGCTCGAGAACTCTCCTTGGTATCTACTCGCCCGCACGATTCTGCTGTTCAAAACAAACAAGATGCGCCCGGCGACACGCGCGCTGCGTGAGTTTGCCAACCGTTGCGAGGGCGGTGCATTCTTCTTACTGAACCCCATGTACCAGACACCGTACCTTCCCTGCCGGCCCGAGCCACGCGATCCCTGGGACCTTTCGCACCAAGCCGTTTGGGAAGCGGACGGTATTATCTCGGACACCCCCGACTTTGCCCCCTGGGCCAACGCCTGCGAAGATGTATCGCAGCTTGCCCAGGAATTTGCGCGCCGCTACGGATTTTAACGGCGCAAACGCCACGACCATGTCATTCACGTTAGGAACGGCTTCATGAATCTCCGCTCATCTCTTGCCTGCACCTCGAGCGATATCGCCCGCTGGGGGCTGCGCTCCGTCCTTAAGCGCCAGGGCGGCGTACTCCCCGGCCGCATCGCCATGAAGATCGACCCCGAGCTGCTGAGCGACCTCGCCGGCCTTGTCGACCGCAGCGTGGTGATTACGGGTACTAATGGCAAGACCACCACTTCCAACCTCATCGCCGACGCCGTTGCTGCCAGCGGTGCTGCCGTGGTGTGCAACCGTGCCGGCAACAATATGGAGCCTGGTGTGGTGGGTGCTCTGCTCGAGGCCCGCGGCGGCCTTAAACACACCAGCAGCGGCAAGCGCGTGGGCGTTTTTGAGTGCGACGAGCTCTACACCGTGCGCGTCCTGCCCAAGCTCAAGCCGACGTACTTTGTGCTGCTCAACCTGTTCCGCGACCAGCTGGATCGCTATGGCGAAATCGATCACACCCAGGAGGTCATCGCCCACGCGTTGGAACTATCGCCGGCAACGACGCTCATCTACAACGCCGACGACCCGCTGTGCGCCTCGATTGCCGCGCGCGTTCCCAATGCGAGTATTGCCTTTGGCATCGACGGCGCCACCAACACCGAGTCCGACCGTATTAGCGACTCGCGCTTTTGCTCACAGTGCAACGCGCCGCTGGAGTATGACTACGTGCAATACGGCCAGCTCGGCGCCTACCATTGCCCCTCGTGCGGCTGGGCCCGCCCTGCGCTTGTCCGTCGCGTGACGGGCGTGGAGCTCGGCTGCGACGGCTACGGCTTTGACCTGGTCTTTGGATCTGCGCCCGACGCGGCTGCCGTACACATCGCCACACGCTACAACGGTCTGTACATGGTCTATAACGTTGCCGCTGCATTCTTTGCCGCACATGAGTTGGGCGTGGACCCGGCGCATCTGCAGCCCACGCTCGATGCCTACGTCCCCGCCGGCGGACGTATGGGCCGCTGGGATATCGCCGGCCGCACCGTCGAGGCCAACCTGGCCAAGAATCCCGTAGGCTTCGATCGACAGATCCAGTCCATTAAGACGGCGGGCGGCAGGCTTTGCGCCTTCTTCCTGAACGACAACGACGCCGACGGACACGATGTATCGTGGATCTACGACGTCGACTTTGAGCGCATCGCCGACACGCCGGGTCTTGTCGCCTTTGCCGGAGGCACGCGCGCGCACGACATGCAGGTGCGTCTCAAGTACGCCGGCATCGATGCCGCGATTATCTCGGACGTCGCGCAGGCAATTGGCGCCGTGGCAGACGAGGCCGCCAATGACACCTTCTACGCCGTCGCCAACTACACGGCCTTCCCGCCGCTGGTCAAGGAGCTCGACGGGCTGAAAGGCGCTGCCGCCGACGCTGTTGCCGGGCGCGCCGTAGCCCGTGCCGACGGCAGCGCTCTTCCTGTCGGCATCGCGCCAGTCGAGCTTTCGCGCCCGCTGCGCATCGTCTACCTGTACCCCGATGCCCTCAACCTCTACGGCGACGGCGGCAACGTTATCGCCCTCGAGCGTCGCTGCGCCTGGCGCGGCATCCCCGTTCGCGTGGACGAGGTCCGCATGGGCGAGTCGCTCGATCTCACCGACGCCGACATCGTCATGATGGGTGGTGGCTCCGACCGCGACCAGCTAGCCGTGGCACACGAGCTGCTCGCCCAAAAAGACAAGGTCGCGGCCTATGTTGAGGATGGCGGCTCGCTGCTCGCCATCTGTGGCAGCTATCAGCTGCTCGGCCGTTCGTACTATATGGGCGAGAATCGCATCGAGGGCCTGGGCGTCATTGCCGCCGAAACCGTACGCGGCTCCGACCGCCTGATCGGCAACGTAGCCGTCAAAACCGACCTGTCACCCGAGCCCTTTGTGGGATTCGAGAACCATGGAGGTCGCACCCTGCTCGACGCAGACGCCACGCCGCTCGGAACGTCCGCCGTCACGGGTACCGGCAACAACGGCGACGACGGCTTTGAGGGTCTCATCTACAAGGGCGTCATCGGCACGTACCTGCACGGACCGGCACTGCCCAAGAACCCCGAGCTCGCCGACTGGCTGATCGCGCACGCCCTCGAACGGCGCGGCGACGCACAGGCCAACGCTCTGCTGCCGCTCAAGCCCCTCGACGACACCTACGAGCACGCCGCCCACGACGCCGCCATGAAGCTCCTCCCCTAGCACCTCACCACCACAAAGGGGACAGGCACCTTTGTGGTGGTTTTTCAGTTTGCCAACGATATGTGAACGGCTAAAAAAGTCTGCTATACTCTTTCCCGCTGTCCCCATCGTCTAGCGGCCAAGGACGCCACCCTTTCAAGGTGGATATCGCGGGTTCGAATCCCGCTGGGGGCACCATTTGAAACGAGAAGCCCGTTACCCCAGCGGTGACGGGCTTTTTTCTACCCCAACGCCGGGATTCGAACCCGACAGGGTGCGGAGCTGAGGAAACGCGAAGCGTTTTCCAGCGCAGCACGCAAGGAGCGGAGCGACGCAGCGAAGGCGGGCGGCGCCAGCCGCACGCGACATCCCGCTGGGGGCACCACAGAATCTAAGAAGCCCGTTACCAATTCGGTAGCGGGCTTTTTGCTACCGATATGCCGGGATTCGAACCCCGAGGGCATAAAATCACACTGCCATCCAAGGGCCCGTGGTCAAAAAATAGCAAATATGAGTACTGTTACCAATTTAGTAACAGCGATTTCATGCCATCAGAAGGCGATTTAGACGCTAGGGGTCCTACGGCGGAAGAATTGCAGGCGCTTATCAGCTGAGTACTTGGACATATGTTGCGTAACACTGCATATTTTGCAAAAAGATAATGCTACGGGACTTGTGACAGTACTCATATTTGACGTTTTTTGCCCACGACCCCTTATTGCGTGGGTGAATCAGTTGCAAAACGGACTCCAAAGCGTCCTTCGCAATCAAAAAACCGGGGCCCGCGAGATGCGGACCCCGGCTCAATACCGTGACGATATGTCAGTTATATTCTACACGTAGAACAGGATGTCGTCGTAGGTCGGGACCGGCCAGTAGTCGGCGGCCACGATCTCCTCCATGGCATCCACGGCGGCACGCAGCGTATCCATAGCGGGAACGACCTCGTGTGCATACACGTTGGCCTGCTCCTGGCCATCGAGGGCCTCGGCCTTCTGATGCACGGCGTCGAGCGCCTTGATGGAGTCGTTAATGGCGGTGATGCCGTTGCAGAGCTTGTTGAGCGTGTTCTGCTCGCACTGCATGGCGGCCTCAGCACCGGCGGCACGAATAGTCTCAAGGCCCTTCGCGACCTTGGTGGCGTAGGCGGTAATGACCGGGCGATAGGTACGACGCGCCTCGCGAACCATCGTGGTAGCCTCGATGTTCATGAGCTTGTTGTACTTCTCGAGCTTGCAGTCGTAACGGCACTGGGCCTCGGCCTTGGTCAGGACACCCGTCTCCTCAAAGAGCGCAATGGCCTTATCGGAAACAAAGGCGGGCAGGGCGTCGGCCGTGGTCTTGTTGTTGGCAAGGCCGCGCTTCTCGGCCTCGACGGGCCACTCGTCGGAGTAACCGTCGCCGGAGAACAGGATGCGCTGGTGATCGGTCAGCACCTTCTTGCAGTACTCGAGCGCGGCGTCCTGGAACTTATCCTCGGGCGTACCCTCGAGTGCGTCGGCGAAGGACTTGAGCGACTTGGCCACGGCGGCATCGAGCACCAGGTTGGAGTCGGAGACGTTCTGCTCGGAGCCGCAGGCACGGAACTCGAACTTGTTGCCGGTGAAGGCGAACGGGGAGGTGCGGTTGCGGTCGGTGTTGTCCTGCATCAACTTGGGCAGGGTATCGGCGCCCAGGTCGAGCACGCCGCGCGTGGCATGGACGGAAGCCTTGCCATCGATGATCTTCTCGACGACCTCGGTAAGCTGGTCGCCCAGGAAGATGGACATAATCGCCGGAGGAGCCTCGTTGGCGCCCAGACGATGGTCGTTGCCGGCCGAGGCAACGGAGGCACGCAGGAGCTCCTGATAGTTATCGACGGCCTCGATCACCGCGGTGAGGAAGACGATGAACTGCAGGTTGTCGAGCGGAGTGTCGCCCGGATCGAGCAGATTCTCGGACTCGGTGCCAAGCGACCAGTTGTTGTGCTTGCCCGAACCGTTGATGCCCTCGAAGGGCTTCTCGTGCAGCAGGCAGACTAAGTCGTGGCGGGAGGCGATGAGCTTCATCTTCTCCATCATGACCAGATTCTGGTCGATGGCCTCGTTGACCTCGCCATAGACAGGGGCGAGCTCATGCTGGCAGGGAGCGACCTCGTTGTGCTTGGTCTTGGCGGGAATGCCAAGCGCCCACAGCTCATCGTCCAGGTCCTTCATATAGGCCGAGACGGTGGGGCGGATAGCGCCAAAGTAGTGCTCCTCGAGCTCCTGGCCCTTGCAGGGAGCAGCGCCAAAGAGGGTGCGGCCGGTGATGACCAGGTCCCTGCGCTTGCGGTAAGCGTCCTTCTTGATCAGGAAGTACTCCTGCTCATCGCCCACGGAAGGAACGACCTTCTTGGGGGTCTTACCAAACAGCGCCAAAACGCGCTTGGACTCACGCGAGAGCGCGGTCATGGAGCGCAGCAGCGGGGTCTTCTTGTCCAGGGCCTCACCCGTATAGGAGCAGAAAGCCGTGGGGATGCACAGGACATCGTCCTTAATGAAGGCGGGGCTGGTGGGATCCCAAGCGGTGTAGCCACGGGCCTCGAAGGTGGCGCGCAGACCGCCGTTGGGGAAGCTGGAGGCATCCGGCTCGCCCTGGATGAGGTTCTTGCCCGTAAACTTGGTAATGGCGGTGCCGTCGTGGTTGGGCTCGAGGAAGCTGTCGTGCTTCTCGGAAGTAATACCCGAAAGCGGCTGGAACCAGTGCGCGTAGTGCGTCGCGCCCTTGGAGATGGCCCAGACCTTCATGGCGTGGGCAACGGCGTTGGCCACATCCAGGTCGAGCGGCTCACCGCCCTCGAGGGTTGCAGCAAGGCGCTTCCAAATGTCCTTGGGGAGGTAGTCCTTCATGACTTCCTCAGAGAACACCATGGTCCCGAAGCGGTCAGTAAGTTCGGCCATACGGAACTCCCTTCGTATCGGCACCGCGTGAGAAGCGGTGTTGATTACTAACGAACGAGTCATAGCTTAGACTCGCCGTGTTTCCGCGACATTACCGTTATGTTGCCGTCGCGAAACCAATCATTGAGGTTACCCTATCGAGGCGGCGTTGCCACCCTCAACAGCCAATCAACTGCATAAATTGCAGACCTCTCCCCATGGTTTAAGGGTAATCAATTTGGGACGGGGCTTTATTAACTGGTATTTCGCATCAGATACCATTCAATATAGCCCCATCCTACATTGACCGCCCTGTTATAGGAAATGCCGATAGCGAAGCATTTTCGATTGGTATCACCAAATCGCGAGAGAAATTCCATCTTGGCGCAGTGGTGCTGTAGAATCCTTGCAACAAAACATCGCACCTAGGCATCTAAAGGAGCACGATATGCGCGTCGACGAGGTTTTTAAGCAGGCAGCATCCCAGGGCACCGCACCCGTTTCGTTTGAGATGTTCCCGCCCAAGGGCGAGCTTACCCTCGACACAGCTCGCGAGGTGGCAGGCAATCTGTGCAAGCTTTCACCGAGCTTTGTCTCGGTCACCTGCTCGGCCGGCGGCTCGGGCAACGGTGCCACCACCGCCCCCATCGCGCATATGATTACGAGCGAATTCGATACACCCTCGGTGGCACACCTTACCTGCGTGGGCCGCTCGCACGCCGATATCGCCGCCAAGATCGACGAGTATCGCACCGCCGGCGTTGAAAACATCCTGGCCCTGCGCGGCGACCTGCCCGCCGGCGCGACTGAGGACGACAAGCCCGCCTCCGACTACGCTTACGCCCGTGACCTCATCCCCGAGCTCGTCGATGCCGGCTTTTGCGTGGGCGCCGCAGCCTACCCCGAGGGCCACATTGCCTGCGAGGATCTCAACCTCTCGGTCGAGCACCTCAAGCAAAAGCAAGACGCCGGCGCGAGCTTCTTTGTGACACAGCTCTTCTTTGATAACGAGTGCTTCTATCGCTTCCGCGAGCTTGCCGACAAAGCCGGCATCACCGCGCCTATCACCGCGGGCATCATGCCGTTTATGGGCAAGTCGCAAATCAGCCGCATGGTCTTTATGTGCGGCGCATCGCTGCCCTCCCCCGTCATCAAGATTCTCGCCAAGTACGAGAACGACCCCGAGAGCCTGCAGGCAGCCGGTGTAGATTATGCTGCTCGTCAGCTTTGCGACCTTAAGGAGCACGGTGCCGACGGTCTGCACCTGTACACTATGAACCGTCCTGCAATCGCCGCGACCATTATGGAGCGCCTGGGGTAATGGAAAAACCGCACGTCGATACAACCGTTGTTGAAGTGCCGGCCGACCTTGCGTCGCCGGCGCTTTACCGTATCGACGCTGCCCACCGCCCTCGTGTCGACCGTGCCGAGATGCTGCGGTATCTGGGCTACGGCGGCCAGCAGATTGAGCCCGAGCTGTCACGACGAATTGAGCTTGTAGTCGAGCGCCTAGAGCTGGATATCGAGCCCCGCGGCGTGCGACGCGTGTTTGCCGTCGATGCCACGGGCGTCGACGAGCAGGGCGAGCCCTGCATCCGCTTGGTTGGCACCAATGTTGAGCTGCGGGGTCGTGATATCTATCGACATCTCAAAGACGCCCGCCTGGCGGCGCTCATGGCCTGCACCCTCGGGATGTCTGCCGAACGCCGTCTGCGCACCACGGGAGCCCAGCAACCCCTGGAAGGCGCCGTGCTCGACGCCGCATGCTCTGCCTATGTGGAGGCCGCCGTCGAGCAGATGGACCAGCAGGTCAAGGCTGCAGCCGCTGCACACGGGCTCGCCGGCAACTGGCGCTTCAGTCCCGGCTATGGCGACTGCCCGCTCTCTGCCCAGCGCTCGATCGTGGATGCACTCAATGCCACGCGCCTCATTGGACTTACCGTCACCCCCACCAGCCTGCTCATGCCCACCAAGAGCGTGACCGCGGTGATTGGTCTGTTCGACGGCGAAGTCCACGACGCCCAGAGCCGCCCCACCTGCAATATCTGCCGCATGCGCGAGCACTGCCGCTTCCGCGCCGCCCACACCACCTGCTATTCCAGCCATTAGGAGCCATCGATGTTTACTCCGCTTATCACTCATGATCTGGACGGTGCCGCGCTGGCGGCACCTGTCAATGCTGCGCGCTGCAACGGCGCCGCGTACAAGACGCGCACGATTGACGACCTGCACATTAAGGATGACCGTCTGCGTACCGCCATCGAAGGCACCGGGCACCTGCTGTTTGACGGCGGCATGGGCACCATGCTGCAGGCCGCCGGCATGAAGGCAGGCGCCCTGCCCGAACTGCTCAACTTTGAGGAGCCTCAGGTCATTACCGATATCCAGCGTCAGTACGTCGAGGCTGGCTGTGACGTGATCACCGCCAACACCTTTGGCGCCAACGCCCACAAGCTCGACGGCGCCGCCACCGTGGCAGACGTCTTTGCCGCGGCCGTCACCTGCGCCCGCGAGGCCGGAGCCCGCTACGTCGCCGGCGATATCGGTCCCATCGGCGCGCTGCTTCGCCCCCTGGGCACCCTGAGCTTCGACGAGGCCTATGACCTCTTTGCCGAGGAAGTGCGTGCCGGCGTCGATGCGGGTGTGGACCTCTTTATTATCGAGACCATGACCGATCTTGCCGAGATCAAGGCGGCAGTCCTCGCCTGCCGCGAGAATTCTGACCTGCCCGTCTTTGCCACCATGACCTTTGAGGAAGACGGCCGCACCTTCTTGGGCACGAGCCCCGAGGTCGCCGCCATCACCCTCGACGCCATCGGCGCCGACGTCCTGGGCATCAACTGCAGTCAGGGACCGGCCGAGCTCCGAGGGCTCGCCGCGCGCATGCTCACCGTTACCGACAAGCCCGTTATGGTGCAGGCCAATGCGGGACTGCCCCGCGTGGACGACGACGGCAATACCGTCTTTGATATCCAGGCACCCGAGTACGCCGAGGCCGTCGCCGGCATGATTGAGGACGGCGTGAGCGTCGTGGGCGGTTGCTGCGGCACCACGCCGACGCACATGGCGGCACTTCGCACCCTCATCGACAACCACACGCCCAGCCCGCGTCACCGCAAACCCAGCATGTCGGCCACGAGCGCCCAGACGGTCGTGGACCTCCCCTGCGACGGCCACAAGATCGCCGTCATCGGCGAGCGCATCAACCCCACCGGCAAAAAGCGCCTGCAGCAGGCCCTACGCGACGGCGACCTGGACTACGTCGTGAGCCAGGGCATCAGCCAGCAGGAGCAAGGCGCCGACATCCTGGACGTCAACGTGGGCCTGCCCGAGATCGACGAGGTCAAGGTCATCCAGCAAGCGACCGAGCAGCTCCAAGGCTCCACGCTGCTGCCGCTGCAGATCGACTCCACCGACCCCGCCGCCGTCGAGGCCGCCGTACGTCGCTACGCCGGCAAGCCCATCATCAACTCGGTCAATGGCAAACAGCAGATCATGGACGAAATCTTCCCGCTGGTCGCCCACTACGGCACCAACGTCGTCGGCCTCACGCTCGACGAGGGCGGCATCCCCGATACCGCCGAGGCACGCTATGCCATCGCCGAGCGCATTGTGGCCGAAGCCGCCCGTTACGGCATCGGCCCGGACCGCATCCTTATCGACTGCCTGGTCATGACCGCCTCGACCAACCAGCGCCAGGCCGAACAGATCCTGCGCGCCATGTCCCTGTGCAAGGAGCGCCTGGGCGTCAAATGCGCGCTCGGCGTGTCGAACATCAGCTTTGGCCTGCCCGCCCGTCCTCTGCTAGGTTCGGTCTTTTTGGCCGCCGCCTTTGGCGCGGGCCTGGACGCCCCCATTATGAACCCGGGCTCCAAGCGCTTTATGGATACCGTCTACAGCTATCGCGTCCTGAGCGTTGAGGATGAGGGCTCGACCGGATACATCGAGCGCTACGCCGACTGGACCGACCCGTATAAGATCGCCGCGAACCCGGCGGCCGCCCAGTCAGCATCGAGCGATGCCGCGCCTACCGCAAGCACCACTGCAATCGCCGATGACGATCCCATCCGCCACATGGTCGTCTCGGGCCGCAAGGGCGAAATCGCAGCCGAGACCGAGCGTCTGCTGGCCGACCACGACGCTATGGACCTCATCAACAATCACTTTATCCCCGCCCTCGACGAGGTCGGAGTCCTCTTTGACCAGGGCAAGTTCTTCTTGCCGCAGCTCATGGCCTCGGCCGAGGCCGCGCGTGTGGGCTTCGACACCATCAAGCGCCTGATGCCCGCCGGCGAGATTGCCGACAAGGGCAAGATCTGCGTGGCCACCGTCAAGGGCGATATCCACGACATCGGTAAGAACATCGTCAAGATGCTGCTCGATAACTACGGCTATACCGTCTTTGACCTAGGCCGCAACGTCGACCCGCAAGAGGTGCTCAAGACCGTGCAGGAGCGTGACATTAAGCTCGTCGGCCTCTCGGCGCTTATGACCACCACCGTCGTCGCCATGGAGGAGACCATCAAGCTGCTTCATGCCGAGGTGCCGGGCGTCAAGATCATCGTAGGCGGCGCCGTGCTCACCCCCGAATACGCCAAACAGATTGGCGCAGACTACTACGCCAAGGACGCCGCCGAAAGCGCGCGCATCGCCGAAGAGGTCTTTGGGCAGTAACACAACGGAAACAACCGAGCACCAAAACGTGCCGCATGCGCCACTTGGCACGTGCGGCACGTTAGAATAGATAAGATTATGCTCGTTTTGGCAGATAGGAGCGCAAGGATGGCGATCACGCCCGCAGAAATCGCGGAAACCCGCGGCATGGTTGAGGAGCAGAACCTCGACATCAGGACCATCACCATGGGTGTTTCGCTCATGGGTTGCGGCGACGAGAACCTCGACCGCATGTGCACGAAGATCTACGACCACGTGACGCACACGGCTGAGCACTTGGTCGAGACCGCCGAGAACCTCGAGCGCGAGTACGGCATCCCCATCGTCAACAAGCGCGTCTCCGTCACCCCGGTGGCGCAGATCGCCGCTTGCTGCAAGGATGAGGACCTCACCCCCATCGCGCATGCCCTCGACCGTGCGGCCGAGACCCTCGGCATCGACTACCTGGGCGGCTTCTCCGCGCTCGTCCAGAAGGGCATCGGCGACGCCGACCGCCGCGTCATCCAGTCCATCCCGCAGGCGCTCGCCACCACGAGTCGCGTCTGCTCCAGCGTCAACGTCGCCAGCCTGCGCGCCGGCATCAACATGGACGCCGTGCTCATGGCTGCGCAGACCATCATCGACGCCGCTAAGCTCACGGCCGACCAGGACTCCGTCGGCGCTTCCAAGTTTGTCTGCTTTGCCAACATGGTCGAGGACTCCCCGTTCATGGCGGGCGCTGTCCACGGCGGTGGCGAGGCCGACGCCGTCATCAACGTAGGCGTCTCGGGCCCCGGCGTTATGGCCGCAGCCCTGGAGACGCTGCCCGATTCCGCATCGATGATGGAGGTCGCCGAGAAGATTAAGCAGACCGCCTTTAAGATCACCCGCGCCGGTGAGCTCATGAGCCGCGAGGCCGCCCATCGCCTGGGTGTCGAGAAGGGCATTGTCGACCTGTCGCTGGCCCCCACGCCTGCCATCGGCGACTCCGTCGCGCGCATCCTCGAGATTATCGGCGTGGGCACCTGCGGTGGCCCCGGCACGACCTGTGCGCTCGCCATGCTCAACGATGCCGTCAAGAAGGGCGGCGTCATGGCCAGCTCCAGCGTGGGCGGTCTCTCCGGCGCCTTTATCCCCGTGTCCGAGGACGCCGGCATGATCGCCGCCGTCGAAGCCGGCGCGCTTTCGCTTGAGAAGCTCGAGGCCATGACCTGTGTGTGCTCCGTCGGCCTGGACATGATCGCCATCCCCGGCGACACCCCGGTCGAGACCATCGCCGGCATCATCGCCGACGAGATGGCCATCGGCGTCATCAACAACAAGACCACGGCCGTCCGCGTGATCCCCGCCATCGGCAAGGGCGTGGGCGACTGCGTCGAGTACGGCGGCCTGTTCGGCCGTGCGCCCATCATGCCGGTGAACCCCAACGCCGGCACCGTGCTTGCCCACCGCGGTGGACGCTTCCCGGCGCCGCTGAACTCGCTGAAGAACTAGCTGAGGGGGACTGGCGAGGAGCCCCGGGGAGGGCAAATATATAAGGTCGCCTGCTCGAACAGTCCTGACTCGTACGGAGAGCACATTAAGTGCTCTCCGGCTCGTGCGGAACTCGCGATCGACCTTATATATTTGCCCTCCCCGGGGCTCCCGCACAACGGGACCTCGGTTGGGTTCTATCCCGGTTGCAGTCGCTTCGCTCCTGCACCACTTGACTGGTGCGGTGGTTTGGCGTTGGAACGGTTCTTTTTCTGATATATGCTGGTTGCGGCTCTTCTTTTTGGGGGGAGTCGCTTTTTTGTTGCTAGGAGGTTGGCCCGTGGTTGATGGGGATTCTCGTTCTGAGCTGCTTTCTGCGGATTGGAATGGCGAATGGATGCGTCTGCAGGCCGCTCGGCATCGGGCTGATGATTCTTTTGAATGGGATAAGCGGGCTCGGCATTTTCGGCCGCTTGAGACTGCCCCGTATGCCCGGGACTTTATGAAGCTGTTGGCGTTAAAGCCTGGTGAATCCGTGCTTGATATGGGGTGTGGGGCTGGGTCGATTGCTATTCCGCTTGCTCAGGCTGGGCATCCCGTGATTGCAGCCGACTTCTCCCCCGCTATGTTGGGCACCCTTGATGCCGGCATTGAGTATTACGGGCTCGAGGGGCGCATAACGCCCCTTGAGCTTGCTTGGGATGATGATTGGGATTTGGTTGGACCCGTCGCGAAAGCGGTGGATGTTGCCTTTGCCAGTCGGTCAGTTACGACGACCAATCTAAAAGGCGCGCTTGCCAAGCTTGATCGTACGGCTCGTCGGCGTTGTGCTGTCACGATGGTCGCCAACTCCAGCCCGCGCTATGATCTGCACTTGATGAACGCTATCGGCGCCTCGGTTACCTGCAGCAATGGCTTTGTGTATGCCTTCAACATCCTCATTCAGATGGGTGCCCTGCCGCAGGTCACGTACTTTGAATCGCCTCGTCGCGATACCTTCGACAGCCTTGAAGCGGGCGTGGCGGACTTTTCCCGCATGCTCGAGCATGGCAACGAGGATAAGGTCGACCGTCTGCGCGACTACATCGCTCAACACATGATTGAGAATCCCCATGCCGGTGAGCCGGGCTCCAAGGGCGTGCCGCAGGGGCGCTATATGCTCGATCATGTCCGCAAGGTCCGTTGGGCGTTTATTGCATGGGAGCCGGTCTCTGCGCCCAGCTCATAGCCTGTTCGCAGCCCGCACTGCCCACTCACTCGGCATCCGCATTCTTTTTGAACTGGGCAAACGCGCTCCACACCGCGCCGTTCCTGCGCTATCGTGGGACAGCTCACGTAGATTAAGGCCCCGTCGCGGGGCGCCCCATACATAGAAAGCGAGAACCCATGGCACTGACAGGAGCCCAGGTCAAGCAGCTTCGCAGCATGGCCCATCACCTCAACCCCGCCATCATCATCGGCAAGTCCGACATCAACGAGGGCACCGTCGAGCAGACGGTCGCCTACCTGGAGAAGCACGAGCTCGTTAAGTGCTCCGTGCTCGATGGCTCCAGCCTTTCCGTCCGCGAAGCCGCCGAACAGCTCGCCGAGCGCTGCCACGCCGAGGTCGTCCAGGTTATCGGCCGCAAGTTCTCGCTGTATCGCGAGTCCTCGCGCAAGGACATCGAGAAGATCAAGCTCGTCTAAGAGCCAATGATCCGGCGAGCCAACATATAGCAAGCTTACGGGTGCCCAAGTACTTCGGGCGCCCGTTTTTTATCGCTCGACCAGCACGCGATTGAGCCGCCCCTCCACCAAGCGCTCGTATAGACGCCGCGTCTCGGGCTCGGGCACGCCATTGACCTGCTCCCTCAGGTGGTGCATATGCCCGCTGTATAGCTCGACGATATCGCGCCGCCGCCCCGCCGCACTGTAGACGCGCATGGCGCAGCGCACCATATCCTCACGCGCCGTTTCCTGCCGAAGCCCCGACTCCGCCAGCCAAATCGCCGACTGCAGGTCGTTTTCTTCTAGAGCGGCATTTGCTCCCTTAATCATGCAATCGATGTACTTTGACTGCATAATGCGTCGCATACGCAAAAAGTAGGTGGGATTACAGCCATTGGGAACATACAGCGGTCCGGCATAAAGCTGCTCAATCTTAAGGCACAGCTCAACTAAATGGGGTCCGCGCGCACCCGTGCGATTTCCCAAAACTTCGCGGCTTATCTGGTCAAACAGCCGTACATCGGTCTTGACGTAGTCGCCGTTGAGCCCAATGCATTCATTTTGGATGAGCACACATGACTTGCCATCCGGCGTCGGCCCCAAAGCCGACCGCAAGCGCGATATCGTCGAGTACAGGTTGTTGCGGGCGCTATTAAACTCGGCATGGGGCCACAGCTCCATGGCCAGCGTCTCACGATCGACGAGCGCATCCATGCCCAGCGCAAGCCGCTCGGCAAGTGTCGCCGCCTTCTTGCGGCGCCACATTTTGTCCGTGATGGGAAACCCGTCGCGCTCGGCGCGAAACGCACCAAACATGCGAATCTCGATATGGTCGATGGTATCAACGGCTTCAACCTCGCCGGCCTGGAACAGGCGCTCGCCCTCCCCTTCCAAATCGTCGCGCAGCGAGTACCGCGACAGCTCGCGCACGGGAAGCTTCTTGCGTATCCTGGCCGCCGGCTCGCCCAGACAATGCATGGCAAGGCGCGCAAAGAGCCGATACGATGGCTCTAGAATCCCCGCACGATTCATGGACATCCAGGCCGCAAGGTCGCTGTCTCGGCCCGCACAGGCCAAATGCAGCGCCACCATCCAGGCCTCCGCTCCACCAACCTGCGTCTGGCTTATATCGAGTAGCTCCGCTTCCTCGCGCACCGAAACCATCGAGGTGTTACGCAGATATGCCGCGCGTTCCAGCAGCAATGCGTTATCGCGCATGTACGCAATCGACTCCTCGGCAAGTTTGAGCACTTGGACCGCACGGAACTTTGCATTAACCGGCCGTCCCTCTGCCAGCGACTGCCAGCCTTCTAGCAACAGGCCAAACAGCTGAATCTGGTTGTCGCGCATGCGCACGGCAAAACGATCGAGCTCGTTGAACGCCGCGTCGTCGGTTACCGGCAAGCCGGAAAGGAGCCGCCGTGCCGCCAACACCATGCGCACCCAGATAGCCATCGCCTTAAGCCCACGTACGTCGAGCGCCTCCCGTACCACCGTCATCTCGTCGTCGCGCTCGTCGGTTCCCGCAAACGACCCGTCAAAGAGCTCCACCAGCATGCTATCGGCCCGTATAACAATCCCCGCGATATCGAGCTCGCAGTCGTAGGCCTTGCTCGTTTTGAGCTGCTGTAGAACGCCGCCGTCATCCCCCCGTTCGGTCAGACATCGCTTGACCTCAATATGCGCAGACAACATATCGAGTGCGGTATGGGATGTCTCGATTTCTGGCACGGCCAGGTTCGTAGGAAGCCCAAGCCCGTTGTCCCCATAGCAAACTGCCGTCAGTGTCTGGGCCACCCTCCATGAAACAGGGTCTATTTCGCAGGCCGCCCGTTCGCCCCCGCGCTCGATGACCGATGCCATATAGCGAGCGAGCTTTGTATTGGACACGCTGACCGCTGCCAGATATACGCCGAGCGCCTCGGCGGGCGTTGGCTCCGGGGCCGGATCGTCGGCATCGATCGTGCCCAGCGCTGCTCGGCAGATATCGGCCCCGTGCCCCGTCAGAGCAAGATCGACCCCATACTGCCCAGCAAGTTCAAGGACCGCTTCACGGTCCAAAAAGGCGTCCGCCAGGCCCATCGCCGCATCGCATCGGCCCGCCTTAAGCAAAATCCGGGCCGCCCTCGGAACAAGTTCGGGGCGAACCTCGGCCACCAACTTACGCAAACGCAAGCGTCCGTTATCCTCCGTGCCCAGACACGTAAAACTCCGCTCGGCGGGGTCCAAGCCAAAGATCGGGTAGTCGCGCACAAAATAGGACTGGTCGACCATCGACAGCCTCACCCCACAGGCCTCGAGTTCCGCGATATTGCCCTCGCCCATCAAAACCATGAGACATGCCACGCAAAACAGCGCATTATTGTCGAGCGAAGCCAGATCGGCAAGTGCCGCGCCATATACGTTGACAATCTCGTTTTCGAGCAGACCGGCTACGTCGCCTTGGCCATACAGACCCGTCTGCAATGCCGAAACCAGCTCGGGCACGCCCTGCGTGAGCTGATAGAAGTCGAGCGATGTGCTGATCGAAAACGCCGATGCCCACGCCGAATACTCATAGGCATGCACCTTGAGCATCTGCGCATTGATCTTAACCGAATCGCCCAGCCCATGAATCAGCTGACGATTTGAAGGACGGCAGGAGATAAAGACCCCTACCCCCATAGCGCGCAGGCCTCGAATCCTGTCGATGAGGTCTTCGGTATCGTGCTGATCGAGGTTTGGCACATTATCAATCGCGATAAGGGAGTGCGGTTTGTCTTTGAGTTCTTCGGTAACCACCTCGAGCTGCATAAACACCTCGCGCCCAGTGGCGCGATCGGCCTCGATAATCCGCACGGGGCCTCGCGTCGGGTCGCATTTAACCTCATGGGTATACTGCAGCAGCACCGAAGTCTTCCCAAACCCGTCGGGCGCATAAAGAACCACGATGCCGGCCTTTCGGCCCTTGGCGATAAGCTCATTCATCAAGCGTTCGCGTCGCACCATATAGCCTCCGCCCAGCGGCATCAGCTCGAGGTCGTCTATACCGCTCAAATCATTTACCATGCCCGCTCCTCAACTCGACCGTATGGACACTGTAGCCGCAAGACCATACAAGCCGCGCTATGAATAGAGCGACCTTGTGTTTTAGGTTGTCTTTTGGTACGCAAGCGGCAAGTTTTTGTACAGCGAGGGCCGATTGTTATTAATCCCCCGACTAATCGGTCTTTAAGCAGGTAAATGAGCTTGTCAGCTTGTCCCATCTAAGCGGCAGTGTAACGCAGATGAACAAGGTTCAGCCATGTCATTCAACTCGCCTAGCACCCGCTACCGTCTACGACCTTCTAGTGGCATTTTTGCATAGAATCTGCTATGGAATGAATCAAGCTGTTGGGCATCTGGCGTTCGTCAAGCTTGCGGCAAGATTTTGGTCAAGTGGGCGAAAAGGGATAGCAAAAAGGCCCCCGCAAAGCGGAGGCCTTAGGCAAGGCTATGTCGAGCTGCAGGATTCGCGCTACTCGCAGAGCGAAAGGGCGGCCTCATCGGCAACGACAACGCAGTTGGTGTGCAGCTGCAGGATCGAAGCCGGGCACTCGGGCGTAACCGGACCATAGCACATGTCATGCACGGCCTGAGCCTTGGCCTCGCCGTTGGCGACAACCAGGATCATACGGGCATACATGATGGTCTGGGTACCCATGGTGTAGGCCTGACGGGGAACATCGTCGATGCTGTCGAACAGGCGGCTGTTGGCCTGAATGGTGCTCTCGGTGAGGTCGACGCAGTGCGTGCCCTTGGAGAAGTGGTCATCGGGCTCGTTGAAGCCGATGTGGCCGTTGTTGCCAATACCGAGCAGCTGCAGATCCGGGTAACCGGCCTCGGCGACAATCTTGTCGTACTCAGAGCAGGCAGCGGCGGCGTCGGGGTTGGAGCCATCGGGCACATGCGTGTTGTTAAGGTCGATGTTGATGTGATCGAAGAAGTTCTCACGCATGAAGTAGTGATAGCTCTGGGGATCGTCGTGCGAAAGGCCGCGATACTCGTCCAGGTTGTAGGTGCTGACCTCGGCAAAGTCGACGTCGCCCTTCTTGTACCAAGCAGCGAGCTGCTTGTAGGCACCGATCGGGGTGGAGCCGGTGGCAAGGCCCAGCACACAGTCGGGCTTGAGGATAACCTGGGCCGAGATGATATTAGCGGCCTTGCGGCTCATATCCTCGTAGTCTTTAGCTTTAATGATCTTCATTACGCGTCCTTTCTCGTACAAGAGAGGCAAGGCTCCCTTACAAGCACTTGCCCGCGGCCCGCGTCGGCCGCAACCAACGTGTGCGGCCACCAGGGCGAGGTCGCGTAATGTATGTGTCTCGTGTCTAGCCGCGTCGAGGCCCCTGCCCGTCCACGGTGACCCAAAGCCTTTTAGCTTCGGACAAATCCCATCTTGCCACGGAGGGCGTCCTCTTTCAAGGGTGCCCTCCGTAAACGTGTTTGAATTGTAGGCTAATGGCCACGTGCACTTGCTAGCGCTCGCGAGCAACGATAAGCTGGTCCATCTCTTCGACATGCACGCCAACGGAGCCCTTGATGCTCGAGAACTCAACGGAGTTGCACACCAAGATGGGAACCGTCACATCGTAGCCCTCGGCAGCAATTGCCTCGCGATCGAACTCAATGAGTACATCGCCCTTATGGACGATGTCACCCACTTGCGCATGTACGGTAAAGTGCTTGCCCTCGAGCTGAACAGTGTCCAAACCAACGTGGATGAGCACGTCCAGGCCATCGACCGTGTTAAGCGCAACGGCGTGTCCCGTGGGAAAAATGGCCTCGACCTTGGCATCAGCCGGTGCAATCACACGCGTTCCGGTGGGCTGAATCGCCACGCCCTGGCCCAAAAGGCCGGTAGCAAACGTCTGGTCGTTTACCTCGGAAAGTGGAATGACGTCGCCCGAGATGGGAGCATCCAGCGTAAGGACTCGACCACGCATACCCAAAGACCTTAGGACTTTAGTGAACATGCTCCCCCTCGGACATACCAATCAATCAAAATAACCTTAACAGTTTACCACTTGGCACCCGTTTTTGACCATTAGGGAAGTTCGCGCTTGACAACCTCGACGATGTCGTCGACAACGCGCTGGGTCAGCTCGTGCGTCTCGGCCTCGGCCATCACGCGGACCAGCGGCTCGGTGCCACTCGGACGCACCAGAATGCGGCCGCGACCGTCAAGCTCCTTCTCGGCAGCAGCGACGGCATCCCAGATGGGCTGGCAATCGTCCAGACCGGCCTTGTTGTCGGAATGCACGTTAACGAGTACCTGCGGGTACTTCTTCATGATGCCGGCAAGATCGGTGAGGGTACGACCGGTGCGCTTGAGCACGGCCAGAAGCTGCAGAGCCGTCACCAGGCCGTCACCGGTGGTGTTGTGCTCCAGAAAGATGATGTGGCCGGACTGTTCGCCGCCGATGACGGCGCCGTCCGCGAGCATGCGCTCCAGAACGTAGCGGTCGCCCACGGCGGTCTGAACCATCTCGAAGCCCTGCTCCTTCATAGCGATGGAGAAGCCCAGGTTGCACATGACGGTCGAGACGATCTCGGAGTTGGCGAGCTTGCCGCGAGCGGCGAGGTCAGAACCGCAGATAGCCAGGATGTAGTCACCGTCGATCTCATTGCCCTCGCTGTCCACGAACAGTACGCGGTCGGCGTCGCCGTCGTGGGCCAGGCCGATATCAGCATGGGTGCGCAGCACGAGCTCGCGAAGGGGCTCGAGGTGCGTAGAGCCGCACTCAACATTAATGTCGGTGCCGCAATAATCGGTGTTGATGGCGTGCACCGTGGCACCCAAGCGCTGCAGCGCGGCGGGCGTAGTCTGGCAGGAGGCACCGTGACCGCAGTCGACGGCAACGACCAGGCCGTCGAGCCTCAGGCCATCAAGCGTATCGATGGCATGGTCGACATATGCCTTGCGGGCGTCCTTCATCTTGATGATGTGGCCCACGTCGGCACCGGTCGGCAGCGTGTCGGCAGCCATGGCTTCCTCGGACATGACCCAGGCGCTGATCTCTTCCTCGACAGCATCGGGAAGCTTCATACCCTTGCGGCTAAAGAACTTGATGCCGTTGAACTCCGGCGGATTGTGCGAAGCGGAGATGACAATGCCGCCATCGAGCTCGTTTTGAACAGTGAGCAGCGCCACGGCGGGCGTGGGAATAACGCCGCAGCAATGCGGGCGGCCACCCTCGGCCATGATGCCGGCGGTCAGAGCGCTCTCGAGCATGGTGCCCGAAAGACGCGTGTCGCGGCCGATGCAGATATCCGGACCAAGAAACTTGGTCGCCGCGCGGCCCAGGCGAAACGCGAGGTCGCACGAGAGGTCGGCATTGGCGACGCCACGGACGCCATCGGTACCGAAGATGTTCTGGGGCATAGGATTGCTCCTTCCCTAGCAGGCGATATACAACCGCCCACCCTAGTCGAAAAAGAAAAGCGGGACCCGCCGAGGAATCGGCAGGCCCCGCTTGTACATTGTATCTCGAAAGGAGATAAAACCTTAGCGCTTGGAGAACTGGGGAGCGCGGCGGGCCTTCTTGAGGCCGTACTTCTTGCGCTCGACCACGCGAGCATCGCGCGTAAGGAAACCGGCCTTCTTGAGGTCAGCACGGTAGTCGCCAGCGTTCAGAAGAGCGCGAGCGATGCCCAGGCGCAGAGCGCCGGACTGACCGGAGATGCCGCCGCCATCGCACAGAGCGATAACGTCGAACTGACCGGCGGTGTCGGTCACCTTGAAGGGAGCAAGGGCGTTCTCAACGAGCTGATGGCGGCCGAAATACTGCTCGGCGTCACGCTTGTTGATGGTCACCTTGCCGGTGCCGGGGACGAGACGGACGCGGGCGACGGCGTTCTTACGACGACCGGTACCCTGGTAGACAACGGTGTTCTCAGCCATCTTTAAGCCTCCAGCTCAATCTTCGTGGGGTTCTGGGCAGCATGCGGATGCTCGGCACCAGCGTAGACCTTAAGCTTGGTCATCTGGGCACGGCCGAGGGTGGTCTTGGGCAGCATACCGCGAACGGCGCGCTCGATGACCTTCTCCGGGTGCTTCTCCATAGCCTGGCGGAAGCTCTCAGCCTTGAGGCCGCCGTTGTAGCCGCTGTGGCGATAATAGGTCTTCGTGTCGGCCTTGTTACCGGTAAGCTGGACCTTATCGGCGTTGATGACGACAACGAAGTCGCCGCAGTCGCTGTTGGGCGTGAACTGGGGCTTGTTCTTACCGCGCAGGATCATTGCGATCTGGGTGGCAAGACGGCCCAGGACAGCACCATCGGCGTCGACGAGAACCCAGTTGCGCTGGACCTCGCCCTGCTTGGCGTAGTGAGTCGATTTCGAAATCACTTAGACTCCTCCATGTACAGTACGTGTTGTTACAGAGATTCACGGGGCTCTGCAAGTAACCCGTCCATATTACCCCGCTCGCCGTACGAGTCAACAGGTATTTTGGCTCCGACCAGAGTTTCTGCACATGTCATCCACGAGCCGTGATTTTCCAGCTCTTTAGCTGTTGTCATTTTTTGAGGGTTCGCCGTCGCTAGCGCTCAACGAACTCTTGGATTTCCGCGAGCAGGCGCTTTGCCTCCTGACGGCCCTGGATATACAGGTCCAGAAGCTTTGCCGAATCGTGCTCGACATGGCCGACCTCGACCGGCTTTTGCGGAGCGACGACCAACGCACGGCCCTCGCGCTCATACTTCCACAGGTGCATGCGCTGAATGTTGTAACGGTCGTGGCGCGTCTCGATAGCCTCGAGCAGATAGGGGTAGTCGGCATAACGCGCACGCGCGGCCGGCAAAAACTCGTAGGGCTTTTTCTCATACGAACGGTCCTGCGTGACGATGACGACCGCACGGTCGAAGCCCGCCTCCTCGAGCACATGCTCGATAGGGACCGAATCGGCCACGCCGCCGTCGACGTATTTGTGCCCGTCGATCTCGACCGGCGGCGTCACCAGAGGCAACGAGGTCGAGGCGCGCACGGCATCGAGGTCAAGTACGGCGCTTTTGACCGGCAGGTAGGCAGCGGTTCCAAAGAGCATGTCCGTCGCAACGGCGTACATCTCGATGGGGCTCGCGTCGAACGTCTCGTTGTCAAAGGGATCCAGGCGGTCCTGGACATCATTGAAGATAAAGTCGTAACCCACAATAGAGCCCGTGGACGCAAACGATGCGGCGCCCATGAAGCGGCTGTCGTTGCAGAAAGCCAGGTTGATGCGGTTGGCACGACCGATCTGGTGCGACTTGTAGTTCACGCCGTTGAGGGCGCCGGCCGATACACCGTAGACAGCCGGAATCTCGACGCCAGCCTCCATGAGAACGTCGAGCACGCCCGCGGTAAACTGCCCGCGAAAACTACCGCCCTCCAGGACGAGCGCGACCTTGCCGGCATTCTTTGCCTTATCTTCTGCAGTCATATTGACCTCCTGCGATTGCGTTTTGGCCTTCTTCTACCCAGTTTTGGGATGGCGAGAGCGCAGGTTTTTTGAGGCGGCAAGTGAAGCGGAAAGTGTGTCCCAGTTTGAGGCGAGATTCCGGGATGCGCTTTCCGCTAGCCATTCATTTGGAAACTGCATCCCATTCCGAACGAGGATTCCGGGATGTACTTTCCGCTTGAGCTGCCATTGGGAAGGCATATCCCACTCTACGGCTCGATTCCGGGTCGCAGCTTCCGCTTGAGGCGCCATCCGGAAACTACGTCCCAGTCTGAGCGCGGATTCCGGGACGTGCTTTCCGCCTGGGCTGCCATCGGGAAAGCGCGTCCCACTCTGCGTCACTGAGGCGTTTTCTTTACGCCCGCGCCCTGCGCAGAGTTCGATTCTCCGCGGTTGGGGGAATCCGTTGATGGGTTGAAACCGGGGCAAGACGCCCGATCGGCATCGCATCTATATCTGGCTGAAGCATTGCGCGGAGAATCCGCGTATTTGCTTCGCAAATCCGCACCGGCTTCGGCCGCCTACCGGCGCCCTCGCCCGCGGGCTAAAAACGCTTACGCGTTTTCTTTACGTCCGCGCCCTGCATAGAGTTCGATTCTCCGCGGTACGGACTAGAAATAAAAAGACAGGTAGATACGAATATCTACCTGTCTGTTGCTTATGGTGGAGCTGGCGTTCATTCGGTCGAACACCTCGCCACCTGGACCTATAGCGCCAGGCAGCGACGGATTATCGCCCAAGCCGGCAGAATCGTCAAACGTGAACGCCACGCGCAGGCCGTCGTCATCGTCGGGGCCGCCCAGCACCACGCGCGCCACGAACGTGCGCAGAAGCTGCGCGTCGTCCACCTCGGCGGCGGCCATGCCCTCAAGCCAGAACAGCGCGCGGTCGTAGTCAAGGCGGGCGGCCTCAAGGGCCTCGGCCGTGCGCAGCTCGTCCTTGAGGAGCGCCTGCCGCTGCTTCAGCGCGTCTATGCGCTCCTTGCCGCCCGGCGGCGCGATGCCCGACTCGATGGCCGCCCATATGTTGGAGAACGCCGTCTCGATCTTGGCCAGCTCGCCCTTTATGGTCTCGCTCAAGGGCTTCTCGTCGGCGCGCTCCTCCTCGGCGTCGGCCAGCATGCGAGCGATGCGCTCACGGCTGTCGGCGCTGCCCAGGGCCTCGCGCACGGCGTCGGCCACGCGCTTCTCCACGGCATCGCGGCGCACGGTGCGCCCGCAGCTGCGGCAGCGGTAGTAGTGATAGGGCCTGCCCGACTTGCCCGTGCCGCTGGTGCCGGTCATCAGCCCGCCGTCGCGCCCGTCGTAGAGCTTGCCCGTGAGCGGAAAGTCCCACGCTTCGGTCTTGGCGCGGGGCCTGTGCGAGTCCTCAAGCATCCGTATCACCCTCTCCTCGTCATCCATGGGAACGATGGCGGGCATGCCGCCGGGCACGACCACGCCCGCGTAGCGGTACTCCCCGCCGTTCTCCCGCCGCATCAGTATGCGGCGCACCGTCTGGAAGCGCCACTTGCCGCCGCGCTTGGTGCGGTACGGCTCCCAGGCGCGCACCACGTTGGCCACCGACTTGCCCGACAAGACCATGCGCACGCCCAGGCGGATGGCGGCGGCCTCCTCCTCGTTGACCACGTAGCGCCCGTCCACTATGTCCCAGCCGTAGCGCACGCAGCCGTTGGCCATGCACCGCTCGGCGTTCTTCTGTATGCCGTCGCGTATGCGCTCGCCGTCGAGCGCGCTCTCGTACTCCGCCAGCACCTCCAGCATGCCCAGCTGCAGCACGCCCGCCGAGCCGTCCGAAATGTCCTCGCCCGCGTACAGTATCTCGACGCGGCAGCGGCGCAGCATGATGCGCGCCATGGCCATCTCGTCGCGGTTGCGCATGATTCGGGTAACTTTGTATATGACCACGAAATCGAACAGCCCTCGCTTGGCGTCGGCCATCATGCGCTGGAACTCGGCGCGGTCGGTGTTGGTGCCCGTCTGCGCGAAGTCGCAGTACGTGGCCACCACGCGCAGGTCGTTCTCGGCGCAGTAGGCGCGGGACTTCTCCACCTGTATCTCTATGGACTCGCCGCGCTGGTTGTGGCTCGAGAAGCGGGCGTATATCGCCGCGCGCCCGCCCACGGCTACTCCATCTCGTCGGCGGCCTGGAACCACACCACCGTGCCGATCACGCGCACGGGGCCGTCGTCCATGCCGAAAATCATGTCCTCGTAGTCCTCGAAGCTGTCCGCCGACAGCATCAGCTTGGTGCTGCCCTTGTACCAGCGGCGCATGACCGCGCGGTAGTCCTCGGTCTCCACCACGGCGATGGACCCGTTGGCGGGCTGGCGGTCGGGGTCGACCAGCACGTGGCTGCCCTCGGGTATGACGCGGTTCATGCAGTCGCCCTCGACCTCCAGGGCGAACGCGCGCGGATGCCCGGCGCACACCGAGGCGGGCACCTCAACGCGGTGCGCTACCTCCTCCTCGTCGGCGAGCGCGCCGGCGTGCACGCGCCCGATCGTGAGCAGCGGCACGGTGGCGCTGCTGGCCACCACGGGCATGGCACCGGCGGGCATATAGGAGCTGCCCTTGGGCTTTTTGGTCACGGGGTCAATCTGATCCATTCCGCCGTCTTCTATAAGGTGTGACTTACTAATCTGATAGCAGGCCGCCATGCGCTCAATAGCTCCCATACGGGGTTCGGAGCGGCCATTTTCCCACTGTGAAACGGCGTTACCTGTCACACCTGCAATCTCACCCAGTTCATCCTGGGTAACGTCGAAAATCTGCCGTAACTTCTTTATGTTGTCGGATATCGGCATCTTAACTCCTTCCAGGACTTAAATATATTTTCAATTTTACCAAAATTAATCTTGACCGTGTTCTGAAGATTAATTACAGTTATGGACAGAAAGGAGGGAGTATGAAGTCACTCAAGCAGGCGCGCATGAGCAAGGGCGTAACCAAGAAGGCAATGGCTGAACATCTGGGCATTTCAGGACCTACATACGATGTTTATGAAGACCACCCCGACCGTATGCGCATCGAGACGGCTAAAAAGGCCGCCGACTTCTTGGGCTACAAACCCGAAGAAATTTTTTTCGCTTCAAACTGTAATTAGATTTACCTATCAGAAAAGGAGACACACCATGACCACCAAGAGCCACCAGCCCGAGTTCGTCGCCGAGATCATCGGCAAGACGCTCGACCACCTCATCGACGACCGCAAGCGCGTGGCCGTCAACTTCGAGCTGGCCGAGAACGGCTGCATGGAGGAGACGCACGTCAGCCTCAAGCGCCGCATCGCGGCCATGTGGGGCTTCCAGACGAGCGGCATCGAGCTTCTGGAGGCGAGCACGACCTGGTTCGAGCTCGGCGGCATGCAGTTCAACGTCTACAGCTCCGTGCAGTTCAGCGTGAACGGCAAGGGCTGGAGCACCGACTTCAAGACCATCGCGCGCGACACCGCGTACGACGAGAAGGAGTAGGCCATGCTGAACGAGGTGACTGTACGGGGGGGGTTCACCGCCCTCAACGTGAAGAGCGGCAAGTGCGTGCTGCAGTTTGAGCTGGACCCGAAGTTCCGCGACTTCATCCCCAAGCTGGTGGAGTTCACGGGGCAGATGCTCAACATCCACGTGTACGACGACCAGGAGGTGATGTTCGTGGATAGGGACACCGGTGAGGTCGCCTACGAGGACGCCCCGCTGCTTCTGCCGGGCGTCGCGGGCGAATGACCCCGATACAGCGCGCCATGTGCGACGAGTGCGCCGCCATGATGCGCGAGTTCTACAAGGACCCAGAGAACGAGAGGAAGTTCCAGGAATGGAAAAGATCAAGGGAAAGAGGGTGCGCGTCGCAGCCGGCAAGCGAAAGACGCGCACCGCAACGGTTCACTTCCGAACCGAGACCAGTGTAACACCCGAGCAGCGCCGCGAGAGGCTGCAGGCCGTTTTCGCCGCCCTGTTCGTCTGCGCGTGCATCGCCGCCACATGGGCGCTGGAGGCAACAGTATGGCCGAGGTAGACGCCAAGGCCCAGGCCCTCGTGGCCAAGGCGTGCGGCTGGGTTGCCTCGAACCCCGATACATGGGCGAAGCTGCGCCGCATCTGCTACCGCCTGATGCTGGAGGGCCACATCATCCAGCGCGACAACGTGTACACCCTGGCGTGCCAGAACGGCATGACCGTGAGCGAGGCCAGCGAGTTCAAGCGCGACCACAACCTGTGGAGCGTGCTGTCCCGCTACATGGTGCTGCAGCGCCCCTCCATGCTGGCCGCCGTGAGCTTCCGCCGCACGCCGGTGGACTCCGTGGACCTGGTGGGCACGTGGGAGGCCATCGTGGGCCCAGCCGTTTTCGCCGCCTCCACGCTAACCGAGGCGCAGGGCATCTACGACAGGGGCGCGCAATGAAGTGCACCGTCACTGTCGAGGGCCGAATGCCGAGCCTGAACGACTACATCAGCGCCGAGCGCGCCAACCGCTACAAGGCGGCGGCCATGAAGAAGCGCGAGACGGCGCGCGTGAGGGCGGCGGCCATGCAGCAGCGCGCGCCGCGCTTCGAGCGCCGGGTGACCGTGCGCACCACGTTCTACGAGCCCGACATGCGCCGCGACGCCGACAACGTGGGCTTCGCGCGCAAGTTCGTGCTCGACGGCCTGGTGGCGGCGGGCGTAATCAAGGACGACTCCCGCAAGTACGTGGAGCAGTGCCCCGACAGGGTGCTCACCGACAGGGCGCGCCCCCGCGTGGTCGTGGAGGTGAGCGACGAGTGACCCGCCGAGACAAGGGCAGGCCGCACAGGGCGTGGCGCAAGGCCGAACTCGACCGCATAGCCGAGCTGGCGGGAAAGGTGCCCGCCCGCGAGATTCGCCGCGAGCTGCGGCTGTCCAAGAACCAGTTGGATAACGCGCGGCGCGTGATCAACGCCAGCGGCGGCCACGTGTCCCTGCGCTGCTACCGCCACCGCCTGGAGCTGTGCCCGTCGTGCGGGTGCCGCAGGGCGACCCTCGGCAAGGACGGCATCTGCGAACCGTGCAGACGCCAGCAGCAGCTTGAGGCCATAGAGGCCCGCATAGACGAGCTGCTGCCGAGGCTGACCGCAGAGGAGCGCCGCACCTACGAGCGCACCGAGTGCGGCCGAGAGAGCCGCGCCGACCCCATGCCGCAGGCCCCGGACACCTCGGGCATGAGCCGCTACGCCGCCGACAAGGCAGCAGAGGCGCACGACGAGGCCATGGAGCGGTGGATGTGCCGCTACCTGTACCGCAGGGTCAAGGCGGCGCAGAAGCGCAAGGAGCGCATAGAGAAAAAAGTTCCGAAATCCTGAAAAGTTTTTATCACTTTTAGTTTTCCCAGTTAGGAGACCCAAATGCTCACGGAAATCATCAGCAAGACCGTCGCGGACAAGACGGTGGACAGCATCCTGAGGCGCATCGAGCGCGCCGTCCCCGTGCCCGAGCCGGGCGACGGCGGCTTCGACGCCGCCATGCGCCAGGCGTTCAACATGGGGGCCGCCTGCATGGCCGCGCAAATCAAGAACGGCCCCGTGCCCACCAAGCGCATCGCGCTCATGGGCGAGGTGGCCCGCGTGGCGTGCCGCGCCCGCCTGGTGGGCATGGAGTGCCGCGTGGTCGTAGACGAGGGGGCCCGCGCATGCAATCGCTAGAGGAGGTCGCGATCTGCGACGTGTACCCCTACGAGCGCGCCGACGGCGAGCCGATGAACCCGCGCGACTTCGCCACCAGGGAGAGCGCCGAGCACATCGCGGCCCTGGCCGCGCAGTTCAAGGCCAACCGCCTCAACCCCGGCCAGCCCGTCATGAAGCCCATCCTGTACAAGGAGGGCGGCATCTACTGGATCGTCGACGGCGAGTGCCGCGTGCGCGCCATGAGGGCCATCGGCACCGAGCGTTTCCTCGCCGAGGTCTACGACGACCTGGACGACGCCGAGCTGGCGCGCGTGGAGGCCGCCAAGGCCATGGTGGAGACCGACGCCAAGCTGGGGCTGACCGCCGAGGAGAAGTCGCGCGGCGTGCAGACCATGCTGGCGCTCGACATTCCCGACGAGGAGGTGGCCGTGGCCGCCCGCACCGACGCGGGCACCGTGGCCAAGGCGCGCCGCGCCGCCCGCAGGGTGCAGGACGCCGCCTACGACATGACGCTCGACCGCCTGGCGGCCATCGCCGAGTTCGAGGGCGACGACGAGGCCGTGGCCGAGCTGCGCGACTGCAAGCAGTCCGAATGGCAGCGCGTGTACGCGAGCCTGAAGGCCGAGGCCGAGCAGAGGCGCAACCGCGCCGAGGTGGTGGCGGTGCTTGCCGACGCGGGCGTCGAGTTCGTCGACGAATGCCCCGAGGGCTTCGCCGCATGCCGCACGTTTTCCGACTACCGCCCCGACCTGGCGGCGCTGGACGCCTACGTGGCCGACAACGCGGGCGCGGGGCTTCTGGCCGAGGAGACGTCGTTCGGCGTGACCCTGCTGGCGCCGGTGGCCGAGGGGGCCGACGAGGCCGCACAGGCCGCAGCCCAGCGCAAGGCCGACTTCCAGGCCGCCTACGAGGACGGCGCGAAGGCCCGCCGCGAGTGGCTTGCCGCCCACGCGGGCGACCTCAAGTCGATGCGCCGCACGGCTCTGGCGCTGACAGCGTTCGCCATGGAGGCCGAGGCCGTGGAATCGTTCGAGGAGCTGCTGGGCCGACCCATCGACCGCACGCCCACCGAGCTGGCCATGGCCATGGGCTGGCGGGCAGCGTGGAACATGAGCGGCTGGACGGCCTGGAACCTCATGGAAGGCGGCAGCTCCGGGTACTTCAACCGAGCGACGGCCGAGAACGTGACCATCATCTACGAGGCCATGAAGGCCGACGGCTACGAGCCGAACGCGGCCGAGACGGAAACCTACGAGGCGTGCATGGCGCGCCTGGGAAGCGAGGAGTAAATGAGCGAAGCAGTTGAGGCCGAGATCATCGAGCCCGAGGAGGCATCAGAGCTGACCGTGGCGTACTCCCCCGCCGTGATCGAGGCCAACTTCGACGCCCTGGAGGCGCACGTGCGCAGGCTGGTGGCCGACTACGAGGGCGCGACCTACGACATGGGCAAGGACGAGAACGTGAAGGCCGCCAAGCGCGACCGCGCCTACCTCAACGGCATCGCCAAGGAGATAGACGAGCGCCGCAAGGCCGTGAGCCGCGAGTACACGAAGCCCCTGGCCGCGTTCGAGGACAGGTGCAAGGCCGTGGCGGGCATCGCGAAGCAGGCAGCCGACGGCATCAAGGCGCAGCTGGACGAGGCCGAGGAGGAGCGCCAGCTGCGCGCGTACGCCAAGCTGCGGGAGCACTACGAGGAGTTCGCCGGGCTGCTGGCCCCCGTCGTGCCCTATGAGCGTTTCCACGAGAAGCAGTGGACCAACAAGACCTTCGGCGAGGTGAAGGCATTCAAGGCCCTGGAGGCCAAGGTGGAGCGCCTGGCCCAGGACTGGGAAACCCTCAAGGCGCAGTTCCAGGGCGAGCCGTTCTACGACGAGGCCGAGCGCGAGCTGTTCGCCACCCTGGACCTGGGCGCGGCCATAACGGCGGCGCACAAGGCCGAGGAGGAGCGCCGGCGCATCGCCGAGCTGAAGGCGGCCATGGAGCCGGAACCCGTGGAAGAGCCCGAACCCGAAGCGGTGCCCGAGCCCGCGGAATGCCAGCCCGCAGAGTTCCCGCAGCCGCTTGAGCAGATGCCCGAGCCGCAGCCCGAGCCCATGCCCGCCCCGGTGCCGCCAGCGCCGCCCGCACCGGCACCCGCGGCCATGGCGGGCGACCCGTGGACGGTCGTGGTGCCGTGCGCCACGCGCGAGCAGATGCAGGGCGTCGCGGCGGCCCTCAAGGCGCAGGGCGTCGTGGGCACCATCATGCACGGCACGGTGGGCCAGGTTTACGAGCGGATGAACGGAGGCTACTAGCATGACCCAGGAACAGCAACCCATCGACCTCATGGCGGCCGTTGCCCGCGTGCAGCGCGCCGTGGCGGTGCCCAAGGCCAAGTACAACGCTTTCGGCAAGTTCAGCTACCGCAGCTACGAGGACATAGTGGCCGCGCTGAAGGAGCCGTGCGCCAAGGAGGGCCTGGCGTTCTTCATGACCGACGAGCTGGTGCAGATAGGCGACCGCTACTACGTGAAGTCCACGGCGTGCGTGTTCCCCGCCGAGGGCGGCGAGGGCCTGCTGCAGGTGAGCGCCTACGCCCGCGAGGACGAGCACAAGAAGGGCTCGGACGACGCGCAGGTGACCGGCATGGCATCGAGCTACGCACGCAAGTACGCGCTGTGCGGCGCGTTCGCCATCGACGGGCAGAGCGATCCCGACGCCATGGAGGAGCAGCCCGCGCCCGAGGAGAAGCAGCCGCCCGCAGACGGCCCCTTTACGGCCCACTGCCGCAGCTGCGGGGCGCGCTACCAGTTCGCCAGCATGCCGCAGTACATGGAGTTCGTGGCCAACAGCCCGTGCTGCCCGCGCCCCGACTGGCAGGTGGAGTAGATGCAGGCGCTCACCGAGGAGCTGGACGAGCTGACCGACAGGCTGGAGGCCGAGCTGAAGACCTGCAAGGAGTCGGGCTGCCAGTACGCCGAGAACGAGGCCGAGTACCGCAAGGCCCTGAGCATCGCCATCCTGAACGAGCGCCAGAAGGGCACGCCCGTCACCATCATCGGCGACGTGTGCCGGGGCCAGGAGCAGATAGCGGAGGCCAAGCGCCGCCGCGACTGCTCCGAGGCCATCTACAAGGCCTCGCAGGAGGCCATCAACGTAATCAAGCTGCGTATCCGCATGGTAGACGCGCAGATCACCCGCATCTGGAACAGCGGGGACGTAACCCAAGGAGGGTATCTATGAGCATCAACCGCGTGTGCATATCCGGCAACCTGACCCGCGACCCCGTGCTGCGCTCCACGTCTGGCGGCATGTCCGTGCTGTCCATGGGCGTGGCCGTCAACGACCGCCGCAAGAACCAGCAGACCGGGCAGTGGGAGGACTACCCGAACTTCGTGGACTGCGCGCTGTTCGGCACCCGCGGCGAGAAGCTGGCGCAGTACCTCGCCAAAGGCAGCAAGGTGGCCATCGAGGGCAAGCTGCGCTACCGCAGCTGGAACGACCAGCAGACCGGCCAGAAGCGCAGCGCGCTGGAGGTCGTGGTGGACGAGCTGGAGTTCATGAGCAGCCAGCAACAGCAGCAGGGCTACGCGCCGCAGCAGTACGCGCCCCAGGCGGCCCCGCAAGCGCCGCAGGCCCGCACGTACGGCCAGGGACGCCCCGCCCCGGCACCTGCGCCGCAGCAGCCCGCCTACGCGCCGCAGCCGGCCACTCATCAGGCGTACGCGCCACAGCAGCCCGCGCCGCAGCAGCAGGCCATGCCCGATCTGTACGACGAGGATATCCCGTTTTAGGGAAGGCGACGGCGACACTATGGGCATGGTTATACACGACGACTTCTGGGCGGCCGCGCAGGCCATGCCCGAGAAGCAGCGCGCGCCGTTCATCTACGCCATCGTCGAGTACCGGTTCACGGGCAAGGAGCCGCAGGGCAGCCCCGCGTGGCTGCCCACCTTCCTGGTGCTCAAGGGCAGGCTCGACATGGGCGACGAGAAGAGCGAGCGCGCAAGGAAGGCGGCCAACGCCCGCTGGGGCAACAGGCCGGGGAAGGAAGACGCGGTGGACGATGCGGCGGCACGGGCGCAAGCCGATGCGCAAGCACATGCGGGAGCATATGCGGATGCACATGCAGGCGCACATGCGCAAGCAGATGCGGATGCACATGCAGGCGCATCGAGTTGCGGCAATGCAGAGGTTGAGGTTGAGGTTGAGTATATAGATAACCCCTTAATCCCCTTTGACGAAATCGTGCATGCGCTCAACGAGGCAGCCGGCACCCGCTACCGCTCAAGCAGCGCCAAGACCCGCAGGCTGATACACGCCCGCTGGGCCGAGGGCTACCGCCTCCCCGACTTCCTGGCCGTCATCGACACGATGGCAGCCGAGTGGGCGGGCGACCCGAAGATGGCCAAGTACCTGCGGCCCTCCACGCTGTTCTCGCCGAAGTTCGAGGACTACGTGAACCGCGGCCCGAGGACCCGGAAGGAGGCCGACGGCTATGCCGAGTACGACTGAGTGCCCCCACTGCGGGGCGCAGCTGGAGGTCCGCTACGTGGTGCTGGCTGGCCGCCGCACCTTCTGCGGCTGGAAGCCGTGCGGCTGCCCGGGTGCCGTGGCGGAGCGCGAGGAGCGTTCGCGCCTTGAGGCCAGGGCCAAGGCCGAGGAGGCCGCAGCCAAACGCCGCCGGGCCTACGAGCGGGCCGGAATCAAGCCCCGCTTCATGACAGCCGCCTCCCCCATGGCCGAGGGCATTGCCGCGAAGGTTGAGCAAGGGCGCGGGGCGTACATCTGCGGCCCCGTGGGAACCGGCAAGACCCACCTGGCGAGCGCCGTGGCGCGGCTCCTGGTGGACGGCGGCACCAGCGTGAGGGTGACCGACATGCTGGGCGTGCTGGCCGCCATCAAGGGCACCTACGGCGGCGACGGCACCGAGGACGGCGTGCTGTCCAGGCTCTCCCGCGTGGGGTGCCTGGTGCTGGACGACCTGGGCAAGGAGTCCCCCACCGACTGGACGCTGGGGCAGGTGTTCCGCGTCGTGAACGACAGGTACGAGAACATGAGACCGGTCATCGTGACCACGCAGTACGGCAAGGGCGACCTCATACGCCGCCTGGCCAAGAACGGCGACGAGGAGACGGCGGTCGCCATCGTGAGCCGCCTGTCGGAGATGTGCGACAAGTACGAGCTGCAAGGCAAGGACAGGAGGCTATCGAATGGCAAACGTTGACACGCTGCCCGAAATCCTGCGCCCCCTCATGGAGGGGCCGAGCATCGAGACGCCCAGGTGCGCCGTGTGCGGCGCGCCGTGGCCGCTCAACCGCCACCACATCGTGAGGCGCGGGGCGGGCAAGCTGTTCCGCGACGGGCGCGAGGTTCCCAAGCCCACGGTGATGCTGTGCGGCAGCGGCAACGGCAGCGGCTGCCACGGGCTGGCGCACGCCAACCGGCTGCACTTCCGCTGGGTCAGGGCCGAGCAGAGGTTCAACCGCCCCGCCCCGCTGGGCTCGGGGCACTGGGAGTACCTGCTGCTGCCGGAACCGACCAAGTACGCGGATGCCCTGGCCATGGACGGCTGGGGGCGGCTGCCGAGGGGCAGGCGGTGCATGTGAGCGGGTACGAGCCTTCAAGCGGGTGGAACCTCCCGCCCGGGTGCTTCGAGTCCGACCCCAGGGCACCGTGGAACCGGCCCGACCCGTGGGAGGGCCGCACGTGCCGGGAGTGCCGCTTCTGCGGCCGCGTGCATGGCGCTGGCGGCGAGGCCGTGTGCGCCCGCGACGCCATGACGGGCGGCGGCCCCGACGTGGAGGCGGTAGACGAGACAAGCGAGGCATGCGAGTGCTTCGAGTTCGAATAGGAGACGAAACGATGAAGAAGATCTACGCGGTGGCCACGGAGAGCGACGTGGTGCTGGCGTTCGAGAGCAGATCGGACGCAGACGAGTACGCAGGCGAGCACGACGGCATGGCGGTGCTGCCGGTGCCGTGCGTGGGGGCCTACGAGTACCCCAGCGAGAAGCCGGCCACCGACTGGGACCGAATCGCCGACGCTCTGCCGAAGGGAGGCGAGCAGGCATGAGGCTGTACATGTGCGCATGCGAACGCTGCGGCAAGGAGGTGCCGGCGACCCTGGCGGGTTACGCCAAGATGGTGCTGAGGAACAGCGCGCGAATCGACGGCAAGGCAAGGGCCTTGTGCCCGGAGTGCGCCGAGAGCCTGCGGGCGTGGTTCCTCGCAGGCGCGGTGAAGCCGGAAGGAAGGGAGTAGCCATGGGAATCATCTGCGATACCTGCGGGCGCGATATCGACGCCCTGGGGCAGGACAACATGGGCGTAGACGCGCCGCTGTGCGAGGACTGCTGGGGCGAGCAGCAAAGCCATACGGTAGCAGTGCCGCGTCGCGAGGCTCGCAACCTGAGGTTCGAGAACGCCCGACTGCGCGAAAAGCTGGACGCCGGGACCGAAGAGACGGCCGTGCAGAACCTGCGCAAGGGCATCGAGACGGCCTACGAGGCGAACCGCGAGCGCGCCCTGGCGCTCACGAAGCTGGACGAGTGCGAGTTGTGGCTGGGGCGCTGCGAGGCGAGGGTGACAGCGTCACCGACGCTCAAGGGCGCGGCCCAGGACGCCGCCATGCCTTGCCTCAAGGCCGAAGAGGCGCACGGTTTCGCGATGCCCGACGCGAACGTGGAGGTGAAGGCCGAGGTAACGGCCGAGGAGCTGGCCAAGAGCCTGCGCGAGGCCATGAAGCCGGCCATGCGGATGGCGGTGGAGTAGCCATGGAGCAGCAGACCGAGAAGCCGAAGCGCCGACCCAGTATCGAGGTGCGCTGCCCGAAGTGCGGCACGCGCGAGACCTGGCACCACCTGCCCAAGGGCGGCGACCGCTGCCGCTGGTGCGGTCACCTGTTCGAGGACTTCACCTACCGCAAGGTCGGGCCGAGCGCAAGGTCGGGCCGAGCGCAAGGTCGGGCCGAGCGCAAGGTCGGGCCGAGCGCGAAGGAGGGGGCGCGATGACGAACTGGGAGCACCTTTTCGGCACGCCCGAGCGGGCCATCCACACGGAGACGGAGTTCCACTCGTGGCCCTTCTTCATCGCCGTGTATGAGACGAGCCGCATGAGCAGCTGCACTACCAGCAAGCGGCTGCTGGCCAGCTTCTGCGAGGAGGCCGACTACCTGGAATGGCTCAAGGCCGAGTACGACGACGGCACCGTCGAGTGGGAGGAGCGATGAACCGCCCGGGACGCAACTGGGGGTGCCTGCTGTTCATAGCGGCGGCAATCGCCATAGACGCGGCGGCCATCTACGCCATAAGGGCGCTGGCGCTCGGGCTCATGGCCATGGCCGCGGCGGCGTGCGGATAGGGGCAACCGAATACGGAAACAGGCAGAGGGCCGTCCTTCGGGGCGGCCTTTTCCGCGCCCGGCGACACGCTTGCGACCATATGGGCCGAGAGATAGGAGACGCATGGCGAGAGGCGAGACATACGAGGAGTTCACGGCAAAGTTCGAGCCGAAGAGGACGACGGACGACTGCTACACCCCGCCCGAGGTGTACGACTGCGTGCTGCGGTGGGCGCACCGGGAGTACGGGTTCGACCTGGCGAAGGTGGCGCGCCCGTTCTATCCGGGCGGCGACTACGAGCTCGAGGAGTACCCGCAGGGCTGCACGGTGGTGGACAACCCGCCGTTCTCCATCCTGAGCAAGATCGTCAAGCACTACCAGGAGCGCGGCGTGGGCTTCTTCCTGTTCGCCCCCACCCTGACGTGCATGGGCATCCGCAACTGCTGCAAGGTTGTGACGGGCGTCAGCGTGACGTACGCCAACGGCGCAAGCGTCAACACGTCGTTCGTGACCAACCTCGACCCCGCCCAGGCTCGCAGCGCGCCCGACCTGCGCTCCGAGCTGGATGCCGCGATAGAGCGCCTGCGCCGCGAGAAGGCCAAGGCGCTGCCGAAGTACGAGTACCCGGACGAGGTGCTGACCGCGCCCATGCTGGCGCGCTACTCCAAGTACGGCATCGACTTCCGCGTGGGGCCGCAGGAGTGCAGCCTCACGAGGGCGCTCGACGCGCAGCGCGTGCAGAACAAGGCGATATACGGCAGCGGCTACCTCATATCAGAGCGTGCAGCCGCAGAGCGTGCAGCCGCAGAGCGTGCAGCCGCAGAGCGTGCAGCCGCAGAGCGTGCAGCCGCAGAGCGTTTCGCGCTTTCGCCGCGCGAGCGCGATGTGATCGCGTCGCTTGGCTAGCGCGAAACTAATCAGGAAGGAGGCTGCAGGTGCCCAAGAAGGACAAGCCGCTCACGGCGAAGCAGGAGGCGTTCGCCCGCGAGATGGCCAAGCCCCGCGCCAAGCAGCAGGACGCGTACCGCGCGGCCTACGACTGCAAGCGGATGAACTACAACTCGATAAGCTGCGCCGCCTCCAAGCTGATGCGCGACCCACGAATCGCGCACAGAATCCAGGAAATCCGCGACGCGGCCGCCAAGGACTGCCGCTGGGAGCTGCAGGACGCGGCCGTCCCGCTGTTCGAGGTGCTGGACGGCGCGCTGCCCATCTTCCGCCGCCAGGCGGCCGAGGGCAGCATCAACGGCGACGCGCGCCTGGCCATAACCGAGAGCGTGAAGCTGCTCAACGACATGTTCGGCGTGGACGGCGCGAAGGCCGCCATGGCGGAGGCGGGGGTGACCATCGTTGACGACCTCGGTTAGGCTCTCGGACGTCGTGGCCTCCGTGTTCGCCGGCGTGTGGCGCTCCATCAAGGCGCACGAGTTCACGCACTACTGGTTCAAGGGCGGGCGCAACTCCACCAAGTCGTCGTTCATATCCATCGCCGTCGTGCTGCTGATCATGCTCAACCCGGAGGCCAACGCCGTCGTGCTGCGCAAGGTCGGCAACACGCTGCGCACGTCCGTGTACGAGCAGATAGGCTGGGCGTGCGACGTGCTGGGCGTGGCGCGCCTGTTCGACTTCGGCCTGTCCCCCATGGAGGTGACGTACCGCCCCACCGGGCAGGTCATACGCTTTGTGGGATGCGACAAGCCGAAGAAGCTGAAGTCCGCGAAGTTCCGCACCGGCTACTGCGCCGTGGTGTGGTTCGAGGAGGTAGACGAGTTCGACGGCATGGACGAGGTGCGCAGCGTGCTGGCCACGTTCCTGCGCGGCGGCGACATGTTCTGGGTGTTCTACAGCTACAACCCTCCCCGCTCGGCTCGCAACTGGGTGAACAAGGAGGCGCGCGACCTGGAGGCCCACCCGGGCGAGGACGGGCGCTTCATATGCCACACCACGTACCTGGACGTCATAGACGAGCATCCCGAGTGGATAAGCGCCGCGGCGCTGGCGGAGGCCGAGCGCAGCCGCCGCAAGACGCCCGAGTCCTACCGCTGGCAATGGCTCGGCGAGGTCATAGGCACGGGCTCCGAGGTGTTCCCCGACGAGCTGCTGGACATACGCCCCATCACCGCGGAGGAGCGCGCGTCCATCGCCCTGCGCTCGTTCGGCGTGGACGCGGGCAGCGTGCACCCCTGGGTGTTCATGGAGGCGGGCTACGACGAGAACGAGCGCGTGCTGTACCTGCTGGACGAGGAGAGCCGCCAGGGAACCGAGGCCATCGACGTCAAGACCGCCGAGCTGGTGGCGGCCAAGCTGCAGGCGGCCGAGGACCCCGCCGCCGACGTGTGGTGCGACAGCGCGGCGCGCGGCATGATCCTCTACTACCAGGAGCAGGGCATCGGCGCGCAGAAGTCGCTCAAGCAGGGCCTGAACGCGCCCAAGAGCCGCATCAGGTGGATGCAGAACCTTACGCGCATAGTCATCGACCCCGACCGCTGCCCGCTCGCCGCCAAGGAGTTCCCCGAGTTCGAGTACGTGTCGAACGGGCAGGGCGACATAACCGAGACACTGCCGAAGGTGAACGACGACGCGATAGACGCGGCGGGCTACGCCGCAGGACTGTGGATAAGGAGCAACCTCTGATGGAGAAGCGAGGCAACACGGGCTACGCCGAGGCGTGGCTGCGCCGCATGGGATACCAGCCGGACACCCGCATGCAGGGCATGGTGGGCGTCTGGTTCGGCTGGTTCGCGGCGAACAACGGCTGGTACCACTACAGCGAGCGGCGCGGCTTCCGCGTGTACAAGCGCGAGCGCGCCAGCCTGCACCCGGCGGCGCTCGTGGCCGACGAGTGGGCCAGTCTGCTCATGAACGAGAGCACGATCATCTCCAGCACGAGCGACGAGCGCCGCGCCTGGATGGCGCGCTACTTCGCCAACCCCAAGGCGACGGGCGGCGTCGGCGACGAGGGGCACGAGGACGGCCAGGCCGCGCCGCAGCCGACAGAGGACGGCGACGCGCCCACATCGTTCGCCATGGACAACGCCGACTTCATAGCCCGCGCGTTCGCCATGGGCACGGGCGCGTGGGTCATCGAGCCGCGAGGCGTGACCGACAGCGCCTACACGCCCGACGCCGAGCTGCGCATCGTGCGCTACGACGCCACGCAGATAGTCCCGCTCACGTGGAGCGCCGACGACTGCACGCAGTGCGCGTTCGTGGGCCGCGTGGAGGTCGCCGGGCGCGACTACGACCAGTGCCAGGCCCACGTGCTCAAGGGCGGCACCTACCACATCCTCACGCAGCTGTTCGACACCAAGACGCACAAGCAGGTGGCGGTCGAGGGCATCAGCGCCGACATGGACACGCGCTGCACCCGCCCGCTTTTCGCGCTGGTGCGCCCCGCCGTGTCGAACCGCTTCTACGACTACTGCGCGATGGGCGCGAGCGTGTACTGCAACGCCGTGGGGGCCATGAAGGTGGTCGACGAGGCCGCCACCTCCCTGCTCGACCACATTCGCGTGGGCCGCCCGCGCACGTTCGTGGACAAGACCCTCATAGAGTCCAAGACCGGCAAGGGGCCGGACGGCAGCCTCACGAAGACCTACTACGCCTTCGGCGAGGCCGACGACACCATCTTCAGCATGAACCCCGGCGACGAGGGGTCGGCCAAGATTCAGACCGTTCAGAGCGACCTCAAGGCCGACGAGAACGCCAGCGCCATCAACACGGGCCTGCGCCTGCTGTCGGTGGCGTGCGGCTTCGGCAACGGCTACTTCTCCTGGGAGTCGCACACGGGCCTGAAGACCGCCAAGGAGGTGGCGGCCGACAACTCGCAGCTGATGCGATCCATCCACCGGCACGAGAACGCCCTGCGCAAGTCCATCGTGCGCCTCGTGAACGGCATGGCCGACGCGTGCCGCAGCATCAAGGGCGAGGCCGTGCCCTACGGCGACGTCACCGTGGACTTCGACGACTCCATCATCAGCGACACGCAGAGCGCGCGCGAGATGGCCATGAGCGAGGTCGGCGCGGGCATCATGGCCCCGTGGGAGTACCGCCGCCGCTTCTACGGCGAGACCAGCAACGAGGCCAAGGCCAACGTGCCCGAGCAGCAGGGCGGCGCGTTCGACATGCTGGGCGACGGGCTCGCCTGATGCTGGGGCCGGACTACATAGAGCACTTCACCGACGCAGCGCAGGGGGCCATGGACGAATACACCCTGCGCCTGGTGTGCATCTACGCCGCGCTCATAGGCTCCATCGACTTCGAGGGCGACAGCGCCTACTCGCAGGCCGCCCGCAAGGCGGCGCTTGCCGCCAAGGACGTGCAGAAGGCCATGAACGAAGATGGCCGCAGAGCCGCGCGCGAGGCTGCCAAGGCTGCGGCCGAGGCCGTGGCCAAGAGCGCCGAGGCCGACCTGGCCACGCTGGGCACGGCCATGGGCGCGCTGTCCAAGACGATGCAGTGGAGGCTGCACAACTCAGCGCGGGCCACGGCGGCGGGAGTGCAGGACGTCGTGAGCCGCGACAACCTGAAGATGCCCGCCAACGTGCAGCGCGCCTACCTCGAAGTCGTGGCGCAGGCCGTGGCTCGGGTGAACTCGGGCATGGCGGGCTACGAGCAGGCCACCCGCGAGGCCGTGCTGAAACTGGCGCGGCGCGGCGTGTCCGTCGTGGACTACAAGAGCGGGGCGTGGGCGCAGGCGGACGTGGCCATGCGCCGCCACATTCGCACGCAGGCGGTGCAGGCCGGCAGCCGCAACACGCTGGAGCTGCTTGAAGAGACCGGGCACGACCTCGTGCAGACCTCCTCGCACGGCGGGGCGCGCGAGAGCCACGCCAAGTGGCAGGGCCGCGTGTTCAGTCTGTCGGGCAAGTCCAAGAAGTACCCGCCGTTCTACCGCGAGACGGGCTACGGCTCTGTCGATGGCCTGTGCGGCGCGAACTGCAAACACGACTTCGGCATCTACGTGGAGGGCCAGCAGCTGCGGTACGAGCGCGATCCCGATGGCGGCGACGAGAAGCGCGAGGAGCGATACCAGGCGGAGCAGAAGCAGCGCGAGCTTGAGCGCGGCATACGCGCCGCCAAGCGCGAGGCAACGGCCCTGGAGGCCGCCGGGCTCGACAACACCAAGGAGCGCCTGCGCCTGGGCAAGCTGCAGAAGCGCCAGCGCGAGCACATAGCCGCCCATCCCTACCTGTCCCGCGAGCGCACGCGCGAGGCCGCCGTGGAATCGAAGGAGCGCATCTACCCGCTTGCCACGGACAAGACCTGGGTGCGCGAGAAGTTCATTCCGGGCAAGGGCGCGGGCACCGCCGCAGACGTGAGCCGCCGCGCCGTGAACGGCAGGGCCTACCACGACAAGGTGGCGTCCCTTCCCATCCCGAAGCGCGCAAGCGAGGCCGTGTACGCCGAGAGCCGCCGCATCCTGCGCGACCGCGACGGCACGGGCTACGAACGCATGTCCGTCGTGTCGTGGAAGAAGGGCGAGCGCGTCACCGACACCTTCGGGCACGGCCTGAAGAGCCAGGCGTGCGGCCTGACCGCCAAGCAGGTGGAGGCGTGCAGGCGCACCAAGGGCGGCGTGGTGCTGATCCACAACCACCCCATGAGCTCGCCGCCGTCGTGGACCGACATTCGAACGGTGGCGGAAAACGACTGGGTGCGCAGCTCGGTGGTGGCGTGCCACGATGGTACAATCTACGAAATCAAGGTGAACGACCGCAGCGTCGTACAAGCGTACGAGGAGCTGCGAGAGCTGGCGAAAAGAGAGTGCCCGAACGCGGGCGGCGATGTTATCGACCAGCTTGCCACCGAAATGCTCTACGAGCGAAACGAGGAAGCGAAATGGTTCAGGCTGACAAAAAAGAAGTGACGCCAGAGGACTGGGTGCTCGTCATAGACGACAGCGCCTCCGAGTCGAAAGCCGCCGAAAAGCTGACCAAAGAAGAGCGCGAGGAGCTTTTCGCCAAGTCCCGCAAGGTGCTGCGCGACGCGGGGCTAATGAAGTAGACCAAGCGACAACCGAGTAGACGCACGGCATCAAGGCCGCCCATCACGGGCGGCCTTTTCTTTTGCCTGGCGACACCTCGGGGAAGATGCGGTCACGCGATGGGGCGGCGACAACATGCCCCGCACGCGACCGCGGCGACAACGGCGGGCCATCCAAGCGCGCAGGGAAGCGCGACAACCAAACACGGAAGGAGCAAGCGATGGCTGAAGACAACAAGCCTCAGGGAAACGAGGGCGGCGAAGGCCAACAGACCGAGCCCCAGAAGGAGGTCGTGTCCTACGCGAAGTACAAGCGCGAGACCGACGAGTACCAGGAGCAGGTGAAGTCCCTCAAGGCCGAGCTGGAGCAGCGCGACAAGCAGATCGAGGAGTTCACCGCCAAGGCGGGCAACGCCGACGAGCTGCAGGCCGCGCTCGACAAGGCCAAGGCCGACAACGAGGCGTACAAGGCCGACGCCGAGAAGCGCGAGGCCGACATGCGCCGCGACTTCGCCATCGACACCAAGCTGGCGCAGATGGGGGTGCGCAACGCCAAGGCGGCGCGCGCGATCATCCCGAACATCGCTGACGCGAAGCTGGACGAGCAGGGCAACCTCACGGGCATCGACTTCGAGGCCCTGAAGAAGGATAACGCCTACATGTTCACCGACCAGCCCCGCGAGAGCGCGGGCGGCGACCCCAAGGGCGGCGCAGGCTCCGACGGCCTGGCCGACTTCCGCGCAGCTTTCGGACTCACCGACGAATCTTCAAAGGAGTAAATCATGCCAAACAGCATCGAACTGCCCAAGGGCTACGAGAACGTGCTCATGGAGGCGTACCGCAAGGAATCCCTGACCGCAGTGCTTGAGAGCGCCGCGCCGCAGGGCAACATCGCGCAGATGGAGCAGCTGGGCGAGTTCTACTATCCCGTCTACTCCATGGGCGGCCTGGGCGACGTGCAGGCCAACGGGCGACTGCCGCAGAACAGCGGCGCGTCCCTGACTTGGAAGCCCATCAGCGCCAACTACGACCGCGGCACCATCCTGGAAATCGACCAGAAAGTGGACGCCCAGTCCTTCAATCTGGCGTTCGGCAACGCCGCCGCGCACTTCAACCGCACCAAGGTGGTGCCCGAGGGAGACGCGTTCGTGTTCTCCACGCTGTGCGCAGGCACCGGCATCACCAAGGAGCAGAAGACCTACGCCGACGGCGCGGACATGCTCAAGGGCCTGAACGCCGCCATGTGCGACATGGACGAGAAGGAGGTGCCGGAAGAGGGCCGCGTGCTGTTCATCACCCCCACCCTGCTGGGTATGGTGAAGGACCTGGACACCACCAAGTCCCGAGAGGCGCTGGACGGCTTCTCCTCCATCGTGAAGGTGCCGCAGTCCCGCTTCTACAGCGCCATCGACCTTTTGGACGGCACCACCAAGGACGAGGAGATCGGCCACTACAAGAAGGGCACCGGCGCGGTGGACATGAACTTCCTCATCGTCCACAAGGACGCCGTGGTGCTGCGCTGGAACTTCGCGCACGGCAAGGTCATCGACGCCGAGGACAACCAGCAGGGCTTCGGCCACCTGTTCAAGTACCGCAAGTACGGCGTGTGCGGCGTCCGCGAGAACCTGGCGCACTACATCACCGCAGGCATGAAGGCCGATTAGGAAGGAGGCGCGACATGCGCACCGTTGGACTGGCCTTCGAGAAGGAGGCCCCGAAGAAGGCCAAGCCCGCCAAGGGCAAGGCGGAAAAGCCCGAGGCGAAGGCCGCAGACGAGCAGCCCGCCAAGGGCAAGGCGGAAAAGACCGAGGCGGCCGAGGACGATGGAAACTAGAGCCCCGACCCACGAGGACTACCTGGCAGCCGGGCGCGGGGAGCTGTCCGCCGAGGAGTTCAAGGCGGCGCTCCCCCACGCCACGGCAGCCGTGCGCGACCTTATCTTCCCCAACGAGCCGGACGGCTCCGAGGAGTGGGCGCGCGCGGTCATGGCGGCCTGCGAGGTCGACGCCGCGTACGGATGCTCGGGCGGCATCATGGAGGGCGGCGGCTTCACCGTCGGCTCGTTCTCGTGGAACCCCGGTACCGAAGGGGCCAGCACCTACCGCAGCGACATGGAGGCCGCCGTCCGCCGCGAGCTGCTTGGAACGCCGCTGCTCTACGCGGGCATCGGGGGTACCAGATGATGCGGGTGCCGCGCTCGGCGCGGCCCTCCACCATGTCCGTCAAGGTGCCCAGGGAGGGCGGCTACGGCGGCGAGTTCGAGCAGCCCGTCGAGGTGCGCCGCGTGCGCTTCGAGCCCGTCTCGGCGTGGCTCGTGCGCGAGTACGCCCTGGGCGACGGCGCGCAGGGCCTCGTGATAGCGGACGGCGCGGACAGCCCCGGCATGTTCGACGTGCCCGTGGGCAGCCGCGTGAGCATCGACGGGGGCGAGTGGATGAACGTGGCGAGGTGCACGCCCCGCCGCGCGTTCGGCACCCGTCCCCACCACTGGGAACTGGAGGTGAGGTAGCCATGCCCGCAGCAGTTACGGTCGACCTGACCAAGCTCATGAAGCGTTTCAGCGCGAAGGAGCTGGAGGCCAAGCAGGTGAAGTTCGCCATGAGCGTGGCCGAGGACATGAACGCGTTCACGCCAGAGGACACCAAGCGCATGCACAACTCCATGCAGGCCGCCTCCGACTTCAGGCAGGGCCTCGTCATATGGGACGCCGACTACGCCGCCTACGTGCGCGACCTGCCCGACAGCTCCATCAAGCACGGCAAGAACCCGAGGGCCAAGGCCGACTGGCCGAAGGCCGCGAAGGAAGCGCACGGCGAGGACTGGGAGCGCCTGGCCGTCGACCTCCTGACCGAGGGGGCGTGACATGGCCCCGGACGTGATGGAGGCGGCGAAGGCCGCCATAGAGGCCCTGGGCTACGGCCCGGTGCTCCTCACCCGCCTGGCAGCATCGCGCGGCCACGACGACGCGGTGGTGCTGCGGCCCTTGCCCACCACCGACGCGGTGCGCCACATGGACGGCACCCGCCGTGTCGGATACGTGCTGCAGGTCATCGTGAAGGACACCTCCGAGGCCAAGGCCATGGGCGACGCCTACGACCTGGCCGACGCGCTGGACGGGGCCGACCTGTCCTCGCCCACAGGCTCCTACGGCTTCACGAGCGCGTCGCTGTACACCGAGCCGCAGGAGATAACGCCGCCCGAGGGCGGGCCGTACCTGTGGGAGTTCCGAATCAAAGCGACCATAACCAAAGAGAAGGGATAACGATGGCAAAGAACCAAGACCTGGGCTTCGCGCCCAACTACATGAGCGCGCTGGAGATCGACACCACGCCAGACGCGGCCAGCCCCACGTGGGCCATCTTCTCGCGCGGCATCACCGAGGTGAAGCCGACCACCAACGAGACCACCGAGACCAAGGACTACTACGACGGCTACGGCACTCCCACCGACAAGGTGAAGAGCGTGCAGCCGCAGTACGAGGTCACAGGCGACCGCTGCTACGGCGACCCCGCGCAGGACTTCGTTGCCAGCCTGGCGCTTGAGACCGGCGAGGGCCGCACGGGCCACTTCCGCCACACCGACCCCAACGGCGACGTGGTGGAGGGCGACTGCACCTACCTGGGCCTGACCGTCGGCTCGCAGCAGGGCGCGGCGTCCGACCCCGGCGCGTTCTCCTGCACAATCTCGGGCGCTGGCGCTATGCGCTACATCCCCGCCAACAAGCTCAAGCAGCCCACGGGCGTCACCTGCACCGCGCAGACCGGCTCGGCCGTGGGCAAGTCCATGAAGCTCGCGCCGACCGTCACGCCCGCCGAGGCGAACGCCAAGTGCTTCTTCGCATCGGGCAACACCGACGTGGCCACCGTCGACAGCGACGGCAACGTGACGGGCGTGGCCGCAGGCGAGGCGGTCATCACCGTGCGTTGCGCGTCCAAGCCGAGCATCTGCACGCAGGTGAAGGTCACCGTGGCGGCGAAGTAGCCGCAGGCGACACCAGACATAACCTCCTGGACATGGGGGCGCGGGCTAGTGAGCGGCCCGCGCCCCTTTTCTATGCCCGACGCTCACCGCTCACGAAAGGGGCAGCAAATGGAACTTCTGAAAAACATCCGCGCGTACGAGGACGTGTTCTTCGAGGACCCCGAGGAGAACCCCGACACGCCGCGCTTCCGCGTGTGGTTCGACGACAAGCACATCGAGGAGTACCTGGCCAAGGTCGGCAACGCCATCGACCGCGCGCAGGCCAACGAGCAGATGGCCCGCGAGGCCGACACCCCCGAGAAGGCGGCCGAGGCCAACGCCGCGCAGGCCCGCCTCATGAAGCGCACCATCTCGGCGTTCATCGGCACCGAGGGCTGGGAGCAGCTGCTCGCGTGGATGGGCGGCGACGAGGGCCCCATCGCGCCCGAGGAGAACATCCGCATCCTGGGCGAGGTCTTCGCCACGTTCCTCAACATGTTGGCGCGCCACGCGACCAGCGAGCGGCTGATGGCGTGCGGCCTTGCATACAGCGAGCGCGCCGATCAGGTCCAGGCGCTCAACCGCGCCCAGCGCCGCGCCAAGGCCAAGCGCAAGAAGAAGGGCGGCAAGTAATGCTGCCAGCCGCGCTCACGGCCGAGCGGGTGCGGCTGCCCGACGGCACGAGCGCCACGCGCTACCCGTGGAACGGCGAGGAGGTGCTGGTGCGCGACGACGCGCTCACGATCATCCGCGTCATCGAGGTGCTGACCGACGAGGGCAAGTCCGACGACCAGCGCCGGGACGAGTTCCTGGCGCTGTTCTTCGTGGACTGGGCGGACGCGTGGTGCGCATGCGACTACGACGCCGCCGAGTTCGTGCGGATGCGCGACGCGGCGGTATGGGACATGTGCGGACTCGACCTGACCGGCGACCGCCCGCACGAGACCCCGCTGTGGGACTTGGAGGAGGACGCGGCGCGCATACGCACCAGCTTCCGCCAGGCCTACGGCATCGAGTGGGACGAGGTGCGCGGTCGCATCAGCTTTGCCGAGTTCGTGGCACTCGTGGGCGGCTGCCCGCAGGACACGCCGCTCGGCGCGGCCATCCACTACCGCAACCCGGCGACCAAGCCGAAGCCAACCAAATACAACAGGCAGGAGGTCGAGGCCTGGAACGCCGCCCACAAGGCGTTCGAACTCGGCAAAGGCCGCAGCTCACGCGGCTCTGAGGAAGGAAGCGACGCGGCGATGCGCGATGTGTTCGCCGCGCTCAAGAGAGCGACGAGGTGAGCATGGACGGCAACGTCATCATCAAAGCGGTGCTCGACACCGTTGACGTATCCAAGAACATCAAGGCCCTGGAGCGCGACCTCCAGGGCATCTCCTGGAAGAACATAACCGAGGGCGACGAGAAGGCCGCGAAGCTGTCGTCCTCGTTCAAGAAGGCCGGCACGGCCGCCACGGTGACGCTGACCGCGCCCGTGGTGGCCGCCGGCAAGGCCGTGTTCGGCGTGGCCAGCGACTACGAGCAGGCCAACGCCCGCATAGCCGCCGCGTTCGGCGTGTCCGGCGAGGAGGCCGAGCGTTTCAGCGGCATAGGCAAGCGCATATACGAGGGTGGCTGGGGCCAGTCCCTGGACGAGGTCAACGATGCGCTGACCCAGTGCAAGTCCACCCTTCGCGACGTGTCCGACGAGGACCTGCAGACCGTCACCACCAACGCACTCATGCTGTCGGACACCTTCGGCGCAGACGTGAACGAGTCCATACGCGGCACCAACGCCCTCATGGAGGGCTTCGGGCTGTCCGCCACCGAGGCCAGCGACCTGCTGACGGCGGGCATGCAGCGCGGCCTGAACTACACCGACGAGCTGGGCGACAACCTGAGCGAATACTCCGTGCGATGGGGCGAGGCGGGAATGAGCGCCAGCGAGTACTTCTCGCTGCTCGAAGCGGGCACGTCCAACGGCGCGTACAACCTGGACAAGGTGGGCGACTATCTCAACGAGTTCCTGACGGCGCTGTCCGACGGCCGCATGGAGGAATCCATCGGCTCGTTCAGCGAGGGCACGCAGGAGGTCTTCGAGAACTTCAAGAACGGCAGCGCCACCGCCGAGGACATGCTGCAGGCGGTGCTGGGCGACCTCACGCAGATGCCAAACGAGTACGACAAGGCCGCGCTGGCCTCCACCCTGTGGTCCTCGCTGGGCGAGGACAATGCCATGGGCATGATCGAGTCCCTGGCGGGCGTGCAGGACAGCTTCGGCGACGTGGCGGGCGCTGCGCAGCAGGCCCAGGAGGCCGCCTCCGACAGCTTCGCCGTGAAATCGCAGGAGGCCATGCGCGAGCTGCAGGGCTCCATCGAGCCGCTTGGCGAGCCGCTGCTCAACATCGCCACCAACGTGGCGGGTGTCGTCAAGTCGTTCTCCGAGTGGTTCGCCGGCATCGGCGAGGGCGGCCAGACCGCCGTGCTGGCGATCGCCACGATAGCGGCCGCCATAGGCCCCGTGCTGTCGACGGTCGGCACCGTCGTGGACACCGTGCCGAAAATCGGAGCGGCCTTCCAGGTGGTCGGCAAGCTGGGCACCGGCGCGCTGGGGCTCATAGCCGCGCACCCCGTGGTAGCGGCCATAGCGGCCATCATCGCCGCCGTGGTGCTGCTGTGGAACAACTGCGAGGAGTTCCGCGACGCGGTGACCGCCGTGTGGGATGCCGTGTGCGCCGCGTTCGAGGTGGCCACCCAGGTGGCGGGCGACGTGGCCCAAAGCGTCGGCGAGTTCTTCTCGCAGCTCGGCGAGACGCTGGGCGGCGTGTGGGACGGCATCTGCTCCACGGTGCAGGGGGCCATCGACGCCATAGCCGGGTTCTTCCAAGGCCTGGCCGGCACCGCCTCGTCCATCTGGGACGGCATCTGCAACGTGGTGCAGGTCGCCGTGATGCTGCTGGGCGAGATTCTGAACCTGGCCATCGAGACGCTGCTCATACCCTGGAACTTCATCTGGGAGAACTTCGGCGAGCAGCTGACGGCGGCATGGGACGCAATCTGCAGCGCGGTGGGAAGTTACATCGACGCGGTGAGCCAGGTCATCACCGACGTGGTGACGGCGCTCTCCGAATGGTGGGGCGCGACGTGGGAAGGCATCAGCGGCACCGCCAGCGCCATATGGGAGGCCATCTACGGCGCGGTGAGCGCGTACATCCAGTACGTTAGCGACGTGATAGGCGCGGCCCTTTTGGTCATCCAGGGCGTGTGGGACACGGTGTGGGGCGCGGTGAGCTCCACCGCCTCCAGCATATGGGATGCCATCAGCTCGGCGATAGGCGCGGCCATCAATGCCATCAGCTCCACCATATCGGCGGTGCTGTCGGCAATTCAGGCGGTGTGGGACTCCATATGGGGTGCCGTGAGCAGCACGGCGTCGAGCGTGTGGGGCGGCATCAGCTCCACCATATCCAGCATCGTGAACGGCATCCGCGACACCATCTCCAGCGTGTTCAACGCCGCCAAGGACACCGTGAGCAGCGTGTGGAACTCCATCAAGAGCGCCATCGAGACGCCGATACAGAACGCCCGCGACACCGTGCGCAACGTCATCGACTCCATCAAGGGGTTCTTCAACTTCTCGTGGTCGCTGCCCCACCTGAAGCTGCCGCACCTGTCCATCTCCGGCAGCTTCAGCATCGCCCCGCCGAGCGTGCCGCATTTCGGCATCGACTGGTACGCCAAGGGCGGCGTGTTCAACGGCCCCAGCGTCATCGGCGTCGGCGAGGCGGGCCCCGAGGGCGTGGTGCCGTTCAACGAGCGCGGCGCGCGCCCGCTGGCCGAGGGCATCGCCAAGCTGCTCGACGGCAAGGGCGGCGCGGCCCATGGCGACACGAACGTGACAATCAACCTGTACGCGACCGTGCGGGAGGAGGCCGACATCGAGAAAATCTCCCGCCAGATAGCCAAGGAAATCAAACGGCAGGAGTGCTTCGCATGATATACAACGGCTTCGACTTCGCGCCGTGGTTCGACACCCGGCTCGTGACCCGCTCGCTGCTGCCCGAGTACGAAATCGCCACGCGCGACGTGCCCGGGCAGCCCGGCTCGCGCTTCATGCGCGCAGAGCTGAAACCCCTGACGATAGACGTGGCGGCGGCCTGGAGGGCACGCCCCGCCGACGATATGGCGGCCCTTCGCCGCCTCATGGCCTCGCGCCTGCTGTGCCTCAAGGAGGCCGAGCTGTGGCTGGACGACGAGAGGCACCTGGGCCTGCGCTACATGGCCGTGCTGACCTCGCCGGGCGCGCTCGACACGCTGTGGCACACCGGCGAGGCCACGCTGACGTTCACGGCATACGACCCCGTGGCCTACGGGGCCGAGGGGCGCGCAACCGTGTCGGGCACCTCGGGCGTGCAGGTGGGCGGGACGTTCCGCACCTACCCCACCGTGACCGTCAGGCCCGGCGGCAGCACGTCGGCGCTGCGGCTGACGAACATGGGCACGGGCGAGTTCGTGCAGATCGACAAGGCGGTGACGGCATCGAGCGCGGTGGTCATCGACATGGCCGCCCCGCAGGTCACGGTGGACGGCAGCCCCGCGCCCGTGACCTTCGAGAGTGACTTCTTCCCGCTGGAGCCGGGGGCCAACAGCCTCAAGCTGTCCAGCGGCACCGCGACGGTACAGTGGACGGAAAGGTACGTGGGCTGATGATTCTGTGGGCATGCGACCGCTGGGAGGCGTACAAGGGACCCATCAAGACGCTGTTCGAGTGCGAGGACACGCGCGAGGTCAACGGCGAGAACGCCCTGAGCATCACAACGCTGGCGCGCCTGGACAAGGGCGACCGCCTGGTGTGGCGCGACCTCAAGGGCCGCTGGCACGAGAACATCGTGGACGGCGTGGAGGAGGAGCGCGCAAGCGCGGGCATCCTCTACACGTACTACTGCCCGACCTCGGCGCAAATCGAGCTCCTGGGCGACTACCTGGAGGACAAGCGCCCCTACGACGTGAGCGCCTACGCCGCGCTGGCCTCGGCGCTGTCCTCCTCGCGCTGGCAGGTCGGAACCGTGGCCGACCTCGGGCAGGCCGGCACGAACTTCTACCACACCAACGCATGGGCGGCCATCCACGACGTGGCAGACACTTGGGGCGGCGAGCTGTCGTTCGAAATCCAGGTGAGCGGCACCAAGGTGACCGCACGCCGCGTGTGCATGGCCAAGCAGGTCGGCGAGGACAACGGCAAGCGTTTCACCTACGCCAAGGACCTCGTGAGCGTCAAGCGCAGCGTGGACGAGGGCAACGTGTGCACCGCCCTGTACGGCTACGGCAAGTCCCTGCAGACCGCCGACGAGGACGGCAACCTGACGGGCGGCTACGATCGCAAGCTGACCTTCGGCGACGTGAACGGCGGGCAGAACTGGGTGGGGTCGGCCGACGCGCTGGCGCGCTGGGGACGGCCCGACGGCAAGGGCGGCAAGGCGCACGTGTTCGGCGACGTGGAGTTCTCCGACTGCGAGGACGCCGCCGAGCTGAAGAAGCTCACCGAGGCGCGGCTGGCGAAGTCGTGCGTGCCCACCGTGTCCTACACTGCGGACGCCGTGGCGCTTGCGCGCGCCGGCGAGGGCTTCGAGGGCGCGGACGAGGGCGACCTGGTGACCGTGGTGGACAAGGTGTACGACCCGCCGCTGCGCGTGCGCACGCGCATCACCAAGGTGGTGGAGGACCAGCTGCGCCCCGGCGAGGTCACCTACACGTTCGGCAACTACCAGACGGTCGCCGAGCTGATGGCCGCGCAGAAGTCGGCCGCCAAGTCCACCACCTCGACCATCCGGGCGACCGTGACCGAGGCCGTGAACGCCTCGAACAAGGCATCGACCGGCAAATGGGGCGAGAGCCTGGCGGCCGCCGAGGAGCGCCAGAAGGCGTACGCCAAGGAGGTCGGCGGCGCCGCCCAGGACTACACCGACCAGATAAGGGACGAGCTGGACAAGGCCCTCAAGGAGTACGCCGACAACGGGGACACCACGCTGGAGGAGGCGCTGAAGAAGTACTCCGACGACGGCAACCTGGACCTGGACGAGGTGCTGCGCCTGTACACCGACACGTCGATAGAGCAAAGCGAGAGCGTGCTCAAGCAGATAGACGAGGCCAACAAGGAGTACCTGGAAGGCGTCACGGGCAAGCTGGACGAACGGCTGACGAGCGCCGAGGGCGAGGTGGATGGGCTGCAGAAACAGCTCGACCAGCTGCCGACGGATATCCGCAAGAAGATCGTTGACATGCTCAACAGCGAGGTGAACACCACGGGCGGCTGGGTGTACGAGGAGCCCGGCCAGGGCATCCTGGTGTACGACAAAAAGCCCGAGAGCGCCACCAAGTGCGTCAAGATAGGCGGCAGGATCATCGGCGTGGCCAACTCCAAGTACTCCAGCGGCGCGTGGAAGTGGCGCACGGCCATAACCGGCGACGGCGTGACCGCCGACGAGCTGACCACGGGCCGCATCAAAGGCGGGAACTCGTACTGGGACCTCGACAGCGGGGCCTTCTACCTGCGCGACGGCTCCATCTTCATGACCGACAGCAACGGCAACAGGGTCTATATCAACGCCACCAGCGGCTTCCAGATATACGACAAGAACGGCTCCATCATCGCGGGCACCGTGCTGGTGGGCGGCACCTCCATGTTCCGCTGCAACATGGTCGGCACGTCGTCAACCAACTACATCACCACCGGCACGACGACGAACAACCACCCGGGAGCGTCGTTCGTGAACGGCTCGACCGAGTACTGCACCATCGAGGCCGTCCACGCGAAGGACAGCCCCACGGCGAGCACGACCGACGGCGTGGGCATATCCGCCTGCGGCTACGGCTTCCTGGCGGTCAACCGCTACTACCGCCAGACGTGGCTGACGACCCCCTACTACGCGGGCTACATGAGCCATCCCGACGAGCAGCTGTACATGAGGAGCGGCAACAGCAACGCGGGCGGCTCGGCGTACGTGAAGCTGCAGAAGAACTCCAGCAACTACGTGTACCTGGATAGCAGCCGCGCAGACATTGGGTCGTCGGGCACCGCCAGGATACTCGCCCCGAAGTTCGCCATAGGAACCAGTCCGAGCAGCGGCGGCACCTACGGGTACACGGGCTCCACGCAGTTCATCGGGTGCATCACCAACAACGGCAACAACTGGACGTGGGGCACCATCAACGTGGTGAACGGAATCATCACCGGCATGAGCAGCATCACGGGAAACTAGACCAGCGAGAGGGGAAACGGAATGTTCTACCACCTTGTGCAGCAGCCCGAAGCGCCGCAGGCGCTCGACGGCGCGCCGAAGCCGCCCGAGGCGCTTCCGGTGTTCGAGTGCATCAGCGACCCGGCCACGGCGCGGGCCATCGTGGAATCGGAAGACGTGTTCGAGTTCGACGGCAAGGGCGGCTTCACGCTCGTGTCCAGCCCCGTGGCCGTCATGGACGCGGAAGGCGGCGAGGCCAACGCCGTTGACTTCTCGGCGCTCACTGACGAGGAGATATGCGGGGTCCACAGAGTGCAACCCGGCGACATATCGCGGACACTTGCGGCCGAAGGAAAGGAGTGAGGCATGGCAACGCACGAGCTTACGCTCAACCTCAAGAAGACCAACATAGCGCCGCCCGTCATCACCGTGCACCAGGGCGACAGCGCCGAGGTCCTGAAGGCCGCCATCTACGACGGCGACAAGAAGGCGGCCCTGACGGGCTGCAAGGTGCACCTCATGGCTGCGAAGCCCGACCACACCTACGTGGAGCAGCAGTTCACTGGCATCAGCGACAACGTGGCCACCGTGACGGTCGACCCCGCCGTCTTCGGCGTGGCCGGGCTGCTCAAGGTGTGCTACGTGCGCGTGCGGAACGCGGCGGGGCTGGACGCCACCACCGAGAACGTCCTGGTGAACGTGCTGCCCTCGGCGAGCGCGTCGGGCGAGATATCCGGCCCGTACGTCGATGCGGTGGAGGCGATCATCGCGAACCTCGAAGGGCAGCTAGCCGACGTGAGCGCGCTGAACGCACAGATGCAGAAGGCCGAGGCCTCCCGCGCGAGCGCGGAAAACCAGCGCGCCGCGAGCGAGAAGACGCGCCAGACCGCCGAAACCGGGCGCGCAGAGGCGGAGAAGAAGCGCGCCACGGCGGAAAGCGCCCGCGTCACCGAGGCGGCGCAGCTGAAGACGGCCTCGCAAGCCGCCACGGCTGCGGCAAACGGCGCGGCCTCGAACGCCGACGCGGCGGCCAACACCGCCCTGCAGATAGCCAACAGCGTGGCGCAGGGCAGCGCGAGCAGCTCGGACATGGCCAAGCAGAAGCAGCAGATAGCCGACCTGTACGGCAAGCTTGCCGACGCCACGGACGCGTTCATCTACGACGACGGCACCGTGTACTGCCCCGCCTCCAAGGCCAGCGCATCGGGCAGCACCGTCACGTTCGGGAGCACCTGCACGGCGTCCGGCACAACCCTCAACCTCAAGTAGAAAGGCAACGAAATGGCACAAGCGAAAACCCTGTCGGTGGGCGGCATCGGCTACGAGGTCATCGACGATACCGCGCGCAGAAACGCGCAGACGGCGCTCAACAACGCCGAGTACAACCGCCAGGGCCAAATCGGCAAGTACGGCGGGCAGAACATAGCCACCATCCTGGCGGGAGAGATCGGCAGCGGCAGCGTGTACGACGCGCTGCATAAGCGCATCGCCGCCGCGAACTTCGCAGGCCTGCGCGTTGGCGACTACCTGGACGTGCCGCTTGTGAGCGCATCCGCCGTCACCACACAGCAATCTGTGCGGTTCTTGCTTGCCCACATCGACCCGTACCTTTACTGCGGCGACAACAGCAAGGGACACCATATCGCGTTCGTGGCCTCCGCGCCCATCGCCGTGGCCAAGACCGTGACCGGCGTTGCCAACGACAGCTTCCTGATGTGGAACACGACCAACACGAACCAGGGCACCGCCGACCAGAAATGCCCCTACCTGGGCAGCAACCTCAAGGCGTGGGAGACGGCCTTCGAGGCGTGCCTGCCCGAAAGCCTGACCAAGTACCTGCTGACCCAGCGCGTCCTGCTTGAGGAGCGTTACAGCGCCAGCGGCGCGCTCAACGACTCCAACTCGTGGAGCTGGCAGGATATCGGCAAGGTGTTCTCGCTGTCCGAGATGGAGGTGTACGGCTGCCCAGTGTGGGGCACCAAGGGCTACAGCGCCGGCTTTGACTGCCAGTGGGACCTGTTCAGGGACACCGCGCACCGAATCAACGGAAATCGGTACGCTTGGTGGTTGCGTTCCGTCGTGGGTGGCTCCTCGTCCTACGTGTGCTACGTCAACAGCTACGGCAATGCCAACTACTACTCGGCGACGGACGTCTGGGTTCGCCCCCGCCCCGGCTTCCTCGTCGGCTAGCCAGCCGAGTGCTCTATACTCTGCTTTTAGGCGACCGCCTTGCGCGGTCGCCTCCTGCCCGCGAAGCGGGCCGTTTTTTTCGCCAGTTTCCCCAGGAGGTGCACGTGAGCGGCGTCTACCAGCGCAACCGCGAGGTTTCCGAGTACAAGTTTTTCACTCAAGCAATCGCCATCCGCGTGGAGGTCAACAAGCTGATGGCGTCGTCCTCCGTGGTTCCGAAGGCCTATCGTCTGCTGAACGCGGTGCCCACGGTGGAGACGGCGCGCAGCATCGTGTACAACGTCAACCGCGCCGACTGCTTCTACCCCAACACCTCGTTCAACGCGCTGGAGAGGAAACGCTACCTGACGCTGGCCATAGCTGACTGCGAGCAGCTGATGCTGGACATGCAGTGCCTCATGGATATCGGCCTGCCCGTGAACGCCAACCGCTTCGAGGGGCTGGCGGCCATGGTCGAGGAGGAGATCAGGCTGCTGAAGGGCGCACGCAAGAACGTGCGCGTGACGGGCAAGAAGTCCACCGAGGAGCGCATAGCCGAGGCCGAGGCCGAGCTAGAGCGCCTGCGTTCGCTATAATGGGCGGCGGTCGCGCCTTGTTTATCGGTACAATTGGTGGTTGCGTTCCGTCATGGGTGGCTCCTCGTCCAACGTGTGCTACGTCAACAACAACGGCAATGCCAACTACAACTCGGCGACGAACGTCTGGGTTCGCCCCCGCCCCGGATTCCCTTATTGCCAGACCGAGTAGGCCCCAGGGCCGAAAGCAGAGCGCGGAGAGGAAGGAAGGCGCGACCGTCGGGCTCACGCCCGTAAATACGCACCCCGCGAGGGTGGCCGGACGCTGCTTGCATGGCGCGGCGCTCCGTGGCTTCGCCGCGTTTCATGGACATACCTCAAGCGGCTGTCAGAGCCACATTGCAAGCCGTGCGGGGTGCCTTCTGTGAACTCCGAGCAAAGGCGGGCGGCGCGCCGGAAGCGCCGCGAGGAGAAGCGGGCCAAGGCCAAGGCCGAGCGCGTCAAGGCGTGCACGCTTGAGACCGTGGCCGACCTCAACAGTCTGTGCAAGGCTTCCAAGCAGGCCGCGCGCGGCGTGATGTGGAAGGCGTCCACGCAGCGGTACATGAAGGACTACCTGCGCAACGCCGTCCTGTCCCGCCGCGACCTTTTGGAGGGCCGCGACATATGCCGGGGCTTCATCCGCTTCGACCTATGGGAGCGCGGCAAGCTGCGCCACATCAGCGCCGTGCACTTCCCCGAGCGCGTGGTGCAGAAGTCGCTGTCGCAGAACGCGCTCGTGCCCGCGATCGTGCCCACCCTCATAGCCGCGAACTCCGCGAACATAAAGGGGCGCGGCACCGACTACGCCCTGAAGCTGCTCAAGCGCCACCTGGCCGACCACTGGAGGCGGCACGGCCGCGAGGGCTACATACTGCTCGGCGACTTCTCCGACTACTTCGCGCGCATAGCGCACCAACCCGTCAAAGACCAGGTGGCCTCCGCGCTGCTAGATCCGCGCGTGGTCGCCTTGGAGCACCGCCTGATAGACGCGCAGGGCGATGTGGGCCTGGGGCTGGGCAGCGAGCCGAACCAGATATGCGCCGTAGCGCACCCCAACCGCATCGACCACTACGTAATCGAGATGCTGCGCCCCGAGGCCTACGGTCGATATATGGACGACTTCTACCTGATACACGAGTCCAAGGACTACCTGCAGGTGTGCCTGCTGCTCATAGAGCGCAAATGCGCCGAGCTGGGCATCGAGCTGAACCCGCGCAAGACCCGCGTGGTGAAGCTCACGCGCGGGTTCACGTGGCTGAAGAAGCGCATCTTCTACACGGACACGGGCCGCATAGTCGTGAAGCCGTGCCGAGACTCCATAACGCGGGAGCGCCGCAAGCTCAAGAAGATGGCCCGCATGGCCGCCGATGGCATCATGACCCCCGAGCAGGTGGAGCAGAGCTACCAGAGCTGGCACGGAGGCATGAAGCGGCTGGACGCGCACCGCAGCGTGCGGGCCATGGACGCGCTGTACCGCAGCCTGTTCGGAAATCCCGCGGGGGGGGTTGCTCAATGCAATCCAAACCTGGAGGCGACACGGATGGGAACATGCCCCTACCCTAGCAACGGAAGGAGCGACCCATGACGGAACAGGAAATCGCCGGGGAGATCAACGGCTACAAACAGCAGCTTGAGCAGAGCGACTACAAGGTCATGAAGGCGGTGGAGCGCATCTTCTCCGCATCGTCCATCACCGACCTGCTCTCGGCCATCGCCGCAGCTGCCAAGGAGGTGGCCGAGATCATCTCGCAGCGCCAGACGTGGCGCGACCGCATCAACGAGCTGGAAGCCATGGAGCCCGACCAGCCGGAAGCGCCGCAGGAGTAGCGAGCGCCCCTTCGGGGGCGCTTTTCTTTTGCCCGGCGACACCTCGCGGACAATCGCGGCAGCGATTCGAGGAGGTGAGAAAACGAATGACCGACGTGCTGGAAATCTTCGCGCCGTACGGCCCCGGGTCGCTTTTCGGCGCGCTGCTCGTCATAGTGGTCCTGTACTTCGGCAAGCAGTTCCTCGAAGAGTTCAAGGCCCAGAACGAGCGCAAGGCGAACATCGACCTCAAGCGCGAGGAGCGAAAGCAGGACGAGGTGAACGAGCGGGCGCAGCGCGACCGCGAGCGCAGCCAGATGGAGGGCCGCATCGCCGCGCAGATGGAGCGCAGCAACGCGCTGATGGAGGCTATGAAGGCGCTCATGGAGTCCGTCGTGACCTCCAACGAGGTGCTGCACGCCGACCTGGAGAACAGCCAGGCGCGCAGCCAGGGCATGGCGGCGAAGGTCGACCACATCGCCGACCGCGTTGACCTGATCTACAAGGAATCGGCTCGATAGAAAGGAATCCGAAATGACAGAAATGCAAGCAATCGCAGCCATCGTGCTGTCTTTCGCCGTGCCGTTCGCGGTGCAGCTGATCAAGACCGAGGCCATGACCGGCAAGGCCGCGCGCATCCTGGCGCTGGGCTGCTCGCTCCTGGCGGGCGTCGTGACCGGCTTCGTGGGCGGCGTGCCCGCAGACCCGGGCGCATGGGTCACGTGCGCCTTCGCCGTGGTAGGCGGCGTGCAGGCGGCCTACACGCTGTTCAAGTCGGTAGGCATCACATCCAAGTGGCTCGACGCCCTGTTGGGCGTGACCGTAGGCGGGAAGGAGTAGGCAATGGCTAAACTGTTCATCATCTGCGGCCACGGCGCTGGCGACCCCGGCTGCTGCGCAGGCGGCTGCACCGAGGCCGAGCGCGTTCGCGCCCTGGGCCAGCGAATCAAGGAACTGGGCGGTTCCGAGGTCGAGCTGGGCGATACGTCCCGCAACTGGTACGCCGACGGCGGGCTTAACCGCCTGAGCACCGACGCGCCAGTGGTGGAGCTGCACATGGACGCCAGCGGCATCGCCACGGCCCACGGCGCGCACGTCATCATCAAGGAGGGCTTCGAGCCTGACGAGTACGACAATGCGCTGGCCGACAAGCTGGCGGCGTTCATGCCCGGGCGCTCCGAGAAGCTGGTGCGCCGTTCCGACCTCGCGAACCCGAACCGAGCCGCCGCGCGCGGCATCAACTACCGCCTGTGCGAGAACGGCTTCATCGACAACGACGGCGACCGCGAGAAGTTCAACGGCAACCTGGACGAGCTGGCGCGCATCTACCTGGAATGCTTCGGCATCACTGCTGGAAGCGCCCCCGCAGCCGTCCCGCAGCCGCAGCCTGCGCAGCAGGAAACGACCGAGAACTTCGGCGGCACCTACCGCTGCACTGTGGACTACCTGCGCGTGCGCGACGCCCCCGGCCTGGGCGGCACCGAGGTGGCGCACTATTCCAGCGGCGAGACCGTGACGCTGGATAACTGGTACAAGATCGCCGACGGCTACGTGTGGGGCCGATACACGGGCTACAGCGGCGCAACGCGCTACATCGCCGTGGGCAAGGCCACGGGCAAGCCAGAGGCCGACGACTATCTGGTGAAGGTGAGATAGGCCATGCCGTACCCGAGCCCCGCAGACGAGGAGCGCAACGGCGGGTGCGGCCCCATCCTCGCGGCGGTCGTCCTGCTGTTCATCGCCCTGGCCGCCGCCAGCTGCGCGTCGCAGGCCATGGGAGCGCAAGACGTGACCGTGAGGCAAGCCCGCACGGACGGCCCCATATACGACCTGCCCGAGGGCATCGGCCAGGAAATCGTGTGCGACGAGCACAACCGCGAGTACCTGCTGCTTACCACCGAGCAGGGCGGCGTGTTCCTCATGCCGTACATGGACGAGGACGGCGAGCAGGAGATCATGCCGCAGGCCTAGAACGCAAAGAAGCCGCCCCGTATGGAGCGGCTTCTTTCTATCTGACGAGCAATACGAACGCCCGCCTAACGACGAACACGCGTATGTGTTCGCCTACCGAACAGTTGGTGGAGGCGCGGAGAATCGAACTCCGGTCCACGAAAGCCCCCTGATTGGCATCTCCAAGCTCAGTCGCTGGTTTAGTCTCGGACGCTTTGCGCGCAGCGACACGCTCGCGGCGTCCTAACCGGTTCGGTCTTAGCCTGCGCCATACCGATTACGTGCGCAGGAGCATTCCCCTAACATGACGTCGCGCCGGTGTCGGGGAAATCACCGGGTTGACGCGCCGCTATAAACTAAGCAGCGAGAGCCATAGGCTCAAAAGAAGAGTTGTTGTCAATTCAATTTGACGGTACCCCTGTTTAACGAGGCGAGGAGACCTCGGCTTGCTTCCTCTCTCAGAGCTATCGTGTCGAAACCAGTCGCCCCCGAATGTCGGGAAAGTCTGGATGGCATTGGGCACGAGCGCCCAACACCCGTCGACTTTTCAAGGAACACGCGGGGTGAACCCCGCTCGTGGATAGCTATCTTACCACGTTCTGAAAGCGGACAGCTGTTCTATGCACGAGCTGTGAAGACCCCAATGTGTGCCGCACTTCGCACTTTTGCTACCGATCGCGTCACGTATATTTTCGCCAAGCAAAATTGAACCGTCGAAAGGACCGTTATGGATACCAACCAGCAACTCGTCAATGCCCTCGCAGGCCTGGGCTCAACCATTACCGAAGCTATGGATGTCATCGAAGGCTTTGTCCCCTGCGGACATCCCGCCCTCACGGTATCGAACGCACTCGTCGCGCTGGACGCTGACGATGATGCAGCTCTCGCCCAGCAGCTTGAGACCGTCGAGGGCTTTATCGACCACGTGAGTGAGAACCGCGGCGTGGCCGCCTACCACGACATCGAGATCGAGCTCGCGGGCCCCAAAGCCGATCTGCTCGCAGCAATCCGCGAAGTAGGCACCCTTATGCAGACCGCAGGCGTCAAGAACACCCAGGTCAACGAATGGGTTTACCGCAGTCTGGCAGCACTGAACGATTCCGACGAAAAGGCTGCCGAGAAGCTCACCGAAGCTCCCGTCATCAAGGCAGCGCTTTTGTAAATAGCAGACGCGGGTCCCTTGGCGCATCGTCGTCCAAGAGACCCGCAAACAGTTCGCGTCAACCGATAGCCGCGCCGCCGCGTTCGGCCAAAGCCAGAATCGGCATCATTTGACGAGGTGTCTTTGCTGCAAGATCGGCATGTTCGAGCAGCTTGCGATCGTTGGTCACCAAGTAATCGACCTGTGCGCGCTTGCACGCAGCGAGCACCAAGTTGTCCTCGTAATCGCGATGGAGCGCTAAGTATTTGTCGGCCAGCCAAAGGTCCGACGCATCCGCACCCACGGCCGTGGCGTTTTCGGTCATGTTCCGCACAAACGCCAACGCCGCATCGCCAATCGCTTGCGCCGACGCTTCGTCGACCGAGCCTTTTTCGGCAAGAACTCTGCGCTTGAGCTCATGCTGAACTACGTACAGCACGTCCTTGGCGATATGCACCGGAAAGAACAGCAATGCCCCCGTCTCCGCCGCCTGCCCAATAAACGCACGCGCGGCAAGCGACTCGGCATGGTCGGCGCAAAACGAATCGACCCATACGTTGGCATCCACCATTATTTTGAGGGGAGCCCCGCTCACAGGATCATCCCCTTTTGGCGATAGCGCTCGTCCATGGCTTCGGAATAGATTGTGTCCCAATCGCGATCGTCGGATACAGGCGACGCAGCGATGCCCAGGTCCGCGTAAAGCTGATCCGCCGCCGCCCACGATGCGGCGAACGGCGAGGTGGCACCAGCACTAGGCAGTTGGTCGTCAACGGCCGACAACACCTCTTCGCACGAACCGCCGCCCTGTGCAACCTTCGCTACGACCTTTTTGATAAGCTCGGGCAGCGAGGCGCCCGAAAGCCGCAACGCTTCCTCCGCATGGTCCTTGACCTGGCGATTCACGCGAACGTTCACCTGCGCCATGCCACTAGCAGCACCCACGTCGATCCCGCTCCCTTCAATTGCTAGCCTTGCTAGCAACAATATATAAAGAAGCTAGCAAATGGTCAAATGCAAAAGGCCTGCGCCCGGACGACACCGATGCCGTCTGGGCGCAGGCCAGATAACGTGGGCGAGCACGTCTGCTAACGCAGATATGCCTTCGCGTTGCTCAGGCTGTAGGCAATCGTCGAGCCGTTGTGCAGCAGCGACGACGCCTGCGGGGTAATCGTACCGGTAATGCCCAGTGCCAAGAGTGCTGAGTTGGTGAGCATCACCTTAGAGTAGGAGCTCGTCAGACGATCAACGAGGCCCTGGCTCATGCGGCGCAGGCGCACGATCGCGGCAAGGTCCGTATCGGTCAGGATGATATCGGCGACCTCCTTGGCGATGTCGCTTCCGCCACCCATCGCCAGGCCCACGTCGGCCAAGCCGAGCGCCGGCGAATCGTTGACGCCGTCGCCCACCATGGCAACGTGGCGCCCCTCGCTCTTAATGCGCTCCACATAGGCGTACTTGTCCTCGGGCAGCAGCTCGGCCTTAAACTCGTCGACCCCCGCCTCGCGCGCGATGCGCTCGGCCGTGCGCTCGGAATCGCCCGTGAGCATAACGACATGCTTGACGCCCAGCGCATGCAGGTCGGCGATGACCTCACGGACCCCGGGCTTGAGCGGATCCTCGATACCGAGCACGCCGACGACCTTGCCATCGACCGCCAGATACAGCGGCGACAGGCCCTGCATCTGGAGCTCGATTTGCTCCTTGATGTCGGACTCAAGCTGCGCACCCTCGTCCTCAAATACAAAGTGTGCGGAACCGATGATGGCGCGACGCCCTTCAATGGACGAAGCGATGCCGTGCGCCACGATGTACTCGACGGCGGCATGGCGCTCGCGGTGCTCGAGCTCGCGCTCGCGTGCCGCATTGACCACGGCGCGTGCCACCGGATGCGGGAAATGCTCCTCCAAGCAAGCGGAAAGGCGCAGAATCTCATCCTCGCTCCAGCCATCGGTGGTGAGCACGCAGGCAAGACGCGGCTGCGCCTCGGTGAGCGTGCCGGTCTTATCAAACACGATGGTATCGGCCTTGGCAAACGACTCAAAGTACTTGGCGCCCTTGACCATCACGCCCATCTTGGCGGCATCGCTCATAGCGGTCATGACGGCAACGGAACCCGTGAGCTTGAGCGCGCACGAGTAGTCGACCATCAACGCCGCCGAGGTCTTGATAAGGCTGCGGGTGGTAAGCGCAACCAGGCCCGCAAGCAGGAAGTTCCACGGGACGATCTTGTTGGCAAGGTCCTCCATATGCGACTGACCCTCGGACTTGAGCGAGTCGGCCGCCTGCACGAGCGAGACGATCGAGCGCAGCTTGGTCTGCGCCGTATTGGCGCGCACACGCACCAAGATGCTGCCGTCTTCCACGACGGTGCCGGCGAAAACGTCGTCGCCCACGCTGCGCTCGACGGCCAGCGGCTCGCCGGTCAGGGTCGCTTGGTTGACCATAGCGCTCCCCTGCTCGACAACACCGTCGATACAAATGGACATGCCGGTGCGCACGGCGACCAGATCGCCGGGCTCAAGCTCGGTGGCGGCAACGCTCACCTCGGTGTCGCCGACCACTTTTTGTGCCTTATCGGGCACGTCGAGCAGCGAGTTGATGAGCTCGTTTTCGCTCATGGCGCGCGTGTAGTCCTCGAGCAGTTCGCCCACATTGAGCAGAAACATCGTCTGGCCCGCGGTATCGACATCACGTTTGACAAACGAAATGCCGATGGCCGAAGCGTCAAGCACGGGAACGGTCAGGCGTGGCTGCGCCAGCTCATGAAGGGCAGCGCGCAAAAATGCCATGTAACCGGCCACGACAAACACCGCACGCAGAGGCGTCGGCAAGAACCAGCGACGTGCGTAATGGGCGCCGACGAGTGTGGCCAGGTCCATAACGAGTTTGTGCTTGCGCGGCTCAAGCTGCATCACGTAACCCGTCTTTGCGTCGGCAATGGCCTGGGCATCGAGCGCACCCAAGGCGTCGAGCACGCTCGCGCGACACTGCTCGTCATATTCGAGCGCCATCTGGCCAATACGACCATAAACGCGCACCTTGTGCACGCCGTCGATATCGCCGCCAAGCTTAAGAAGTGCATCGAGATCGCTCTCTGGCACAGGACCCGCCAATTGAAGACGGGTCCTGCCGGGGATCTCGCTAATAATCGAGAATCTCATAGTTTGTGCCTGGGAGCGTTACTCGGCTGCCTCGTCAGCAGCGGCCTCGCTCTGGGTGATGTAGGCAGCCTCGGCAACCATGTCATCGACATTGGCCTTGGCCTGCTCGACCATGTCCTGGTAGCCGTTCTTGATGCGCATGCCGCACGCGATACCCTGCACGCAGGCATTCTTGACCGGAGCGCTGGTAAGCAGCTTGATGCCGGCCGTGCCAAGCAGAAAACCGCCACCGACAAGCAGGGTATTGAACGTCGACTTCTTCATGTTGCTTCTCCCTTTTGCCGCACAAGCGCGGCATGGTGCCTTAGCACCCGAGTTCATTAGTTTGCTCGAGCACGCTTTTGAGACTAGTTTAGTCGAACTATTATGGTCAACCAAAGTTAACCTTTGGAAATCTTGCTCCCCTTTCCTAAAGCTGCCAGGCAGCCGCCTCCTTTTGCAGCGCTACCATGCGGGCGAATTCACCACCTGCCGCCTTGAGCTGCGCCGGGATGCCCTGTTCGGCAACCACTCCATCCTTGAGCACAACGATTTTGTCGGCATTTTCCACCGTACGCATACGGTGGGCAATAACGATAACCGTCTTACCTGCAAGCAGACGGGAGAGTGCCTGCTGTACCACGGTCTCGTTCTCTACATCCAAGCTTGCCGTCGCCTCGTCCAACAGCACGATGGGCGCGTCTTTGAGCAGCGCGCGGGCGATAGAGATGCGCTGGCGCTCGCCGCCGGACAGCTTGGAACCGTTCTCGCCGATCATGGTGTCGTAGCCCTGCGGCATACGACTCACAAACTCGTCGCAGTTGGCGGCACGCGCGGCCGCAAGCACTTCCTCGTCGGTGGCATCACGACGACCGAGGCGGATGTTTCCCATCACCGTGTCATCAAAGAGCAGCACGTCTTGGAACACAATGGCGTAGTCGCGCAGCAGCACCTCGGGATCCACGCCCGCAACATCCACACCGCCCACGGCAACCTTGCCCGCAGTGGCATCCCAAAAGCGCGCGGCCAGGCGGCTCACCGTAGACTTACCGGAACCCGAAGGACCGACCAGCGCCGTGACCTCGCCTTCCTTGGCGGTAAAGCTCACATCGGTAAGAACTTTCTCGCCGGCGCGTCCGTCCTCGCCCGCACCATAGCCAAATGCCACGTGATCGAACACCACATCGTGGCCCGCAGGCTCAAAGTTCTCGCTGCCCCGCGCCACAGGCTCTTCCATGATGGAACGCATGCGCTTGGCAGACGACTCGGCGGCAAACAGCTCGGACATTAACATTAATGCCTGGTCAAAGGGCGCATAGATACGGCTCACCATAAGCAGGAAGGCAAACAACACCAAAAAGTCGACCTGCCCGGAGGCGACCATCGCGGCGCCCGTGACCAGCGTGGTGGCAATGCCCAGACGCAGGATGGCAAAGGCGGAGTTGACCAAAAGCCCGTTAACGAGCTCGCCCTTGGTGGTCTCGCGCTCCTCGGCATCGATCACGGCGTTGAGTCCCTCAAGATAATGGGCCTCCTGGTTGGTGGCGCGAATCTCGCGAACGCAGTCGAGCGTCTCTTGAATAGCCTCGGTAACCTTGACCTTCTCGGCGCGCACGCGATCAAACACCGGAGTCATGGGGCCGCGTGTTAGATACAACACGGCAAAGGCCACGGGAACGCTCCAAAACGCCGCAATCGCCAGCTGCCAGCAAAAGAACAGCGATGCCACGAAGACAATGGCGCTTGCGATGATGGCACCCCAAAGCTCTCCCAGCACGTGGCTGTAGGCGTGCTCCATGGCCTGGACGTCACCCATGATGGTCTCGGTTAAATCGGCCAGATCACGACGACCAAAAAACGACAGCGGCAGTTTGCGCAAGCGCTCGGCAATCTCCATACGCTGCTTGCCGCACTCCTCGTAAAAGATGCAGTAGGTGTAGTAATACTGCTGCCAGTTAGAGGCAAAGAGCAACACGAAAAAGACCAGGAGGCCGCCCACGATCGGCAGGGCATCCGGCAGGTCGGCGCCGGCGACGAGATGCTCGACAAAGCCGGCCATAGCCAGGAATAAAAAGCCCATGCCAGCCACGGTAATAAGATTAGTGAGCGTGGTCCAGAAAATGCCGCGTTTTACGCCGGCGACGCCTTTATCGGATAGGAAATACTTCTTTTGGAATGAGGCGAACATTTAGGCCTCGCCTCCCTTCGTGACGGCGGCATCCGCGGTCGCAGCAGTAATCTTCCAGCTCGCGGCCTGCTCGTACTCGGCCCACATCTTGGCATACAGGCCGTTTTGGGACAGCAACTCGGCATGGGTGCCCGACTCCTGCACGCTGCCCTGGTTGAGCACCACGATTTGGTCTGCGCCCACTACAGTCGAGAGTCGGTGCGCGATCATAATGACCGTGCGACCCGCCGCCAGTTTGCTAAAAGCACGTTGGATGAGCGCCTCGTTCTCGGGATCGGCAAACGCCGTGGCCTCATCGAGCACCACGATAGGCGCGTCTTTAAGGATCGCGCGGGCGAGTGCCACGCGCTGGACCTCGCCGCCCGAAAGATATGCTCCGCCGGCACCGAGCATGGTATTGATGCCCTGTGGGAGCTTGGCCACAATGTCGTCGCACTGAGCTGCGGAGAGGGCCGCACGCACTTCGTCGTCAGTGGCCGTAGGCTTGGAGGCGCGCACGTTATCGGCAAGTGTTTGCCGGAACAGCTGGTTGGTCTGGAACACGAAGGCGACCTGGTCCATAAGCTCGTGCGAATCCATATCGCGAACGTCCACACCGCCTACGAGCACTCGACCCGAGGAAACATCCCAAAAACGCGGGATCAGGCTTGCGCAGGTTGACTTACCGCCACCAGAGGGACCCACCAGGGCGAGGGTGCTACCAGCGGAAACGCTGAAACTTACATGGCTAACGGCAGGTGCTTCGGCACCTTCGTACGTAAAGCTCACGTCCTCAAATCGCACGTCGCCGCCGGCAGGGTGCTTGGGTTGTGCGGGCACGGAAAGCTGCTTGGAATCCATGACGCTTCGAATACGAGCCAACGAATCGGCACTCATCTGAGAGGCCTCGCCCACAAACATGAGCTTGGTCATGGCCGTCGGTACCACGGCCGAAAATATCGCGTAAAACGTGAAGTTGGTCATAAAATGCGCGAAGTTCGTCTCGCCTGGCGCCAACAGCAACGCCACGGGCAACAGGAATGCCACAAGACCATTGAGCGCGGTAAGGTTGAGTACCTGCGGACCTCGGCAGAACGTGCCCGCATAGTTTTGCGCCATGTCGGCGTATTCGGCGATTGCATCGTGGAAGGCCTTAAAGGAGTAGACCGTCTGCTGAAACACCTTGACCACGGGGATGCCGCGTACGTATTCGGTGCCGGTCTTGTTCATCTTGACCAGCGCTCCCATGTAGGCCTTCATGAACTCGGCGCCTTCGCCGCTCATCATGGTGGCCATGGCGCCAAACGAAACGACGACCGAGATAAGGCATGCCGCGCCCAAGCGCCAATCGAGGGCGAAAAGCAGCACGAGCAAGCCCACGACCATGGCGGCGGCGCCGGCGATATCGGGCAGCATGTGCGCGAGCAGGGTCTCGGTGGAGGCGGCGCATCCGTCTACAATACGGCGCAGCTCACCGGTGGCGTGCGTGTCAAAGTAGCCGAGCGGCAGCTTAAGCAGGTGCTCGCTCGTAGTCTTGCGGATATTGGACGCGCAGCGAAACGCAGACAGGTGCGTGCACATGAGCCCCACGAAATAAGCTACGATGCTTGCCAGCGCAAACCCCACGGCCCACCAGCCATACATCGCGATGTCGCAGGCTTCGCTCCAGTTAGGTGCCACGGCGATCAGGTCGCGAGCGACAAGCCAAATGCACACGTACGGGCCAAAGCTCAGCAGCTGCGAGAGCGCCGAGAGCGCCATGCCCAAATACGTTAGGAATTTACGGTCACCGGCATACGCGAGCAACTCGCCGATGCCTCCACCTTCCCTTTTTGATCCCTTTGCCATGAGATTCCTTTCTAACGGCTTGAGAGTTAACCGTAATGAACTTATCATTGATGTGTTAGCCATGGCTCACAATCAAGCCAGGCGTGGACGTTTCTGCAAAGGAAAGGGACGCTTTTGCAAATACGGCGGGCAGCGACCGACATAACCGAGCTCTACGCACCGCAATTTGAGCAGTTTGGCCTGGAGCTTACCGGCAAGGGTGCCGTCTTTACCGGCGAGGTGGCAAACGAACGGGCGCACGGCCGCGCATGGATCATGCCCCTCTCCCCCACCTGCATCGTCATGGAGCATTTCATCACCCCGACGCACGATATGTACCTGGCCGAATACACACCCGAGCCATACGCCTGCGTGAGCGAAGTCAGCGCGCCCACACTTACATGCATGCCCGAGGCTGGCATAACGCCCGCGAACCTCAAACCATTGCATGGACCGTGGCCAAACAATGCCGTTTGCAGCTTTATCCAAGATAGCTGTGGCGAGGAATTAAGCCCGCTGTTTGCGGGGGAGCTTTATCACTCGCGCTCGGTGCTCTTTTTGCCTGGATATTTTGACGAACTGGAGCATCGCTATCCCACAGAGTTCGCGGGGATCTTTGAGGCGTTTGCCGAGCCGTGGCACGAGGAAGCGACGTCTGTCATCTGCCACACGCTGCGCCGGATTAACGAGGACCGCGCCCGCACCGTAGGCGGACACGTCTATATGCAGGGCATCGTGGAGACCATGGTCGCGGAGCTCGCCTGTTCGTGCGCGGCCCACAAGCAGGCGCGGCAGGCGACAGATACACGCGTCAGCATAACCATTGCCGTAGAAGCAACGGCAATGATTGAGTGCGCGCTCGACAAAGGCAGACGTGTGGGTATCAACGAGGTGGCCGAGAGGCTCTACACAAGCCGCTCCAAACTATGCGCCACCTTTAAGGCCCAAACTGGCGAATCCCTGGGCGCCTACATTCGCAGACGCCGTATGGAGCGAGCACGGGACCTTTTGGCCGATAGCGCGCTCACGATAGCGCAGGTAGCAGAGCGGCTCGACTACCCTCAGCAAGCCGCCTTCGCCCAAGCCTTCAAACAATACACCGGCACCACCCCCACCGCTTGGCGAAGCAAGCATCGCTAAGGCCCAAGCTCCCTGGCCGTAACGGAGCGATTAATTAGCCACCGCCCGTCAGCTCACCCAGGATCTAAACGTCAAGATGCGCACAATCAAGCGCCTTTTTGATAAGAGGGACAGATCGATCAGCCAAATACAACGGAATGTTGAGCACCCCGTCGTCGAGCTTTAGGTTCTTAAGTGAGTAGCGGACCCTCAATGGAGTCGTCTCCACATGCTTGTCGGCATAGTACTTAAGGCTCTTGGAATGAACGACCTCTCCCGATTTGACCTCGACGGGAACGATTTCGTTTCCGACTTGAATCAAAAAATCGACTTCGTGCTTCGGCTTCTCGTTTGTCCAATAACGCGGAGTAGCATCTAACTGTGAAAGTAATGCCTGAAGCACATAGTTCTCGGCGAACGAACCTTTGAACTCCGAAAATAGCGCATCCGAGATGGCAAAAGCGGACGCATCCAGCCTTGCCATGCGGCGCAGCAAGCCGACATCAAGACAGTAGACTTTAAATGCCTTGAGGTCATCGTACGCAGAGAGCGGCACACCACCGGCAGCATTAAGGCGAACCGCCGTGATGAGCCCAGCATCGGCAAGCCATTCCAGAGCATCCTCGTATTCTCGAGCACGAGCCCCCTCGCGCACCGCACCCCAAACGAACTTTTTGTTCTCGCGCGCCAACTGAGCTGGAATCGAGTTCCATATTTGTGAAAGCTTGGCGAACTGCGCACGGCCACCATGCTTGGCAAAATCGCGCTCGTAGGAATCCAAGAGATCAGACAACACCTTATCGACCTGAACGATATCGCCCGTCTCCACCCACCGGCCAAGAGCCTCTGGCATGCCGCCGCATGCAAAATAACGACGAAGATGCTCGACGAGACGGACATGGAAGAAATCGGGCACTGTCTCGATCTGATCCAGGCCGCCAAGGTATTCGTCGTAGTTTGCAGCGCCCTCGGCTTTCAGAAACTCGGAAAAGCTCATGGGGCGCATCTCCATGAACTCGACCTTTCCCACCGGAAAAGCGCTGGTCTCACGGGACAAGCGAACGCCCAACAAAGACCCTGCGCATGCGACGTGATACTCGGGGGCCTCGTCACAGAAGTATTTAAGGGCGCCGACTGCAGAAGGACAGTCCTGGATCTCATCAATAATAAGCAGCGTTTTGCCGGGATCGATAGGCTGTCCAAGTGCCAGGGAAAGATTTGAGATGATCCGTCGAGGATCGCGCGTACCTTCGAAAAACTGAGCGTACTCGCTCTGTACCCCAGGTGACGGCTCCTCGAGCGTCAGATACACAAAATTGATGTACGAGGTTCGGCCGAACTCCTTAAGCGCCCACGTCTTTCCAACCTGGCGCGCCCCCTTAAGGATAAGCGGCTTACGATATTCTGACGCTTTCCAAGCGTTAAGCTTGGCAATGATATCTCGCTGCATGGACGAACCTCCCGCAAAGAAACTTCCGTAAACGTGATATTTCCCACATTTTACCCTAGGTAAAACGTGACATTTATCACATTTACGGAAGTTTTAAGCTCATTTCGCCACACTCTCATCACATTTATTGCAATGTGACAAAGGGACAGTCCCTTTGTCACCCGCACAAAAATGGACGCGCCAACGGCACGCCCATTCACTCTATTCCATTCAGCCCCACCTGACCCGAACGGCCGAGTCGTTGCGGAACCGAGGGGCCGGGCGCAGGGCCTTGCCTCTCAATGAGTTCCGCACGAACAGGAGGCGCCAGTGGCGCCTCCGTCGTGAGTCAGGACTGTCCGAAATTGAGAGGCAAGGCCCTGCGCCCGGCCCCTCGGTCCCCGCTTACGAGAGCGACGTTCTCAGCAACTCGTTGAAGAGCTTCGGGTTGCCCTTGCCGCGGCTCGCCTTCATGCACTGGCCCACCAAAAAGCCGATGACCTTCTGGTTGCCGTCGCGGTACTGCTGCGCCTGATCGGCACAGTTTGCCAACACCTCGTCCACAATCGGCTGCAGCGCGCCGGCATCGCTTACCTGACGCATACCGCGCTCATCGACGATCTTGTTGGGGTCGTCGCCGGTCTGGGCCATGGCCTCAAAGACCTCGTGCGCCTGGTTGGAGCTGATGGCATCGGTCGCCAGCAGCTTGGCCAGCGCTGCCACCTGAGCCGGCGCGATGCCGGACTCGGCCAGCGAGACCCCCGCGCCCTTAAGGTAGGCGATCATCTCGTTCACCAGCAGGTTTGCGACCGTCTGGGCCTCCTTGCCAGCCATACCGGCAGCGGCCGCCTCAAAGAACTCGGCAAACTCGGGGTCGCCAGCGATTTGCTCGGCATCGGCCGTCTTAATGCCAAAGTCGGTCTCAAAACGGGCGCACTTGGCATCGGGCAGCTCGGGAATCTCGCCACGGCAGCGGTCGATAAACTCGTCGTCCAGGTCGAACGGCGCCAGGTCGGGATCGGGGAACAGGCGATAGTCGTCGGCCGTCTCCTTGACGCGCATGACCACGGTGCGCTTACGGCTGGGCTCCCAGTGGCGGGTCTCCTGATAGATAATGCCGCCCTCCTCGAGCACCTCGGCCTGGCGGCAAATCTCGTAGGCAAGGCCATCGTGCAGGCTCTTAAACGAGTTGAGGTTCTTGAGCTCGGTCTTGGTGCCCAGCTTGGTCTCGCCGCGGCGGCGCAGCGACACGTTGCCGTCGCAGCGCATGGAGCCCTTCTCCATGGAGCAGTCCGAAATGCCCAGCGTCACAAAAATGCGACGGAGCTTCTCCATAAACAGGCGAGCCTCCTCAGGTGTGCGCAGATCGGGCTCAGTCACGAGCTCAATCAAAGGCGTGCCGCAGCGGTTGTAGTCGACGAGCGACTCAGCCGCGGCGGTAATGCGGCCCTCGGCGCCGCCCACGTGCACCATCTTGGCGGCGTCCTCCTCCATGTGGATGCGCAGGATGCGGATGGGCACCGTGTAGGAACCATCCTCGCGACGCTCGGGCATCTGCAGGTTGGACGCATCATAGCTGGCCAGGTGGCCGGCGCGCTGGTTGCCCTCGCGCATGGTCGACGTCATGGACGTGGACAGGCCCTCGGCGTTGGCCGAGGCGCTCGCCAGGCTCTGGGCCTCGGCCTCGCCAAACGCGCAGTCGGGGCGCTCGGCGGCACCGCGACCGGTCACGTCCAGATCCAGATGACCGTACATGGCAAAGGCGACCGGACCCTGCGTGGTCTGGAAGTTCTTGGCCATGTCGGGATAAAAGTAGTGCTTGCGGTAGAACATCGAGTGGCGCTGGATCTCGCAGTTGGTGGCGAGACCGGCCTTGACGATGCTCTCGATGGCGCGCTTGTTGGGCACCGGCAGGGCACCGGGCAGGCCCAGGCACACCGGGCACACGTTGGCGTTGGGCTCGTCATCGTGGCTGAGCTTGCAGTTGCAGAACATCTTGGTATCGAGTGCGGTGAGCTCGGTATGGATCTCCAGGCCGATCACGGCCTCCCAATCCTGCAGGACCTCGGAAAGCTCCTTCATTACAGCTCGCCTCCCTTCTCGGCAAAATCGGGCGCGACGGAAAGCGCGGGCGCACCCGTGGCGGCATCGGCAAAGCCGCGCTCCAGGGCGCGGGCAAACGTGAGCAGCTGACGGTCCTTAAAGGCCGGACCCACCAGCTGGGCAGAAACGGGCAGCTGAGTATCCTCGCCCAGGCCCAGCGGCACCGAGATACCACCGTTGCCGCAAATGTTGAGCGAGATGGTGTACAGGTCGGAGAGGTACATCTGCGTGGGGTCGCTGATCTCGCCAAACTTAAAGGCCGTGCGCGGCGAGGCGGGCATGAGGATGGTGTCCACCTTGGCATACGCGGCGTCGTAGTCCTGCGTGATGAGCGTGCGGGCCTTTTGCGCAGCGTAGTAGTACTTGTCGTACACGCCCGAGCTCAGCAGGTAGGCGCCGAGCATCTGACGGCGCTTGGCCTCGGCGCCAAAGCCGTGGGCGCGCGAAAGCGAGCTCTGATCGGACAGGTTAGCGCAGCCCTCCTCCCGATAGCCGTAGCGAATGCCGTCGAAGCGGGCCAGGTTGGAGAACGCCTCGGCCGGGCCGATGACGTAGTAGGCGGCGATGGCGGCGTCCAGGTGAGGCAGGTCGACCTCGACCAGCTCGGCGCCCTGGTTCTGCAGCTCCTGGGCGGCGCGCTGAACAGCGGCCTTGACCTCGGGCGTCAGGCCCTCGGCCTCCATAAACGCGGGGATGATGCCCACGCGCTTGCCCTCGATGCTGTCGTTGAGGTGCTCGGTAAAGTCGACGGCGCAATCCTGGCTGGTGCAGTCGTACGGATCGTGGCCCGCGCCGGTAAGCGCGTTCATGGCCAGCGCGACATCCTCGACCGTGCGGCCAAAGGGGCCCACCTGGTCGAGCGACGAGCCAAAGGCAACCACGCCGTAACGGCTCACGGCGCCATACGTGGGCTTAAAGCCCACCACGCCGCACAGCGACGCCGGCTGGCGAATGGAGCCGCCGGTGTCCGAGCCCAGCGACAGCGCGACCTCGCCCGCGGCGACGGCTGCAGCGGAGCCGCCCGAGGAGCCGCCGGGCACGCGCTCGGTATCCCAGGGGTTGTTGGTGCGGTGGAACGCCGAGCTCTCGGTAGAGCTACCAAAGGCAAACTCGTCCATGTTGGCCTTGCCCATAGGCAGGCAGCCGGCATCGAGCATCCGCTGGACGCAGGTGGCGGTGTAGACGCTCTGGTAGTTCTCGAGCATGCGGGAAGCACAGGTGGTGCGCGTGCCCACGAGGTTCATGTTGTCCTTGATGGCCAGCGGCACGCCCGCGAGCGGGGGCAGCGGCTTGCCTGCGGCACGGTCGGCATCCACGCGCGCGGCGGCCTTGAGCGCAAGCTCGGGCGCCACCTGCAGGAATGCCTGGACCCCGCCCTCGCGCGCCTCGATGGCGGCAAGAGAGGCCTGGGCCACCTCGGTAGCGGTAAAGTCGCCGGCGGCAACGCCCGCGGCGATCTGAGCAGCGGTAAGGGAATCGAAGCTCTGCGCCATTACTCGCTCTCCCCCTCTCCCAAAATGGACGGCACGCGGAAGTAGCGGTCGCGCGCGCTGCCGGCGTTTTCGAGCGCAACGTCGAGCGGCAGGTCGCGCTCGGGCTCGCGCAGGTCGTCGCCCATCACGTTGGACAGGCTTCCGATGGGATGGAACGTGGGCTCCACGTCGGGCAAGTCATATTGCAAGACGGGCTCGAGCATCTGGACGGCGTCGTTCATGTAGGACGTCATCTGGGTGAGCTCGTCATCGGTCAGTGCGATCTTTGCGTACTCGGCGATGCCGCGCACGTCTTTCTCGCTGAGTGCCATAGGCGCTCCCTTCCGCATAACAGATAAACCGCTCTAGTATACAAGGCAACGCCGCTTGGAGCAGGTGCTTTAGCCAAATGCAGCGAAAACGTAACGAGGGCGGCGGGCTGGCAGGCGGCGGGCTGGCGGTTCTGCAGCGAAACCGCACCGTCCATAGCGAAAACCGTCTCGACCGCAGCGAAGACCATCTCGCCCGCAACGAAAAGCATCACAACATTCGACACTTTTCGTCAAGATCGCGATTTTCATCGAATGTTGTGATGGTTTGGAAGTCCCGACCACCACAAAGGCGCTTGTCCCCTTTGTGGTGGTTCTGAACGACGTCTTATGCCGAGGCCTTGGCCTTGCGGCGCTTGCGGACCGCGTGGATCACGATATCCAGCAGCAACAGCACAATAGCTACGACCACGATGAGCACGGCAAACTCGCGCTTGCCCCAGTGGCGGCCGGCCAGCGACTTTTGCTTGTCGACGTCCTTCTTGTTGTACTTGGTGCGCACGCAATGCACCAGCAGGCGATGGTCGTTCACGCCGTAGGGCGTGCAGGTGACGAGCGTCACTTTGTCGGCGCCGGGCTCGATGGTCAGCGACTCCATCTCCTCGGGCAGCACCACCTCAGAGTTCACCATCTTGTAGGCGAGCGTCTTGTTCATGGTGTGCAGCAGCACCAGGTCGCCGGACTCCAGCGAGTGGATGTCGTCGAACATGCTCAGGTTGCGCATGCCCGAGTGCGCGGTGAGCACGCAATGCGTCGAGGTGCCGCCCACCGGCAAGCTCGTACCCTCCAGGTGGCCGACGCCCGCCATGAGGACTTCTTCGCTCGTGCCGTGGTAGATGGGCATGCTCACGTCGATGGAGGGAATCTCGACCCAACTCATCATGGGGTCGCGGTCAAAGATGAGCTGCTGGGCATAGGGCTCGATCTGGTCGGCGGGGAGCTCGGTGGCCTCGCCCGCCAGTTGCTCGTTAAAGGAGCGCGCCTGGAGCAGGATGCGCTCGCGCTCCTCGGCGGACAGCGCGTCCACGGTGCTGGACACGGTGCCGATCTGGTTGAACACGCCCGAGGCCTCGAGCCGGTCCAAGATCCACGGCCAGGTCATAAGGCCCACGCCAATAAGGATGATGACGATGGTGATGAGCCGGTCGGCCCAGCGCGGCAGTCGCTTGCGACGGCGCTTGGGCTTTGGTTGAGGTTTGGGCTGAGGGCTTGAGCCGCCGTTGTCCGCGGCGTTATTGCTCTTCATATGTTTGGCGCCCTGCACCATCGCCGGTCACTCCTCTACAGCTCAGGTTGTCTAAACAAATAATAGCCGATTAGCGAGCTCATGCGCCGAACAACGCCGCTAGACTGCACCGTCCGGGCCACGTAACCCCACTCAACCAATCAAGCCATATGTTGCTTTCATCGTCTCGAGCAACTGCGCCATCGTTACGCCCGCAACCCCAATCTGTTTCAGATTGACGTCGCCCACCTCACAATCTTTAACAAACGCAAGCATATCGTCCTTCAGTTCTCCGCCTAGGTCGACACCTTCCGACTCGCCAAGCAATTGAGCAAGCCTCAGCGCATCGCGTTTATGCTTTTTTACCTTCCTCGAATCAACGTTCTCCCCCGCTTCCCTTCTAGCTTTTAGGTCGAGATACGCCTTCGCTTTGAACGGGACAATGTATTCCGTCCCCAGGACCGAAACGCCGCCTACGGTTCGAATTCCCTGAAGGAACAAGCCGTAGTAAGCATCGTCCAACAAAATTGCCGAAAGACTGCTTATGTTTTCATCAACGTGAATTGGCGCCACATCAATCCCCTCACGACCCTTTAGAAAGTCGGGGCACTTCGCGAAGAGTTCAATCATATGGGGGTAACCCGGCCTCTTAGGCTCTGTAAACCGATAAAAACATGAGCCTTTGCCTTCGCCCCAGCCGCAGCGGTAACCGCCATCACGCACCAAAGTCCATATAGCTTCTGCCGTCTGAGGCAACCGGTCATCGGCGACAATTACCACATCAAAATCGTGAGTCGCCCTAAACGGAAGTCCCGCCTCCGCGAGCAAAATGTCGCATGCCGTGCCGCCGATAAGAGCATACGATCCTGCAGCTTCTTGCATATGCTGCTGAAATTTTTGGAGACCTTCTACAGCGCTTCTTGCCATGGATATTCCCTTCCAAACATGCGATCGACTTCGAGCTGAATTCGCTCATCGTCGATGGCCGCCAAAGATAGCGCAAGCGAAATGTCGTCGACACGGGGGGAGTCGGCAAACACGGGCGCATAGCGCCACACTTGGATCATCGCCGTCTCGTTATCCGGCAACTCCCCGTCTGCGACTTCGAGGTCGCTCAGTTGACGCCATGCACTTCTTAAGACGGCCTTTTGTTCCATACCCGGCGCAGCGAGCATCGAACGCGCAGCGAGCGCCGTCTCCCCGGCGTCAACAAGACAGTCAATCTGCGGTGTCTTCCTTGCAAAAAAGACCTTCGAGACAGGCGAGGAGAGCTCTGCCATGTGCTCGCTAAGCAGAAGATCAACGGCAACAGGGAGCACGACAACACGTCGCTCGCAACGCTCGCGCCTCGCGAGCCCCCTGTCAACAAGCTCGGTTATGGCCTCACTCGCGCGGCTTGCCGAAATCCCAAGCGCGCGACAAAGGTCATAGGGGCGATATGGCTCCTGGGCTGCTCCCCAGATTGCGGCAGCCTGTGCGTTGGGTGACATCTTGGTCGCGTGATTGCGAAACCAGGCACCGCCCCTCTCCGTGCAGGCTGTGCCCATAAATGGAAGAAAAGCCTGTCTACCTGGGCAGACAAAGGGAATCCCTTGTGCGACCAATGCTTTGCGCTGACGCGCATCGGCATCAGGAAACGAAACGACAACAGGAGTTTCCGCGCGTAAGGCTAGCTGACTATAGACTCTCTTAGCCTCGGGAAGCCCGACGCCAGTAGGCAAACTTGCAAGCAAAAACGAAAAACCGTTTGCGTCAACAGCGCGGACCTCAATCGCCCGCAGATGCAACGGCAAGTGCGCGGATCCAGGCCAATTTTTGGTCTTGGCGGAGAGGCCTAGTGCTTCTTGTAAGTAGATTAGCGCTTCGTTCATTTCCATCGTTTTCGTTTGATTCCAGTTTAAATTAGAATTATACATAATTTTCGGAATTAACGAGATTCCTTTCGTGTATAAGCCCATACTTGCGTTTTCAAAATGTCCCGAATCGGCTGGGCGATTCGGGATACAATAGCTACAGTAAACGACGCACCCCGCGTAAGTGTTCGAAAGCGCGGGCGACCTAGTTTTCTGGTTTTGTTAAATGCCCGGGCCTCTAACCCCGGGCATTCTTATTTGCGCTTGTTGCGGCGCAAATGCCTTCTACCGTCCGCACCGCGCGTGCGCCTACGGACCTTAAACCGAACCTCATACGAGTCAAGAAACGCGATGACGAACGTGCCCGCATCGGACGATGGAGGCTGGCTGCGTTGTCCAAAAAACGGGGCAGACTCCAGTGCGGAGTCTGCCCCGAAAAGAAAATGGCAAAGCAAGAACGTGGATGAACGAGAAAAGTGTCCGCAAGTCTCATGGCCATCACATCCCACCTGCCAAAGGGATGGGTGAGCGAGCGTTACTCCTGCTCGGACTCTTCAGCCTGCTTACGGCTGCGGATGAGGTGCGCCACGCCGATGCACAGCACCGCGCCACCGGCGATCCAAGTGAACGTCACGCCGTTGAGACCGGTGAGCGGGAGGCCAGAGCCCTTCTTGTCGACGATGGTGAAGCTGAGCTTGCCGGCCTCGGCCGTTGCGGTGCCGCCCTTGACAACATCTTTGCCAGCATCAATGGTGGAAGTATCAAGCTTCGCATTCTTACCTGTTTGATCGAACGTACTCTTGATAGTGAAAGTAACGCCATTTGCTGCAGAGTTATTGTAACCGGGCGCCGGGGTGACCTCTTTAAGGATGTAGGTGCCCTCATCAAGGCCGACAACGTTAATCTCTCCTTCGTCCGTCGTCTTGAGCGTGGCATCCTTGGCTTCGTTGTGTTTTACACCCTGGGCGTCGATGAATTGGTTCTCAGGGTTGCCGTCAACAACCTCCTGCAAGGTGAACTCAACATCTTTGAGCTTCTTGGAGGTACCGTCTCCATCCTTGTCATCACCGACCTTGGTAACGTCGATGCCGTAGGTGTAGTCGTAGGCGGGATGCACAACTGTAGTGCCTTTGTCTCCTTCAGAGTCAGAGTGAGGGTTATTGGAATAGGTCAGAGTAACGGTGTTCTCCTGGGCTATACCGAGCATGTCGGCTTTAACCTTAGTATGGTTGAGCTTTGCCTTATAGTTCACATAGATTTTAGAGCTACCGCTAACGGTAATAACCTTATCCTCGTCAGATTTAATTTCATTCTTAAGGTTGTCAAAGGAAACAACAAGCTCGTTCTTTCCTTGATCAGTGACGTATTTCGCAGTGTAGTACTCTTCCTTGACCTTGGCACCGTCAATCTTGACCTCAACAGCAGGTTTGCTGCCGGAGAGCACGGGCACCATCGTAGAAGGCAGGTCATCAGTAAAGGTATAGCTGTACTTTTCGTAAGTATTGATATTGCTGGCCACGGTACCTGCAAGCTGGTACTCAATCGGCTGGTCGGATGCAGAGTCCGCAACCCTATTGGGCGCCGTAAAGACATCACGAGAAGAACCCTCGGGAACAACTGCGTTTGAATCCACAAAGCTCCCATTGTTGTCGTCCTTTACGGCCTTGGTCACAGTGGGGACCTGCTTCTTGGGAGTTAAGATCTCAGCGGAACCGCCAACAACGGCGAAAATGGGCGAAGTAAAGGTATCCGTGTTGATCTTGTTGGCATCACTTGGGTTCGCGCCGACGCTCTTAGTCAAAAAGAGCCAATAGCCAGTATCCAAGCTACCAAAAGAGCCGTTAGCATCAGCATTTGCCCAGCCGCCAGCGCCTTCAGTAATATTCGCCTTCTCAACGGCAGCAGCGATCTTGTCGAGCACGCTTCCCGCATTGACGCTTTTACCCTTATCAGCATCGGACCCGTGCTTTTTGATGAACTGGGCCCACGCCTGAGCAGATTCAGCATCTTTGCCAGTCGGCAAGTCATTAGGCTTGGGCTCATCGTTATTAAATGCCGTAGTCACTGCACTCTTTACGGAACCATTTGCCCATTCGATATCGGAAAGCGTCTTCTCCGCAGTGGAGTCCCAGGTATCATCATCCTTCCAGTCTTGCGTGACCTTCGCCGAGAAAATTTTGATTCCCTTAAAGGTCGTATCCTTGTAGGTATCCTCCTTAATCGTCACGCTGCCGTTCTCGGCCACCTTCGGCGTACCCTCAGCAAACGCCATACTCACCGGGGCCATGACGCCGCCGAAGCTCAGCGCTGCTGTGAGGCCGGCGGTTACTGCCAGGCGTGCGATGTTCTTGCTCATGCTCATCTTCTTTTCCTCTGCTTTCTGCTCGAATTCCATTTGATCTAAATCTGTCTGTCTGTGTCTTAGCATCTACTTCGCTACGTCTCGCCCCGCTCTCTGCGGGGCTGCCAGCTACTCTTTATGGCTGCCACCTCCCCGCTTGACCAGGAGCGCGACCACGATGAGCGCGGCTCCGGCGACCGCTGCGGCGGCCGCGGTGTACATTGCCATATCGCCAGTCGAGGGCATAAAGCCTCCGGTGGTAATGCTAGGGGGTGTGCCGGTGGGCGTGTTGATGAGCGACGCCTCCAGGCTGCCCGTCGACCCGTCCGCGCTGTCGGCGCGCAGGGGCGACTCGGCCGTGATGGTGAGCTTGGGCTTGGCGGCGGCCACCTGGTCGACGTCCAGGCCCTCGGCCTTGACCGTCACGGAGCACGTGCCCTCAAAGGCGGTGTAGCCCTTGGGCGCCTTGAGCTCGCGGACCTCCAGCTTGCCCGAGTCCACGCCCGAGACGGTCACGCGGCCGTCCTCGCCCGTGGTGACGGTGGCCTTGTCCTCCGCATCCCACGTACCGTCGGCCGCCAGCGTGCGGCCGCGGTCGTCGGCGATGCTCAGGACCGCCCCGGCAAGCGGCTTGTCGCCGTCGCTGCCGCGCTTGGTGAGCGCGAGATCCCAGGTGTAGGCGCACGCGTCGTCGCTCGGCGTGCGGGTGAAGCCGGCGTCGCCGGACTGGTCGGCAAAGGGAGAGCGCGGGTAGCGCAGGTAGACCTCGTTGGGGTTGCCCTTCGCGATGCCGTGGTTGCATGCGCTGTTGAGCGGCGCATTGTACACGGCGACCACGCGGGCGCCCGCGGTGAAGACGTCGGCCCCGCCGAGCGCGGCGATGAGGTCGCCGGTGCGCACGGTGAAGGTCTTACCGTCGGCCGCTACCTTGGTGGCGCACTGGGCCGTGATGTCGGTCCAGCCCTTCGCGGGGTCGGTGTCGGCGCGGCCGTCCTTACCGGCCGAGACGGCGTCGAAGCCGCCGTCCACGCCCGCCGCCACGTACACGCGCATGCTCGCGGCCACCTTGGAGGGGTCGAGCCCCGCGCTCATGGTGTCGACGAACTGCACCGTATAGGTGTCGTAGGCCGTGAGCCCGGCCGGGACCGTGGCAGAGAGGCGCCAGTACAGGTCGTCGGCGACCGTGGCGTCGGCGGCCTTCTGCCAGGCGGCGGTGCCGTCCTCCAGCACATGCTTGGCGACCTTGGGGGTCGCGGCCTTGGGCTTGACGGTGACGGCGCCGCCGCCCACCAGGGCCATGATCGGCGCGGTGCCGGCCTCGCCTTGGGCGATGGCGTCGTCGTCGGCGACGATGAGCCAGTAGCCGCAGGGCAGCTCGGCCGTCGTGCCCGCGTTAAGGGCCACGGGCACGGCGTCAGAGCTCTGGAGGGAACGAGCGAGCTGTGCGCTCAGCGCGCTCGTAAGATGGGAATCGGTGTTGAGCCACTCGGCAGCTTCCTGCGCGGTGGTCTGGGATTTGAGCATGCCGGCGCCGTGCAGCACAGGCAGCGCGGCGTCGCGCACGGCGTCGCTTGCCCAAGCGAGGTCGGTGGCGATCTTGGCGTCGCTGTCGCCGTCGACGACGTTGGCGCTAAAGATCTGGTAGGCGTCGTAGCTGCTCGCCACGGTGCCGCTCACCGTGATGGAACCGGTCGAGGTCGGCGCGGCCTGCGCGGAAGCGGGGAACACAACCGCGCAGGTGCCGATCAGGAGGGTAAGCAGCGCAAACAAGATCGGGAAGGAGCAAACTTTCTTATTCACGACGCTTACCTCCCTTCGCATTCGCCTTGCGACGAATGTGCATCCAGACCGCAGCAGCGCAAAGCACCGCCGCACCGGCAAGGTACGTCAGAGTGACGCCCGACATACCAGAAAGGGGCAAAGAGGTGGAGTAGGTGTTGGTGAAGGTGGAGACGGGAATGATGGTTGGGTCCGCACCGGCGGAGGTTTGAACCGCGACGCCCTGCCCGTTCTTGCCAAGGGTGTTGCCCATGTCGTCCTTCATCTGCGTAACGGTGGTAGAGGTGGTAAGACCGGTGTACTTGCCAGTGGTCTCATTCATGACGGCCTTCACCGTGACGGCAACCTGGTACTCGGCCTTGGAGTAGCGGAGCTTATCGATGGCACCGGTGGTAGGCGCGACCTCCTTCACCGTGTAGGTGTAGGTCTTGGCGTAATCTTTATTGGTGCCTGCTTCAGTGGACAGGTGCGACTTGTTGAACGTCATGGCGCCAAAGGTCGCCGTGATGTTGTTGAGCTTGGCGGCATCGGTCTCCCCTGCCTTTGGGGCAACAGAAATCTTGGGCGCTTCGGGCATGGGGGCATTGGCTGCATAGTCACCCGTAGCCACAATGCTGAACTCGAACGGCACATAGCTGCCTTCGTCGTCCTTCGGCCAGTCCGTATTGCGAACGGATTTGGTCACCGGGATCTTCACGGACGTAGCGCTGCACTTGTCGGAGATGTACGTAGTGCCACTAACGATGCTCGGCTGCTCGTTCTCTTTCCGCGTAATGGAGCCGTTTGTGCTGTCCACCGTGAACTTGTAGGTGTTCTTGTTCAGTTCGTAGCCAAACGGAGCCTGGGTCTCCGTGAGCGTGTACGTGCCCGGCAGCAGACCGGCCAATGTGAACTTGCCATTCGTGTCGTCGGTATCGGCCCAAGTGGTTTCGCTCGAAGCCGACTGATCGCTCACGGTCCAAGACTGCGCCTCGGTCGTACCATCGGCACCCAGTTTCGCAAGCTTCCACTCGGAACCAGCCAAAGGAGTGTATCCCTTGTCTCCTTCCTCAACCTTAGTCCAAGACACCGTACCGGTAATAATCTTGGTGTTGGGAATGGCACCTTTGGGGTTATTCTCGAACGAAACGTTGTTCCCGTTCTCATCCACATAACCCTGAACATAGTTCGGCTTCTCGCCAGTATTGTTCATAGTGGCGTAGTAGATGGTGTCTGACTTCTGGTAGCCCTCCGGCGCCTTGACCTCGCGAATGTAGTACGTGAAGTAGTTCGTGTCGCTCGTGTCGCCAATGGTGGCCTTTTGGTTCAGGTAGTCGTACTGAATGGTGCCAACGGTAGAATCGGAGTCATTCGTGCCGTTATCCACAATAGAGACGATGCGGTCCCAATCGTTCTCCGCATCATTTTTGCTCGCGTAAATCGCCCACTCAGAACCTGCGAGCGGTGTGGTGTCGTCTGCAGCGTCAACCTTGCCCCACGCAACCGCAGACCCGTCGGGCGTGTAAGTACCGGACCATGGGAAGTTGTGGCGCTCCTGATCCATATCGATGACGGAAGCCGAGTCACCCTCGATATCCCCGAAATTCCACGCGACCGTGGGGTTGTACATCTGGAAGTCCCCGCCAACATAAACACGCCCGCTGGTGGTCACGTGGTCCTCGAAGCTGCCGTTGGGAACAACTATGCTGCCCAACATGGCGGCTGCCGGGTCGTCGTCTGTCCACTTCCCATCACCGCCAATGCCCTCAAGGGCCATACCACCGCGGATGGTGACCTGGCTGGCCGTTGCGAAATTCCACAGGATGCTCTGAGCGGCAGTGGAGTACTGAGCCCTGAGGTGCTTAGCCTCAGGGGTGTCACCCTCCTCGTACCCGCGGGAGATTTCCTCACCATTCCACCAGAAGCGCCAGCCGGTGTTGAACTCAACCGGAGTCGCAGGCTTGTCATCATCGATGATGTTGACGACCACGGAGGCGCCCACGGGTATTTTATTGAAGCTGAAGTCCACGCCACGGTAGATCATGCCGTTATAGGAGTTGGTAAGATCCGACGCCTTCAGGTTAAAGACTTGAAGCGAAGAACCCTTGCCGCTATCGTCCGCATCGCCGGTAAACGTGATGAGCTTCTCGCTGTTGACAAGGGTCACCTCGCCGGAAACGTTGTGGCCGTTTACATCGGTGTAACTCGTCTTGCGGTTAAACTTCTTAATGGAGTTGTCGAACTTGAGGCCGTACGTCGCCCTACTGTCTTTGTTGTACTTTGCAATGGTGTAGTTGGAATTCTCCTCGGCAACATCGACCGTACAACTCCCGGTGGGTTTAAGCTTTGCGAGGGGCGTGGAGATCTTCGCCTTTACTTCGGAATCCAGGAAATTGGTGTAATTCTTACCGTTGATGCTCGACATGATGCTCGCGCCATCATCGTTGCCCGTGAACAGGCCATCGTCAGACCAGTCGCCCTGCATCTTCACGACAGACTGGCGATCGGCGTTGTTCATCCAGGTTGTACGGTTTCCCGCGATTGCCGCGGTATAGTCGTAGCCAATGGCTTCAGCGTTATGTGAGCTCTTTTGCCTACCAACCCAGGCACCCTTGTTCCACGCGCCAACGGAAGCCGATGCGGGCTCGCTTGTACCAACCTGGATTTCTTTGATAGAGGTCGCGTTACTCAAGCCCGCGACCGCAAGAACGACGCTGCCCGCAGAAGGACGAAACTGCGCACCAAAGCCAACGGTACCGAAGCGAAATCCCGCGCCAGACGTATTGTTATTACCATCCGTGTAAGGCCAGCTCTCCTTGAGGGGATTGAGCGCAAGCTTACCCTGCACGACGGTAAGGCCCTCGGCCTCGACGGCATATGAACCTGCAACGTTGTCGCGTGTGAGGTAGGAGGGGTCCGCAGGCTTGCCTCCTACGTACATGTCCCTTCCAACGAATGTGGCAACGCCGGGATCGGGGGTGGAGGAACCGATATTCGTGCCGATACCGATAGACGTGGGAACGTAAATACCCGGCCCCACGGTGGCCGTCGCTCTCGCTGAAGCCGCATTCGCACTCTGAGCCTGCTCAGCACTATTTGAAGAGCCAGCCTCGCCGGCATCGGTCTCGTCGCTATTCTGGTTTTCGGCATCCTCGCTGGTGTTATCTACAGCAGCGGACTCACTTGAGGAACCCCCCCCCATCACAGTTTCCTCGGCAGAAACTGTCTGATCATCGTTGGCGATGGCCTGCGAGATCGGGGGCATGACGAGCGACAGTACCAGGCTCAACACGGATGCTCCGCACAAAACGCCTGCCAGTACGCGGCGCGTCGCTTTTTTACTCTGCTTAGTTTTTTCTGAATTCGCTTTCATCGATGTCTCCTCCCCAAGAGACCGCGATCTTGCTCTTTCACTATCAAACGTATCTGCGCAATCTGTAATTGCGCACGCTTATAGTACATATTGTAACGATTGTTTGAACATCTAAGCAAAAATACCGATAGTTTTGTAGCGAATTCTCAATTCTCTTGACATTTACTCGGATTTACCTTCGTTTATTCGCTATGAAATATCTATTTCTACTGGTAATTAAGCTAGTTATCATTTTTTAATAGCATTTTGTTTATTTGCACAACATTTTGCTCAAGAGCATGCGTCCTGTGAACGGTCGATAATCGACCGTGAACGGTAGGTCATTAACCGGGAGGAATAGACTACCAAATTGATGGGAATATCTTTAACCCATCGGTGGTTAGAAGCATGATGTTCAGACAACATTATTTGAATTTTCGCGCAGATTTTAGGCATCAATTCGCCCAAATCGCCTGAGGCCACCGCAAAGGTGCCTGTTCCCTTTGCGGTGACTCTCCCCCGGCGTTACAGCAGATGTTCCTCGATAAAGATCGCGATGCCGTCTTTGTCGTTGCTGGCGGTTACAAAGTCGGCGGCGGCACGGGTGGCATCGCTGCCGTTTGCCATGGCCACGCCCACGCCGGCGTCGGCCACCATGCAGGTGTCGTTGTCCGCATCGCCAAACACGCAAATGTCCTGGAGCTCCATGTCGTTGAGCTCCGCCACGCGCACAAGGCCGCGCGTCTTGGACACGCGCGGATCCATGAACTCGTAGAGCCGCTGCGTGGTTTGCAGAGCGGCCGCCTTAACGGTGTTATCGGCAAACGTCGACGCCCGCTCAATCACCCGCGGCATTACCTCGGGCGCCATGGTAAACATCACCTTGGGCTGCGGCTCGCGCAAAATCTCGGCAAAGTCGACCACCTGGTAGGGCACGCCGTCGACGCGCGACAGGTGCTCGACGCACGCGTTGCTCTCGGGCACGTAGAACACGCCGTCTCGGGGGCAGACGGGTGTTGCCGGAAGGTCCGCCATGTGCCTGCAGATGCGTGCGATGGTCTCGCCCGGCAGCGGATAGCTCAGCTCGTTGATGTCGTGCGCGCGGTCGATGACCTCGGCGCCACCGCAGCCCACGAGCACGTCCACCAGGCCTTCGATGCCCCAGAGCTCGTACATGGCCTCGGTCGCGTGGGCGTCGCGCCCGGTGCACAGGCCAAAGAGCACGCCGCGCTCGCGCAGGGCGCGAATCGCCGCCACGGTGCGCGGGGACACCGTGTGCTGGCTCGTGAGCAGCGTGCCGTCGATATCGCAGAACACGGCTTTGATGTGGCTGAAGGTGGTGTCCATGGGGGCCTTTCTGGGTTGTGCGGCGGTGTGGGGTGTATTCGTGAACGGCGTACATGGTATACCAAGGCACGGGCCGTTGGGGCCCGATCGCCACAAAGGTGCCTGCCCCCCTTTGTGGTGGCCGAACCCGCAGGGTGACCTGGCCCGGGGCGCAATCCATCACAACATTCGACGTTATTCGGCAAAATCGCGATTTTCATCGAATGTTGTGATGGTTTTTACTGCCTTGCGGCACGATCAAAATGTCGGCGTCCAAACAGCAGCAACGCCGCGGGAACCGCCGTCACGACCATGCCCGCACCAACGAGTGTCTGCTGCACGCCAAACGTCGCCGCCAGCCACGGGGCAATCGCCAGCGGGGCCACGCCGGCGAACATGTTGCCAAAACCCATGACCGAGTTCACGCGACCGAGCTGCTCGAGCGGGGCCGTCGTTTGCACGATCGTGTTATGGAGCGGGTTGACGACACCCCAGGCCACGCCCAGGGCAATCTGGCCGACGAGGGCCACACCCACGTACGACGTTCCCACGTAGAGCAGGCTTCCCAGGCCCACGGACATAAGCGCCGCGAGCAGCGTTTTAAGGTTGACCAGGTGCGGCGGCAAGCGGAGCGCGACCACGGCGCCCAGCACCGCGCCCACACCGCTGGCCGACGAGAGCCAGCCCATCCATTCGACACCGACGTGTAGGACATCGCGGTAGAAGAACGATTCCAGCGGGTCGAAGGCGCCGTAGCCAAAGTTCGAAAGGAAAATAATGCAGAACAGCAGGGCGAGGACGCTGTTGGTAAAGACTGTCTTGATGCTGGTCGCGAAGGTGACGCGGGTGGATTTGCTGGAGTCGGAGCTTTGACTGGCAGTACTTGCCGTTGTGCTGCCGTCCGCAGGAGTACTTTCGCGCGCGGCGACGCGACCTGCTTGCGGCCTAAAGCCCCAACCGGCAACGAGCGCCAGCACGGTAAAGAGCATCATGAGCACAAACACAGCGCGCGACGACGCAGCAGCTGCGACAAAGCCGCCCAGCGTGGGGCCAACGATGATACTCACGTTTGAGAACATGGCGATGGCGGAGTTGATGTCTTTGAGCTCGACGGGATCATCGGTGAGGTAGGCCGGATAGGACGTGGCAATGGGCTGGGCGAATCCCATCACAAAGCCCAGGAGCGCCGCGCCGAGCAGGACGATGCCAGTCGCGCTGCCAAAGGCGATGATTGCCGTGCCAGTTGCGAGAGCGCCGATGATGCTCAGCAAGAAATGGCGGCGCGGGCCCCAGGCATCGAGTGCCGCTCCACCCGCAAAGGATCCCAGGATCACGAAGACGTTCATAAAGAGGACTGCCAGCGACGTCGCAACGACCGAAGCGTCGTCCGCATAGGTGAGCGTTCCGATAACGCCGATGAAGTAGCTGGTCTGAAAACCGGTGTAAATGAGAAAGCGCATGGCCACCAGGCGTTTAGCCTGCGCGGACAGCGATGATTGAGGCTTTGAGAAAAGAGAGACAAGCATGGAGACTCCTTGTTTCATACGAATGTGGACGGCGGGCATTCGCCACCGTCTATCGAATCAATCAATCCGCATGAAACATTAAGGACGCATCAGGACCCTTCTCCCCGTTTTTCGCCCGTCATGAACTACTTGGTAGATTGTAAGGCATGTCTCACACATCTACCAAAGCAAAAACCACCACAAAGGTGCCTAGCCCCTTTGTGGTGGAAATGACGTTTGCCCAGATAAAACCTGCCAAAATAAACCTGTCCCCTTTTGGCAGGTTTTAGGCCAGATAATCTTGAATCAGGTCGCAGATGGCTCGGGCGTCGTTGATGTTGATGGCTCGGGTCGCAAAGCCGGCATCGAAGGCCTGACGCGCCAGGGCTTCGTTACAGGCAAGGGCCATCGTGCGACCGTCGACTAGGTCAAGCGAGCTCTTGCCGCGCAGACGGTCGACACCGGAGCGCGCGACCACGATGTTGTCGAAGCCCTCGGTCTTGTAGCCCTCGATGATCACCACGTCGACATCGTTGTAGCGCGACAGCAGCTCGCGCGCGGGCATCTCGTCCTCCTCGCGCGTGTCAGCGTACTCCGCCCAGCGCGTGGCGCAGATGAGGCCCACGTGCTTGGAGCCGGCCTGGTGATGGCGCCAGGTATCCTTAGCGGGCACGTCGATATCAAAGCCATGGTGCCCATGATGCTTGAGCGAACCCACGCGCAGGCCGCGACGGGTGAGCTCGGCGATAACCTTCTCGACAAGCGTGGTCTTGCCCGAGTTTTGGTAGCCGATAAACGCGATCGCGGGGACGGCCGGTGTCGGAGCTGCGGGCGCGACGGCGACGGGTGCGCTCGCGGGCGCGGCACCGTCAGCAGCCACGGCCTCAACAGCAGCGGCTTGACGTTCGGCACGATTCCACACGCCCGAGCGGCCTCCCTCTTTGTGCAGAAGGCGCACGTCGACGATTTCCATGCCGCGATCGACCGCCTTGCACATGTCATAGATCGTTAGGCACGCGGCGCTCGCCCCAGTCAGAGCCTCCATCTCGATACCCGTCTTGCCCGTCACGCCCGCCGTAACCAGCACGTGAAAGCCAACCTGTCCGTCCGCGCGCGCCGGTGCCCAGCCCTCGGGCACGTCCTCGGCCGGCGTACCCGCCGGAGCGATGGGCGCAATGTCGCACTTGCTCTTGGTAATGAGCAACGGATGGCACATGGGAATGATATCGCTCGTGCGTTTGATGGCCATGATGCCCGCCACGCGCGCGCAGGCGAGCACATCGCCCTTTTTAGCGCGGTCCTGCAGCACCATGGCCTGCGTCTCGGGGTGCATGAGGATGGTGCCCTCGGCGATGGCGATGCGATGGGTCTCAGCCTTGTCGGACACGTCGACCATGCGTACCTCGCCCTTGGCGTCCACGTGCGTCAGCTCGTCGCGACGGGCGTCGCGGGCGGGCTCGGTCGCAGCGCTGGCAGTCGGCTGCGCGGACGCGTCGGCGTTACCAGCATTCGCCGCAGCCGTGACTTTGTGGGCAGACATCGCGGCCCTGCGAGCGGCCTTGGTGGCATCGGCGTACCTGCTCTTGGCCATATGATCATCCTCCGATTTGGGACATAAATCGTTGCGTGCCCTCAATTATCGCGTGTTCCTGCGGTTTGTGGGCCACGGCATCGCGCCAAATCGAAAGTACCTGCATATCATCACCACGGCGCAGGGCGTCGCGCACCGAATACTCGGCATCGCTGAACAAACAGGGGCGCACGCTGCCGTCCGCCGTCAGGCGCAGACGGTTGCAGCTCGCGCAAAAATGGTTGGACATGGCGCTGATAAAGCCGACCGTGCCCGCCGCTCCTGGAAAACGCCAGTATCGCGCGGGACCCGCGCCGGCAGGGGCGTCGTTGGTCTCGAGCGGTTCAAGCTCGCCCAGCCCCGTCGCGGCGGCCCCGGCATTGATGCGCGCTCGCAGCTCGTCACTCGGTACGGTGTCGCTTGCGTCCCACAGCTCGGGATTGAGCGTGGGCGCATGCGGGTCCACGGCGCAATGCGAGCTCGTTCGCTCGTCGCCAATGGGCATGTATTCGATAAAGCGCAGGTGGATGGGGCGGTCGACGGTCAGCCGTGCGAGGGCCGCCACATCCTGGTTGAGCCGACGCACTACAACGCAGTTGACCTTAACGGGCTCAAAGCCCCAAGCCAGCGCCGCGTCGATGCCAGCCATGGTCTGCTCGAGTCGACCCAGGCGCGTGATCTTTCCAAAGAGCGTAGGGTCGAGCGTGTCGAGCGAGATGTTGACGCGGTTAAGGCCGGCATCTTTGAGCTGTGGTGCCAACTTGGGCAGCAGAGCGCCATTGGTGGTAAGCGAGATGTCCTCGATCTGCGGAATCGCGCGGATGTCACGAATGAGCGGGATGATACGGCGGCTGACCAGCGGCTCGCCGCCCGTCAGACGTACGCGGCGAATGCCCTCCCCCGCCACCAAACGCACAAAGCGGGCGATTTCCTCGGCGCTGAGTAGCTCGTCGTGTGCGCGGGGTGCCACGCCGTCGGCTGGCATGCAATAGATGCAGCGGAAATTGCACTTGTCGGTAACGGCAATGCGCAGATAGTTGATATCGCGGCCAAAGCCGTCATGTTGCACGTGCCCGTCCACGCAGCCCTCCCCTCGCGCGGCGTTTTATTCTTCGGAAAACATAATACCCCACGAAAGAATCATGCCGACACCCGTACGACAGGACAGGTCGCTTCGAGCAAAACGGACTTTCCAAGCCCATCCTCAGCACGCAAACCATCACAACATTCGATGCTTTTCCCGTTTTTGGCAAAAAACGTCGAATGTTGTGATGGTTTGCCTGCCCACAGCACCCCGTAGAAGGACCGGAACGCCCCTAAAGGCCGCCGTCCCAGTGCCGAATCACGAATTCTCGTAGGTCGTTCTGACGTTTCTGGAACGCTTCGCTTCGGTCGCACTTAAGGCCCATAACGAGCGCGATGGCATTCATTGCCCGATGCAATTGCAGTTGATGGGCAAACTGAGTCCCGGTGAGGACGATCATCTTAAAGCCCAGCGCGCTCAGCACGGTCATACGCTCCGCATCCGACGCGCTGCGCTGTTTATCAAGATGGTCCGAGCCGTTGTATTCAATCCCCGTACCGCTCGCAGGCGCATATACGTCGATCTCGAAATACCCGGACTTAGCGAGATATTTGAACTCGCTGGGAACATCAACCCGGTGGTTGAGCTCGATCTTGGCGTATCCCAGCCCTCCCTGGGAACGTTTTGCTACGACCATGATTGCGGTGGCCGTCTCCATGGGCGATCGCGCGCCATCGTGCACGCGCCTGAGCACGGCGGCCGCGCGTATGGCCCCCTGACGAGATCGGTTCTCATTGCAATAAGCAATCAAATCGGCAACGGTATACCTCTGCCCCATCTCGATATAATCGCCTGTCGACAGATGATTCAAATGGTATCGGGCGCAGATTTCATACCCATATTCCAGCTGCTCGGGCTCACTCATCCACGAACCCGCTTGGACAAAGCACATGGCCTCATCAACCACTAGAAGGCCCTCTGCCATCTCGATAAGATGACCTGGAGGTACCGGCGCTCCAAACACGTGGCACCTAAATCCAGCCGGCGTCGAGCGCTCAAAATCGAAGTTGACGAGCGTATCGATATGATCGAGCTCTTCTCGTGGAATACCAAGCGAGACCAGATAATCGGCAACGATCCCAACTGCCGTTGAAGCCCTCAGTCCCTTGGCATCGAGTCCCAATTTGGGCAGGCTCGCGGTCGGCTCCGCCTCGTTAGCAAGCGAGTCCTCATCGTATAGACTGCTTGCTCGCGAGAGCGGCTCGGACGGGCGCGCCACGTTGTGGTACAGCCAGGCAGTCTTATGGGACAGGACGATCGGCAAGTCCATGAGCCCTCCAATGGAGTCGGATAACCAACCTTATTCCCCTGCCCACGGGTCCGCACACCTTCGTGCGCAAGAAAGCGATTCCACCCGTTCGAGTGGCAGAAAAACCATCACAACATTCGATGCTTTTCCTGATTTTGGCAAAAACGTCGAATGTTGTGATGGTTTGAGGCGAGGTGAGGCGCACGGAGGGATCAAAGCATCGTGCTCGGAGCGTGACTTTTTTCACCCCACTGCCAACACAAACCTTGACTCTACAATCGTTGTAGGGTTTTCACTAAACTGGTACCTAAACGAACCAAGCCAGAAAGTACCCTGCCCATGGAACACGACCTCACACGCGGCAATGTCCTTAAGACCATCGCGGTCTTTGCCCTGCCTTATATGCTCTCGTACTTTTTGCAGATGCTCTACGGCATGGCCGACCTGTACATGATGGGGCAGTTTAGCGGCGCCGCCGGCATCACCGCCGTGGGCAATGGCGCGCAGACGCTCTATATCATTACCGTGACGCTCGTGGGCCTGGCCATGGGAACGACGGTCATCGTCGGCCATGCCGTGGGCTCGCGCCGCTTTGACCGCGCCGAGACCGCCATCGGCAATACTATCACGCTGTTTATGGGCGTCTCGGTGGTACTGGCCGTCATCTTGTTTGCACTATGCCCGCAGGTTGTGGCGCTCATTGGCACGCCGCCCGAGGCGGTCGAAGGCACCGCCGCCTACCTGCATATCTGCTTTGTCGGCATTCCGTTTATCGCCGCATACAACATTCTTTCGGCCATCTTTCGCGGGCTGGGCGATTCGCGCTCGCCTATGTACGTGATTGGCGTGGCATGCATCATCAACATCGCACTCGACTTTCTATTTATCGGCCACATGGGGCTCGGCCCCGTGGGCGCGGCGCTCGGCACGGTGACCGCGCAGACGGCCAGCGTTGCCCTCGCGCTCGTATGGCTCAAGAGCCGTCGCACGAACATCCACGTTAAGCGTAGCGACCTGCGCCCCCAGCCCGAGGTGCTCGGCAGCATTCTTAAGATCGGCGTGCCTGTGGCCGTGCAGGACGGCTGCATCCAGGTGGCGTTTATGTTTATCACCGTCATCGCCAACCATCGCGGCCTGGTCGACGCCGCCGCCGTGGGCCTGGTCGAAAAGATGATCAGCTTTTTGTTCATTGTGCCGAGCTCCATGGGCGCCACCGTCAGCGCGCTCACGGCGCAAAACGCCGGCGCGGGAAAGGGCGACCGTGCGCGTCAGGTGCTCAAGGACGCCATGACCATCTCGGTGGTGTACGGCTGCCTGATCACGGTGCTGATGTGGCTGGTAGCGCCGGCGTTTATCGGCTTTTTTGCCAAGGACGCCGCAGTGGTCGCGGCCGGCACTGGCTACATGCGCAGCTACATTTTCGACGCGATCTTTGCCGGCATCCACATTTGCTTTAGTGGCTTTTTCGCTGCATACGGCAAGAGCTACATCGGCTTTGCGCACAACGTACTAGCCGTGGCGCTCATTCGCGTGCCCGGTGCGTGGCTGCTGTCGAATGCCTATTCCGATACATTGTTTCCCATGGGCATCGCTTCGCCGTGCGGGTCAATTCTGTCGGCAGTCATTTGCGTGATGGCATTTACCGTACTCAACCGCCGCGGGGCTTTTGACAAGCTGATGGCGTAGAGGATCGTTTGCGTCGTACGACCTCGGCGCCCCTTCCCCGTCCATTGAAAGGAGCGGCGCCATGACCGACACGCCAAGTGAACATACTGAGGGCCTGCTCCGCATTGGCGAGATTGCGCGCCTGTTTAACCTGAGCGTGGGCACGCTACGTCATTACGAGCAGATGGGCTTGCTGGATCCGACGCACATCGATCCGGCAAGTGGATACCGCTACTACGGATCGCGGCGGCTCTCCACCCTCAACACCATCAGTCATCTGCGTGTTCTCGACTTGCCGCTCGCACAAATCCGTGAGTTTGTGACCACGCGCGATGTGGACCTCATGCAGCGGCAGCTGGCGCAGCAGCAGGAGCTCATCGAGCGCAAGCGCCGCGAGCTGGAGCGCGTGTCGCGCAAGATCGACAACCGGCTTGCCCTGCTTCACGATGCCCTGAACACCGAGCTCGATACCATTTGCACAATCGATGCGCCCGAGCTTCGCTGCGCCGTATTGCGCGAACGCGTCAAGCCTACCGATGCCTATGCGCTGGAGTGGCAGATTCGTCAGCTGCAGAAGGGCCAGCACGAGACCTTTGTCTTTCTGGGCAACTTAGGCGTCGGGATTAGCGCCGTGCGCCTCGCCGCCGGCGACTTTGATGGCTACGACGAGGTCTTTATGCTGCTCGATGACACGGACGATTACCTGGGCGATGTCGAAGTACGTCCCGCCGCGCGGTGTCTGACGGTCAGCTTCCGCGGCACGCACGGTCAGGCGGCCCCGCGCTATGAGCGCTTACTCGATTACATGCACGAGCGCGACCTGTCCCCCGCCGGTCCCTCGCGCGAAATCGCCCTCATCGACGACATCATCAGCGACGACCCAGGGGCGTATGTGACGAGGATCGCGATACCGGTCCGCTAATCACTACCATTTATCGAGCAATTCCATCCATTTACCTTAATCCGAATTAGATTGTATTATGTAGCAAATAAAATGACAGCATATTGCCCCCCATAGGCAGGAGACATTATGCCCAGAGTTCAATCACGTCGCTCGTTTCTTCTCGGCCTAGCCTCGATCATCGGCTTATCCGCGTCACGCCCAACAAGAGTATTCGCTGCCGACTCAAACTCATCCGTCGCTTTTACATCAGACCTAGCACAAGACTACGCACTTTCCCTGTTGCCCATCGTCGACGGATCCGCGAACTTAGAGATCGAGCAAATCGTTCCCGTATGCCAACAAATCGGCCTTATCTGTGGCTATGAAATCAGTGTCACAAGGGAAGGAAGCCCTTACGGTTATTTAATACTTGACGCATCATATCCTGGGCTTCTGAAGGAGATAACCCTCGGCGATACCATTCTTCCGATTTCAGCTTCTCTATCAAACGCCATTTCAACTTATTCCGGCCAACAGGCCATAAACCCAACCGTACTAATTTCGTACAACGATATTGAATATGGAACTTTGGTGCCAGGAACTAGAGACTGTGTAACCAACTATAACAATATACGGTCTGTCCCGATTGTCACCGAAAAGGGTATAGCACCTCAAAGCAATAACCCAACTTCATGGAATGCAGTCATTATCAATGAAGATGACTTGATGTTGCATTTCCAAATAGACGATTTAAACGGAATACCGTTCCGAGGAGTCTCGGAATCATTAGTTGAAGCCCGCACTAATAAGTATGCATGCGTCGTTTCTGCCTTGTACGCTGTATCAATGCATTACGGTCTCACCAGTTCAAACGCTAATCAATTTAATCCCGATTATTATAAAGAAATATGGAACGTCACTGGCACAACAACGTATAAGACCAATGATCAGGGCGTCGAGTACGGAAGCACGATCATCCCAGATGGAATTGTTCCGTTTAAAAGTCTTGCCGCTCAAAAGGGTAGAGCACTTAATACTCAATTTTTCGGTTATCAGCCTCAATTCGCTCAGTACAGAGCAACTATCGATCAAGGGAATATCGGCTTGTATCATATGTGGATCAACAGCCGAAACAGTGAAGGATCCGTCGAGCTATCAGGTCATACAGTCACGGTAACTGGCTATTTTACTGGGCATAATGGAAGCTCTGGCATCGAACTGCAGTGGCTCGAAGTATTCGACGGATGGAACACTTATCCCCGAGCGATTAACTATGCAACGCCCAATATGGTCAAATTGAACGGAACAGTCTTTTGGTAGACCGGATGGCACCATCAAAATGCTATGGCACCACGGCCTTTGCCCTGGTTACGATATTGGTGATTTTCGCTATGTTTGCATCCGTTTCTTCATGCACAGATAGAGCCCGCTATAGCGGAGGAGATGATTACCTTGTCTTTGGAGCCGGCAGCGTTCATTCTATTGAGGGAACGGAACTCGTAATCCAAACAGACAACAGTCCCCGCTACACCGACGCTGGAAAGCAAACCCGGATTACATTCCCCTCATCTGGCCGAATCAAAGACAAGCTTTCCCAAATCAAAGTTGGGACAAGAGTTTCCTACTCACGCTTTGAGTCGGTAGACGCATCTGGATCATACGAGGGAAACGATATCGAAATTGAACAGGCAAACACTATAAGGAGATGTTGAGGAACTGAGCCTCTGCGCAGCTCCTCAACAAATCATTATGCCTCCGGGACCCTACCCGTCGCCAAAATCTGTTCAAGTGCCGCCTCATCCAACACGGGCACACCCAGCTGCTCGGCCTTGGTGAGCTTTGAGCCCGCTTTGGGACCGGCGACCAGGTAGCTCGTCTTCTTTGACACACTGCCCGAAACCTTGGCGCCGAGCACCTTGAGCGCCGCGCCTGCCTCGTCGCGCGTGCGGTTGACGAGCGTGCCGGTGAGCACGAAGGTCAGACCCGCGAGTGGCTGTGCGTCGGCGAGCTCGCCTGCCACGCCGGCGTCGGCTGCGGCTTGCGCGTGCGCGGCACCCAAGTCGACCTCGAGCGACAGGCCCGCCTGGCGCAGACGCTCCAGCACGGCAAGGTTTTCGGGTACGGCCAGGAACTGCTTGACGCTCGCCGCAATTTTGGGACCGATGCCCTCGCACTCGGCGATGTCCTCTTCGCTCGCCAAGATGAGCTTGTCAATCGACAGGAATCGCTCGGCGATGACCTCGCCCACGCTCTTGCCCACGTGGCGTATACCCAGGGCAAACAGCACGCGACCGAGCGGCTGACTCTTGGACTTGTTGAGCTCGGCGATGATTTTCTCGGCCGTCTTGAGGCCCACCGGAATGGGGTCGCCCTTCTTGACGCCCTTTTTGCTGTTGGAGCTGGCATAGGTGCGCCCCGTGTCCAAGCCGGCGATGTCGTCGACCGTGAGCTGGTAGAAGTCCGCAACATCGTGAATCAGCCCGGCGGCGATCATCTTGTCGACAATCTCGTCGCCCAGGCCGTCGACGTCCATGCAGCCGCGGCTCACCCAGTGAAGCAGTCGCTCCTTGAGCTGCGCGGGGCAGTCGATGGAGACGCAGCGGTAGGCCACCTCGCCATCCTCGTGGACCACGGGGCTGCCGCACACGGGGCAGACCTCGGGCATGTGCCAGTCGACCGAATCGGCCGGACGCTTATCGAGCACCGGGCCCACGACCTCGGGGATTACATCGCCTGCCTTGTGCACGATGATAGTGTCGCCCTCGCGCACGTTTTTGCGACGAATCTCGTCGATGTTGTGCAGCGTGGCGCGCGCGATAGTGGAGCCGGCAACCGTCACCGGGTCGAACTCGGCGACCGGTGTGAGCACACCGGTGCGGCCCACCTGGATGCGAATTTCGCGCAGGACGGTCTGCTTTTCCTCGGGCGGGAACTTAAAGGCGATGGCCCAGCGTGGCGCGCGGGCAGTAAAGCCCAGGTCGAGCTGCTGCTGGAAGCTGTCGACCTTTACGACCACGCCGTCGATGTCATAGTCCAAGTCACCGCGATGCTCGAGGGCCTGGGCGCAGAACTCGTGGACCTCGGCCGGCGTGGCGCAGCGTGCCACGTTGGGGTTGACGCTAAAACCGGCACTGCGCAGCCAATCGAGGAACTCGCGCTGGCTGTGGACGTGGAGCGGGTCGGTATCGGCGATGGCATAGATAAAGGTGGCCAGGTCGCGGCGCGCCGTGACCTTGGGATCCTTTTGGCGCAGGCTGCCGGCGGCGGCGTTGCGCGGGTTGGCGAAGGGGTCGCGACCCTCGGCATCGGCCTCGTCGTTCAGGCGCACAAAGCTGCCCTTAGGCATATAGACCTCGCCGCGCACCTCGATGGTGCGCCCGCGGTCGGCGCCCATGTGAGCGAGCGCCGGCTCGGACAGGTGCATGGGCACGTCCTTGATGGTTCGCACGTTGAGCGACACGTCCTCGCCCGTGGTGCCGTCGCCGCGCGTGGCCGCGCGCACAAAGGTGCCGTTTTGGTAGGTAAGCGCCACGCCCAGGCCGTCGATCTTAAGCTCGCAGGTATAGGTAACGCTGCCGGCACCGAGGGCATCCTCAGTGCGCTGGAGCCATGCGTCGAGCTCATCCAGATCCATGGCATCGTCCATGGAATACATGCGCGCCATGTGCGTGACCGGCGTAAACTGCTCGCTCACATAACCGCCCACGCGCTGGGTATAGCTGTCGGACGTCACCAGGTCTGGGTAGGTGGCCTCGATTTCCTGCAGTTCAACGAGCATTTTGTCAAAGGCGGCGTCCGTGATCTCGGGCGCATCGAGCATGTAGTAGCGATAGGCGTGGTAATCGAGCTCGTGGCGCAGCTCGGCCGCGCGCGCTGCCGCCCGGGCATGGGCGTCGGTCGGTGCGGCGGCATCCGCGCTCGCGGGCGTTTCGGTATCGATGTCCACGCCGTCACCAAACAGGCTCGATTGCTCCATAGCGGCACTCCTTCGCTCGATTTCAAACGGATACAAGAGTACCACCGGTCGCAACGGGGTCGAATAGCGGTCTCAAACCGCACCGAATCGGCAGCCGCCAGACCGGGGTGGACAGCTAGTTCAGATACGTATAATTCTGCGAGCCTGGTCGTGTTCAGACGTCATCATTCCAGCCAATTTGGCCGCCCCGGGGGCTGCACGACCGACTCGTTCCCCCTTCTAGACTCCCATCCGAACCCCTTCCCCATCCCAAAACAGCTCAAAACGCATGCTGAACCGCCTCGGATTTATACGTATCTGAACTAACTGTCCAGGCTCACCCAGAATCGAGCAACTTCATATGCTCCTTTTTTAACTCAATTTATCGCAGTTAATATTTTATATTGTGTTTGCAATATATTTTGGTATTATCAACGTGAGGTGATTGAAATGAAGAATCAGTCCAAACGTTTCCTAACCATCCTCGTCCCCCTTGTCCTTATAGCAGCCGCTTTGCTCGGCTTTTTCTGGAAGGACATTCCCTTTTCGAAAGACCTTTCCTTGCGGGGCGAAGTCGTTGCTGTGTATCACCCTTCCGCCAGCGGGGCAAGCGAAGGCCGCTTCGTTATCGCAAGCGAGCAATTCCAATCCGCACCGCTGCACCTCAACTTCAAAATCGATTCAACCATCCCCATTAAGGATCAGGATGGTAAGAAGGCAGAAGTCGGAGCCATCAAAGAAGGTGTCTACGTTGACGTAACCTGCACCGTCAACACCAGCAGCGATCCCGATCCCACAAAGCTGCCCGCCCTCATAACGCCAACAGCCATCATGATTACGCAAAAGGAATAGCTCGATGTCAGAAAGGAGTTTAAAAAATAATCACCAGACAGTTAGGAGCCAATGCTGAAAAAGGTTGCTTATTTACTCGCCGTCTGCCTTGTTGGGTTATCGTGCATGACCGCGCAGCCCGCCTTCGCAGCAGAAACCCATTCCTCTATCATTTCACCAGTTGCCGAAAGTCGTTCAATCTACACCGCCGAAACCACCCTCGCCTATTCGAACGGCGTCAGGCTCCATGTTACTTACACTGTTAACGATACCTATGGAACGATAACAGGCATCAAATCCATAAAGAACTGGACCTCCAATTCTCGAGTAAGCAACATCAGCTGGACTTATAGATACGGACTCAGCAACGGAAGCGTCGTCGTAACTGTTACTTACTATTACAACGGCAGTTGGCATTCTGAAGCAAGAACTATCTATGCTTAGGATTTTTTGGCTGCGGCATTGCCGCAGCCTTTTTGGGGTTAATTATGGAAAGCTCAGATAAACGATGCTGTTTTAGCAATGTGATGTTGCTCGCCACTTTGTCTGTCGCAGCAATCATGGCGGCCTTCTCAGCGTTCAGCGTTGCCAACGAGGCGCGGGAGGTGCTCTTTGCACCCACTCCCTTCTATATTAATGGTGAGTCCATTCCGAGCGCCGTCCTTACCGCACTTGCCATCCGCGATGTTCTGGCCCTGGCGCTCTCAATCGCATGCCTGATTGTCTACTTGAACTTCTGCTTTGACGTCGTCAGTACTCAGTCGATATTCACGCGAAAACAATGCCGGCGTTTTCTGGTTGTTGGGCTTCTGCTGCTCATTTCTTCAATTGTCTCGATTACCTTCGATAACCTGTGTGCCGTCCAGCTCCCCAACGACGTCAGTATTACTGCAATTGGTATCTTTGGTTTTAACGCTTGGACACTGGTTCTCGCTTTGTTTGCGCTATCCCTTTCGGCTATCTTTGAGTACGGGCGACTCTTGCAGTCGGACGTTGACGCCATTATTTAGAAGGAGGGCAGCATGCCAATCGTCATGAGACTCGATCGCGTCATGGCGGATCGCAAAATGTCCTCTCAAGAACTTGCCGACATTATCGGCATCTCGCCCGTTAACGTTTCGCGCATTAAAACGGGGCGGCTCAAGGGCATTCGCTTTTCGACGTTGACCGCGATGTGCGAGGCACTTCACTGCAAACCTGGCGACATCATTGACTGGATGTCAGACGAAGAGTACATCGAGGCATTTGGAAGCCTTCCCAGCGACGAAGACTAACCAAAATGATCCGTTTTCCTCCATCCCCAACGGATCGATGAGAAAAGAGGGGGCTGTCCCGCATTGACGGGACAGCCCCCTCTGGCATCGGTATGTGCGGCTCGTTAGTAGCCCTGGCCGTAGCCCTGGCCCTGCTGGCCCAGCAGCTCCTCCAGATACTGGCGCAACTGCTCGTCAGTAATGCCGCCGTTGCCGGTGTCGGTCGCGCTGTCGTCCTGCTGCTGGCTCTGCAGCTCCTCGTCAGAGCCCAGCTCAACCGTGACCTTCTTCTCTTCCTTGCCGCGCATGAGCGTGATCTCGACCTTCTCGCCCACCTCGTGGCTGCGCAGTGCAATGATCAGGCCATCGGCGCTCGTGATCTCGTCGTCGCCCAGCTTGGTAATGACATCGCCCTCTTGGATGCCAGCCTTGGCGGCGGGACCATCCTCGACGACGCTCGCCACATACGCGCCGCTGTCGGTGCTCAGCTTGTTGGTGCGGGCGTTGAGCGCGTTGACGCTCGAAAGCGTGGCACCCAGGTACGGATGAACCGGCGTATTGCCGTCGATGATCTGGTCGGCAATATTCTTGGCATAGTTGACCGGAATGGCAAAGCCCACGCCCGAGCTGGAGCCCGAGTAGCTCTCGATGAGCGAGTTAATACCCACGAGCTCGCCGTTGTCGTTGACGAGCGCGCCGCCGGAGTTGCCCGGGTTGATGGCGGCATCGGTCTGGATCATGTTGGCGTAGATGGTATTGCCGCTGGTAGAGCTCATGGCCGTGGAGCGATACAGCGCCGACACAATGCCCGTGGAGACAGACTGCTCGTTGCCGAACGGCGACCCGATCGCCATGACCCACTCGCCCACGTTGAGCTTGGAGGAATCACCGATCTCAATCGGCGTGAGCTTGGAGGCGTCTGCATCCTTGAGCTTGATGACGGCCAGATCGCTCGAAGCATCGTTGCCCACGAACTCGGCCTCGTAGGTGGTGCCGTCGTCCATGGTCACCACGTACTGGTCGTAACCATCGACCACGTGGTTGTTGGTGAGGATGTGGCCCTCGGTATCGAGCACCACGCCCGAACCGACGCTGCCCGAGCCGTCCGACTCATCAGCAGACTGCGAAAGCGAGCCATTCTGGCTGCCGCTCGAAGTGGCGGTGATGGAAACGACGGAGGGCAACGCCTTGGCAGAGACGACCTCGGCCAGCGTGGTGTCCTCGGAGTCAATCGTGATCTTTTGCGTCGAAGAACCCGAAGCACCCGCCGTCACGGCATTCTTTCCGCCGCCAATATTGAGCGTGCCGCTCATAATGAGCGCAATAACCAGCAGGGCTCCGCAGGCACAGCCGGCGAGTGCCGTAATAAAGATCGGCAGCTTTTTGGTCTTGGTCTTGACCACCGTGTGCTTGTTTACAACCTGCTGACCGCCCAGCGGCTGGCCGGTCTGTGTATCGTAAGCCTGCACGTAGGGAATGTTACTGCCGGCAGGCGTCGACTCCACCTGCACACGCGGCTGCTGCTGGGTCTCGCCAGCGTTGCCCACATCCTGAGGACGCTGGGAATCGTTCTCGCTCATGGCTGCGATCCTTTCGTCAAATAACCAAAGGCCCGCCAAACATGTGGCGGGCCATCATTGTTCACGTTGAGTTGTACCCCAATATGCGGGCGAACGTGTACGAGAACGCAATCTTTTAGGAAGGCTTAAGTTCTGCTGCAGGCCCAAAAGGAACCCGTACCTGCGTCAAAACCACCACAAAGGTGCCTGTCCCCTTTGTGGTGGAAATCTAGTCCTTAAACAGATAACCCACGCCGCGGACGGTGGTGATGTGTGCCGCGATCTGCGGGCCCACCTTGGAGCGGATGCGTCGGATGTGCACGTCGACGGTACGCGTGCCGCCGCAGTACTCAAAGCCCCACACGCGGTGCAGCAGCACTTCGCGGCTGTAGGCACGGTTGGGGTGCGTCGCCAAAAAGCTCAGCAGCGAGTACTCCATCAGCGTCAGGTCGATGGGCTCGTTATCGAGCGTCACCTGGTAGGTGGCCAGGTTAATCTCGAGGTTATCGATGTTGAGCACATCGTCGGCGGCGACGGTCTCCTCCTCGCCCATCAGGTGCTGCGCACGAGCCTTAAGCTCGTTGGGCGTCGCCGTGGGGCATACAAAGTCGGCATGCGCGTGATTCGGCAGGCGCAGGGTGCCGAGCGCCTCGTCGTCAACGATCACCAACATGGGGACGCCGCCGCGATCGTCAAGCCACTTGGCAATCTGATCGATGCGGTCGCTGCGAATGCCATCGGAATCGAGGATCAGCAGGTCAAAGTCGTGCGCCGCAGTCGGCGAATCGGGGGTGGCCAGGCTCACCTCGACACCCAAGGTGGTCGTCAAGCTGCGGGCAAACTCGTGGAAGCGCGTCGTGCGCGCCATGAACAGGGCACTCTTTTCGGACATATCGGCCTCCAAGGAAATGAGCTCAATCGTACTGGAACAAGCCAGCGCGATTAGGAGTTCGCCAGGTAGTGCTTGATCTCCCACTCGGTGATCGTGGACTCAAACTTATGCCACTCGTCGCGCTTCTTTTTAAGGAAGAAACTGTGGATGTGCTCGCCGAGGGCATCCTTCATAAACTGCGAGTCCTCAAACACGTCGAGCGCCTCTTTGAGCGAGCGCGGCAGCGGCGTGTAGCCGGCCTCGACCATCTGGCGGTCGGTGAGCTTGAGCATCTCGGCCGTTGCCTCGGGCGGGAGCTCCAGCTTGCGCTCGATGCCGTCCAGGCCAGCCGCCAGCGTGACGGCGTTGACCAGGTACGGGTTGGCCATGGGGTCGGGGCTGCGAAGCTCGATGCGCGTGGACAGCTGCTTGCCGGGCTTGTAGACCGGGATGCGGACCATACTCGCGCGGTTGCGCAGGCCCCACGTGGCGTACTGCGGCACGGAGTCGCCGCCGGTAGTAATGCGCTTGTAGGAGTTGACCGTGGGGTTGGTGATGGCGCTGATCTCGCGCGCGTGCGCCAGGATACCGGCCATGTAGTGTTTGGCGGTGTCGGAGAGATGGTATCTCTCGTCGTCCTCGCCCCAAAAGACGTTGTTGCCGTCGTGGTCGAATAGCGACTGGCACAGGAACATAGCACTGCCGTCCTCGCCTGCCAACGGCTTGGGCATAAAGGAGGCGTGGCAACCGCTCTCGTAGGCCTGCTGCTTAATGATGAGTTTGGCCGTGGTGATGGCGTCGGACATGCTCAGGGCCTCGGCGTGGCGCAGGCTCATGCCGTGCTGCGAGCGGCCGGCGGCGTGGAAGGTGTACTCCACGGGCACGGACATCTTCTCGAGCGTGAGGACCGTGTTGCGGCGCAGGTCGCGAGCGGCATCGCTCACCGAAAGATCGAAGTAGCCCACGTTGTCGAGCGGCTCGGGGGTGTGCTCGTCGGGGAAGTAGTAGTACTCCAGCTCGGCGCCCACGTTAAGCAGATAGCCAGCCTTCTCGGCCTTGTGGAACATGCGGCGCAGGGCATCGCGCGGGTCCCCAGCGAAGGGCTTGCGGTCGGGAGTGCACACGTCGCAGAACACGCGGGCGACGCCGTTGTGGCTCGGGCGCCACGGCAAAATCTGGAAGGTCGAAGCATCGGGGAATGCGAGCATGTCGGCTTCCTCGGGCGTGGCAAAGCCCTCGATGGCGGAGCCGTCAAAGCCAATACCCTCCTCAAAAGCGACCTCAAGGTCCTCGGGGCTAATGGCAAAGTTCTTGAGGCGGCCGAGAATGTCGACAAACCACAGACGCACAAAGCGGATGTCACGCTGCTCTACGGAGCGGAGTACGTAATCGATGTTCTGCTGGTTCATGTCGCTCCCCTTTCTTTCGGGCGGGTTTCGACTGGTCTATATCGCAGATACTATCGCAGAAAAATGTTTCCGCAGGGTTAAAGCGTATCAAGCGCTCAAAAAACGTGCGCGAACAGGCAGTTGCGAACGAGTGACTAGCGCGAGGTCGATGTGCGGTGCTCGATGTGGCCGGGGATCTCGATGCGTTTGGGCGCCAGCTTTGCGGCCTCGCCCACGGTGGTGGTAACGACGTCGATGCGCTCGGAGAGGCGCTCGACTACGCACTCGGCAATGGTAAGGGTGTCTTGCGCGGCCGTGGTGACGCCGCCAAAGAGCACGTGGTTCCAGGGGCAATCGTCAAACGTCGCGATTTTGAGACCAGCCGGCAACGAAGGTCCCAACTGTGCCAGCGCCTCGGTCAGACGCAGGAAAACCAGGCCGTTGACGGCAATGAGGCCGAGCTTTTTGCCGGCATAGTCGCGGATGGTCTCGTCCAAGCGACCAACGCCCGTGGCACCGCCATCGGCCAAGGTGACAACCTCGCCGGCAAGGCCGCGTCGCGACAGCTCGTCAGTAAAGGCCTTGGCGCGCTCGCGACGGACGGGGCTATCGTCGTTTGCCTCGGTGAGCAGGCACAGACGCTCGCTGCCCGCAACGGCCAAGGCGTCTACCAAGCCGGCGACTAGCTCACGGTTGTTAGATGTCACCAGATCGACACCGCCGTCGGCAACATCGCGGTCAAGCAGCACAACCGGCAGACGTCCCGCTGCCGCGGCGATCGCCTCGTCATTACCTCCGCAGGTGTTGACGACCAGGCCGTCCACGCCGGCATCGATAAGTCTGGTGAGCGACTCCGCTTCCTTAGCGGAGTCGTTGCCACTAATGGCCGTCATGAGCGAGCAGCCGCGCGCGGCGGCGCTGGCGGAAAGTCCTTCGAGCATGGCGCTCGAGAACGGGTTGGCGATGTCGGCCAGGATCACGCCGATGAGATTGGTGCGCGAGCTGCGCAGATTGCGCGCGGCGGCACGCGGGCGATAGCCGGTGCGCTCGATGACCTCGGCAATGCGGGCACGGGTCTCCTCGGTCATTTGCCCGGGACGGTTGTTGAGATAGCGCGAGACCGTGGCCGGGCTCACGCCCGCCTCGGCGGCAATGTCCTTGATTCTCATCTGCGCCATAGCGCACCCCGTTTCCCAATGTCGGCAGCCTGAGCCATTTTAGGCATTTTTTAAAAATCTCGGTTGCAAAACGCTGTAGGTGAGCAGCATCGTTTTTGCGTCTCGAGCAGATGCGATAATGGGCTAGATAGCCGAGTCTTTAGGCAGCTCAAAATAGTCGGGATGCAAGGCGATGACCGGACCTTGCTCTTCGGGCATCAGGTGCAAGTGCGTCTCTGCCAGATAGCTCGCCGCGTCGGTATCGCCCCTCTTAATGGCCTCGAGAATCCGGCGATGCTGCCGACGAATCGGCTCCCAATCCAAATCCTGCGACACCATACGCAACCAGTTGTATCGCTCAAAATGCGTATTGACGCTCTTCATCCAATCCCACAACATATGGCGGCCGGCAATCACAAAACACGTCTCATGGAACAGGTTGTCCAGGTCAAAAAAACGACGCGTTTCGCTATGGTCGAGCGACTCGGACTCGGCAAGAATCTGCTCAAGCCGATGCTTTTGCTCGGGCGTGGCAGCAGAGCAGCATTTAATAAGCACGCTTCTCTCGAGTTTCTCGCGCAAGAAACAGGCGTTCTCAGCGCGCTCCATGCTGATTTTTGAGACATAGGTGCCGCTTTTGGGACGCGTTTCCACCAGCTCCTGCTCACGCAGGCGCACAAAGGACTCGCGAATGGGCGTGCGCCCGATTCCCGTCTCCTTTTCCAGACCAATCGCCGAAAGGCGCGTGCCGGGCCTGAGCTCGGCATAGATGATCTTGGAGCGCAATGCGTTGTATGCCTGATCTTGCAGGCTCTGATAATGCTGGTGTTGTTCCATAAAGCCCTCGGATGAAGCCCGCGGTTTGTCGAATATCACCACGTAATACTATCGCATCGACACGCCCCGGCTCCCAATCAGTCTTTTTGGGACGGGGCTCTTTTAGCTACCCTGGCCCGAAGATCGGCCCCCTTGTCACAAAAGTGGCCCATCTACTACGTTAACACGGATAGCCTCGGCCATACCGAAAACTGTGAAAACAAAACCGCAGGTAGACAGCTTGTCGATTTTCGAAAAAGCCGACTATGGTTGACCCCTGCGGCTTAAACGTAGTAGATAGGCCCTATTCGTGGCACAGCACTACTCCATCCCAAATTGGCACCCCGAGCCCTCGTGAGTTGCCAACAAGCTGTTCGCCCAGCGCTTTATCCGCGCGGCATTTGGAAAATAGCACCACCGCAAAACCCGCGAGTAGCGCTTACTTTGCTATATCTTGCTATACTTTGCTATATCTTGCTATATCTTGAGCAAAGGTGGCTCACATGCAAACAAACCCTTTTAAGCCCACAGCAGGTAAAACACCTCCCACGATTATCGGCCGCGAAGATGTGCTCGAAGAATTCAATGAGGGCCTCGTCAACGGGCCTGGTGCCCCGGGGCGCCTAATGCGCATAGCCGGCGTCCGTGGAACGGGCAAGACGGTCCTCCTTGACGAGTGCTCACGTTTGGCGCAAAGCCGTGGCTGGACAGTCATAAAAGAGGTCGCAACCGAGGGACTTTGCCAGCGCATTCTCGAACAGCTGCAGCCCAAATTCCAGGCCAAACACGCCAGATTTGAGCCCACCGTAGCTGGCATATCCATCGGCAGCATAGATATTGAGCGAATCGGCCCATCGCTACGCGACGCCATGAGACAGACAATATCCAAGAATGGAAATGGCCTGCTCATCACTCTCGACGAGGTTCAAGACGCAGAGCTCGATGAGGTCCGAACGCTCTCCATTGCGATTCAGCAGGTTATCGGCGAAGACCTTGATATCGCCTTTGTTTTTGCTGGGCTGCCTTCGATGATTGAAAGCATCATCAACGGAAAGACACTTACGTTTTTGCGCCGTGCCCTCCCCTTTGACCTGAAGGCTGTGGCAGTAACCGAAGTGTCGTACTCCCTCGAGGAAACCATTGAAGCGTCTGGCATGGAGTTGCAGCCAGGTATTGCCGGCCAACTTGCCGAGGCAACGCAAGGCTATCCTTTCATGATCCAACTCGTTGGATACTACGCATGGCAGTTGGCGAGACGCGCACATACAGCGATTATTGGAGAAGAAGAAGCCGAGCGCGGCATTGCAACGGCACGCGAACGCTTCTGCGCCATGGTGATTGAGCCCGCGCTGCGGCGCATTCCGCCCACGTGCATCGCTTATCTGCTGAGCATGGCGTCTTTGGGGCAGACGAGCTCGACCAGCATGGTTGCCGATGCCCTAAACAAAACGCCTCAACAGGTGAGCTCCGTCCGCAGCCGCCTGTTAAGAGAATCGATTATCGAGGCCCCCTCGTACGGCAAGGTCTCATTTGCCATCCCCTACATGCGCAATTACCTCTACGAACACAAAGCCGAACTGGAAGTTGAACTGTAGAAGCGGTAACTGCCCTGCAAGACGGAAACCGTTTTCGTGCGGATTTATAGCAGACGCAAACGGTTTACGTCTTGATTTGCGTCCGGAATAAGGATGGAAATTGCGCTTTCGTACGTTTTTCCCTAGACGCAACGTGCTTTCGTCCGACGATACGTCTGCAATCCAGACGAAAAGAACCCCGAGCTCGTATGAACTCGAGGCTCTTTGTGCCGCACATCTATGAGAGGAGAAATTTGATGCGCCCGGGCGCTACTCCATGTAGCCACCCTGGATGGCGGAAACTGCATGCTCGGTAAAGAACTTGAGCGTGCCGGAGGTGTAACGATTAGCCTTAGGCTTCCAGGCGGCGCGACGCTCGGCCAGGACGGCGTCGACCTCGGCCGGCTCCATCTCCTTGCCGGCGATGCCCACGATAGACAGCGAGCGCTCGGGGATGTTGATCTGGATCAGATCACCTTCCTCGATCAGGGCAATCGGGCCGCCCACGGCAGCCTCGGGCGAAACGTGACCAATAGCCGGGCCCTTGGAGGCGCCGGAGAAGCGGCCATCGGTGATCAGGGCAATGCTCGCACCCAGCTCGGGATCGCTGGCGATAGCCTCGGTGGTGTAGAACATCTCGGGCATACCGGAACCCTTGGGGCCCTCATAGCGAATGATAACGGCATCGCCGGGCTTGACCTCATGCGTCAGGACGGCGTGAATGGCGTCCTCCTCGCAGTCGAACGGACGGGCCTTGAGCGTAGCCTGGAACATCTCGCGCGGAACGACGGTGTGCTTGACGACCGCGCCCTCGGGAGCAAGATTGCCGTGGAGGATGGCGATGGAACCGTCGGTGCCGAAGGCCTGGTCAAACGGACGGATGATGTCCTCGCGCTTGAGATTCCACTTCTCAAGGTAACGACCGCACTTCTCGTAGTAACCGTTGTTCTTGAGGTCCTCGAGGTTCTCGCCGAGAGTCTTGCCGGTGACGGTCATAACGTCGAGGTGGAGCATCGACTTGATCTCCTCCATGATGCGCGGCACGCCGCCCGCATAGTAGAAGAACTGCGCCGGCCACTCGCCTGCGGGGCGAACGTTGAGCAGGTAGTGGGCGCCACGGTGCAGGCGATCGAAGTCGTCGGCGGACATCTCGATGCCAAACTCGCGGGCGATCGCGGGGATATGCAGCAGCGAGTTGGTGGAGCCCGAAATGGCGCCGTGGACCATGATGAGGTTCTCGAAAGACTCCTTGGTCACGATGTCGCGGGGGCACAGGTTGTGCTCGGAGAGCCACACGGACTGACGGCCGGCCGCGCGCGCAAACTCACGCAGGTCGGAGCTGGTGGCGGGCAGCAGGGCCGTGCCAGGGAGCATAAGGCCCAGGGCCTCGGCGGTAACCTGCATGGTCGACGCGGTGCCCATAAAGGAGCAGGCGCCGCAGCTGGGGCATGCGTTGTGCTTGGCAAACTCAAGTTCCTCGCGGGAGATCTCGCCGCGCTCGTAGCGGGCAGAAATCGCGCCGAGCTGCTCCAGGGTCAACAGATCGGGGCCGGCATCCATGACGCCGCCGGTAACGACGATGGAGGGGATGTTGATGCGGCCCATGGCCATGAGGTTCGCAGGCAGGCCCTTATCGCAGCTGGCGACAAAGACGCCGGCGTCGAACGGGGTGGCCTTGGCATGAATCTCGATCATGTTGGCGATCATGTCGCGGCTGGGCAGCGAGTAGTTAATGCCGTCGTGGCCCTGGGCCTCGCCGTCACAGATATCGGTGCAGAAGTAACGGGCACCGTGACCGCCAGCCTCGGCAACGCCGGCACGGACCTCCTCGACCAACTCAAACAGACCGGCAGAACCCGGGTGCGAGTCGCCGAACGTCGACTCGATAATGACCTGCGGCTTGTCCAGATCTTCGATGGACCAGCCAGAGCCCAGACGCAGCGGGTCCATCTCGGGGCTGATGGTGCGAAACTTGCCGGAACGCGGCTGCAGCTTGGCAACCAAGTCGGCTGCCTCCTGCTGAATCCGTGCCTTGGTCTTCTCGTCCATAATGCTCTCCTCTTTTGGTTTGAACGGTTGTACCAATCGTTGGTTAATGAATCAGGTGAAAATGGGTACCAAGCGATGCACTCGGTTAAAGATGCTTAGCTACGCGAACTAGGCGAAGAACGAAATCACCAAGGCGCAGGCAAGACCCGAAAGGCCGATGAGCGTCTCCATGACAGTCCAGGACTTGAGGGTGGTCTTCTCGTCAATCTCGAGGAACGAAGAGCACATCCAGAAACCGGCATCGTTGACGTGCGAGAGAGCCGTGGCGCCGCCGCAGATGGCACGCATGGCAGCCGAGCACGCAACCAACGACCAGATCGTCTGTATCAAAGAGCTCTGCGACGAATCCGAGCGCCTGGCCGAGGCCGGTGAGGATTACTCCGCCGCCGACACCGCGTTCCACAATGCCATTGCCGAGAGCTCCGGAAACCTCGTCGTTCCCCGCCTGATGGGCGTGTTCAAGGCATCCGTCCCCCTCTTTATCGACGTGACCGGCAAAAAGCTCGTCGAGGAAACTATCCGCACGCACCGCGATGTGGCCGACGCCATCGCCTCACGCAATCCCACCGCCGTGCACGACGCGATGTATCTGCACCTGGTGTATAACAGCAACACGATTGCGGAGGGAGCAGCGCAGGCGGCGGCTGCCCAACACACAGGGCAGCCGCCGCTTTTTGCAATCGATTGGTGCAAAGGGGTTGACTAGAGCTCGCAAGCAACCTTGTAGCCATCGCCGATGGCGTCGCGGATGTTGCCGCACTTGTTGGCATCGCCCAACACGTGGGTGGTAACGCCGGCTGCAGCAAGGTCGTCGGCCAACTTGGTATTGGGACGATAGCCCATGGCAAGCACCAGCGTATCGGCATCGGCGATGGTGTGGACCTCGCCATCCTTCTCGTAGCTGATGGCGTCCTCGGTAATCTCGGTCACCTTGGCCTCGGTCAGCACGTGGACGCCCTTTGAGAGCATGCGCGTGATGAGCACCGCGCGACCGGCGCCGCCCTCGTTGGCGGCGAGCGTCTTGGTCATCTCGATAACAGTGACATCGCGGTTGGCCGGCGACAGGTCGTTGACCAGCGGGGCCAGGTAATCGGCCGTCTCGCAACCGACGGTGCCGCCGCCGACGATGACAATCTTCTTGCCCGGGAAAGCCTTGCCACCCAACAGGTCGTCAGCTGTCATAACCTGCTTAAAGCTCTGCATAAAGGCCGGAGCGATGGGCTCGGCGCCATAAGCCAGGACAACCTCGTAACCCGCGTAGTCACGCTGAATGTCCTCGGCAGTAAGCTCGGTGCCAAATACGCACTTCACGCCGGCCTCGGCCAGGCGACGGTACTGATACTTGATCACGCGGGTGAGTTCCTGCTTTGCCGGCGGAACGGCTGCGATGCGCATCTCGCCGCCCGGCTCATCTTGCTTATCCACGAGCACCACGTTGTGACCGCGCTTGGCGGCAATGTAGGCTGCCTCCATGCCTGCAGGACCAGCGCCCACAACGAGCACGTTCTTGGCCTCGGCGGCAGGCTCGTAGCCGGCCTCGTCGCGCTCCACGTCCGGGTTGACGGTGCAGGAGATGCGCTTGCCAAACATAATGCCGTTCAGGCAGCGCAGGCAGCCGATGCAGGGGCGAATGTCGTCAGCGTTGCCGGCAGCTGCCTTGTTGCAGAACTCGGCATCGCACAGATTGGCGCGGCCCATCATGCAGATGTCGGCAGCGCCGTCCTCGATCAGCTCCTCGGCAATCCAGGCCTCGTTGATGCGGCCGACCGTGGCGACAGGAATGTTGACGTGCTTTTTGATCTCACGCGAGCAGGCGGCGTGCGAGGCCTGCTGAGTACCGGCGGCGGGAATTGCGGAGCCACGCTTGATGGTGGTACCACCCGACACATGAATCATGTCGACGCCGGCCTTCTCCAGGCGACGCGAGACGTAGATCATGTCGTTGAGGGTCAGGCCGCCATCGGTGTACTCGTCGCCCGAGATACGGACGTCGATGATAAAGTCCTTGCCGCAGCGCTCGCGAATCTCGGCGATGACCTCGAGCAAGAAGCGCATACGGGCGTCGAGCGAGCCGCCGTACTCGTCGGTGCGCTTGTTATAGAGCGGGGTCAAAAAGCCGCCGAGCATGCCGTGGGCGTGTGCCGCATGGACCTCGACGCCATCGACACCGGCCTTCTGCATGCGCACGGCAGCGTCACCGAACTGATGCGTGAGCTCGTGGATCTCATCGACCGTGATAGGACGCGGTGCCTCGCGGGCATAGGACGGGCCCACAAAGGACGGAGCGATCAGGCGCGGCGTGCCCGGAATGTTAAAGGCCATGTAGGCGGGGTGGAAGAGCTGCGGCATGATCTTGCAGCCATACTCGTGGACGGCCGCGGCGAGCTTTTCCCAGCCGGGGATAAACGTGTCATCGTAGCAGCACATGTCACCCGGCAGATAGGTATAGGTAGGCTCGACCGTCACGACCTCGGTGATGATCAGGCCGACGCCGCCCTTGGCACGGGCACGGTAATGATCGACCAAGTCGTCGGTCACATAGCCATGATCGGCCAGGTTCGTGGACACCGGCGGCATAAAGACGCGGTTCTTGACCTCGGTTGTACCGACCTTGATTGGGCTAAAGAGCATCGGATAGGCGGAGGACTCCATACAGGGTTCCTTTCGTTTGAGCCGCTCGGCGGCAGTTGCTAACGTACCTATTGTATCAGTATCCGCCGCATCCGCACTCGCTCGCACTCCTCACCTTCAATCCCGACCCTCACAAAAAGTTGCGGTGGAATACGGAGTAGATGAGGCCTTTGACAGCCAAAACAGTCCGTATTTCACCGCAACTGATGGGCGGGGTGGAATTGAGGGCTCAGATAGTCAGTCACGCCCTCATCCGCCACTCCCTCACCTACAGCGCGCCGTCCAGCATAAGGTTCACCTTGAGCACGTTGACCGTGGGCTCGCCGAACACGCCGAGGAAACGGCCCTTGGTGCACGCGGCAATGATGTCGCGCACCTCGTCCTCACTTTTGCCCGTGGCCTTGGCAAGGCGCGGGACCTGGTACTCGGCGGCATCGGGAGAGATCTCGGGGTCGAGCCCTGAGCCGGAACACGTCACCAGGTCGACGGGCACAGCGTCCATATCGGCATCGGGGTTGGCGGCGCGGATCTTCTTCACGCGCGCATCCACAAGCTGCCGATACTCCTCGCTCGCCGGGGACAGGTTGGATGGGGCACCATACGCCATGAGCTCGCCATCTTCGCCTTCGAAAATTGACACGTTCTGGATGCGGCCCCACATGTGGTCCTCATCCTCGAAGTTCTGGCCGATGAGCTCGGAACCCACAACCTTGCCGTCGACCGTAATGAGCGAACCGTTCGCCTGATACGGGAACGCAACCTGGGCAATGCCGGTCACGACAAGCGTATAGGCCAGGCCGCAGACAACGGTAAACAGCGCGAACACGCCCAGTGCGCGCGATGCAACACCTTTGAACATACAAACCTCCACTTACATAATGCCGCAGAACGCGAGCAGCATGTCGATGAGCTTGATGAATACGAACGGGGCAACGATGCCGCCCAGACCCCACACGAGCAGGTTGTGGGTCAGCAGCTGTCCGGACGGGACCTCGCGGTACTTAACGCCCTTCAGCGCGGCCGGGATCAGCGCGACGATAACGAGCGCGTTATAGATGATGGCCGAAAGAACCGCGGACAGCGGGCTTGCCAGACCGAGGATGTTGAGGGCGTCCAACCCGGGGTAGATCGGCGAGAACAGGGCCGGGATGATAGCGAAGTACTTCGCCATGTCGTTGGCCACCGAGAAGGTCGTGAGCGAACCGCGGGTCATGAGCAGCTGCTTGCCGATACGCACGACCTCGATGAGCTTGGTGGGGCTGGAGTCGAGGTCGACCATGTTGCCGGCCTCCTTGGCAGCCTGGGTGCCCGTGTTCATGGCCACGGCGACGTCGGCCTGGGCCAGAGCGGGCGCGTCGTTGGTGCCGTCGCCGGTCATGGCGACCAGGTGCCCCTCACGCTGGAACTCGCGGATCTTCTCGAGCTTGCCTTCAGGGGTGGCTTCGGCCAGGAAGTCGTCAACGCCGGCCTCGGCGGCGATTGCCGCGGCGGTGAGCGGGTTGTCGCCCGTCACCATGATGGTCTTGATGCCCATCTTGCGCAGGTCGGCGAACTTCTCCTTAACGCCGGACTTGATGATGTCCTTGAGGTACACAGCGCCCAGCACGCGGCAGTTTTTGGTCACGACCAGCGGGGTGCCGCCGGCCTTGGCGATGCGTTCGACGGCCTCGTCGCACTCCTTTGAGAACACGCCGCCGGCTGCCTCCACATAGGTGCGCACGGAATCGGCAGCGCCTTTGCGGATCTCATTGCCCTCGTAGTTCACGCCGGACATACGCGTTGCCGCGGTGAACGGGATAAACTCCATACCCTTATCCTCGAGTGTGCGGCCGCGCAGACCGAACTGCTCCTTGGCGAGGACGACGATGGAGCGGCCCTCGGGGGTCTCGTCGGCCAGCGAGGAAAGCTGGGCGGCATCGGCAAGCTCCGCGGGATCGACGCCGTCGACCGGGATGAGCTCGGCGGCTTGGCGGTTACCCAGGGTGATGGTGCCGGTCTTGTCGAGCATGAGGATGTCGACGTCGCCGGCGGCCTCGATGGCGCGGCCGGACATGGCCAGCACGTTGGCCTCGTTCAGACGGCTCATGCCGGCGATGCCGATGGCGGACAGAAGGGCGCCGATGGTAGTGGGAGCCAGGCACACGAGCAGCGCCACGAGCGTGGTCACGGCCGTGGGGTTGGCCATGTCGTTAAGACCGACCGAGAAGCAGGAGTAACAATACAGGGCCAGCGTGACCAGGATAAAGACGATGGAGAGGGCCACCAGGAAGATCTCCAGAGCGATCTCGTTAGGGGTCTTCTTGCGCGCGGCACCCTCGACCATCGCGATCATCTTGTCCAGGAAGCTCTGGCCGGGCTCACTGGAGATCTTGACGATGATCCAGTCGGACAACACCGTGGTACCGCCGGTAACGGCAGAGCGGTCGCCGCCGGCCTCGCGGACCACGGGGGCGGACTCGCCGGTGATGGCGGACTCGTCAACGGAAGCAGCGCCCTCGATGACGTCGCCGTCGCCGGGAATCTGCTCGCCGGCGCGTACGATCACCAGGTCGCCGCGCGTAAGCTCGGTGCCGGGAACGACGGTGAAGTGCTCCTTGTCCTCAACGGACTCGATGCGATGGGCCTCGACATCCTTCTTGGCCGCACGCAGGGAATCGGCCTGAGCCTTACCGCGGCCCTCGGCAAGCGCCTCGGCGAAGTTCGAGAACAGGTCGGTGAGCCACAGGATGACCGCGATGGCGACCACATAGTAGGTGGGCACACCCGCGTCCTGCACACCGAAGATGGAAGCGACGGCCAGGACGGAGGTCATGACGGCGGAAAGCCACACCAGGAACATGACCGGGTTTTGAATCTGGACGCGAGGATCCAGCTTGGCAAACGAGTCGCGGACCGCGCGACTCATCATGTCTTTTTGCATAGTCATAAATCTGCGCCCTCCTTTACGCAATCATCTGGAAGAACTCGGCAACGGGGCCAAGCGCCAGGGCCGGGAAGAAGCTCAGGGCACCGATCAGCAGAACGATGAACACGAGCAGGAATATGAACATGCCGTTGGTGGTAGACAAGGTACCGGCGCTCTCGGCGACCTTACCCTTCTTGGCCAGCGAGCCGGCGATAGCCAGCGTACCGATGATGGGCATGAAGCGGGCGAACAGCATCTCGAGGCCGAGCATGACGTTGATCCAGGGAATGTTGCAGTTCATGCCTGCAAACGCCGAGCCGTTGTTGCCGCCGCATGAGGTGAAGGCATACAGCGCCTCGGAGAAGCCGTGCGCGCCACCATTGTTGAGCTGGTCGGCAAGACCGGGCACCATGCAGGCGATGGCCGAGCACACCAGAATGGCAAACGGAGTTGCCAAGCACAGGACAACTGCCCAGCGCATCTCGCCCGGCTCGATCTTCTTGCCCAGGAACTCAGGCGTGCGTCCGACCATGAGGCCGGCGATGAACACTGTGAGGATGGCGAAGCCGATCATGCCGTACAGGCCGCAGCCCACGCCGCCGAAGACGACCTCGCCCAGAGCAATCTGGAGCATCTGGACAAAACCGCCCAGCGGGGTGTAGGAGTCGTGCATGGAGTTAACCGAGCCGTTGGAAGCAGCCGTCGTGAAAGCGGACCAGGTAGCAGAGGAGGCGATACCGAAACGGCTCTCCTTGCCCTCCATGTTGCCGCCGGCCTGGCCGTCGGTCATCTCGATATTGACCGCTCCGCCATCGGCCAGCTGCGGGGTGCCCGCATGCTCGTTGACGGCGATGATGCCGGTGAAGATCACCAGCAGGATGAACATGGCGGCAAAGATGGCCTTGCCCTGCTTGGTGTTCTTGACGCCGATACCGAAGGCGAAGCAACAGGCGGCCGGGATCAGCAGCAGGCTGGTCATCTCGATGATGTTGGTGAAGGCACTGGGGTTCTCATACGGATGGGCGGAGTTCACGCCGAAGAAGCCGCCGCCGTTGGTGCCGGACTGCTTGATGGCGACCTGAGGAGCCGCGGGACCCTGGGGCAGGAACTGCTCGGTGACCACGCGCGCGCCCTCGACAACCTTGCCGTCGACCTTGACCGTGTCGCCCTCAATCTGGGCGCCGTCGATGACGCTCCAGCCGCCGTCTGCATTAGGCTGAACAGCGACGGGTTCTACGAGCTCAGCCTTCTGAGCCGGCTGGAAGTTGGAGATGACGCCACCGGCAGCCAGGCAGATGCCGAACACGAGGTTCAGCGGGATGAGCACATACAGGACGGTGCGGGTGAGGTCGACCCAGAAGGAACCCAGACCCTGCTCCTTGACCTGACGGAAGCCGCGGATCAGCGCGAACATGACCGCGATACCGGTGCCAGCGGAAACGAAGTTCTGCACAGTGAGACCCATGAACTGCACAAGGTAGGACAGGGTGGTCTCCACGGAGTAGGACTGCCAGTTGGTGTTGGTTATGAAGGAGGCAGCCGTATTGAACGACAGGTCCCATGACACACCCGGCAGGTGCTGGGGATTGCCTGGCAAGAAGGACTGAAGCGCCTGGAGTGCCACAAGAGTCACGAAGCCGATCCCCGAAAAGACCAGCACGCTCGCCAGATAGCGCCTACACCCCATCTGTTCTGCCGCGTCGATGCGAAGCAGACGATAGACGCCACGCTCCACAGGAGCAATCACAGGCGACAGGAACGTATGCTCACCATCCATGATATGGGCCATGAACCGACCGAGCGGAACGGCCAGGACGACGAGTACGGCAAAGTACAAGATGTACTGAATCGCAGCGTCCATAGTTTACGAATCACTCCTCATCAGAATGTAGATGTAATAGATAAGAAGTCCAATGCAGACGACTCCGATGATGGGAATGAGGATGTCCATTTACCGCCCCTTTCACACGCGGTCCGATGTCTCGGACGCCTGCCCTCGCAAGCGTCTGGGGACAGTAAACGCTTCTAGGGATTAAAGAGGCGTGAGGGCCGGGGCTCACGTCCTTAAGATGCCGTAAAGATGCAGGTAGAAAGCACTATTGCAGCTGCAGTGCGCCTATACTCGACCTCGCGAGCATACAGTGGTGTCTTCACCGCGTATGCACGCATGGACAACGCTTCAGAAAGGCTACGCTATGCAGCGCGACGCATCGGACACTCGCGTCAATCCAGACCTCATCCTCAAGGCAATTGAGAAAGACGAGGTCGCCGATGACACTCGAACCAGCCGGGGACACCTCAAAATTTTCTTTGGCTACGCTGCTGGCACAGGCAAAACCTATGCAATGCTTCAAGCCGCCCACGCCGCCAAGCGGCGAGGTGTCGACGTCGTCGCGGGATACATCGAGCCGCACGAACGTCCGGCAACTGCCCATCTTGCACAAGGGCTTGAGAACGTGCCCTGTAAACTCATCGAGCACAACGGCATTGCGCTCAGCGAGTTCGATCTAGATGCGGCTATCGAACGCGCCCCTCAGCTCATCCTTGTCGACGAGCTCGCCCATACGAATGCGCCGGGGTCTCGCCACGACAAACGCTATCAAGACGTCGAGGAACTTCTACATGCGGGCATCGACGTCTATACGACCGTGAACGTTCAGCATATCGAGAGCCTAAACGACATGGTTGCATCCATCACCGGCGTTGTCGTGAGCGAACGAATCCCCGACCGTATCTTCGATGATGCCGACCAGGTCGAGCTCGTCGACATAGAGCCCGAAGACCTACTTGAGCGCCTTCGCGCCGGCCTCGTCTACCGTCCCGCACAAGCCGACCGAGCGCAACAGCATTTTTTTACCGTCGAGAACCTCACCGCACTCCGAGAAATCGCGCTGCGCCGCTGCGCCGATCGCACCGGTCACCTCACAGACGCCGCACGCGTGCTGGGAAACCGTGACTACTACACCAGGGAGCGTATCTTAGTCTGCGTCTCCCCGGCGCCGACCAATCCCCGCATCGTCCGTGCCGCCGCACGCATGGCGAAAGCGTTTCGCAGCGAACTCGTCGCCCTGTTCGTAGAGAGCCCGCGCACGCAAGCCATGAGCGATGATGAGCGCACCAAGCTTGTAGCCAATATCGCCCTAGCCGAGCAGCTCGGAGCACATATGGAAACCGTCTATGGCGACGACATCGCGTTTCAGATCTCCGAGTTCGCGCGCCTGTCGGGTATTTCGAAGATCGTCATGGGGCGCACGGGCGAGCGCAGCAGCGTCCGTCAGGCCCTCTTTGGCCGCAAATCTCTCGTAGAACAGCTCATAACATTCGCCCCGAACCTCGACATTTACATCATTCCAGAACAGTCGACTCCGCCCTCCCGACCCAAAGGACGCCGCCATGCGCTCGCCCTGCAGCCGCCCAGCAGCCGAAACGTGCTTCGCACGCTGACCCTCTCTCTTGCCGCCACGGCGATCGGCGCGGCTTTCCGCCATCTGGGATTTGCCGACTCCAGCATCATATCCCTCTATATCTTCACGGCCCTGCTGACCGCCGTCACCACGACGGGGCGTATCTGCACGATCGTATCGAGCGTGCTCTCTGTAGTGCTTTACAACTTCTGCTTTGTCACGCCTCTGTTTTCGCTCGCCAGCTACGACCGAAGCTATCTGGTCACGTTCGGCATCATGTTCGCCACCGCTATGGTCGCCGGCGAGTTAACTGCGCGCATCGCCGACAACGCCCGTACATCCGCCGAGAACGCATTCAAAACGCGCGTACTCCTCGAAACGAACCAGCTCTTGCAGCAAGCCCATAGCGCGGAGGAGTGCGCCCGCGTCGCCATGAACCAACTCGTCAAACTGCTAAAACTCGACGTGGTCTTCTACCCCGCCGAACACGGCACGCTCGGCAAGGCGCTCTATGAGTCCGCTGGCACCGAAAACCGATCCGCGTCGCTGCTCACCGACTACGAGCGCGCCGTTGCAACCTGGACCTACACCAACAACAAGCGCGCGGGCGCAAGCACGCGGACCCTGCCTGAGGCGCGCTGTCTCTACCTCGCGGTTCGCACCGGCGACAAGGTATTCGGTGTCATCGGCATCGCCCTGGAGGGGCGCGAGATCGAAGCCTTCGAGCATTCGATCGTCCTATCTATCGTAGGTGAATGCGCCTTGGCGCTCGAAAGCGACCGGGCGGCGCAAGAGCGCGAAGAGGCTGCGGTCTTGGCGAAAAACGAGCAGCTGCGCGCCAACCTTTTGCGCTCCATCGGCCACGATTTGAGGACACCCCTCACGGCTATATCCGGATCTGCGGCAATCCTTCGGAAGAGCGACGAGAAGCTCAGCCTCGAACAACGCTGCGATCTTGCCGATGCCATCTACGACGACTCCCTCTGGCTTATCGATACCGTGGAGAACCTCCTCGCCATCACACGCGTCGAGGACGGCACCATTCGCCTCAACTTAACATCCGAGCTCATCGACGAGGTCATCGAGGCCGCCCTCAGCCATGTCGCCCAAGCATCGCATGGACGTGCCGTCACCATCGAGCACACTGACGACATCCTGCTGGTACGCATCGACGTCCATCTCATCATGCAGGTGCTTACGAATCTCATCATGAACGCCTTCAAATACACGCCCGAGGACTCGACTGTCACCATCAGCGCACGTCGCGAGGGCGCGTTCGTCGTGGTGGACGTCGCAGACGATGGGCCGGGTGTGGCAGACTGCGACAAGCCTCATATCTTTGAGCGCTTCTTCACCTCAAGCAATACGCGGCCCGTGGATTCGCGTCGAAGCATCGGCCTTGGCCTGTCGCTCTGCCGCTCCATCGTGGAGGCGCATGGCGGCGTCATCGAAGTTCGCGACAACCACCCCCATGGGGCCGTCTTCCGTTTTACCCTGCCCGCCGAGGAGATTGAGATTCATGAATAATGCCGCTAAGCCACGCATCCTCCTGGTCGAAGATGACCCGACCGTTCAAAACCTCGTTTCGACCGCGCTTGACCTCCACGGCTATGTCGTGAGCAAGGTTTGCAACGGCCAAGCCGCCATCATGGATGCGGTGTCGCACGGCCCCAGCCTCATCATGCTCGACCTCGGCCTTCCCGACATTGACGGTATCGAGGTCATCACGAAGATCCGAAGCTGGTCGGCAGTCCCCATTATCGTCATTTCGGCGCGCACCGAAGATTCCGACAAGATTGCAGCACTTGACGCAGGGGCAGACGACTACCTCACCAAGCCCTTTTCTGTGGATGAGTTGCTCGCGCGCGTCCGTGCGAATTTGAGGCGCTCCTCGATGGCGTCGAGCGAGTCGACAGAAGTGAGCACGTTCGACAACGGTCCGCTGCATATCGACTACGCCGCGGGATACGCGACGAAAGACGGACGCGAGCTCTCGCTCACCCCAACCGAGTACAAATTGCTCGTCCTTCTGGCGAAAAACGTCGACAAGGTGCTCACCCACACCTTCATCACCCGCGAGATATGGGGCACGAGCTGGGACAGCGATCTGGCGAGCCTGCGCGTGTTCATGCGCACCCTGCGTAAGAAGATCGAGGCAGACCCCTCTCACCCCAAGATGATTCAGACGCACATGGGCGTCGGGTACCGCATGCAGCGTCTCTAGCCCACTCCACAAAAGTGAAAAACGCCCCGCGAACGGATGCTCGCGAGGCGTTTAGATGTCTGGGCCTTACTTGATACCGCGGCCCAAGTCTTCGGCGATTTTGTCGACGCCTTTCAGCGCGGCACAGGTCTTTTTGTTGGAGCAATGCCCCGTGCAAACGCCACCCTGAGCGCAGTCAGCGCAGGTGCCCTTGCGGTAGATGCGCACGCATACCGCGACAAACGCAATACCGATAACAGCCAGTACAACAATATCGATAGGTGCCATAGCAAGCCTCCTCTAGTTAACCACCACTTACTTTACCCCATTCTCCACCTACCAAAAGGGGACAGGTTTATTTTGGTCGGTTTTATCTGCGGAAACGTCACATCTCCCCCACCAAAAAGCCCGAGTGTCGCTGGGACACCCGGGCTCGTGAAAAGGGGCTAATCCTTATTCGGACTTAAGCGGAAACTGCGGCGGAAGCAGTGTTGGTCTCGTCCTCGTCGGTCCATGCATGCTTGGGCATGGGACGGAAAATCTGGAAGAGCATCGCAACCAGCAACACGATGGCCACAATCGTCCAGATACCAAACTGTCCAAGAACAAGCAGGTTGTAGAACTGGTTGATGAACAAGCCGATCACCCAAGCAAAGGCGCACTCGTAGGCGAGGGCAATCGCGGTCCACTTGCCGGAGTCCATCTGGTTGCGGATGGTACCCATAGCGGCAAAGCACGGAGCGCACAGCAGGTTGAACGCGCCAAAGGCGACGCAAGCGCCCATAGTCGGGAACATGCCGGCAAACGCGGTCCACAGGCTCGGGTCGGTCTCGCCGGCATCGGCAACGGACAGCAGCGAGCCAGCGGTGGCGACAACGTTCTCCTTGGCGACAAGACCCGAGACGGACAGCGCTGTTGCCTGCCAGGTGCTAAAGCCAAGCGGGGCGAAGATCCAGGCGACCAGGTTGCCGAGCATGGCAAGCACGGAGTAATCCATGAACTCCTCGGGAATGCCGTCCATCGCAGGCAGGAAGCCAAAGGAGCCGTTGTAGCTACCAAAGTTGGAGAGGAACCAAACCACGACGGTGGACGCGAAGATGACCGTGCCGGCTTTCTTGATAAAGGCCCAGCAGCGCTCCCACACGTGCAGCGCCCAAGAGCGGATCGCCGGGAAGTGGTAGGCGGGAAGCTCCATAACGAACGGCGTCGGGCGACCGGCGAAGAGCTTGGTCTTCTTGAGCATGAGGCCCGAGGCGATGACGGCAAAGACGCCCAGGAAGTAGAAGAGCGGGCTAATCCACGCGGCGGTGGTGGAAGAATCGCCGATGATGGAACCCATGAGCAGGGCGATGATCGGCAGCTTGGCGCCACAGGGAATAAACGTGGTGGTCATGACCGTCATGCGGCGGTCCTTCTCGTTCTCGATGGTCTTGGTGGCCATGACGCCGGGGACGCCGCAGCCCGAGGACACGAGCATGGGGATAAAGGACTTACCGGACAGGCCAAAGCGGCGGAACACGCGGTCCATGATGAAGGCGACGCGGGCCATGTAGCCGCAGTCCTCCAAGAAGGACAGCATGACGAACAGCAGGAACATCTGCGGGACGAAGCCGAAGATGGCGCCCAGGCCGCCGACGATACCGTCACAGACGAGCGAATCGACCAGGCCACCGTCCTCGGTGCCGCCCGCCACAAGGGCATCGTGCACCACGGTGGTGATACCCGGGACATAGGGGCCGTACTGTGCCGGGTCGACCGAATCGGCGTCGTCGCCCGCAGCCTCGACAGCTGCGTCGTAGGCGTCGCGACCCTGGCCGAGCACATACCAGCCGTCGGTGCCGAAGAGCTGGTCGTTGGTGAAGTCGGTCACCGTGCCGCCCAAGGTAGAAACGGCGATGTAGTACACGCAGAACATGATGACCACAAAGATCGGCAGGCCCAGGATACGGTTGGTAACCACACGGTCGATCTTCTCGGAGGTGCTCATCTTGGCCGGGGCCTTGGTGAGGCACTCATCGATGATGTGCGCGATGACGCCATAGCGCTCACCGGTGATGATGGACTCGGCATCGTCGTCGCAGTCCTGCTCGCACTGGGCGACCAGCTCCTCCACGCGAGCGGCCTTCTCCTTGGTGAGGTTGATGAGCTTGCAGGCGTCTGCATCACGCTCGAACAGCTTGACGGCGTAATAGCGACGCTTGTTAGCGGGAACGCTCGCCGGCAGGTTGTTCTCGATGTGGTCCAGAACGTCCTCGATGGAGGAGTCGAACTTGTGCTCCGGCACCTCGCCCTTGGAAGCAGCGGACTTCTTAACCTGCTCGAACAGCTCCTTGATGCCCTTGTTCTTAAGGGCCGAGATCATCATGACCGGGCAGCCGAGCTTCTTGGAGAGCTTGTCCGTGTCGATCTTGTCGCCGTTCTTCTCGACCAAGTCGGCCATGTTGAGGGCAACGACCACGGGCAGGCCGGTCTCGATAACCTGAAGCGCCAGGTACAGGTTGCGCTCGAGGTTGGTGGCGTCGACCACCTGGACGACTACATCGGGCTCGCCGCTCATGAGGTAATCGCGCGAGCATTGCTCCTCGGGGCTGTAGGGGGAAAGCGAGTAGATGCCGGGGAGGTCCGTGATGGTAACGTTCTTGTCGCTTAGGAGCTTGGCTTCCTTTTTCTCAACCGTGACGCCGGGCCAGTTGCCAACGTAGCCGTTGGCGCCGGTGATCAGGTTGAAAAGCGTGGTCTTGCCGCAGTTGGGGTTACCCGCAAGTGCGACATGGATCTGAGAATCCGCCATTCAATCCTTCTTCCTTGTGTGCCTGCGCTGCTTTCTCCGCGCAGGCTGGATAATGTGCTTCAAAGTTGCTGCATTAAGTTAGAAAAACCTAACTTTATCTGCAGAAATATGCGCCGCCGGCCCTTACTGGACCTCGACGACGGCCGCCTCCTCCTTGCGGATGGAAAGCTCGTAGCCGCGCACGTTGATCTCGACCGGATCACCGAGCGGTGCAACCTTCACGACCTTAAACGACGTGCCCTTGATGAGCCCCAGGTCCATAAGGTGGCGGCGAAGCGCACCCTCACCGTGAAGCTTGACGATGGTGGAGCTCTCGCCCACCTTAACGTCACCCAACGTCTTCATCCTCTTATCCCCCTTTCGGTTTTTATGAAATGCTGCAGACTAACCGACGGTCATGATGTGCATGGCAACCTTGGAATCGATACCAAAGCGTGCGCCCAGCACCGTGACGATGATATTGGCGCCACTCGAGCTCACCACGTGGATTTCGTTGCCCTCGACAAAGCCGAGGTCCTTGAGGTGGTGCTTCATATCCTCATTGCCCTTTACACGAGACACGCGCACGGTTTCGCCCGCTTTTACCATCGAAAGCGGCATGGCCGGCATCTGCGGTCCGCAAGACATGAGTTGCTCCTAACGTCAGTTCGTCCTCAACATCGACGCGATAAAAGTTAACCACGTCTATGTTCGCTATAGTAAACTAACACGTGGTTAACTTTTTGGAAAGGGTCCCCATTCAGATTTCGAAAAAGTTTCCTATACGAAACAAAAGAGGCACCGCAAAGACCATCCTTTACCACGCCCTGTCATGCTTAAAGCGAGAGATTTCTGATCGACGTGACGCAGGAAGCCTCGTCTACGCCCGAAACGCGGAACACGACGTCTTCGCCACATTCGCCGCAGAGTGCCATGAGCCCTATAACGTCGCGGCCATCGGTGTAGCGGTCACCAATCGAAACCGACACGTCACTACGGTGCTTGGCAATGATGTCATAGAGCAGCGCAACCGGGCGGGCATGTAATCCCAACGGATCTTTAATCGTCTTTGTAAACTCGACCATGTCCCCCCTCCCGCGACATCGCACATCGGCCGGCAAAACCCAGCCACGTGGTAGTTATTGTAGCGTTAGATGCTTGTTGAGGGCGGGACGGAAATCGCATCCCATTTAGAGCGTCAATGATGGGACACAGTTTCCGCCAGAAGGCTCAACCGGAAAGTGCGACCCGTTATTTGGCTGGATTCTGGGACGCAGTTTCCGCTGAGCGACCCTGGCGGAAAGTACATCCCATTCTGGACGCAAATTCCGGGACGCAGTTTCCTCGACGTCCGGTCACCCCATGTCCTCACAACCTCGGCGTATAAAAAACGAGGGAAGGCACGCGTCCTTCCCTCGCAACGGGCAATATGTAGCCGCTTGCCTACATCAGGCGCAGGCTGACGTCCTTGAGCTGGGCGCCGGAAACGGCACTCGGGGCGCCCGACATAAGGTCGGAGCCGCTGGCCGTCTTGGGGAACGCCATGACGTCGCGGATGGAGTCGGAACCGGTGAGCAGCATGCACACGCGGTCCAGGCCCAGAGCGAAACCGCCCATCGGGGGCGCACCAAACTTGAGGGCCTCCATGAGGAAGCCGAACTGAGACTCGGCACGCTCCTCGGTAAAGCCCAGGAGCTTGAGCATGGACATCTGCATCTCGGCGTTGTGGATACGCATACCGCCGCCGCCGGCCTCAAAGCCGTCCATGACAAAGTCGTAGGTGCACGAACCGGCTGCCAACGGGTCGGCCTCGATCTTAGCGATGTCGGTCTCGGTCGGCAGGGTGAAGGGCTGATGCTCGGCGGCATAGGCCTTGCGGTCCTCATCCCAGTGGAACAGCGGGAAGTTGACGACCCACAGGAAGTCGTGGCCCTCGCGCTTGATCTCAAGCGCGTTGGCCATGTGGGAACGCATGCCGCCCAGGATCTCGTCGGAAAGCAGGCGCGGGCCGGCGGCGAACATCACAAGGTCGCCGGGCTCGACATCCATGCGCTCGCGCAGAGCCGCCATCTCCTCGTCCGAGAAGAACTTGACGATGGGGCTGTTGATGGAGCCGTCCTCGCGGAAAGCGATCCACGCCAGACCCTTGGCGCCAAACGTGGAGGCCACGCCGGCAAGCTTATCGATCTTGGCACGTGCCCAGGCACCGGCGCCCTTGGCGTTGATGGCCTTGACGACAGAGCCCTCCTCATTTGCGGCGGTCGCAAAGACCTTGAACTTGGAGTTGGCAAAGATGTCGGTCAGGTCGACCAGGTGCATGCCATAGCGGGTATCGGGCTTGTCGGAGCCATAGGTGTCCATGGCATCCCAGTAGTTCATGCGACGCAGCGGCGTGGGCATCTCGACACCCATGCGACCGAAGGCATCGGCAAGAACCTCTTCGAGCGCGCTCATGACATCGTTCTGGTCCACGAAGGACATCTCGATATCGACCTGGGTGAACTCGGGCTGACGGTCGGCACGCAGGTCCTCGTCGCGGAAGCACTTGGCAACCTGGTAGTAGCGCTCGACGCCACCGACCATGAGCAGCTGCTTCAGAAGCTGCGGGGACTGCGGCAGGGCGTAGAAGTTGCCCGGCTGGATGCGGCTGGGGACGATGAAGTCGCGGGCGCCCTCGGGCGTGGACTTGAACAGGGAGGGCGTCTCGACCTCCATGAACTCACGGTTGTGCAGCGCCTCGCGAATGGCAAAGGTAAAGTCGGAGCGCAGCTTGAGGTTGGCCATCATCTCGGGACGACGGAGGTCAAGATAGCGATAGCGTAGACGGGTGTCCTCGCTGGTCTCGATGCCGTCCTCGATCTGGAACGGCGGGGTGACGGACGTGTTGAGCACCTCGGCGTGGTCGGTCAGGACCTCGATCTCGCCGGTCGCGAGCTTGGTGTTGGTGGTCTCCTCGCCACGGGAGCGCACGACGCCGTGGATCTTGATGGGCCACTCGGGACGCATGGTCTCGGCGATCTTAAAGGCATCGCCATCGGAGTGCTCGGGGTCGAAGGTGAGCTGCGTGATGCCCTCGCGGTCGCGAAGGTCGCAGAAGATAAGGCCGCCGTGGTCGCGGCGACGGCTCACCCAACCGGTGAGGGTGACCTCTTCGCCCACGTTCTCGAAGCGAAGCTCGCCGCAGGTACGGGTGTGCATGGAATGCTCATCGATGGGACGGGTCTGGCTCATACCAGTGATCCTCCTTTATGGATCTGTGCCGCCCCGTGTCGTTCCGGGCGGCGTCGTACAGATTTGCCCAGCCTGCGTAAACCGCGCAGCCAGACATGGCGTTCTATCTTATCGCACCCGCGTCGATGTGCCGCGAAAAAGTGGCTCCTGCCCAAAGACTTGACGGAGACGAAACAATTGACGCACCGCGGCCGTCGCCCAGGCGCACGGCGTGCGACAATGTGCCCCAATACAACTGCACTCGGAAAGGCTCGCCATGACTGCACGCCTCATCGTTATGGATATCGACTCCACGCTCATCAACCAGGAGGTCATCGACCTGTTGGGCGAGGAAGCCGGCGTGGGCGAGCAAGTGGCGAAGATCACCGAACGCGCCATGCGCGGCGAGCTCGACTTTAAGCAGGCGCTCGAGGAACGCGTGGGGCTGCTTGCCGGCTTGGACGAGAGTGTGTTCGAGCGCACCTTCGAGCGCGTGACGTTTACCCCCGGCGCGCTGGAGCTTGTGCGCTCGGCGCACAGCAAGGGCTGGAAGGTCGGCGTGGTAAGCGGCGGCTTTCACGAGGTCGCCGATAAGATCGTGGCCGCCGCGGGCATCGATTTTTGCCTGGCCAACCGCCTGGAAGTCGTGGACGGCAAGCTCACCGGCAAGCTGGCGGCAGACATCGTGACCAAAGAGTCCAAGCTCATCCAGCTGCTGGATTGGGCGGTTGAGTGCGGTGTCGATATGGCCCATACCGTCGCGATCGGCGACGGCGCCAACGACATCCCCATGATTCAGGCCGCGGGCACGGGCATCGCATTTTGCGCCAAGCCCAAGACGCGCGAAGCCGCCCCATTTGCCATCGACGAGCGCAACCTGATGCTCGCCATGGACATCATCCTGCGTGACTAGCCGATCCGTCTAACAATTGAATCAGTCTGTCCTATAGTTTCCGAACAATTTTGTCTTAGTGTTCGGAAACATACCCTTTGAGTGCTAGACTTTGCGCCGTCGAAGGGAACATAGATGGATAAGCAAGATCTTGAGCAATTGCTGAGCGATGTTGCCGGCGGAGCAGTCACCCCGGCAGCCGCCCTCACGCGCATCCAAACGGCGCCAACCGCCGATCTGGGTTTTGCACAGCTCGATCTTTCGCGCGGAGTGCGCCAGGGAGCCGGCGAGGTTGTCTACGGTGCCGGTAAAACCGCCGAGCAAATTGCCGCCATTATCGAAGCGCTGCGCGATGCCGGCCAGGAGCGCATCCTGGTCACGCGCCTGGATGCCGAAAAAGCAGCCCGTACCTCGGAGCTCCTCGACAACGGCATCGACCTGGGATATGTCCCGGACGCACAGCTCGCCCTCGTGGGCGGCAAGCCCTCCCCTACCGGCAACGGACGCATCGTCGTCGCCTGCGCCGGCACGAGCGACTTACCCGTCGCCGAAGAAGCCGCGTTGACGGCCGAGTTCTATGGCAACGAGGTCGACCGCCTCTACGACGTAGGTGTCGCCGGCCTGCACCGCCTGCTCGCGCATGCCGAGGAACTTGCCCAGGCGCAGGTGGTCATCGCCATCGCCGGCATGGAGGGCGCGCTGGCGAGCGTTATCGGCGGTCTGGTGAGCTGTCCGGTCATCGCCGTTCCCACCAGCGTTGGCTACGGCGCAAGTTTTGGTGGCGTAGCTGCACTGCTCGCCATGCTCAACTCCTGTGCCAGCGGCGTTTCGGTCGTCAATATCGACAACGGCTTTGGCGCCGCCTACCAGGCAAGTCTTATCAATCATCTGAGCGCCGGCACACCCCGCGCCCGCTAAGGAGCATTCCATGTCCAATCATCAGCACACGCTTATCATCGACGGCACCTCGGGCATCAGCGGCGATATGACCGTCGCGGCCCTGCTCGATCTGGGTGCCAGCGAGGAGCACCTGCGCGAACAGCTCGCCACACTGCCGGTCGACGGCTTTACGATCGCCGTCACGCGTGCAAACAAGCATGGCATCGACGCCTGCGATTTCGACGTCCAGCTTGCAGAGGGACTCGAGAACCACGACCACGATATGGCCTGGCTCTACGGCAACGAAACAGCTGTCGAGCACACGCACGAGCACGAGCACGGGCATGAGCATGAGCATCACCATCATGATCATGGCGGGCACGAACACGAGCACTGCCATGAGCACGACCATGAGGGCCACGCCCATGAGCACGAGGATCATCACCACGCCCACCACCATCACCACCGTTCTTTGGCGGACGTCACTGCTATCATCGACGGCTCGCAGCTAAGCGATGGCGCCAAGCGTCGTGCGCTCGCCATCTTTACCGCGCTCGCCGCCGCCGAGGCAAAGGCCCACGGCAAAACGCCCGAGACCGTCATGTTCCACGAGGTGGGCGCCGTCGACTCCATCGTTGACATCTGCTCGGTCGCCATCTGCCTCGATGACCTGGGCATCGAGGATATTGTCGTCGAGTCGCTCTCCGAGGGCCACGGCACCATCCACTGCGCCCACGGCCTTATGCCCATTCCCGTCCCCGCTGTCGTCAACCTGTGCCAGGCGGGCAATATCGCCCTCACGCCCGCACCGGTCGCCGGCGAGCTCGTGACGCCCACGGGCGCCGCCATCGTTACCGCGCTGCGCACATCCGAGCACCTGCCGGCACGCTACCACATCGAAGCCGTCGGCTACGGCGCCGGCAAGCGCCCCTACGAGGGTTGCTCCGGCACGCTCCGTTGTCTGCTCGTTCACGTGGATGCATAGCCATGGATGCCCGCAAAGAAAAAAGCCGCGCCGCCATCGTTGCGGCGTTCTCCGAGCTCCTGTGCGAGGAAGATTACGGCAAGATCACCGTCAGCGACATCATTGCTCGCGCCCATGTGGGTCGGGCAACGTTCTACGGCCTCTTCAAGAGCAAAGACGACCTACTGTCCGAGGGCGTGAGCGACATCTGCACCCACGCCCTCGACGACGATGGCACACCGCTCGACGACCCACTCGTGCAGGTCGAGCATATCCTCAACAACCTCTGGGAGCGCCGCCAAGGCGTTCGAGCCCTCGTAGCCGGAGCCGGCTCGCGCGTCTTCGCCGACTGTCTCCGCAAGACCATCATGTCACGCGCAGCCGAAACCGTCCCTACCGACCCAAACGGCCCCGCCGCCACCATGGACCGAAGCTTCCTACTACACCACATAGCCTCAAGCTTCGTAGGAATGGTCCAATGGTGGGCCTGGCACAATTTCCAAGCCCCAAAAGAGGACGTAGCCAAAGACTACCTATCAGCCATAAAACCCCTCTTCAACTAAGTAAGTAAGCCTCTCATCCCAAGGAACCGCCCCACCCCAGGCCGCCACGCATCCCAAAGTGTCACTCGCACCTCAAAGCGCCCAACAACAAAGTGCCCACCACATCCAAATTCAGATATATATGTTGGGTTGCTTGTTCGAACACAACTGGATTCCCGCAGGGTCCGGCATAGGTTAACTTTCCGCCGCACTCCGCAGGACGCAAGAAGCTCCCGCCGCACGAAGTGCGCAGCGGGAGCTTCTTGCATGTCCGAGGACGCGGCGGAAAGTTAACCTATGCCGGACCCGGGCGTTATATCAATTGTCTTGGACTAGAACATGCCCAAGAAACCGTGCACAAACAGCGCAGCCAGAGCGGCACCGACAAACGGTGCGATGCCAGGAACGAGCAGGCCGTACTTCCAGTTGTTGTCGGCCTTGTTCTTGATCGGCAGCACCTGATAGGCCATGCGAGGACCAAGGTCACGAGCCTGGTTCATGGCGAATCCGGTGATGCCGCCCATGCCCATGCCAACAGCCCAAACGATCAGACCGACGCAGATGGCGAGCATCAGAACGTTCTCGCCAGCACGGTTAGCAGCAGCAAGGATGGCGCTGATGAACACGAAGGTGCAGATAGCCTCGCAGAAGAAGTTGCGGGCATAGTTCGTGCCCTCGGTGGTTGGGTTGGTCGAGAAGATGTTGCGCTGAGCAATGGGGTCGACGACGCCCTCGGAAGCCTTGAACTCATCGGCATACATCAACCAAGCGATTACGGCGCCCACAAAGCCGCCGAGCATATCGGCAACCATGAAGGGGATGCAGCTGCTCCACGGCACCAGGCCGACGATGCACTGGGCAAGCACCATGGCGGGGTTCATGCACACGGCGCCGCCAAAGACAAACAGGCAGACCGAGATGCCAAAAGACCAGGTGGTGATGGCAAACATGTGACCGGAGCCCTGATACTTGGTGCCCTTAAGCACGGTATCGCAGTGTACGCCCACGCCAAAGATGATCATGAGGGCCGTTGCGCCGAATTCGCAGAGGAGTTTGGTAAGCATAAAACCTTATCTTTCTTGTCGGTTATAAACGATTCGTTTAGGCCGCGTACTAGTGCTGTGCGACGACAACGCCCAGGCCATCGGGAATGACGGCCACCTTGGCATCGGCACCCTTCATCTCAAAGGCGAGCTTGAGCGCCTCATCGAGGGTGTTGACCGGCGTCATGTGCATATCCTTGATCATCTGGTGATCGCACAGGTCGGTGACCATGATCACAGGGTGATGCGCCAGGATGCGGGCAAAGATCTGGCTCGTCCACTGGTCGGGCAGGGTCTCGTCCTTAGGACGGTCGATGCAGGCACGCTCAAACTCCGCCGGATCGTTGTCGGCGATGTTGTGATAGAAGCCCTCGCCACCGTGACCGTCGGCACAGCCGGCGACGTCGATGATCACACCGCCCTCGGGAAGCGTGGCCTCGGCAGAGCACATGCCCTTCACGGCCTGGTAGATGTTCTGGTCGAGCGGGTAGCCGCCGTTAGTGGTGATGGCAATCTCGCACTCAACGGGCTCAACGCCGGCAAGGCTCTTCACGAACTCACAGCCGGCCTCGTGCGCCTTGTGAATGTCGCCGGCAAAGGAGCCGATGACCTCGTGCTTGCCGTTGAGCACCACGTTAAGCACAAAGGCAAGGTGAGCCATCTCGGCAGCGGCAAACATGTCCTCGCTCACGTGGTTGTGGCACAGGTTGCCGGCACGCGAGTGGGAATCATTCACAAACTGACCGTTGTGGTTGTACATGATGGTCTTGTAGCTGGCGATGCCAGGCAGGACGGACTTGCGGCTACCAGAGAAACCGGCAAAGAAGTGCGGCTCAATAAAGCCCTCGGCAAGCAGCAGATCACAATCGGCGGCAATCTTGTTGATGATGCACTCGCCACCAGAAGGCAGGGTGCCAATCTTTTTCATCATGCTGTCGTCAGTCGCGACGTGCATAACGATTTCCTCGTTGGCAACAATCTCCTCGCCATACTTGTTGACGAGTTCCTCGTGCGTCGACGGACGGTGCATACCCGTAGCAACCAAAATACGCACTCGAGCCTCGGGCGCAGCGGAATGGATGTGATGCAGCAGAATAGGCATCGTCACACGCGAGGGAACGGGGCGCGTATGATCGGAGCTAATAATGACGATATCCTTCTTGCCAGCACAAAGCTCCTCGAGCGAAGGCGAACCATAAGGGTTGGCAAGCGACTCCTCTACCAGCTCTTCCTGCGATTTCGTGGTCTTAAACTCGTTTTGATGACCTTCCATCACACCCGCGAAATTCTTATCCTCGAGCTCCAGATGCAACGTCTTATGGTCAAACGGTAGTTCACATTCAAACAATGACGAGCGCCCTCTTCCTTTCAACTGACACACTAGATAAACCGTTGGAAGGATACGCCGCTCACCGAAAAACGCCACCGTCCACCGAGCCATTAACACAACGTTCATATTTGACCCACAACAAAACGACCGCGACCCCAAACGGAACCGCGGCCGCTACAGTCGTAAGGCGAGAAGCGCACAATTCTTCTCCTCAGCTTTAATCCCTGAAGACCGAGGACGAAGGGACCCGATGGGTTTCCCTCTGAATGCATTCCGCAGCACGAAGCCCTTTCCAAACGCGCGAAGCGCACCAATATTCCCCCAGCCAGTAATCCGCCGAAGACCGGACATCGCAGGGCCCGCCATTAGTTTACTTTTAGGCACACTCCGCAGGACGCAAGAAGCCCTCGCCGCACGAAGTGCGCAGCGCAGCGAGGGCTTCTTGCATGTCCGAGGACGTGCCTAAAAGTAAACTAATGGAGGGCCCGGACGACTACAGGGCTATCGATTACCCCGTGTTCTGCAAACCTGCCGAGACGCCGGTCACAGTCGAAAGAATCAGGCTCATGTATTCGGCCTTCTTCTCCTCGGCCATCTCGTCCTGGTTCATACGCACCTCGCGAAGGGCGCGGACCTGGGCGATGGACAGGGCGTCGACGTAGGGGTTACGCACGCGAACAGCACAGCCGAGCACGCGACGGCGCTGCAACGGCCACTCGTCACCGACGATGGCAAGGACCCACTTACGAGTGAGCTGCATCTCGGTAAAGACCTTCTTGGACAGATCTTGGCGATCGCCCAGGTGCAGATACATCTTGGCGATGCGCTGGTCGGTCTTGGCGATCGACATCTCGATGTTGTCGATAAAGGTGCGGAAGAACGGCCACTCCTGGTAGGCAGCCTTGAGCTGGTCAAGATCGCCAAGCTGCTCGCAGGCGGTGCCCAGACCATACCAAGCGGCAAGGTTAATGCGCGCCTGGCTCCAGCTGAAGATCCACGGGATGGTACGCAGGTCGTCGAGCGACTTGGCACCCAAGCCGCGCTTGGCGGGACGCGAGCCAATCGGCAGCAGACCGACCTCGGTCAGCGGCGTCACGGTCGAGAACCACGGTGTAAAGTCCTCGGTATTCAGCAGGTCCAGATAGCGCTCGTGGCTTGCAGCGTTGAGCTTCTCGGCCATATCCCAGAACTTCTGCGTGGTCTCGGTGTTGGTCTTCTCGACACTCGGGGCCGACTGCAAAAGCGTTGCGGCGGCAACGGACTCAACATGGCGCTGAGCCAGCGTGCGGTTGCCGTAACGGGCAAAGATGACCTCGCCCTGCTCGGTGAGCTTAAAGAAGCAGTTGACCGAACCCTTGGGCTGCGCCAGCACGGCCTTGTTGGCCGGGCCGCCGCCACGGCCCACGGCACCGCCGCGACCGTGCATGAGCACCAGGTCGATATCGTTCTTCTCTGCCCACTTGGCGATGCGCTCCTGCGCAGAATGCAGCGCGAGCATGGCCGTGGTAGGACCGGCGTCCTTGGAGGAGTCGGAATAGCCCAGCATAACCTCCATGCGGCGGTTGGTCTGAGCAAGGCGCTTCTGTACCACGGGCAGCGTGAGCATCTGGTCGAGCACGTCGACGCAGCCCTCGAGGTCCTCGAGCTGCTCGAACAGCGGGATCACGTCGAGCTCGGGGACATCCTCCTCGTGTGCAAAGGACAGGTGGGCAAGCTCAAAGACATCGGCCACATGCTGGGCGCTCTTAGTGAACGAGATGATGTAGCGGTGCGCCATCTTCTTGCCGTAGCGCTTTTGAATGGAGCCGATAGCGCGGAAGGTATCGATGACCTCGCGCGTCATGGGCTGCAGGTCGCCATGGATACCGTTCTCGTGGATATCCTTAAGGGCGCGGGCGTGCACCACGGAGTGCTGACGGAACTCCATCTCGACCATATGGAAGCCGAAGGACTCGACCTGCCAGATGATGGTCTGGACCGGGCCGTAAGCAGCACGGACGGCTCCGCAGGCGGCCAGCGAGCGCTGGACGACGCGCAGGTCCTCCAGGAACTCATCGGCGCTGTGGTACATGGTGTCGGTGATACGACGCACGGTGGCGTTCAGGCGGTCGGCCATGACGAGCATGACGGCGCGATGAGGCTCGTGCTCGGAGATCAGCTCGGCGCGGGCCGTGTAACGAGGGCTCATCTCGACCTGATGGTTCCACAGGTTGATGAGCTCGGCAGACGGCTTGCTGTAGGTGGCTTCGAGCGTGAGGTTGCGGCCGATGCGGCGGCACTTGTCCTCGAGCTTGAGCACCATGTGGGTGAAGTACTTGGCGGCGACCTCACGGCTCACCTTGGCGGTGACGTTGGGGTTGCCGTCGCGGTCGGAACCGATCCAGCTGCCGGGATGGAAGAACGCCGGGCACAGCGGCGGCACGGTACCGGCCTTGTCGCCCAGCACCCAGTCGTCAAAGCGACGATAGATGACAGGGATGACGTCAAACAGCGTGTTATCGAAGATGTCGATGATGGTATCGGCTTCCTCGACCGGCGTGGGCTTCTTGAGCGCGATGGGGCTCGTACGCACCAGGGCGTCGATCTCCTGCAGCATATGGCGCTCGTTCTCCACCAGGTCGGAGCCGCCCAGACGCGGACGCTCCTCCAGCAGGTTGGAGATACGGCGAATCTTGCCCTCGACGGCCTTACGACGGGCCTCGGTGGGATGCGCGGTAAAGACGGGATGGAACTCAAGCTTGCCGAGCAGCTCGTTGGCGCCCTCGACGCCCAGCTCATTCACCAGCTGGTGATAGGCGACGGTGAGCTCGTTGGCGGGATCGACCTCGGTATCGGTCGACGCACCGGCCTCGCGCTCGCGCAGCTGCGCCACACGGTAGTTCTCCTCCGACAGGTTTGCCAGATGGAAGAAGCTCGTAAAGGCGCGGACAATGACCTGCTGCTTATCGAGCGGCAGGCTGTCGATCAGATCGACGACCTCACGAAATGCCACGGCAGTGGGCTCGTCGGCGGTGGGCACGCCCTGCTCGTCGACGGCCTCGTCGGCAGCGCGGGTACCGGGGTTACCGGCATTGGCCACAATCTCGGCCGACAGGATCTTGTCGAACAGGTCCGCGATCTCAGGATCATACTCGCTAAGCACACGACGCTCCAGGCGCAGGAACAGCGCCAGATTGTCGCGCAGCTCCTCGGGGATCTCGATCTCGGCGAGACGCTCCCTGGACTCGGCATTCGAGCCGATTCGGTTAACGAGGCGGTTGACCACGGCAGCGACGCGCGCCGCGGCTTCGGGTACAGACTGGTTGCTTAGGTTCTCAGCCACGTTTCCTCCCATTCCTCCTTCTATGCACGTAACATGCGGTATTCATTATAGGCGCTTGAGAAATACTTTCGACACTGATTGCGCTTTACCACACAAAAGTATTTTCTGCATTGCAAGGGTTTTTGCCCTAAATGGTCGTATTTCTCGGTGGACGGCATACACAAACGGGGGCATTCCGCATAAAAGCGAAACACCCCCGTAACAATCGCTCTCCATGAGCAGGGCACGTTAGCGGGTCCGCAGCTCAAAAAGATGCGCTACAGGCGCTCGCGAACCGCCTCGACGACGTTGGCCAGATCGGCAAGAACCTCTTCGTGGCTCTCCATGTCGCGCACCTTGACCTTGCCGGCGGCAAGCTCGTCGCCGCCCAGGACCAGGATGAGCTTGGCGCCTACCTTATCGGCCTGTTTAAACTGGGCCTTGAGCGAACGGCCCTGATAGTCGGCCTCGGTCACGATGCCTGCGGCGCGAAGCTCCTGCGTAATGGCAAAGACGTTCTGGCGCAGTTCCTTGCCGGCGTTGGCGACATAGACGCACGGGGCCTCATCGGCACCCAAATCGCTGCCAAAGGCCTGCAGGGCCAGCAGGGCGCGCTCAAAACCAACGGCAAAGCCGACGCCCGCCGTGGGCTTGCCACCCTCGAGCTCGACCAGGCCGTCATAGCGGCCGCCGCCGCCGATGGAGCCGACGCCGGCGCCAGGGGCCTCGACCTCAAAGACAGTACGGGTGTAGTAGTCCAGGCCGCGCACCAGGGTGGGATCCTCGACATACTCGATACCGGCGGCATCCAGATAGCGCTTGACCTGCTCGTAGTGCTCGCGGCACTCGTCGCACAGGTTGTCACCCATCAGCGGAGCCTCGGCCATGATCTCGCGGCAGTGGTCGTTCTTGCAGTCGAAGGCGCGCAGCGGGTTAAGCTCGGCGCGCTCGCGGCACTCGTCGCACATCTCGTCTGCGTGATCGAGGATAAACTGCTTAACCTGCTCGCGGTAAGCCGGACGGCACTGGGCGTCACCCATCGAGTTGATGAGCAGACGAAGCTTGGAAAGATCGAAGCCCAGGCGCTTGTAGAACTCCATGAGCATGATGATGCACTCGGCGTCTGCCGCCGGATCGGGAGCGCCGAGCCACTCGATGCCCACCTGGTGGAACTGGCGCAGGCGGCCCTTCTGGGGACGCTCGCCGCGGAACATGGCCTCGGCGTAGTACGCCTTAAACGGCGTGGAGCCCTGGGGCACCAGATTGTTCTCGACGACGGCGCGCACCACGCCGGCCGTGCCCTCGGGGCGAAGTGCCAGGCGCTGCTTGGGCTTGAGTTTGGTGTCGGTGCCCTCGATAAAGACGCGCTCCAGGTTGGCACCGCTGAACACGCGGAACATTTCCTTGCGCACGACGTCGGTCGACTGGCCGATACCGTGGACAAACACGTCAACCTGCTCGATCGCGGGCGTCTCGATGGGTTTAAAACCAAACGGCTCGAACACGCCGGCCGCAATCTGCTGCATCTTTTGCCAGGCGCGCATCTCGGCGCCGATAAGGTCGCGGGTTCCCTCCGCCTTCTGTGCCTGCATGGGCAAACACCTTTCTTTTGTATCGCGTCATAGGTAGTGGACATTATACGGCACAAAGCAGCAACGCGGCGGCGCGCCTGACCGAACGAGGGTATGGGGACTCGTTCGGCCAGACGCGCCGTCGCTGTTTGTGATCCGTTTTCCTCCGTCCCCTTCGGATCACGTGATCTGTTAGGGACGGAGGAAAAGGGATCATTTCGTAGGCCCGTGGCCGCCTTGGAAACCGAATGATGGTACGAGCATCCATTCGGCTTCCAAGGCGGCCACGGACAGAACGGGGCGAACAGAAAAGAGCGACGGACGTCTACTCCCCCGCCACGCACGCGCGCAGCTTGGCGGCGATGGGCTCGGATGCCAACAGGAACACGAGCATGACCACGGAGCACGCCAGGCAAACGATCCAGGTGCTCGCAAAGGAGCCCGTGGCATCGAACAGCACGCCCGAGACAATGGCGCCTACGGTGCCACCGACCATCTCGAGCGAGGTAATGGTGCCCGTGACCTTACCGAGGTCGGCCATGCCAAACTGCTTGGAAGCCGCGATCGTGGGCGTAATGGTGCCCATGCACGTTCCGATACCAAAGCTCACAGCGGCGACAATAGGACCGAGGTCCGTCGTCGGGAAGCACAGCGCCACGCAGGCGATAATGCACGCAACGGAGCCAAGGATATTGCCAAAGCGCAGACCAAAGCGGTCGTAGATCGCACCGAGCGAAATCTTGGCAATAACGACGGTAACCATATAGACCGAAAGCACGGTACCCGCCCACATGGGATCATGACCGCCCGTGACGATCTTGGCGCCGTTGACGGTAACGCTCGTCATGTTGGTGACCTGGTTGGGCAAGATGGCGCCGTTAACGAGACCCATAAAGAGGAAGGCGACGACAAGCAGCCAAAACGCCGGGCTCTTCTTGATACGAGACCAGCCGACGCTAACCTCGGGCGCCATATGCTCGTCCTTGTCGCCAACCGTCGAGACAGACGGATCGCCCGGGTTCTCGCCGAGCGGCTTGAGGCCGATCTCGGAAGGCTTGGTGCGGAAGGAATAGGCCGTGATGGGCAGTGCCGCCACCATGCAGACGGCAGCGAGTACCAGGAACGCAGAGCGCCAGCCCACACTCACGATAAGCGAGCTCACGATCGGCGAGAGAATGGCTCCGCCAAAGCCCGAACCCGAAAGTGCGATGGAGATGGCAAGGCCTCGCTTGGCGGTAAACCAGTTGGCGGTCACCAGGCTAATGAGCAGACGGGTCGAGGCCACAGCGAAGCAGCCCGAAACGGCAAAGAGCACGTAGACCTGCCACAGCTCACCCACAAAGCTCATGCCAGCAAGCACCGCCGAGGTAGCGATAACGGTGAGCGAGCCCAACACGCGGCCACTCACCTTATCGGCAACATGGCCGATAACGAGCGAACCCACGACGCTCACCACGGTGGAGATAGCGTTGGAGATGTTGTACTGGGCAAGCGAAATGCCCAGGTCGCTGACGATCAGCGGCTGGAACAGGCTCATGCAGTTGACGAAAATCGTGTAGCACGTGGCCATGATCACGAAGCCGGAGATCACCACGAACCAGCCGGGGAAGAACTTACGCTGCTGGGACATACTGCTCCTTATTTAACAAACGAATAGCCGGCGCCGGGCGCCGGTAGTGCCCAAGATTGCCTTGAAAGACAAGGGCATAGGCCTTACGGCCATGCCCGCAGGCTTGAAAGGCAAGGTTGGGTGCTACCGGTGGTCGGCGATATAGCCCAAAGCGACGGCGGCATAAGCCGCAGCACCGAGCGGCAGTTCGGCATCGTTAAAACGTGCCTTGGGATGGTGCTGGGCAAAATGCTCGTCCGTGTCGGTTACGGCCGCGCCCACGGTAAAGTACGCACTCGGAATCTCACTCGAGATAAGCGCGAAGTCCTCACTCGCCATGGCATGGAAAAGCGGCAAGAAAGCCGCCTTGGGCAGTACTGCGCCCACGTAGCCAAGCGACGCCTGAGTCATATCGCTGTCGAGTACAAGCGGCGGAACATCCGAAAGTGTCTCGATGGTCGCCGGCGTACGATATGTTGCGGCAACGCCGTTAACGACCTCCGCGATGCGGGTCTTTAGGTGAGCCATGAGCTCAACATCGAAGCCGCGCAGCGTTCCCTCGAGCACGCAGGTGTCGGGGATGACGTTGGCCGCCAGGCCGCCGGCGAACTTACCCACAGTAAGCGCGACTTCCTTGGCCGCCGGCACCTCGCGGGAGATAAGCTCCTGAAGCGCCAGGTGCACATGGACGCCGGCCGTGATGGGGTCGATGCAGATCTCGGGGCTCGAGCCATGTCCGCCCTTGCCCTGCAGCGTGATGCGGAAACCGTACACGCCCGAAAGCGCCGGGCTCCCATAGAGCACCAGGCCGAGCGGCGATTGGCTGTTAACATGCATGGCAAAAGCCGCCTGAGGACGCGGGTTCTCGAGCAAGCCGTCGGCGATGGCAGCGCGTGCCCCCTCAAAGGTCTCCTCGCCCGGCTGGAACAGCAGTTTGACGGTAGCGTTGGCGTCGATGAGCTCGGCCTCGCGGGCCTTGAGCAAGCGCGCCGCACCAAGCAGCGCCGTCGCGTGCATATCGTGACCGCAAGCATGCATGCAGCCGTTCGTAGAGGCGAAAGGCTCGCCCGACTCTTCGGCAACGGGCAGGGCATCCATGTCGCCACGCAGCATAATGACCGTTCCGGCCTGTTCGTCCGTGCAGACGCCATTGCCCTGGGCCGCGGTGGCACCGGCACCGACAAGGCCCACAACACAGGAACCATCGACGAGCGTGGCAAACGGGATGTCCATCTCGGCCAGGCGCGCTTGGATATACGCAGAGGTCTGCGGGAGGTCGTTACCAAGTTCGGGCGTCCGATGCAGATCGTGACGCCATGCGGCAAGCTCATCGGCAAAAGTTTGAGCCTCTTTGACCAGACTGTCGCCAATGGCGGCTTGCGCCGCCGCGGTGGCCTTGGGCGCTGATTGCGGTTGAAGATCGGACAGTGCTGGTGCCATAGATGCCCTCCAGTAACGTTTTTGCAGCAAGCACTTTGATAGCGTAAAGTGCAAGGTACTACTTTAAGGGCGACGCATAAAAAATGCCGCCCCGGGAGGCGGCGCAACAAATTGTTTACAATTGCGAGCGCGGCTTTCGACGCAAAAAATCGAAATGCGTCTCGCTCAAGATAATCGAAAGAAAGATGAGCGCGAAGCCGGCGAGCAGGCGCGAGGTGAGCGCCTCCCCCATCAGCAGCACCGAGAACAGCACACCCGAAGGCGACTCCATCGAAAGGAGCAGCGAGCCCGTCGAGGCCGGGACATGCGCCAGGCCGACGTTTTGGATGAGCAGAGCCACACATGTGCAGCCCACCGAGAGAAACGCCATCACACTGATAAAGCTCGGCGTCCAAACGGACAGCGGCGCTTGGGTCTCGAATAGCAGCGACGAGATCAGGCTCAGCACGCCGTTGCCCACAAACATCCAAAACGTGATGACGTTGATGTCCATCTTGCGGCCATACTTGGCGGTCACCGCCATCTGGATGGCAAAGAAGACCGCACCGCCCAGTGTGATGACATCGCCGACATTGAACTCGACGCTATCGAGCGCCACCAACCCAATGCCCGCCAGACAGAGCAATGCGGCACCCAAGTTGTAACGCGTGAGCTTTTCGCCGCTCAGGAAATAGCTCGCAAAGGGCACGAGGATGCAGTACGTACCCGTCAAAAACGCGTTCTTGCCCGCCGTGGTCTGAGCCAGACCGACCGTCTGCAGGGCGTAGGCGGCCCACATAAGTGTACCCATGCCAAGCCCGACGATCAGGTTGCGGGCGTTGAGGTGCACGATGATGCGCTTGTGGAAGATGACAAACATGACCAACGCCGCAGGCAGAAAGCGCACGTAGAGCAGTTCAAACACTGGAATGGTGCCGAGCGCGTCCTTCATAGTGGTAAAGGAGTAGCCCCAGATAATCGCCACCGAAAGCAGCAGAACTTTCCAGAACAGCGGCGAGCGAGCGCCGGCGCCCCGGGGAATACCGCCCGCGCCCAAATCCTCACGGGCCACAGGGCCATCAGGCATGTTTTCGATTTCGTTGGCAGCGTATTGGGCCATGGAACATCCTCACACTCAATCTGGGCGTGGTGTCCGCACGCGTATGGCTGCGTGCCGCCTCATGGTCAAATAAAAACAGGGCGCACCGGACCCCCGGTACGCCCCGCTACTGTAGCAACAACCAGCGTTGCATCGCAATCCAGCCCACTAAAGTACCGACTTGAATAACCTCGATGTTCCGACGGCGTTTACGTTGCTGTATTAAATCAATTTGGTTGATTCCAGCTTTTCGATGATCCAGTCGTTGGCTTTGATGACCGGGCGGCGGAAGACGACGCCCAGGGCCAGCGACGGAATCAGGTAGCTCGCCAGAATGCCCAGCTCAACCCAGTACTCCATATGGTAGGCACCGGCCATGGCGGCATGCATGGCGTTGATGCCGTGAGTAAACGGCAGGAACGGATAGATCGCCTGGAACACGGGGCCTGTCATCTCGATGGGGAACGTGCCGCCCGAACCGCCGACCTGCATGACCAACAGCACGACTGCGAGCGCCTTGCCGATATCGCCAAACGAAACCGTAAGCGTGTAGACGATATTGGAGAACACGAGACTCGCGACCCAGCCCGCCAGCACAAACTGCAGCGGGTTGTCGCACTGAATGCCAAAGAACAGAATGTCGCCCGCGCACACGAGCGTTGCCTGCAGCAGGGCCAGACCGCCAAAGAACAGGTAGCGGCCCAGGTAGATCTCGTGCAAGCGCACGGGGATCAGCTCATTGATGAGTTCGTCGTCAACCGAGACCTTCATCATGGCCGCCAGCACGATCGAGCCGACCCAGAGCGACAGAATCGTGTAGAACGGTGCCATGGCCGAACCGTAGTTGCGGATCGGATAGACCGGCTTGCGATCGAGCGCGACGGGGCCGGAAAGCGACACGGCCAGACCCTCGGGATCATTGCCGATCATCGTCTTGATCGTAGCGAGGTCATCCGACATCAAGGCGCCGTCGAGCTCGTCCTTAAACGCGCTGATCTTGTCCGACGCCTCGCCCAGCTGATCAGAAGCCTTGTTGACCAGCTTTGCAGCCTTGGAGAGGCCCTTTGCCAGCGAACCGGATGCGTCGGTCAGGCCGCCTACGGCGCTATCCAGGTCGCCCGAGATGCCATCAAGCGAGTCCAGAATGCCCGAAACCGTCTTCTTGAGCTCCTTGGCCTTAACCGAGAACGTGGAATCGTAATCGGATTTGGCACCCGCGATGCCGGCCTTGGCATCAGCGATGGCCTGATCGACCTCGGCACGCGAGTTGTTGACCTCGGCCATGCTATCGGAGAGAGACTTCGCGGTAGCCGCCAGATCCTTGGCATTGTTGCGGTACTCAACGGCGATTCTGCCCAGCGACGTCGCGGCGGACTTGAGGCCGTCCTTCAAATTCTCATCGCTCACCTGGTCGGCAAGGCTGCGGAGCTGATCGGCCACCGTATCGATATCCTTGGCGCGCGCATTGAGGGCCGCAGCGGCATCGTTGAGTTGGGACACCGTAAGGTCGACATGCTGGTTTGCGGTGTCGAACGCCTTCGCGAGCTCGGCAGACACATTGTCGAACGAACCCGCACTTCCATCGATTGCGGCATCGATGGCATCGTTTGCCGCCTTAAGCGCTTCTTTGGAATCATCGATGCCGCTTTTGGCATGTTCCATGAGCTGCTTTGTCGACTCATCGACGGCACCGGTCTGCTTGAGCATGCCGCTCGCCGACGTCAGCGAATCGGACGTGGAGCTCAAAATGCCCGCCAGCGACAAAGCATTTGCCTGAACGTCTCGCAGGTCCTCAATCGAATCGCCAAGCGTCGAGGACAGGTTGGCGATAAAGTTGCTGACCTGGTCGGTGCTCATGTAATCGAGCAGGCTGGACACCGTCTTAAGACCGATGCTCGTAATGGTCTCGGTAAAAGTTTCGTTAACCTGGCTCTGAACGGCACTCGAACCCTTCTCGGTCACGATCTGCGCAATGGCGTTGGCCTTCTGGTTCTCGTAAAACTCGATATCGGCGTGTTTCACGTCGGTCGAGAAAAGCGTCATCATGTCAGCGCTAAACGTTTTGGGGATAACGACGGCAGCATAGTACGCGCCCGACTTAACGCCCTCGATAGCCTTTTCGCGATTGTTGAGCACAACCCAATCGAAGCTCTCGTTGCCGCGTAGGGTGGCGGTCACGTTTTCGCCCACGTTAACCTCGACGGGGATCAAATCGCTCTCGTAACCCTCATCGGTGTTGACCACGGCGATCTTAAGATTGCCGGTGTTGCCGTACGGATCCCAGCTGCCGGCGATGTTAAACCACGCGTACAGACACGGTACGATAATGAGGCCCATCACGACAACCAAGCCGATCACGGAGCGAGACACGTTTTGGACATCGCGCTTAAACAGATGCAGGATGTTCTTCATTTATGCCTCACCTCCTTTGGAGTGCTTGCCAAGCGCGGTGGTATCTCCATCATTTGTGGCTGTGCTGTCGCTGCCCTGAGATTTATGGCGCGAGCCGATATGCGGCAAGCGGCCCGTGGACTGATCGCCGCCCTTGGCACCACGCTCGCTGGCGTTGAGGCCAAACATGTGGCGGGCGGCAGGAATGGCGGCCGTGTGTTCGCGCATCTCGCGACGCAGGTCCTCATCCGAAAGCGCCGAGATGCGCATCTGGGTATTGAGGCTCGCTCGGATATATTCGATATTGATAAGCCAGCCGCAGATGGCAATAACCGAGATGATCCAAATGACAAGCAGGATGATCTTGCCGTTATTGTCGATATCGAGAACCGTCGACAGGACAAAGAGCAGGACCTGAACGCCCACCACGGCGGCAAAACCGCCCTTGATGTAGTACGGGTAGCGATGTTCAAAGGCGACCGCATGATCGAGCAGTTCGCGACGGTACGAATCGGAATCGAGCATGACGCGCATGGCCGTGCGCAGCGAGTAGCGCTGGCGCGGCAGGTCGTTGGACTCGCAAATCATCATACCGGTCGTGGAGAGCTGTTTATCAAAGAGCAGGTTAAGGTTGAGCAGCAGCGGACGCAGCTGCAGGCCGATAAAGAGCGCCACGATCAAGAACACGCCCAGAATGCACAGGTTAAACAGGTAGTTGAACGAATACATGCCGCCGACCGTCTCGCGCAGCAGATTGATGCCGTAGGTAAAGGGCAGCAGCGGGTGCAGCCACTGGAAGAAGCCGGGCATCATCTCGATGGGGTACATGCCCGACGAACCCGGGATCTGCACGATGACGAGAATGACGCCGATAGCCTTGCCGATATGCTTAAACGTGGTGGACAGCGCATAGATGATATTGACGTAGGTGAACGAAATGGCGATGCCGCCCAGCACGAACAGCAGCGGGCTGACGCACTGCACGCCAATCACCAGATCGCCTACCGTAACGATGATGGCCTGCAACGCGCCCAGGATCACCATGAGCAACCAGCGGCCAAAGTAGCCTTGGCGCGCCGTAAAGCTGCCAACACCTTCACGGTCGACCTCGAGCTTGTAAATGGCGATGAGCACATAGCCGCCCACCCAAAGCGCCAGATTGGTGTAGAAGGGAGCGATGCCCGAGCCAAAGCTCTTGACCGGATAGATTGACTTGGACGTCAACTCAACCGGAGACGCCATGAAATCTGCCACGTCATTGACATCGACGCCCATCAGATCGGCCAGCTCGCCCATGGACTCGGAGGTCTGCAGCGCCGCGATGTCATTGGCGGCGGTTGCAAGCTTGTCCTGGACCTTGGCAAGCGAGGAATCGGTCTGGGACAGCGTGGTCTTGGCCTGGCCGAGCGTAGCGCTAAGCTGCGCCAACGTGCCGCGCGCATTTGCAAGTGTAGGTGTCATACCCGAGACGATACCGGTCAGGTCGCCCGAAACGGCAGCAAAAGAGTCGAGCGCGCTCGAGGCCTTCGGCAGCGCGTTTTGGCCCAAGTCCGTCTGGGCTTGGCCAAGGTTGGTCGCACCGGTATGAATTGCGTTATTGATAGCGTCACTGGCACCCGAAACAGCCGCTGCGTCATTCGCCATGGCGCTCGACTGCGCGGACAGACCGTCCTTGATGCTCTGAAGCTTTTCATTCTGCTCTCGAAGCAAATCGATGGTCGATACAATGCGCGCGTCAATTTCCTCGGAACCTGTCGACGTGTCATTGGCGAGAATCTCCAAGTGCCCGATAACGGCCTTATTGTGGTCGATCGTCGCTTGAAGAGACTCGAGCGAGTTGTCGATACGGGTGGTCGTAGATGTGACCGCGCCCGTCAGCTTGCCGATGGCAGCGTTCGCAGAGGCCGACGTCTTGGTGAGCGCAAGGCTGCCTTCCGAGAGCGCCTTGGAGAGCGAGGTGATAGAGTTGCCCGCCGTGGTGCGAGCTTCGCTCAGCAGGTCGTTGCCCTGGGAGATCGCCTGCGTCAGCGACGGTGCCTGGCCTTGCAAGCCGGCAAGTGCCGCATCAGCCGAGGCGATAGCGCCACTCGTCTTATCGATGGCGGCATTCATATCGCCAATCGAATCGCGCACCTCGCCCAAGGTGTCGGACGCCTCGGACACCGAACTTGCCAGCGAGTCCTGAGTCTGGGTTGCCTTGTCCTTTAAATCGACACCGGCATCCTTGGCGATACCGGCAACAGTCTTGCCTACCGTAGAGACAAATTCCGAGTTGATCTGCTCCTCGATGGTGTTTGCACCGGTATCGGTAACCTTGGGCGCAATGGCGCTCTTCTTCTCATTGACGTAGTACGTGAGCTTGGGCTGATGGTAGTTGCCGTCGAGCATCGAAACCAGGTTATCCGAGAAGTTCTTGGGAATCACGATAGCGGCATAGTACTCGCCGCTCTCGACGCCCTCCTTGGCATCGGCCGTCGAGTCGACGAACGTCCAGCCCAACTGATGATTCTCCTTGAGCTGGTCGACCACTTTGTCGCCAGCGTTGAGCTCACCCACCAAGTCGTTTTGGGTGCCTCGATCGTTGTTGGCGATAGCAATCTTGATGCCTTGGGTGTTTCCATACGGATCCCAGTTTGCCACGATGTTATACCAGGCATACAGCGAGGGAATAACGCACACGCCTAGGGTAACCACCAGGGCGACGGGGTTCACAAGCAGTCGCTTAATGTCGCGCTTAAATATCGCAAAGGACACCTTTGCATTGGATAGTTTGCTGCCGAGACTCACGCTTGGACCATCCATCCTGTCGTTAAATCGAATCGTACTATCGACAACCATTGTAGTAGGCGCTTTAACGTCTCAAAGCACAATGGTGTTGAGTTTTGCGGGTAGCAATATACTACGAAGATGAGTTAACGTACAGATGTACAGTATCCTAAATTTCAGCAGGTCACAAAACCACAACCCGCACAAATTAGCAATTCAAATAGTCATCGGGGACGTTCTTAAACGACTAGTCAAACAAAAACGTCCCCAATGACTACTTAGGACCACGGCAACGTCGATGTTTTGGCAATGCCAGCGAGCGGGCGCCAGAGCGAACAAATTGGCATGAAAAGAGGACGGCATAGACCTTCTGGTCATGCCGTCCTCTTTGAATGACAAGTTGTCGCTCTGGCGCCCGCGCAGCGTCGACTGGTCCGCCGTTCGTTAGAACGGCGGAACTGAGGGCAGCGTCGAGCCGTTACGCGGTTTGGTAAAACCGCGTAAATACCTAACTACATCAAGTTGCAAACAGCTGCTGCGAAGGCAACGGGGTCCTCGGGCAGAATGCCCTCGACCAGCAGGGCCTGGTCATAGAGCAAACCGGAGTACTGCTTGATCTTGTCGGCGTCGCCCGCCTTCTGAGCGGCGACGAGCTTGGAAAAGACCGGGTGCTTGGCGTTGAGCTCGAGCACGCGCTGGCTCTTGGGCATACCGTCGGGCGCGCCCTCGGGACCCTTCTGGAGCACCTTCTCCATCTCGAGCGAAAGCGGGCCCTCGGTGGTGATGCACGCGGGAGCATCGGTCAGGCGCGCAGAGACGGCAACCTTCTCGACCTTGTCGCCGAGTGCCTCCTTCATGGCGTTAAAGAGGTCCTCGTTCTCCTTGGTGGCGTCCTCGGCCTCCTTTTTCTCGTCCTCGGTCGCCAGGTCAAGATCACCGGTTGCGACGTTCTTGAGCTCCAGGTGACGATCCTCAACCTCGGGCTCGGCACCATCGGCCACGGCCTTCTCGGCAGCCTCGCGGGCGGCATCGTCCTCGTAGATCTTGGGCATATCGGCGGCAACGTACTCACGCATAGCCTGGAAGGTGAACTCATCCACGTCCTGCGTCAGCAGCAGCACGTCATAGCCGCGGTCGAGCACGCCCTTTACCACGGGCATCTTGGCCAAGCGCTCACGCGAGTCGCCGGCGGCGTAGTAGATGGCCTTCTGATCCTCGGGCATGCCCTTGGCATACTCGGCCAGGGTAATCATCTTCTGTTCCTTGGCAGACCAGAACAGCAACAGATCGGCGAGCTCATCGGCCTTCATGCCATAGCTCGAGTAGATGCCGTACTTAAGACCGCGGCCAAAGTTCTCAAAGAACTTCTCGTAGGCCTCGCGGTCGTTGTCACGCATATCCTCAAGGTCGGCGGTGATCTTCTTTTCCACACGCTTGGCGATGGCCTTGAGCTGACGGTTCTGCTGCAGCGTCTCACGCGAGATGTTGAGCGACACATCGGCGGAATCCACGACGCCGCGGACAAAGTTGTAGTAGTCGGGCAGCAGGTCGTCGCACTTCTCCATGATCAGGACGTTGGAGCTGTAGAGTGCCAGACCCTTCTCGTAATCCTTGCTGTACAGATCGAACGGCGCGCGGCCCGGCACAAACAGCAGGGCATCGTACTCGAGCGTGCCCTCGGCATGGAAGCTGATGGTGCGCGCAGGATCGTCAAAGTCGTGGAACGTGGACTTGTAGAACTCGTCGTAGTCCTTCTGCTCGACATCGGAGCTGCGCTTCTTCCAGATCGGTGTCATGGAATTGACGGTCTCGAGCTCCTGATAGTCCTCGTACTCGGGCTTGTAATCGTCGCCGGCGTCCTCGGGCTTGGGTTTCTGGCGGCTCTTGGACACCATCATCTGAATCGGGTAGCGCACATAGTTGCTGTACTGCTGAATCAGGCTCTTGAGACCCCACTCGGTCAGGAAGCGATCGTAGGTCTCGGCCTCGCCGTCGGCATCGAGCTTCTCGTTCTCGCGCAGCGTCAGGATGACATCGGTACCGTGCTCGGCGCGCTCACCGTCCTCGATGGTGTAGCCCTCAAGACCGTCGGATTCCCACACATGGGCGACATCCTCGCCATAGGCGCGGCTGACGACCTTCACATGGCTGGCAACCATAAAGGCAGAGTAGAAGCCCACGCCAAACTGGCCGATGATGTCGACATCGGAGCCCTGCTGCTCGGCGTTCTCGGTCTTAAACTCCTCGGAGCCGGAATGGGCGATGGTGCCCAGATTGCGCTCGAGCTCCTCGGCGGTCATGCCAATGCCGTTATCCGAGATGGTAATGGTGCGGGCGTCTTTATCAAAGGAGACGCGAATGGCCAGGTCGCCCTGGTTGATCTTGACGCTCGGATCCTGCAGGCTCTTAAAGTTGAGCTTGTCGACGGCGTCGCTCGCGTTAGAGATAAGCTCGCGCAGGAAGATTTCCTTATTGGTGTAGATGGAGTTGATCATGAGGTCGAGCAGTTTTTTGCTCTCGGTCTTAAATTGACGCATGTGCAGTCCTTTCGCGCTACCCCCGTCCGCAAAAACGGCCCGGTTGCCCGAGCCGCATCGCAGACCTGCTATGTTCAGACTTAGATTTTATAACCCAATAGCGCGCATATATACATACGGAATCGAAAAACTGTATGTCCGAGCGCTCCAATGCGTCAATTGCCAAGGAGTGTCCCCAGCTGCCGGCAGAAAAGGAACGTCCCTATCTGCCATCTACGCGCTTGGCCATCCAGACATGGGGCTGGCCCTCGTCTTCGTAATCTACCGGGGCAATTTGCGTGTAGCCCGCCTTTGCATAGAGCGGCAACACGTATTCCTGCGCATGCAGCTTAATAAGCTTAGCGCCGGCATCGCGTGCACACGAAGCACTGGCCTCGACGATCGCACTCGCCAGTCCGCGACGACGCATAGCCGGCAGCACGGCGACGCGCCCCATAATGTAGGCCTCCCCCGCCGCAACGCCTTCGTCCATGTCGCATGCCGGCAACACCGGGGCCTCTGCGTCAGCCACGCGCTCAAGCTCCTCGGGAAACACGCGCGAGCAACCGGCAAGCTCGCCGTCTACATAGAGCGTCACATGAATGCAGTTCTGATCCTCGTCGATAGCGTCGAACTCATTCTCGTAGCCCTGCTCGTCCATAAAAACGACGCGGCGCACCAACGCCGCGTCATCAAAGCATCCCGTCTTAAGTTGGATATCCATGGCTGCCCTTTCATTCAATGCGAACGTTAGGGACAGATATTAGCGAAAATGAGCTCCGCGCACGCTAAACTTCGCGCGAGCCTTCGCCAGGCAGTCGTAATGACCCACGTTATGGGCATCGCTCGCGATGAAGCTGTACAGGTTCTGATCGAACAGGCGCTGTGCCGGCTTTTTTTCGCGACCAAAGCGACCGCCGGCAATAAAGTCCGCCGAAGCCTGCAGCTTGCAGCCCATATCGACCAGGCGCTCCGCCACGCTTACATCCTTTTGAACCGCACGATAGCGCTCAGGATGAGCGATGATCACCTGGTAGCCACGGCACTGCAAATCGTAAATCGTGTTCTCGTACTCTCTAAACGCATACGCATCGGCATGCGTCGAAAGCTCGAGCAGAAACTCGTTGGTTCCATCGAAATGCAAGTGCTCCGCGGCATCGATACCAAGTTCAACGAGCTTTCGATGGTTGACCTCGAAGCCCATCTGGAGCGGAAAACCGTCAGCGTTATCACGCAGCAGTTCAAAGGCATCCCACATCTTGTCGTAATCAAAATAGGGATCACGGCAGTGAGGAGTGCAAACGATTCTGGTTACACCGGCCCGCTTGGCAGCCTCGAGCATCGCCAAGCTCTCATCGAGATCGGCGGCGCCGTCGTCTACACCCGGCAAGATATGGCAATGAATGTCACGCATAGGTCAGCCTTAATCAACTAAACGTTTGCTCGGTTGGTGAAGATGCCCTTTTTGGAAGTCCCCTGATCGTCCGAGCCCTTCTTCACCTTCTTACCGTCCTTGGTGTAGTAGGAGTAGTAGTACTCGCTGGTCTCGGTCTCGCAGTAGTTCATAACGGTACCGATGAGCTTGACCTTCTCGGACTTCTTAAGCTGACCGATGGCGTTGAGCGCCTCCTCGCGCTTGGTGAAATCCTCACGCACGACAAAAAGCGCACCGTCGGTCAGACTGGCGATCTCGGCAGCATCGATGAAGGTGCCGACCGGGGGAGCGTCGAAGATGACGTACTGGAACTTGGCGGACAGTGCCTTTACCAGCTTGGCAAAGCGGTGAGAGACGATGATGTCGGCAGGATTGGGAATATGCGGCTCGGCATCGAGGAAGTAGAAGTTCTTCTGACCCGTCTCGACAATTGCCTGGTCAATGGAGATCTGCTCGGAAAGGACCGCATAGAGTCCGCCGCGCGAACGAACGCCGAGCATATCGGAAAGAGACCTGCGGCGCATATCGGCCTCGACCAGGAGCACGGACTTGCCGCTCGTGGCGATAGCCTGGGCAAGGTTAATGGAAACCGTAGACTTGCCCTCGTTGGGAATCGAGGAGGTAACGGTGATGGTGCGAATGGGGTCGTCCACGCTCGCAAAGCGGATGTTGGCCAGAAGGGTCTTGGCGGCATTCTGTACAACGAGCTTATCGGTGTTCTTTGCCTTAGCCATGCCTATTTACCACCTTTCATAGCCGGAATTCGGCCAACAACGGGAATACCCAGGAGCTCTTCTGCCTCTTCGGCACCGCGGATGCGAGTATTGAGCATGTCTGCCAAAACGACATAGGCGACTGCGATAAAGATACCGGCGAGGAACGCGACAGCAACGTACAGCATACGCTTGGGACCGCTGGGGGCTTCGGGGGTCTTAGCCTCGTCGATAACGTTGATGCTCTGGGCAGCGCCGACGTTCTGAGCGACCGTACTCACCGAGCTGGCCATGGCCTTTGCGACCTTAGCCGTCTCCTTGGCATCGGTGCCGGTAACCGAAAGCGTAATGACACGCGTGGTGGTCTCGGAGGAAACAGACACCTTGTAGTCATCCAGATCGGTGAGGCCCAGTTCATTGGCTGCGCCGCTCTTAACGCTATCGCTATCCAGCAGCGTGGCGATATCGTTGGAAAGCATCTGACTCGCCGAGAGATCGTTGTAGCTCATCTGACCGCTATCGTCGGTCTTGGCGAGAATGTACATGCTCGTCGTCGCGGTATAGGTGTTGTCCATCGCAACGAAGGACACGATGCCCATGGCGATCGCGCAGACCACCGGAAGGGTGATGACCAGCTGAAGGTGCTTCTTCAGCAGCTGGAACAGTTCGAGAAGGGTCATGCAGCTTGCCTTTCATTTCCCCAGTTCGGATTGACAAAACTGTCCGTATGTTATCGCATCTTTTTACCGAGACCAAACTCTATACATAAGAAACAGGCTCTCCTGTAAAAATGTCGGAAGCAATCGTAAAATTGCACAACAACGCCGCACCCGAAAGTCAAATGCGGCGTCTGCATCAATATCTATGTTATATCGCTATGCGAATGGCTCGTCCTGCTGTATGGGAAACGTCACCGTAATGGTGGTTCCCACGCCCAACTCGCTCGACAGATCGAGCGTGGCGTGATGATACAGGGCCGCATGCTTGACAATGGCAAGCCCCAGACCGGTTCCGCCGCGTGCCTTGGACCTACTCTTGTCCACGCGATAGAACCGCTCAAATACCTTGCCCTGTTCTTCAGGCGCGATACCGATTCCCGTGTCGGCGACCGCAAGGAACGGATGGCCTTCGTCGTTGGTGCCGCACTGCAGCGTAACCGTACCGCCGGGTCGATTGTAGCGGATGGCGTTGCTTGCCAGATTATAGATGAGCTCGTCAATCAAGCGCGACACGCCCTCGATGACCACAGGCTTGGTCTCATGACTTATCGTCACATTCGCCTGACGGGCAACCTGTTCAAGACGCTGCTCGACCGCGTAGATGGCACGCGAGAGCTCAATAGGCTCCGTGGACCCAATGGGCACCGCCTCGCCCTCAGCTGCACGCTCGGCCTCGTCCAAGTTAGACAGCGTAAGGATATCGTTGACAAGCGCTGCCAAGCGGCCCGCCTCACGATAGATGCGACCGCCAAAGTTGCGCAGGTCGCCCTCGCCCTCGACCATGCCGTTTGCGATGAGCTCGGCATAGCCCGAAATCGCCGTAAGCGGCGTCTTGAGCTCATGGGTGATATTCGCCGTGAACTCGCGGCGCATACGGTCGTTGTCCGCCAGCACCGCCATTTGGCGCTTGAGCTCCTGGCGCTGCGACTCAATACGCTCAAGCATGGGGACCATCTCGGCATAGGCGTGCTCATAGCTACGGCGTGGGTGGTCCAAATCCACCTCTTGCAAAGGCGCGATGATGGCACGGGACTCGCGGCGCGCCATAAAAAACGAGAGTACCGCACCCGCTGCTGCGATAAGCAGCATCGGCGCCACCATCGACAGCAAAATCGCCGCAACGCCAGGCTGGGCCTGCGCCAAGCGGACAACCTGGCCGTTATCAAGGGCGACGGCGCGATACAGCATAATCTCGTCGAGCGTAGAGCTTGCGCGCTCCGCGGAACCCGAACCACTCTCAAAGGCCTCGATGACCTCGGGGCGATCGCCATGGTTGGGCAGTGTGGAAGGCGACGCCTCGTTGTCGTAGGCAACCGATCCATCCTTGTTAATCAGCGTGATGCGCAAGTCCTCTCGATCGAGGCTACGCAAGAACGGGATGGGCTCCTGCTGCTCGTCGAGGGCGGCAGCAATGAGCTCGGTTTCTTGCGCCAGGTTGGCACTCGTGGCATCCGCCAAGGTGTTTTGCACAAAGAACGCACCCAGCACCGTAAACGCCACGATAACCGCCATGGCGCAGACAAAGATCGTCACAAAAACGCGGTGCGACAGCGTATGTTTTCCCTGGGGGGCGAAGACCACGGGTTACTCCTCCGATGCGGTGGCCGCGGTGTCGTCACCTTCGGCACCATCACCGGCAGAAGGCTCGGCCAAGCGGTAGCCCACGCCGCGCACGGTCTCGATGGCGCTGGCATGCTCGCCCAGTTTTTGGCGAAGCGTCTGCACGTGCACGTCAACGGTGCGCGAACCGCCGTCGAAGTCCCAGCCCCACACGCTCTGCAGCAACGACTCGCGGGTAAAGACCACGCCGGGCTTGCGCATGAGATACTCGAGCAGGTCGAACTCGCGCAGGGTGAGCTTAAGCGACTCGCCGGCAACAGTCACCTCACGATGGCTGGGCGAGAGCACGATGTCGCCCACGCTGAGCACATCGCTTGCCTGTTTGACCATGCCGCCGCGACGCAGCAGTGCGCGGCAGCGGCTGGCGAGCTCCATGAGCGAAAACGGCTTAGTCAGGTAATCGTCGGCACCGCCATCGAGCGCCATCACCTTGTCGAGCTCGGTATCCTTGGCGGTAAGCATCATGATGGGCACCGTCGCCGTCAGGCGATCGGCACGCAGTCGACGCATAATCGCCAAGCCATCGGTATCGGGCAGCATGATGTCGAGCAGGACGGCATCGGGTACCCGTCGCGCCACGGCAGCCTTAAACTCACCGTCGCACGAAAAGCCTTCGGCCTCAATCCCCTGCTTGCGCAGCGCATAGACCGTCAAATCCCTGATGTTGTCATCGTCCTCGACGTAATAGATCATGTTGAACCCCTTTGCGGCCGGCATGACCGCATCTTAACCCTAAAGGTACCTTTACTAGATGGTATCAGCCAAAACGCCCCGTCAAATAATCCGCCGTGCGCGGATCGGTCGGATTCTTGAAGAGTTGCGCGGTGGGCGCGTGCTCCACCAGCTCACCCAGCAAAAAGAATGCGACCGAATCGGAGATACGCGCCGCCTGCTGCATATTGTGCGTAACGACCACGAGCGTGCAGGTCTCTTTGAGCTCGCAGGCCAGCTGCTCCACCACCAGCGTCGACACAGGGTCGAGTGCCGAGGTCGGCTCGTCCATCAGCAGAATGTCGGGCTGCACGGCAAGTGCGCGGGCGATGCACAGACGCTGCTGCTGGCCGCCCGAAAGACCCAGACCCGACTCTTTGAGCTTGTCCTTGGCCTCGTCCCACAGGGCGGCGCGTCGCAGGGAATCCTCGACCAGCCCATCCAGCACAGCGCGATCGCGCACGCCCATGCCGCGCGGCCCATAGGCGACGTTGTCGTAGATGCTCATGGGAAACGGGTTGGGGCGCTGGAACACCATGCCCACGCGCTGGCGCAAACGGCAGATGTCGTAATCGCCCAGGATATCTTGACCATCGAGCGCAATCTTGCCCTCGATGCGGCAATCCTTGATGCCGTCGTTCATGCGGTTAAAGCAGCGCAGCAACGTGGACTTTCCGCAGCCCGAAGGCCCGATGAACGAGGTGATCTGCTTGTCGCGGATCTTGATATTCACGTCCTTGAGCGCATGATGGTCGCCATAGAACAGGTCGAGGCCCTCGACATCGATGCGCGTCGGCGAGGCGGCAAGATCCTCTGCCGTGGGGCGAGTCGCATCCCCAACCTCGCGCTCGTGCGCGGCCTCGGCCTGCGCTTTCATGAGTTCTTCAAGCTCCGTGGGCTCCACAGCCGCAGCAGCCGTCATACCGCATACCTCCACATCGATATCAATTCAGCAGTATCGATAGTAGGAATCGCGGCTCATATGCACGTGAGCGCATTGTCAAGTGTTTGTAAGGGCACACTGGCTATGCGGCGGGCAGCTCGATGGTGAATATCGTGTGTTCGGGCGTCGATTCACATGCAACGGTACCGCCGTGCGCGCATACGATCTCCTTGGCGATGGCAAGCCCCAGTCCAGCGCCGCCGCGATTGGTCGCACGCGCCGCATCCAGGCGATAGAACTTCTCAAAGATCACCTTGAGCTTTGCCTCAGGGATGGGATCGCCCTGATTGATAAAGCGCACGCGCACGCCACCGCCGTCCCGGCGTCTGGCCTCGATCGTGATGGTCGAGCCCTCATAGCTATAGGCAACGGCGTTTTTCATGATGTTGTTGAACACGCGAGCCATCTTGTCGCCATCCACGAGCACCGTCAGGTCCTCGCGAATATCAACTTGGGCTTCCTTATGCTGCTCGTTGAGGATGGGATAGAACTCGTCAGCCACCTGAGCCAGCAGCAACCCCAGATCAACATAGCCGCGCGTGAGCACGATATCGTGGAAGTCAAAGCGCGTGATATCGAAGAACTCTTCGATGAGTGCATCGAGCCGGTGCGCCTTGTCGAGAGCCACGCCCGTAAAGTGCGCACGTTGCTCAACCGGCAGCTCAGGAGCCTCTTGCAGCAGCGAAAGATAGCCCACCACACTGGCAAGCGGGGTGCGTAGGTCATGTGCCAAGTACGTGACCAAATCGTCCTTGCGATGCGACTCGTCACGCAGAGCTTGCTGCACCTTGCGCTCACGGTCACGCACGCGGTTAAGGGCGCCCTCGACCTCCAAGAAGTCGCCGTCAATGTTGTCCCAGGTGTCGGGGTGATCGATCAGGCGATCTTGAATACGAGCGGCCAGCACACAATCGGCATGCTGCTCGCCCTGTTCGTAGCCCTGGTAGTACAGGGCGCGGCCGCACAAGAACAGCACGCACGCGGCAAGCGCCAGCACAAAGCCAAGCATGTTGAATACAAAGCCGGCATCGAACAGCACCGGCCCTTCGATGCCGCCGAGCGCCATGGCGCCAATCGCCAACGTCATGGCCCACGCGGCGCCGCCAATCACCATGCAGCGGCGCACGATCTCAAATCGATCGATCAGCAAAAAGCCGACAAGCAGCACCGCCAAGATTCCAGCGATGTTATCAATGCCAATCAGCAGCAGGCTCAGCAAAAAGAGCAGCACCGTTGCAAGCGCGCGGTTGTCGACGACCGACCTCACGTATTCAAAGAGTCGATCGGGCACCTCGAACGCTTGTCTATCGTCTTTTGTCATATCAAGATCCTCACAAGCGAAAAGCGTTATTCGATTATGTAGCCGACGCCCCAGACGTTTTTGATAAAGCGCGGCTTTTGTGCGTCGTCGCCAATCTTTTCGCGCAAGTGGCGAATGTGCACCATCACCGTATTGTTGGAGCCGGGCATAAAATCCTCGTTCCACACCGCGCGGAACAGGTCCTCCACGGGCACTACGCTGCCGCGTTGCTCGGCCAGATACAGCAAGATGGAATACTCGATGGGCGTGAGGCGCACCGGCGCACCGTCCACCGTCACGGAGCGAGCGTCACGGTTGATCTCGAGGCCGTCGAGCTGGAGGGTCGGCGACTCGGTCGCCTGCGCGCGGCTACCGTAGCTGGTGTAGCGGCGCAACTGAGCATGAACGCGCGCGATGAGCTCCAGCGGGCGGAACGGCTTGACCACGTAATCGTCCGCGCCAAGCGAAAGGCCTTCGATCTTATCCTGCTGGGCATCGCGTGCCGTCAACATAATTACGGGATAGGTATGGCTGGCACGGATGGTACGCAGCAGCTCAAAGCCGTCGATATCGGGCAGCATGACATCGAGCAGTGCCAGGTCAAACTCTTGCTCCAGGATTGCCTTGGCCGCATCGGCCCCGCTGTAGGCGATCTGGACGTCAAAGCCCTCCTTTGTAAGGTAGATACCAACCAGGTCGGCGATGGCCTTCTCGTCATCAACTACCAGTATGCGCTCGTTCATGCGTGCTCCTCTCGCGCTCCATTATGCCCGAGGCGGCGCCCGCCACACACAACAAGCGCGGGCGATTAAGTCGACCTTAAGCACCCTTGCGCCCGTTCGAGCACGAATGCGGGCCATGCGCGCGGCGAAACTCAACCTGAGTGAATGCATCAAGTTGATTTTGATATTTAATTACCGCTTTTCTTTTCGAATCCCTTGAGACCCGCCATATCCATCTCTGATTGCAGGCGCTCAGACAAGGCTAGAGCGGAGATACCCAATGCACGCGCATAATCAAATTGTTCGTATAGCTTAAGAGACCGTTCTCCTGTTTCGACCTTCGACACAAACGATTGCGGCACGCAAAGGGCGCGCGCAATATCGACCTGGGTCAAACCAGATTCTTTTCTCATGCGAGCGAGGCAACGACCGCACACCTTGTTAGCGTCAACGTTCATGCCGTCAAAGCTATATCCCGTATCTGGATATCCCAAATTAGGATATTCTTGGTTTATTAAACGGGGTTCTTGCCCATTCAGCTCCTACCGATTGGAATGCGATGGAAATACTCGACCAAATAAAATCCCTCAAAGAGCTGCAGGAAATGGGGGCAATTAGCCAAGAAGAGTTCGATGAACAGAAGCGTCGAATTCTCGACCATCACTTTGATGGAAGTAGATTAGAGACATCCAACACCCGTGGTGGGCAGGAACCCCGTGGCGAGCAGGGACTCTTTTATTCCAACACCGCAAACAACAATTCCCCAGCAAATTCAACGTCCCCAAAAAGTAAGATAGTCGCCGGATTGCTTGCAATATGCCTTGGCGCCCTTGGCATCCACAAGTTCTATCTCGGCTATAAAAACGAGGGTATAGCAATGCTGCTAGGGACGCTGCTCGGATCGCTTTTAATTATTGGGCCTTTAGTCATGAACCTGATTTCCTTCATCGAGGGAATCATCTACCTCACAAAAACTGATAGCGACTTTGAAGTCCAGTATGTCCTCGGCCATAAGGGGTGGTTTTAATAATGCTCACCAAGACGAAATACCTGCTTAAGAATAATAAGTTCGCATTAGCAGCAGCAATCGCAACCGTCTGTTATCTATTCTTCTCCTTCTATTACATTTTCCTTTTTAGTGATGGATCATTTGAAAATGGGTTCATTGACGCCATCGATTTAAATAACCTCTTCTCCGGCATGAGTGACATCGAACATCTTTCTGAAGTTGTGCTCTTGCCAATAACAGCCCTATTGGTTTTCGTCAAAATTGCTTGGCGCTTTGCCATGACGGCACTACCCGTTTTTCTCATCGGAGTTTACCTATTCACGAAGCATATAGGAAAGCAATCTGTTTTATACGCAGCTCTTGTCTCCATGGCGCTATCAGACATCATTATCTTGTTGCAATCCTCCCCGTTTTATCTCCTGCCACTTGATCTTCTCACCATTGCCGTATATCTAATCGGCGTAAAATTCAGCGACAAAACCGAGCTAACCCCGGCTTTCTGTTTTAGCGCACTCGTTCTTATCGCCGGATTCTGCTGGGGACTCAAGCTGGCCCCTTTTGTTCAAGGAAATGCTGATCCAACATACAACGTAAGCGCGCTGCTCCAATACATTTCCCTTTGGACGTTGTTCTCCATGGCCCTCTTTATACAGAAGCCCATTAAATCTAAAAACGTCGTAAACGAGTCTGAGCAGGCAGAAATCACCGTTGCAGACGCCCCTCTGGCTTTAAATCATCCGCGCAACAGTCCTGCGCAAGTCCCCGTTGAGCAAACGATTGCCATGCTAAAAGAGCTCAAAACGCTTCTTGATGCAGGGGCAATCACTCCCGAGGAATATGAGAGCTACAAGCAACGCATTCTGAATCAATAGCATTATTTACAAGAAAGCCCACTGGAGGCTCGATTCGTAAGGAGCAGTCCCAATGCTCGATAAGTTTAAAAAGATGGATCTTCCGAAACAAGCTGCATGCGTAATGCTGTCCTCCGCCCTCTGCGCGTGCCTGATTGGTTATCTGGGCTCCGTTGGCTCAACTATTTCACCGTATGGCGCAAACCCCGATGTTCCGGAAATATCGTCTGTAATCGACAGCGCAAACGGCTTTTCGGACAACGCCTATGACTATGGCGACTACGACAGCGATTACGATTGCTATGAAATTAGCGACGGATATGGCGACAATGTCGCATCTCTGTACTACGACGACGATGGTTGCGATATCAAGCTCTACGTAGACGCAGATGAATACAATTGCGACGAAACCCTCGAGGAGCTCTCTAGCGCAATCATTCTTGCTTGTGACCCCACGGTCGGCACCCATACGGCAGCAAAAAAGATATTTAATGATTCTTTTTATACTGGTTGTATCCACAATGGAGTCACCTATAGAGCCGACGATGACAGCAGCGTTAACTATATCTTCGAGCTTAAGCTTGAAGATGATTCGAATGATTAGCTGAATAGCATCTGGCGCGCATTTCGCGCCACAGACACCACCGTTTCGTAAAGGATTCACGGCCCGCTGTTTCGCAGGATATACTTGAACAAATATGCATCCATCGTCGAAAGCGAATAGCCGTGACTTCATATCCCTCCCGTATAACTGTCCGCCTTCATGCACTTGCCGCCGGCTTTGCCTGCGCCATCGCCCTTGTTGCCGGCGTGCCCGCTGTTGCCGGCGCCCAAGTGCTCACGACCGACGACGTCTGCGGCAAGACCGCCGACGTCCGCGGCATCACGACAGAAAACCTGCCCGATATCGAGGCGACGAATGCCCTTGTTATGGGCAAGGACGGCACCGTCTACTATGGACGCGGCGCCGATGAACAGGTCAAGATTGCCTCGATCACCAAGGTCATGACCGCAATCCTGACCGTCGAAAACTGCAAGATGGACGAGAAAGTCACGGTGAGCAACGCTGCCGCCACCGTAGGCAACTCGACTGCCGGCCTGCTCGAAGGCGACGAGCTCACCGTGGAGCAGGCACTACGCGGCCTGATGATCCCCTCGGGCAACGACGCCGCCGTCGTGCTTGCCGAGCACGTGGGCAAAAAGATCGACCCCAAGACCAAGGACGCCGTGGCCACCTTTGTAAAGGCCATGAACGAGCGCGCCAAAAAGCTCGGCTGCACCGGTACGGTCTTCGAGAATCCGCACGGCCTGGATTTTGACGAGTGGGCCGGCGATATGCACTCGACAGCACATGACGTGGCACTGATGATGCAGGAGGCCATGAAAAACGACACGTTCCGCGAGGTCGTGGCGAGCGAGGATTCTTGGATTGAGGTCACGGGCGCCGATGGCTCAGACCATTCGCATTCCATGGACACGCACAACGTTTTGCTCGGTCAGGACGGAAACATTGGCGGCAAGACCGGCACCACCGACGACGCGGGCTATTGCTTTACGAGCGCCTACAACCGCGACGGCGACGAGATCTACACCGTTATTTTGAACTCCACCACCAACGACCAGCGCTTTACCGATACAGCCACCCTTGCCAACTGGTACTACGGCCACAAGGCCACGGTCGCGATCGCCAACACGCAGGAGAAGACCGCCAACGGCAACCCGCTCATGGCACGCATTAGCCAGACAGATTGGACGGACAAGACAATCGACGCCACGCTCGCCGACCCCGCCGCGCAGGCAACGGTGTTCTCACTCGCCGGCGAAGTGACCGAAAAGGTTAGCTACGATGACCTTTCGGGCACGGTGCATGTGGGCGACAAGGTGGGCAGTGTTACTCTCAAGCAGGACGGCACCAAGATCGCCGTCATGGACCTGGTTGCCGACGAGGAAGGGGCAGGGCCGAATCCCATTGAGTGGCTCCTTGTGAAGCTCGATCGCTTGGGCCGCCGCATCGACAACCGCCCGCTCACAGCCGAGAGCGAGACCGTAGCCAAGGCACCCGAGGTGTAAGGTCGAAGAACAATACACTCGCTGAAAGGAGGTGTCCGAAAGGATGCCTCCTTTTTTTTGAGGGTTCGAATCCCCAGCGCCCTTTCTCGATAATAAAAAAGGGCCCCCAATGGGACCCTTCTTTAAAGTTAAACTGGCGGAGAGCTGGGGATTCGAACCCCAGATGCCCTTTTGGGGCATACTCGCTTAGCAGGCGAGCACCTTCGGCCTCTCGGTCAGCTCTCCGTAACAGCCGTTCTATAGTAACCAAACAGCCGAAGTTGAGCAAGAGGGAATTTTCTAATTGCCTAGCGGCCTTTCCTCCTTGCAGTTTTCGCCCCTACCCCAGCGAGCGGTTGAGGGAGCCGAGCTCGTCGTTGCCCATGGTGCGCCACATTTGGAAGATGCAACCGCGTGCCAGAAAAAAGAAGCCGTTGTCGACCAGTTGCACAGCGGCATCTGCCAGCTGATTCGTCACGGCGGACACTGGCGGCAACTCAAGTCCAGCCTTGCGGATAGTCTCGACCGCTTCCTCGAACGTCGGAGGCTCGCTAACGCCCATCTCGTTCATAAGGCCCTGCATTTCTTCCAGCGCGCTACTGCCCGACTCCTCGCCGCGCGGCACGAGACGGTAACAAGCCAGCGCCAGGTCGAGCTGATCGCAATTCCAATAGGCAAACGCCAAGCGATAGAACAGGTAGCCGATTGCAGAACGATCGCTGGCAATACGTAGGCCGTGGCGCGCCACCTCGATAATCTCGTCAAAGCGCTCCAGACGCGCAAGCACGTTGATGAGCGCAAAGTGCGATTGCATGGACGAGCGCGCCAGATCGTAAAGATGGCGCACCTCGGGCAGCGCTCGTTCAAAGTCCTCTTGCTCGGCGTAAAAGCTGCAGATCTCGTGCTGGGCAAAGTACAGCGCATCGGGCGCACGAAGGATTCGCACAGAGCGGTCTTCTTCCAACACCGGTAGCACCATGCGCACCAGCTGGTTATCGCAAAACTGCGTTTGAACCGGACCTGTCGCCAAAAGCTCGGCGACGGCGCACTTAGCCTCCAACTCCTCGACAAGACGGGAAAAGCCTTCAAAAGCACCTGTACGGTCGACTTTTGCCTGCTCGCGCAATTCAACAACACGGGCCACGTATGGGTCATCGTCCTCTTCCATGACCTCCAACTCGTCAGCCTTATCGGCGAGCAGCAGATCGCGCAGCGCCGGCGGCAGTGTGCGATGGTCATCACGCGGACGAGCATGAACCTCCGCAGGCTCAATCGTCTCCGGAGCGGTTGACTCATACGCCTCAAGCACACGCTTGCACGGCATATCGTCCATGTCCATGCTCTCAAGATCCTTGGCGACAGGCACGCAATCGGCCAGATAGGCCGCGCGCCCAAAGAAATACGTTGCGACAACGCGCTCGCCCTGCTCACTGTCGGGAGCAGCAATCTGCACATAGCAGCGCGTGATGCAGGTGCCCGCGGCAAAACACGCTGCCGCAAGCGTGAGTGCCACGCGCGCATCGTGCTCCGCGGCCCAGATCGCACGCGTGTCCTCTTCCAGCTCGCGCCAGGCGTCATCTTGAGCGTCGTATTCACGTTGCGGCATGGCATTCACGACAGAGTGCCCAAACCGAACGAGCATAATCCCCTCGGCAACGTTTGCCCGATAGGTATAGTCGAGCCGCGTGACCACGTTGAGCGCCTCGACAATACGCGCGAAGCGGGTACGCACATCCCACTCACCGCCCGGCTGGCAAGCCACCGTACCCGGTTTGCCCCACGGGTTATCGCTCGAGGCCGTATCGAGCAGTCGGGGAACATCGTTGGTCGTCTTGGCGATATGCCACGCATCAAAGAGCGCGCAGCCCTCAAGGCTCGGCGAGGATGCCGCAGGGGCCAATCCGGCCCCGATGCGCTCGAGGATGCCGGAGAGGCGGTTGAGACGGCACTCGATGGCAAGCAGCATGTCAATCTCGCCCTGGTCCAGCAGGCTACGATCAAAATTGAGATAAAACAGCTTTGACCGGTCGATGCGCGCTAGGCTCATTTCGGACTTGGCGGCAATGGTGCGCAGACGGGGCAAGTCGACCTCGCTCATAAGGGCGGCGGCATAACGCTCGATACCGCTCGGATTCTCGGCATGGTCAACGCGGTAGAGCAGCGTCTCGATAGCGTCAGGTAGCGGTGCCGTGTTAAAGCCCAAAAACACCTCGACCGGCTCGGGCAACTTTACGAGCTTGATCTTGTCGACAACGTTTTGCATGTCCGCATCGAGACCGTCGGCGTCCGCCGTGTTCGCAACAGCGCTTTCGGAGTTGGCAAATATCACGTAGCGCAGGAACATCGATGCCATGAACTCGCCGTAAGGAAGGGAGCGGGCCGAATTCCATGTATCGTGATCGGACTGCTCGCGCATGGGGCCTTCGGGAGAGCCGACGGTTCGCGCGCACGTACGCATTGCACCGCTGGCTTCCCTTACCATAATCTCACCAATACTGGAATCCGACTCGTCAAGGACCAGTTCCATGTCGGGATCGTTGGGCAGCGGAGCCTCGCTAACGGGGCGGTCCACCTTGTACACCTCACCCGAAACGCTTACGTAGCCCAAAAGCGACACATGACTTTTGCCAACGAATTCGACGACATAACAAGATTCATGCTGGTCCTCGCCAAAGAGTTTCCAGACCACGCCATATGAGCGTCCCGCAGGCTGCTCGGGCATCGCCGGAAAGCGCTTCTTGGGATCGAGAAACCTGAGCTTGTATGTCGGACGCTCTGCCACGAAGTATCACCCTGATCGGTCGTTGAGAGAAGGAGTGGTCGCGGATGGGCCGCGACACCTACTCGGAATCTTACACGAGTCGACAGGAAATCGTCCGCTTCACGCTCGCGCCTCGACCGAGGTTCGAATCCATGCAGCGGCGACATAAAAGAAAAGCCCCCGTTGCCGGGAGCTTTAATCTCAAATGGTGCGGCGTATAGGATTC